>JBFWVT010000009.1:0-100943 GCA_050246595.1 Alphaproteobacteria bacterium
TCGCCCGCGAGGCGCTCAGAGTGATGGCCGGGATCTACTGGGATTTGGGCGAGGCCGGGGTGCCGCGCAGCCGCTGACTGCGCCGGTCAGGAACCGGGACGGAAATGCCGCAACCGGTGCTTGGCGATTCAAACCAAGCGTCTTGTGCTGTAACAGCGCGATCAAGCGGGAAGATCGCCCGCGGCGTATGCCCGCTAATTTGGCTGGTCAGCATCGTTCGTCCTTCGGGACGCACGACGCCAATGCCGGTTAAATCAGGACAATAACCAGCCGTTGCGCTCCTCGAAATGGCGATGCCGGTCAAATCAGGACAGCACCCGTCCGTCGGATCATATCGTCTCCCAGCCGCACGGGTGCTACGATCCGGACTTGTACCCTTTTGCGGGCACGCCGTAGTCGGACGGACCCCCAATCTCCCGCAGGCCAAAAGCTCTGCGCAGACGCTGGTAGAGCTTTGGGGTCAGCAGCCAGATAACCGCGCGCCGACCGTTGCCGTTCAGGCGTTCAATGATGGCGTTGGGGAAGTGCGCGATCTTCCAGACCCGCGGGTTGTCGTAGCGCAGCATCTAACCCCTCAACGCGCGCCAGAGCCGTGGGTCCTTGTTCTTTCTGTCGATGATGTAGCCCTGCAGCCACTGCAGAAACACCCCCTCTTCTCCATCTCGCCCGCCGAACCCTCGGTTCGGCAGGCGGACGCGTCATGCTGCCGGTAGTAATCGAGCACGACATCGAGTGCGATGACCTTGTAGTTCAGGAAAATCTTGAAGAGGAAGGCCTGGTCCTCGAACAGCGTCCGGAACTGCTCCTCGAAGCCGCCGACCTGGATGAGAGGGTCCCGCCGGATCAGCGGACTGCAAATCCCGGGAAGACCGGCGCCGTGGCCCTCCAGACAGCTGATCGCCATATCGGGCGGCGAAATTGCGATCCCGGCCGGGACCGCGAGCGCCGCCGTCATGTCGGCGGCCAGCCAGGGGCGCGAACGCGGCAGGTTCCCGCGATTCCAACTGCACCACGTCAGCGTCGGCGACATGGACATCGCGATGTCGGGCAGAGGATCGAGCACTTCGAGATGGCGCACCAACCGATCCGGCAGCCAGACATCGTCAGCGTCGAGGAACGCGATGTATTCGCCGCGAGCGATGCGCACGCCGGCGTTGCGCGACGCGCTCATGCCGCGGTTTTCGTGGTTCGGATGCTCGATACAGGTGATCCGCCCGGGGTGAGCGGCGGCATAGCGTCTGGCGATCTCCGTGGCGCCGTCGACGGGGCCGTCATCGACCAGAATAAGCTCCCAATTCGAGTAGCTCTGCGCGAGAACGCTCTCGATGGCTTCGCCGATGAAGGCCTCGCCGTTCAGGAAGATCGTGATGCAGGAGATCAGCGGCTCGCGCCGTGTCCCGCGCCCCTGCTCGTCATCGGAAACGCGTTCCGGATGACCCCGCATAGGCTCCTCCATCCGTGCGCCGCTTGCGTCGCTCTGCATCGACTGACGCCGATCAGTCGCGAATATGGTTACGACCGCGGTACGCCGATCGACCGTTACCATATCGAGAACTTTCTTGAGGAGCACGCAAGCCTTATCCGCGGCCGGGTGCTTGAGATTTCCGAGAACACCTACACTCGCCGCTTTGGCGGCGCGCGGGTCACGCATCGCAACCTGCTGCACCATTACGTTCACACCCGCGCGACCCGCCATCCCGTGAGCTTCTGGACCGGTCTGGGCGCCGTTCGACGGGCAGCATGGTCGAGGGTCGGCGGCTTTGATCCCGCCCAGCGTATGATGGAAGACATCGAGCTTGGCATGCGCCTTGCCAGAGGCGGAGGCAAAATCCGTCTCGACCCGGAGCTTCAGGGGAAACACCTGAAAGCCTGGTCGCTTATCGCCCTGATCCGCATGGACCTGTTCGACAGGGCCATGCCCTGGAGTCGGCTGATGTTGCGCGACGGCTGTCTCAACCGGGAACTGAACCTTTCCGGGGAGCACCGTGCGAGCGCCCTGCTCGCGGCGCTGACGGTTGCGGCACTTCTTGCCTCTGCCTTTGATCCTCGTGCGCTCGCTGTCGCAACGGTGGCGCTTGGAGCCTTTCTGACTGTAAATTTCGGCTTTCTCCGCCTCATCGACCGGCGGTCGGGACCGGCCGGGGCAATCGCCGCCGTCCCGCTGCATATGCTGCATTACGGTTGCGCGATGGAGGGCTTGCTGTGGGTGCTGCTCACCGAGCGAACACCGAGGATCATGAGTTGGCTGTGTGCCGCGCAGAAAGATCGTTAAGTGCGGAGCTCCTTATCGACCCCTCGCCGCACCACACGTTCCGCATCGGCACGTTCAAGACGCTGCCGGTCGCGCGCAGGCAACAGCATATGACCTTCCCAGGGCACGGTCGCGGGATCGGCCCCGTCGAAACGACGCCCGATTTCGGGGTCCCGAGGGCGCCGGCCGAGCATCGCGCGACCCACCCAATGCGCCGCCATCGCCGGCATGCGCATTGTTTTGACGGGGTCCTGCGCAAGCCGGAACTCGATGAACCTCAGACCGCCCACGACCGATCCCGCCGCGAGCATCTGCAACCCGAACCCCACAGTACGCGCCCGCCCCAGCGCGAACACCCAGTCGGGAACCGTTGGTTCCTGCCCGGCGGCCAGTTCCAGCACCTTGAGGTTCGACCGCGCGACACGGGCCACCGCTCGCGACATATTCGCCGAATGCATTCGATAGCCCACCAGCGCTTGCCGACAACAGCCGTTCGGCCCAAGCGCGGCGAGCCGCAGCTGCAGCCGGGGATCCTCGGCGCCTTCGATGCCCCATGCGCGCAGCCGCGGATCATGACCGCCGCAATGTCGAGCCAGTCCGACGGGCACCATCAGGCTGCTGATATTGGTGAAATAGGTTGTGGCGATCTGCCGGCACAGCGTGTCGCCGCTGAGGTCGGCCAGGGTCCGGGGGTTGCGACGGATATATCCGTTCTTATCGATCAAGCGGTAGCCGGTATATACAAAGCTCAAGGGTGCGGCTGCCGAGGCGAACACGAATAGCTGCTTCTCGATTTTCTGCCGCGCCCACAGATCGTCGGCATCGAGCCAGGCGGCGTATCGACCCGTTGCCGCCGCGAGAGCAGTGTTGCGCGCCACCGCCACCCCTGCGTTCGCCTGCCGGATCAGGCGAATACGCGAATCGCGTCGCGCATGCGTTTCGATGATATCGGGGGTTGTATCCTGCGAGCCGTCATCAACAACGATGATTTCGAGATCGCGCCAGGTCTGGCCGGCGGCGCTCGCCAGCGTCTCGCCGATGGTCGCCTCAGCATTGTAGGCCGGAATGATTACGGTAACCCGCGGCGGCATCAACCCTCGCGATCATTGGTCTGCGACGGCAGCGGCGCGCCGCCGACGCTCTTAAATGACGAGCCTCACATCCGATCCGTAGCAGCCTGCCGCGCCGATGATGATCACATACGGGGAAGACTTTCCCGGACGTTCCAGGCATCAGCTATTTCAATCCGAACATTCAAACGGCGGTCTTCCCGATCAAGGAGCAAAACAATACACTCGATGCGCTGCCGATGTGCTGCGCGCCGAAGTTAACAGGGTGCGACATTGATGGCGCTTGCGATATCATCCGCGGCGGATTGCTGCGGTGTCATTCTGATCTCGTAGCTCAGTTTGGGTATAAAAGGCCCACCGTCATTCCGGAGTCGCCCGCGCAGCGGAGCCTGGCATCTATGAGTACCTGCTTTGCCGAGGCACTCGCGAATTTGTGTTCCCAGCTTCCGGGCTCACGGACTGCGTCCGCGCCCCGGAATGACAATGTTGCCGTCCGAACCGGGACACCACCGAAAAGTCAGCCCGCTTGACAGACCCTCTCGCTTCGCTCCGCTTTCGTCTTCGAAACCGGGCGCGTCAGGCGCGCCAGAGCCTCACGCGCATGCGCGCCAAGGTGCAGTCGCACGGGTTCGTGCTGATGTACCATCGCATCGCCGAACCTTTATCGGACCCGTGGGATCTGGCGGTATCGCCGAACAATTTCCGGGCGCAGCTGGAGGTGGTCAGACGCGAAGGCGTCTGTCTGCCGCTGCCGGATTTCGCGGCGCGGATCACGGACCGGAACTGTCTGCGCCGACTGTTCGCCATCACTTTCGACGATGGGTATCGCGACAATCTCATCAACGCCGCACCCGCTTTGGAGGCGCACGATCTGCCGGCCACGATTTTTGTCGTGAGCGGCGCGGTCGGCGCGGGTTGCGACTTCTGGTGGGATGCGCTGGCGCGCGTGTTCCTGAGCATACCCAGCCTGCCGTACGAACTGCGGATCGACACGGGCGTCGGGACGCACAAGTGGACGCCCGGGACAGTCGCGCAATGCACCCGCCGGGAAATCGAACATCTGTCGGCGTGGCGGGTGGATGAGGAGCCGGCAACGCATGGCCGCCAGAAGCTGTTTCTCGCAGTCTGACGCGTGCTGATCGCCTGCCCGTTCGACGAGGCCGAGGAGGCTTGCCAACGCGTGCTCGACTGGGCGGGTGCGGACCGAGCCGGGCCGGCCCAGGATCGAACCCTGGGCGCGGAGGAAATCGCCCGCCTCGCGCGCAGCAAGCTTGTCGATATCGGCGGTCATACGGTCAGCCACCGATCGCTCGACAAGGTCTCGCGCGACGTCGCGATCGCCGAGATCGAAGGCTGTCGGACCCGGTTGAGCGAGATTGCCGGCCGCGAAATACATCGCATTCCGCGGGTCAGCGTGCTGAATGTGGACGGCGAGGATTTCGGTCGCTTTCTGCGGGAGATCGTAGGCTGATGCGGAGACCCGCGGCGGACGCGCCGGCAATTACCGCGATCATGATCTTTCCCAATGGGGAGGTCTTTATTGCCGAAGCCATAGAAAGCGTCCTGGCTCAGACCTTTGAGGACTGGGAGCTGATCCTGGTCGATGACGGAAGCACCGACCGAGCCACCGAGATCGCCAAGTGCTATGCGGCTCAGGACCCTCGGAGAATCCGGTATGCCGAGCACCCCGGGCACGAAAACCGCGGCATGAGCGCCTCGCGCAACCTCGGATTGCGGCTGGCTCGGGGCGAGTATGTCGCTTTCCTCGATGCCGACGACATCTGGCTTCCTCGCCGCCTGGAGGTTCATATCGATCTGCTCGACCGTCACCCGGAGGTCGAACTCGTCGCTGGGGCCATGCTGTGGTGGCGCAGCTGGGCGCCCAGGAGCGTGACCCGCCGGCCATGGGAGCGGACCGACAGCGTCACGCCCAGCGGCTGGCTGCTGCACCAGGCTATCGAGCCGCCGACCGTCGCGGCGCGGTTTCTCCAAGGTCGGTTCAAGCTGCCCGGGATCTGCAGCGTCACGGCCCGGCGTAAAGCCGTGCTGGAGGCTGGGGGGTTCAACGACGCGTTCCGTACATTTTTCGAGGATCAGGTATTTCTCTTCCGCATGTGCCTGCGCTTTCGCGCGCTGGCCATCGACGAGGTGCTGGACTGCTATCGTCAGCACCCGGATTCCGCCTGCAACTGCGAAAATCTCAGGGCGGCGGACAAGCGTCTGCGGCCGGTGTTTCTCGCCTGGCTGCAGGAGCATCTCGTCGATATCGGCTGCAAGGATGCCGAGATCTGGCGCGAATTGCGTTTGCAGATGTTACGGTTCGATCGGCCGCGGCTCTGGTGGTGGTTATGTCTGCCGACGCGGGTGCGCGACTGGCTGGACGAGCACCGCCCGCGGATGCTGCTGCTGCTGACCCCGGCCGGCTATCACGGTCTGCGGCGCAAGCTTGGTCTGCAAAGCCTGGAGGGGACACCGCCGCCGCAGCGACCCGCGATCCCTCCACCGCCTGAGGCGGGGCGCGCCGGCGCGGCCAAGGCGGCGCCATCGTAAGGGCGACGACCTCCCTGGGCGCATCGTGAGCAAAACCGCTTTGCAACCGAGATATTTCCTGAGGATAGCTGCCTTCAACACGGCCCTCGTCTCGGGAAAACAGCCCATCCGTCGCCAAATCTCAGTCGGCCCGCTCAGATCGCGCCCGCCTCCCGCAGCACCCTCAGCTCCGCTTCCGACAGACCGAGCCAGCCGCTATAGATTTCGGCATTGTGCTGCCCCACGGTCGGGCTCGGCGCAGCCGGCGCTTTTTCCAATCCATGCAGCCGCAGCGGCGAGGTCGGCAAGGTGATCGGCCCCAATTCCGGGTGTTCGATCTCGGTCAGCATGCCGCGCTCGTGCATGTGCGGGTCATGCATGACCTCGGGCGCGGTGCGCACCGGCGCGCACGGCACCCGTCCGGCCTTCAGCCGCGCGAACACCTCCATCTTCGGCAGCGTGCGGGTCCATTCGGCGACAACCGCATCGGTCTCGTCCATGTGCTTGATGCGGTCGGCGTTGGTGCGAAAGCGCGGGTCGTCGCCCAATTCCTCGCGCCCCATCGCCTTTATCAGATTCTTCCAGTGCCCCTCGGTGACGACATGGATCGCGGCCCACCCGTCGGCGCAGGGATAGACGTTGTACGGCGTGCTCGACAGCGCCGCCTGCCGGTTGCCGGTCCTGGGCGGCGGTTCGCCGGTACGGTGGTAATACTCGAAGCTGGCGGCGAGCGAGGAATACACGGTCTCCTGCATCGCAATCTCGACCAGCCGTCCTTCTCCACTGCCCTCGCCGCCGCGGTCGCGTTCATAGAGCGCGGTCATGATCCCGGCATACAGATGAATGCCGCCCATGAAATCGACGAGGGTCGGTCCGGCCTTCATCGGCGGCCCGTCCGGCGCGCCGGTCACGCTCATGATGCCCGAAGCGGCCTGGATCGTCAGGTCCATCGCGAGATTGTCGCGGTCCGGCCCGCTGATCCCAAACCCGGTGCCGGTCGCGTAGATCAGCCGCGGATTGACCTCGCGCAGCACCGACCACCCGACTCCGAGATCATCCATCGTCCCCGGCGAGAAATTCTCCAGCAGCACATCGGCCCGCCTGACCATCTCGAACAAAAGCTCGCGCCCGCGCGGATGCTTGAGGTTCAACGTCACCGCGCGCTTGTTCTGGTTCAGCATCGCGAACGGCAGAGTCGCGCTGGTCCCCGGCCGCGCCCGCCGCCGCAGCGGCTCCCCCGACGGCGGCTCGACCTTGATGACATCCGCCCCGCCCTTCGCGAGCAGCAACGTCGCGTAAGGCCCCTGAAAAATCTGCCCGAAATCGATGACGACAAGACCGGCGAGCGGCAACCGAGCCGATCCCTGCGCGTTGTCCGACATGCCCCCTCCCAATCGTTTCGGTCGCAAATCTGCGACGGCCACAGGCTTTGGCGCAAGGGCGCGACCGCTATCGACTGGTGATCGCGTATGGCAGAAGCGGCTGCAATTCGCTCCCTCTACGCCCCCGGGGGCGGAGAGGGTTGGGGTGAGGTGGGGGATTCCAGAGCGCTTGCCGGCACCCACCTCACCCTCCCATCGCTCGCGCGATGGGTCCCTCCCTCTCCCCCCTGAAGGGCGGAGAGGGGACTGATCATGCCGTTCGCAAATGCAATCGCCCTGTCGCTATTGGGCCGTTTTGGATTCCGGTGCCGGTACGGCTGGAGACTGCGGAGCACGGTCGCGGATTTTCCGGAGAACTACCTTATCCTCTTCCAAGAGGCCACGCGCACCGGGGCATCTTTCTTCGTTCAGAAAGGCGGTCGCTGCCAGCGCCGCCGTGATGGCGTCCAAGTCATGCAGTCTCCGCAACAAACGCCTCACCACATACGGCGCGCCATCGAAAAACGGTGCGTTCTCGGATTTGCAGCCAATGTCCGTGAGCCTTTCGGCGAAATTTTCCCGCGTCGGATGGTTCTTTTCGAGTTCGGCCCAGATTGCGGCGTCCGATTCTGTTGGATTCTCGGGATCAAGGATGGCGATACGGTTCAGCGCCTGTTGTTGTAGGTCCCCAGCGTATCGCATGTCCCCAGCGGGAACCGTGTCCTCGATGAGCCGGCGCAACGCGGCATAGGAGGCGGCCGACCAGTCGCAAGGCTCGTCGGGCCGATCGCAGTTAGGATTCCGGTACTTGCGCCCGGTCTCGGACTTGTCAACATAAGTGTCGGTGGTGTCGATTCCTGAGGCATCGGCTCGCCAGACAACGGTCCCACTGAGCAACGCGCCCTGCAGCTGCGCCTCAATCAGCGACGCGCCTTGCAGCTGCGCCCTGTCGAGCAACGCACCCTGCAACTGCGCCCTGTCGAGCGACGCGCCCTGAAGCTGTGCCTCAATCAGCGACGCACCCTGAAGCTGCGCCTCAATCAGCGACGCGCCTTGCAGCTGCGCCCTGTCGAGCGACGCGCCTTGCAGCTGCGCCCTGTCGAGCGACGCGCCTTGCAGCTGCGCCCTGTCGAGCAACGCACCCTGCAGATACGCCACCTTTAGCAATGCACCCTGCAGCTG
Source organism: Alphaproteobacteria bacterium (assembly GCA_050246595.1). Lineage (GTDB taxonomy): Bacteria > Pseudomonadota > Alphaproteobacteria > ATCC43930 > CGMCC-115725 > DATARH01. The sequence continues at coordinate 8,394 of JBFWVT010000009.1, forward strand.
CGCCCCGTGGAACCACGCGCCCTGTAGCAGAGCCGCACTGAACTCTGCGCCCTGCAGCTGCGCCGAGTGGAGCCTCGCGTCACGCATATCCGCCAAGCCGAGTGATGCACCCTGAAGACGCGCCCCGGTGAACACCGCGCCCTGAAGATGCGTCCCGTCGAGCCGCGCGCCCTGAAGCTGCGCGCCGCCAAAATCCACCTTAGGGAGATAAGCGTAATTCAGTATCGCGTTTTCGAGCCGCCGCGTCCGCAGCCACAAAGTCGTCCGGCGACTGTCGATCTTTTCTTTCGTGTCGAATTTCGGGTGTTCCCGAAGATCGATCTGCGGCAGCACCAGCCGATTCGACCCGAAACTGCGCAAGCGCCCCACCATCGGATCAACCTCGCCCGCCACTAGCAATTTGTGCGGTGTCCATTTCAACTCGATGTCTGGGATCAGCGCGTGTAGCCATTCGCCGGGAAAGGTCGCGACACCGAACACCAGCCAAACCGGAACGATGCTCAGCAGCAGCGGAACCCAAATGCCGGGGCGGCGGAAATCCCGCCAGCGCAGCCAAGTCGTCGTGCCGCGCGCGATCCTCGGCCACAACGCCCACAACAGCAACACGTCGATAAAGACGGCGAAGCGGTGCCACCATGTAACCCAGGGATCATGGTAGGGCAGGAATTGCAGCTCGAAAAACACCAACAGTGCGATCGGGCCGAGGATCAGGCTGATCCACGCGATCAGCCGCAGCATGGAGCCCATGAACCCGGACCGGATATCGCGTGGCCCGGCGAGAAACTGCACGAATATACTGCTCGGCAACTGAGGGCGGATGCCTTCGCGGTCCGATGGACGCCTGATCTGACCCTCAAGTTCTTTGTGGAAATTGCCGACCCTGTCGGCCAACAGCGCAAAATGCAGCAGCGTGTAGGCGTGAACGATCAGAAACACCAGCGGCCCAAGAGCGAAAAACCAGGTCAGCGGCAAATCGACATTCAGAAACGGCAATTTGACCGGGTTCTCGAAGAAGAGGTCCTTGTGGGTGACCGCGCCGGCCGCGATCGCGAGATAGAAAAATACAAAAAGGTAGCTGAGCCACAGCGCGCCGCTGACCCTGGCGGCCTGATCGACCGCGTCGCGCAGCGCCTGGAGGTCTCTGGCCTTTGCGGCGAACCCGCTCGGTTGCGGCCGCGCCGTTCGCATGTGCTTGCCTCCCGTTATGCCAACCGCCCGAGACCTGACGCCTGTCGCTCATGGCCGGTGGGCCTTTAGCCCGCGGGCTTGACCCGCGGGTTGACCCGCGGGTCTTCAGCCCACGGACTTGATCCGGGGCGTCCACGTCTTGCAGCCGGCGGCAGAACGGGTCAAGAGCGCGCAACGGCGTGGGTGACCGGATCAAGTCCGGCCACGAGGTCTTTCGGATCGCGGCCGTATACCAGGGCGTCGTCGCCGGCAATGTTGCCACATTCATGATCTACGTTTGGTGCCCTCGGAAGCATTCGGGAGGCTGGAAACCGAAAGTTGAAAAGCAGCAAATTCAACGGCCTATAACAAGGATCAATAGGTTACCCGCTGCAGATTCGCTGCAGAATTTGCCGGACCTTCCGCAACACCCAACTGGCGGTTGCGACGGCCGGCTCAGTCGTCGGCGCCGGCGGGAGCCGGGGCGGCGCGCGGCGGCGGGGGGAGGCGTTTCGGGTTGCGGATCAGCAGCAGCAGCGGCAGCACCGCCAGCGCCGCCCCCATCATCAACTGAAAATCGAGCGTGTAGGCCACCATCGCCGCCTGTCTTGTGACCTCGGCGTTGAGCCGCGCGATCCCCTCCAGCGTGTTCAGGTTCCACGGCGCGGGCAGAAACGGCGCCTGGAGCAGCGGGTTGTCGGGGCGCAGATGCTCGACGAGGCGCGCATGCACGGTCTGCGTGTTGGCCGAGAGTTGCGACACCAGCATGCTGATCCCGATGCTGCCGCCGAGATTGCGCATCAGACTGCGCAGCGCGGTGCCCTGCGTCAGGATGTTGCGCGGCAGGGTCGACAGCGCCAGCGTGTTCAGCGGCACAAACGTGCAACCCAGACCAAACCCCTGCAACAGTCCGGAAATCACAACCGGCACCGGGTCCATCAGCAGCGAGAACTGCGTCATCTGCCACATCGACACCGCAGTCAGCAGAAACCCGACCAGGATCAGCAGCCGGCTGTCGATCCGGTTGATCAGCCGCCCGACCATGAACATCGCGATCATGACCCCGAGGCCGCGCGGCGCGGTCACCAGCCCGGTCGTAAACGCCGGGTAGTGCATCAGATGCTGCAGCATCATCGGCAACAGCGCCAGACACCCGGTCATGATCAGCCCGACCGCGAACATCATCAGCGTGCCGGCGACAAAATTGCCGCTTTTCAGCAATTCGCGGTTCAGAAACGAGGGGCCGGTGGTCGTGACCGTGTGGACGATGAACAGATACAACGCGAGCCCGGCGATCGTCGCCTCGATCCAGGTCTCGGTCGAGCTGAACCAGTCGTTCCTGGTGCCGCGATCGAGCATCAGCTGGAACACGCCGACCGCGATGCTGAGCGTGAAAAAACCGAAAAAGTCGAAGGCCTCGCGGCGCGGGTTCGGGGTCCAGCGCATAAAGGTCAGGATGCCGATGCTGCACAGGATGCCGATCGGCAGGTTCAGGTAGAAAACATAGCGCCAACTGTAATATTCGGTGAACCAGCCCCCGAGCACCGGCCCCATCATCGGCCCCAGTACCGTGCCGGTGCCAAAGATCGCCATCGCGGTGCCGTGGCGCTCGGGCGGGTTGATGCGCAACAGCGTCGCCTGCGCCAGCGGGATCAGCCCGGCTCCCGCCATCCCCTGGATCGCACGGAACGTGACCAGCTGGCTCAGGCTGGTCGCCATGCCGCACAGCGCCGATGCGGTCGTGAACACGCCGATGCAGATCAGAAACACCGGCTTGATGCCGAACCGTCCGGCCAGCCACCCCGTCAGCGGCATCATCACCGCAGCGCAGACGATATACGAGGTCAGCGCCCAGGCGATCTGGTCCTGCGAGGTCGACAGGCTGCCCTGGATATGCGGCAGGGAGACGTTGAGGATCGTATTGTCGAGCCCCTGCATGATGTTGGCGAGCATGATCGACAAGGTCAGCATGCCGCGATGCGGCACTTGCGTCGTCGGACCGGCCGCCTCCCCTCCCCTCATCGGCCGCCCCTAGGCGCGGCCCCACCCTCACCCGTCCTCGGGCTGCGCCCTCGGACACCCTCTCCCGCATTGCGGGAGCGGGGGGGACCCATCGCCTCGGCGATGGGGAGGTGAGAGCGCATCAGTGTCGCAATCCTCAAGCCGCCTTGACCTGCTCGACGGTCGGCGCATCGCCGGCCACGGTCGTGCGCCGCATGTCGCGCACCAGGTTCTCGTCGAAGCGGCGCACCCGGTGCATCACCTGGCGGTTGTCCCACATCACCAGGTCAAGACGCCGCCATTTGTGCGAATAGACAAAGCGCGGCGCCGTCGCGTGCTCGGTCAGGTCGCGCAGAAACGCGCGTGCCTCGGGCACCGGCCAGCCGATGATCGTCCCGGCGTGCGAGGACAGATAAAGCGACTTGCGCCCGGTTATCGGATGCGTGCGCACGAGGCGCTGCCGCACCGGCCGGAACATCGCCCGTTCCTCGTCGGTCACCTCGAACCCGAGCAACCCGCGCGAGTAAAGGAGGGAATGCTCGCAGACAAGCGGATCGCAGAGGATTTTTGTCTCGGCGTCGAGCGCGTCCCAGGCGGCACGCATGTCTGCGAACTCGGTATTTCCTCCTTTCTCGACGACAATGCGGCCCGAAAGCAGGGAATATTTCGCCGGGATCGCACGGAAAGAGCTGTCGGAATGCCAGAGCTGGTTGCCAAGATTGAACAGCCGGCGACGGTCGTCGCGCGCCAAGGGCTTGTGATCCTGTCCGAGATTGGACACATCGTTCATCAGCGGGTTGAGCCGCTTCTCGTGCGGTCTCGTGACATTGCCGCCGGTCGAGTTCTCGATCTCGCCGAAATTGCGCGAGAAGGCGATCTGCTGCTCGTCGGTGATGTCCTGGTCGTGGAACACGAGCACGGCGTAGCGGTCCATCCCGGCCTCGATCGCCGCGACCTCGTCCGCGGCGAGCGGCCTCCGCAGATCGACGCCGGATACCTCGCCGACAAACACCGGATGAATTTGGCGGACTGCGACGGCCATTACACAGCACTCCCGAAAGCCATCTCTTTAACGTTCCGCTGCCGCTCGAACCTGCGGCAATGCCGCAAATCAGGCATGTGCCCCGGCGTCGGAAGCAGCCCGGCATCAATTTCGGCTTTGCAACCGCGCGGGATGATGCCCGGCATGGTGTTTATCGGCGGTCCCTCCCTCCGCGCGCCTCACAAGGCGGCCGGCGCGCAAAAAGGGGGCCGACCGCCGACAGCGAGATCATCTACCGGGTTGTCAATCTCCTGCAGCAGCTTCTCCCCGGCGAAAATCGGGTTCGGGTCAACCTTTGAGCGCGGCAATTAGTCCGCCGCCGCCGGCTGCTCGTGCAGCACCTCCAGCGCAGTCATCGCCTCAGGTGCCGTCTCGTCTTCTTTGTTATCCGCTCCGTCTCGCACGACGAAACAGCGCTCACCCGGCCAGACCCCCGGTCCCGGCTCCAGGGTCCACGTCAGCGGCGATCAGGATATTCGCCGAAGACCGGCAGGCTCGGCGGCGTGATCTCGTCGGCGCCGCGGCCGCGGTAGTCGCGCGACGGAGCCAGCGCCTCCATCCGTTGCTGAGCGGCGCGCAGCCGGCCGGTCGCGCCTTCCTCGTCCAGGCTCAGCACCCGCCCCTCGGCGACGACCTGCCGTCCGTCGACAAACACATCGCGCACGGCGCGGTCAGCGGCGTGATAGATGAACGAGCGCAGCGGGTCGCGAACCGGCCGCATCTGCGGGCAGTCGAGATCGAGCAGCACGAGATCGGCCTTCATACCGGGCGCCAGACGGCCGATATCGTCGCAACGCAGCGCCGTCGCACCGCCGACCGTGGCGGCATGAAACAGGTCGGAAGTCGTCACGGCGGTGATATCGCTGGCCGCGATGCGGGCCAGCACCGCCGCTTTGCGCATCTCCTCGGCCAAATTGTGCGGCGCGCAGTCGGTGCCCAGTCCCATGACGACCCCGGCGCGCAGATAGGCGCCGAAATCCTCCATGACATGACCGTAGCGCGCGAACGGCGTTGGGCAGTGCGCCACGGCTGTTCCGGTGTCGCCGAGGATCTTCAGATCGGTTTTGGTGTGCCAGCGGACCCGGGAATGCGTATCGAGATAGAGCGCATGCGCGAGGATCGTGCCCGGCCCGAGCAGCCCGAGCGAATTGGCCCACTGGATCGGGGTCTGCCCGTGGCGGCGGATCATCTCGCGTACCTCGATCACGCTCTGCGCGGCGTGCACCGTAAAGGGCAGCCCGCGCTCGCGCGCGGCGGCATGGCTGTCGCGCAGCAGCTCTTCGGTGCAGGTGTCGATCTGCATCGGCGACACGATCCCCGAGAGCCTGCCGCAAGAATGTGCCAGCGCCGCGTCGATAACCCGCAGCGCGGCGGCGAAGCCGTCCCGACCGCGCCCCTCGTCCCAGGCGTAACGCAGCTCGCGGTCGTTCTCCATATACCAGCGCGCCGAGGCGTATCCCGGCGCCAGAAAGCCGCGCAGCCCGCTTTTCGCAAACAGCTCGACCCAGCCATTCCACGGCGGCGACACATCCACCAGGGTCGTGACCCCGGAGCGCAGCAGCTCGCAATAGGCGGCCTCGGCGCTGGCCGCGCGCGCCTCGTCGTCGGGAGCCGACAGCGCCTGCGAGCGCTCGTACAGCCCGGTCATGTGCATGCTCGGCAACCCGTGCTCCTCGCGGATGCCGCGATAGAGCGGCTCGTGCTCGGGGTGCGAATGGATGTTGACGAGACCGGGGATCACCGCCCGATTGGCGCCGTCGATGATCCGGTCGGCAGTGGCGCTATGATTGGCGCCAGCGTAATCGGGTCCGATATGGACGATGCGATCATCGGTAAAGGCAAGATCGATATTCCGGCGATAGACATGCCGGCCGCGCCCGGGGTTCCAGGCGATGACCCAGGCCGCATTTCTGATGAGTGTGGTCGGCATCATGCACCCCCGGACATCGCCCCTTGGTCCGAAGATTGCTCTGTCGCACCCGCAATGACAACGAAAGCTGTGTGACGGGAAGCGGCGTCGTTGCGATGGCTGCGGCATTGCCGATCCTGGCGGGATCGCATCCGATGGACAGAGCCGGTGGGCCGGGTTAGCGTGACGACCGGATTACCGTGAAGAAACGTGACGAGAAGCAATCGGATCCCAGGGATGGCATTCGCCGGTCAGCCGGGCTTTGCCGCCATTCGGCTGTAACGGGAGTACCGCAATGGTCGCTCTGAACGTGAACGGAAAAGTCCACGACGCGGATGTCGATCCGCGCACCCCGCTTTTATGGGTGCTGCGCGATTCGATCGGGGTGACCGGCACAAAATACGGCTGCGGCATCGCCCAGTGCGGCGCCTGCACTGTCCATATCGACGGCGTCGCAATGCGCTCGTGCTCGGTTCCGGTCAATTCGGTCGGCGCGAAAAAGGTCACGACAATCGAGGGGATCGCCGCCGACGGCAAGCTGCACAAGGTGCAGCAGGCCTGGATCGACAACGACGTGCCGCAATGCGGCTATTGCCAGACCGGCATGATCATGGCGGCCGCCGCGCTGCTCCAGGACAATCCGAAGCCGAGCGACGCGGAGATCGACGGCGCGATCACCAATATCTGCCGCTGCGGCACATACCAGCAGGTCCGCGAGGCGATCCACGCTGCCGCGAAGGCGTGAGGAGGGCAGGCATGACCGCGTCAGCGCAACTCGATCGCCGTGCGTTTCTCGCCAGCGCCGCCGCGATCGGCGGAGGATTGTAGCTGGGTTTCCGGGTGCCGTTCGGACTGGCAGCCGCCGCAGCCGCCGACAAGACCCCCGAGATCAACGCCTGGGTCGTGGTCCGGCCCGACGACACGGTCGTCATCCGCATCGCGCGCTCGGAGATGGGTCAGGGCACGATGACCGGTCTCGCGCAGCTCGTTGCCGAAGAGCTGGAGTGCGACTGGTCGAAAGTCACGACCGAGTTCCCGACCCCCGGCGAGAACATCGCGCGCGATCGCGTCTGGGGCAATTTCTTTACCGCCGGCAGCCGCGGCATCCGCGAATCGCACGAATACGTGCGCAAGGGCGGCGCCGCGGCCCGCGACATGCTGATTCGCGCCGCCGCCGCGCAATGGGGCGTGCCGCCCGGCGAGTGCAGCGCTGCAAACAGCGCGATTACGCACGCCCAATCGGGCCGAACCACCACCTACGGCAAGGTCGCCGAGGCCGCTGCCGGGCTCGAACCGCCGCAGGACATCAGGCTCAAGGACCCAAAGGACTGGAAGATCGCCGGCAAGCCGGTCAAGCGGCTGGACACCGCCGAGAAGGTGACCGGCGAACTGGTTTACGCCATCGACCTGAAACTGCCGAACATGCTGGTCGCGACAATCCGCGCCTGCCCGGTCAACGGCGGCAAGGTCAAGAGCTTCAACGCCGCCCGGGTGCAGAACATGCGCGGCGTCAAAAAGGTCGTGCCGGTCGGCGACACGGCCGTCGCGGTGATCGCCGACAATTTCTGGAACGCGCGGAACGCGATGGCGGCGCTGCCGATCCAATGGGACGAGGGGCCGCATGCCGGGGTCAACAGCGCCGATATCGCGGCGATGCTGACGGAAGGGCTCGACGCCGAGCAGGCCTTCGTCGGCAACAAGGCGGGCGACGCCAAGGCGGCGCTCGCCGGTGCGGCGAAGGTGGTCGAGGCGGTCTACGGTTACCCGTACCAGCACCACGTCACGATGGAGCCGATGAACGCGACGGCGCTCTACACACAAGATAGATGCGAGGTGTGGTGCCCGACGCAGAACGGCGAGGCGGCGCTGGCAGCGGCGGCGGAGGCTTCCGGACTGCCGATTGCCAAATGCGAGGTGCACAAGATGCTGCTCGGCGGCGGTTTTGGCCGGCGCGGCCGCAACGACTACGTGCAGCAGGCGGTGCGCATCGCGATGCAGATGCCGGGGACTCCGGTCAAGCTGATCTGGTCGCGCGAAGAGGACATGACGCACTGCCAGTACCACCCGATCACGCAGTGCAAATTGCGCGGCGGTCTTGACGCGTCGGGCAATCTGGTCGGGCTGCATATGCGCATCTCCGGGCAGTCGATCCTGGCCTCGCTATTGCCGCAGAACCTGAGGGACGGCATGGATCAGGTCGTGTTCCAGGGCCTCAACCCCGGCGGCGCCGAAAGCCAGTTCGGCTACGACATCCCGAACCTGCTGATCGAGCACGCGATGCGCAACCCGCATTTGACCGCAGGGTTCTGGCGCGGTGTCAACACGAACCAGAACGCGATCTATATCGAGTGCTTTATCGACGAGCTGGCCCATGCCGCCGGGCAGGACCCGCTCGAATTCCGCCGCAGGATGCTGAAGCCGAAATGGCGCGCGGTGCTCGACGCCGCCGCCGAGAAGGCGGGCTGGGGCAAGGCGCCTTCCGGCGTGCATCAGGGTCTCGCGCAGTTCATGGGCTATGGCAGCTATGTCGCGGCGGTCGCCGAGGTGTCGGTCGGCAAGGAAGGAAGGTTGAAGGTCCACCGCATCGTCGCCGCGACCAATCCCGGACACGCGGTCAACCCGGCGCAGATCGAACGCCAGGTCGCCGGGTCGTTCGTCTACGGTCTGTCGGCGATGCTGTATGGCGAGATCACGGTCAGCGGCGGCGCGGTCGAGCAGACCAATTTCGACAGCTACAACGTGATGCGGATCGACGAGATGCCAAAGGTCGAATCGGTTATCGTGCCGACCGGCGATTTCTGGGGCGGTGTCGGCGAGCCGACGATCGCGGTCGCGGCTCCGGCGGTGCTCAACGCCATCTTCGCGGCAACCGGCAAGCGCATTCGCACGCTGCCGCTGATGCATCATGATTTGCGCAGTGCCTGACGCATCGGGCGGAGAGGGGAGCCGCGATGGTTCAGCCGCGGCGGCTTGCGACGAGCGATCGAGACACTGATCGATGCCCCCATCCTGCCCTCCCCCGTGATCCCCGAGTCAATCCCCGGATCAAGTCCGGGGACGGGGAGGGGAGGGTTATCGGCACCGGCGCGTTTCTCCCTACCCTGCAAGCGGGGGAGGGCAGGGTGGGGGTGCCGCCGCGACAAAGGTCGGCCTCAAGGGCGCTCCATGTCAGACACGCCATCCCGGCCGCCTTCTCGGGAATGGCGCTTGTCTGGTTCGCGGCGGGGCCTGTCGATGCGGCCGAGGCGCCGGCGGGAGCGTCGTCGTGCTCCGGCTGCCATTCGGCGAGCGCCGCCGTGCAGACCCCGGTGCCGCCTCTGGCCGGTCTGCCGGTAGAGCATACCGTGACGGCGATGCAGGAATTCCGCACCGGAACGCGGCCGGCGACGGTGATGGACCGCATCGCGAAAGGCTTTTCCGACGCCGAGATCGCCGCGATCGCGGCGTGGTACGCCGGACGGAAGCCCGGACAGCGGCAATGACGACCCGACGCCGCTTTCTGCAGCACGCCGCGCTGGCCCTGGCCGGCGCGACAGCGTTTCCGCTCCGTCCGGCGCTGGCGCAGGGCGCGGCCGGCCGTGTCGTCGTGATCGGCGGCGGCTTCGGCGGCGCGAGCTGTGCTCGCGCGTTAAAGGCGCTCGCCCCGGACCTGACCGTGACCCTGGTCGAGCCGAACACCACCTTCACCGCCTGCCCGTTCAGCAATCTGGTGATCGCCGGGCTGCGCGAGCTGAGCCAGCAGCAATTCGCCTACGACAAGCTCGGCGACGACATCGCGGTCGTGAAGCAGACGGCTTCCGGCGTCGATCCGCAGACCCGCGCCGTCACGCTGGCCGATGGTGCCCGCCTGCCCTACGACCGGCTGGTCATGGCCCCCGGTATCGATCTGCGCTGGGACGCGCTGCCGGGCTACTCGGAGGCTGCTTCCGAGCGGATGCCGCATGCCTGGAAAGCGGGCGAGCAGACCATGCTCCTGCGGCGCCAGCTCGACGCGATGGAGGATGGCGGTCTTGTCGTCATGTCGGCGCCGGCCAACCCGTTCCGCTGCCCGCCGGGCCCCTACGAGCGCGCCAGCCTGACCGCCTTCTACCTGAAGACCAGAAAGCCGCGCTCGAAGCTGATCCTGCTCGATGCGAAGGACGCTTTCTCGAAGCAGAGACTGTTCCAGAATGCCTGGAAGAAGCTTTACCCCGACATCATCGAATGGGTGCCGCTGTCCTCGGGCGGCAAGGTCACCTGGGTCGATCCGGCGGCGCTGACCCTCGCGACCGACTTCCAGACCTACAAGGCGGCGGTCGCCAACGTAATCCCGCCGCAGAAGGCCGGGCATATCGCGGCGCTGGCCGGCGTTGCCGACCGTACCGGTTGGTGCCCGATCGACCCGGCCACATTCGAATCAAGACTTCAGCCCCATATCCACGTGGTCGGCGACGCGGCGATCGCCGGCGCGATGCCGAAATCGGCTTTCGCCGCCAATGCTCAGGCAAAGGTGTGCGCGGCGGCAATTGCGGCGCTGCTCGCCGGGCGCGACCCCGCATCGCCGAAACTGATCAACACCTGCTATAGCCTTGTCGCGCCGGAATACGGCATCTCGGTCGCCGGTGTGTACCGGCCGGTCAACGGCCAACTCGCCGACGTCGAGGGAGCGGGCGGCGTCAGCCCGCTCGACGCGCCGGCCTCGGTCCGGGCCGAGGAAGCGCTCTACGCCGATGGCTGGTTCCGGACGATCACGGCCGAGGTTTTCGGCTGAGCGGTTTTCGGCGCGCTCCGCCGCCGTCCTGGTCTTCGCGGGAATGGTGTTTTGCACTGCCGCATTGGCCGACGGTCTTGCGCCGTACACGGTCGTCGGCGACGCGATCCCCGCACCCCTTGCTGAGGCGGCGGGCGACCCGGCGCGCGGCCGCGCGATCGTCGTCGATCGTCGGGTCGGGTTGTGTCTGCTGTGTCACAGCGGTCCGTTTCCCGAGGAACGGCTGCAAGGCTCGCTCGCCCCCGATCTCGGCGGGGTCGGAGCGCGCCTGTCGGCCGGTCAATTGCGGCTGCGGGTCGCCGATGCCGGCCGTGTCAACCCGAACACGATCATGCCGCCCTATTACCGCACCGAGGGCCTCGCCCGCGTCGCCCGCGCCCATGCCGGAAAGCCGATCCTGACCGCCGGGCAGATCGAGGATGTCGTCGCCTTCCTCTCAACCTTGACGGAGTAGCACCGGGACCCATGGTCGCTGTCGATACCGCTTGGGACCGGCGCTGCCGGCAACGCCGCAAAATCGGCCATATTGCGGGTGCATTGTCACCCGGCGTAGAGGGTCGCACCATCGCGGGCGGAGGGTGTTCGCTGTTCTTCTGCCGCAGAATCAGCAATTCTCCGCCGTGCAAGGGGTAGCCAATCATCGAGCCTCCCCCTTGGCAGAGACTGCTTCGACCTGATGACAATGATGCCGCTGGCATGACCGAGTGCGATCCGTCATTCCCAACCCGCCGCTGCTTCCTGCGTCGCTCCACCGGTTTCGCCGCTGCGGCAGGGATTGCGGCGGCCTGGCCTGCCGCGCCGGTCCGAGCCACGCCCGAAGCGATGCGGGAGGCGATCCGCGCCATCGTCGGCGAGGCCGAATTGCAGCAGGGCAAGATCACGCTCGACATCCCGATGCTGGTCGAGAACGGCAACGCCGTGCCGCTGACGGTATCCGTCGATAGCCCGATGATGCCGGCGGACCACGTCAAGGCGCTCCATATCGTCAGCGAAAAGAGCCCGCAGCCGCAGGCGATCTCGGTGGCACTCGGTCCCCGTGCCGGCCGGGCGCGGCTGTCGACCCGGATCAAGCTCGCCGCCTCGCAGAAAATCGTCGCAGTCGCGGAAATGAGCGACGGCTCGTTCTGGACCGCCAGCGCCGACGTCTTGGTTACCCTTGCCGCCTGCGTCGAGGATCTCCAGTAATGGCACGCGCGCTGATCAATGTGCCGCCCAAGGCCAGACGCGGCGAAGTTATCGACATCAAAACGCTGATCTCGCACCCGATGGAGACCGGCTACCGGGCCGGCACCAACGGCACGCAGATCCCGCGCGACATCATCCGGCTGTTCACCTGCTTCTATAACGGAGAGGAAGTCTTCCGCGCCGAGCTGTCGCCGGCGATCGCCGCCAACCCGTTTATTGCTTTCTGCACGACCGCGACCGAGAGCGGCACGCTGACCTTCCGCTGGACCGGCGACAACGGTTTCGAGGTGACCGAGACGGCAAGCATCACAATCGAATAATGCTTCCGCCTTTTGTGCCGGGCTGGATTGCCGTTGCCGCCATGGCTTTCGTCTCGCCCGGCGCCGCGGCGGCCGATATCGCGTCGGACGAACGCCGGTCCGGCTATGAGTTCATGAGCCGCGAGACCCGCGCGATGCAGGATGACGACGCCGGCAATCCGGGCATGCTGTCGGTGCTCGACGGCGAGGCGCTGTGGCGGCGCGCCGAGGGGCCGGCCGGCAAATCCTGTGAAACCTGTCACGGCGCGGCGCGCACCGCCATGAACGGCGTCGCCGCACGCCATCCCGCGTTCGATGCCGCGCGCGGCCGGCCGGTCGATCTCGAACAGCGCATCAACCTGTGCCGCACGGAGCACCAGGACGCAACGCCGCTGCCGTTCGAGGGTCGCGAGCTGCTGGCGCTGACGGTCTTTGTCGCGCACAGTCGCGGGGCCAGCCGATCGCGGTTGCCGATGATCCGCGGACCCGGCCGTTTATTGCCGCCGGGCGGGAGATTTTCGAGCGCCGGCAGGGGCAGCTGAACCTGTCCTGCGCGCAGTGCCACGACGATAATGGGGGCCGGTTTCTCGCCGGCGTGCCGATCCCGCAGGCGCATCCGACCGGCTACCCGATCTATCGGCTCGAATGGCAGAGGATCGGCTCGCTGCGGCGGCGGCTGCGCAACTGCCTGGTTGGCATCCGCGCTGAACCCTACCCGGATGACGCGCCGGAAATTGTCGATCTCGAACTGTTTCTCGCCTGGCGTGCCTACGGTCTTCCGGTCGAGACCCCGGCCGTGCGCCCGTGATCGGAGCAACCGCGACTCGGCCTCGACATCACGGTGCCCCCGCCATGTGCGATCAGGCCGGCGGTCTTGCTTTTCGGATCGCCGCGAGCACGCGCTCGGCGGTGATCGGGGTCTCGTTGACCTCGGCCCCCAGTGCCGACAGCGCATCGCGCACCGCGTTGGCGATCGCCGCCGGCGGGGCGACCGCGCCGCCTTCGCCCATCCCCTTCATGCCGTATTCGGTCGCCGTCGCCGGCGTGTGCAGATGGGCGATGCGAATGGGCGGCAGTTCGAACGCGGCCGGCAGGTGATAGTCCATCAAGGTCGCGGCGAGCGGCTGGCCGGATCGGTCATAGGGGATTTCCTCGCACAAAGCGGTGCCGATCCCCTGTGCGACACCGCCGCGGATCTGACCCTCGACGATCATCGGATTGACCATCGTGCCGCAATCCTCAGCGACCGCGAAATCGAGCAGCTCGACCGCGCCGGTCTCCGGATCGACCGCGACGACCACCCCATGCGTCGCATAGGAATAGACGCCGGTGCTGATGGCCGGTTCGTAGGTGGCGGTCGCGTCGAGCAGCGGTTCCACCCCCGGCGGCAGCCCGTCCATGCGCAGATGCGCGACCTTGGCCACCTCGGCGAGCGGCACCGAGCGGCCCTGCGGCCCGGTGACCGCGCCGCCGGCGCAATGCGCCTCTCCCGGCTCGCATTGTAAAAGATGCGCACCGATGCGTTCGATCTTGTCGCGCAGCGCGCGGCTGGCGCGCGCCACCGCGCCACCGGACATGACCATGCTGCGCGAAGCGAAGGTGCCAAAGCCGAAGGCGGTGCTCTCGGTATCGCCGTGCCGCACCGCGATACCGGCCGGGTCGATGCCAAGCTCCTCGGCGGCGATCTGCGACAGCGTCGTTTCGAGACCCTGGCCGTGCGACTGGATGCCGACCATCAGTACAAGACTGCCGTCCGCCAGGATGCGCGCGGTGCAGCTCTCAAAACCGGGGATCACCGAGGCGCCGCGCGAGGCGAATTCGGCGGCGCCGTGCGCGGTCTGCTCGGTAAAGCTGGCGAAGCCAATACCGATCAGCCGCCCGTCGGCCTCGCCCTGCTGCTGCCGGGCGCGCACCTGTTCGGCGTTCAGCAGTTTGGCGCACAGCCGGACGCTGGCCGGATAATCGCCGGTGTCGTAGCGGTTTCCGGTGACCGAGGTATAAGGCATCTCGTCGCGCGGGATCATGTTGGCGATGCGTACCTCCGCCGGGTCGATTCCGGCTTGGTGCGCGATCTCGTCCAACGTGCGCTCGATCGCGAAACAGGCGCCGGGGCGGCCGACCCCGCGATAGGGGCCGAGTGGCGTCTTGTTTGTCGCCACGGTCGTGTAGCGGGCGCGGTAATTGGCGATCTTGTAGGGACCGGGCAGCGCGCGCGCCGCCATATTGGCCTCCTGATATGGGCCTTGCGGCCATAATCCGTAGGCGCCGGCATCGACGGTGATCTCGGTATCGATACCGAGGATTTTGCCCGTCCGGTCGGCATAGGCGGTCAGCTTGTAATGATGGTCGCGGGTGTGCGCCGCGGTCAGCAGATGTTCGTTGCGGTCCTCGATCCAGCGCACCGGATGGTCGAGTTCGAGCGCGAGCGCGGCGAGGATGATCTCCTCCGGATAGAGCCGCGCCTTCGGGCCGAACCCGCCGCCGACATCGGGCGCGACAACGCGCAGCTTATGAAGCGGCAGGCCGAGCGTCTCGCCGATCGCGACGCGCACCGTGTGCGGCGTCTGGGTCGAGGCATAGACCACGATCTCGTCGAGCCGGTGGTCTCGGTACGCGAGCACGCAGCGCCCTTCCATCGGCGCGCCCGACTGCCGGTTCATGCGGTATTCGCGGGTAACGACAATGTCGGCTTGGCGGGCGGCGACGGCGATGTCGCCTTCCTCTATCGTGCGCTCGCTGAACAGATTGTCGCCCCAGCCCTCATGCACCACGGCACGGCCGCGCATCTGCGCGCGCGCATCGACAACCGGATCGAGCGGCTCGTACTCGACCGAGACGGCGGCGGCGAGGTCCTCGGCTTCTTCGCGGGTCGGCGCAACGCAGGCGGCGACCGCGTCGCCGACATAGCGCACCTTGTCGGTCGCCAGCGGCGGCCAGGAGGGCGAGCGCGCGCCCGGCGCCTGCGTCACAACGCGGATCGGTTGCATGCGCGGCAGATCGGCGGCGGTGAAGACGCGGCCGGTTGCCTCGCCCATGGCCCTTGGAGGCACGGCGATATCGCGGATTCTCGCATGCGCGTGCGGGCTGCGCAGAAAAACGACCTGCTGCGTGCCGGGCAGGCGGATATCCGCGACAAACTCACCCCGCCCTGTCAGATGACGCAAATCCTCCTTGCGCGGCACCGATGCGCCAATGCCGTGCCTGCTCTTCGCCGTCTGCATCGCCAGCCTCCCCATTCCGGCGCGCCGCAGCGTGATCAGAGCGCCGGCAAAACCCGTCGATTGCCGCGGGAATTGATGCGCCACGCGGTCGCTTGGCTCATCGTACAAGCTTTTTGGCGTTTCCGGGAGCCGGGTCGGGTCGGGCGCGGAGATAAACGAGGCGTTCGGAAGAGCAATTCATGACGAGCCTGATCGCGTCCACCATCAGGGACGGCCCCTCCCGCACGCGCCGGTGATAAACATGAGAGACTCACAAACCTGCGAATAAATCGTCTCCAAGCGCTCGGCCGCAATGTCGAAACCCTCCGATCGAGCGTCGGGCCGCGCCGCATATGGTCGAGCGAAACTTTGCGCATTCGGACGGTGCTATAGCAAAAGCGCAGCGATCCATTACCCGCTTTCTTACCTGCCGGCGGTCCTGAAGCGCCCTCCTTTCGGTACGGTCGCCGCGGGTCCGGCCTGCGCCGCAGAACGACAAGGCCAAAATTCAAACTGAGACAGTACCCGAATTTGCCGCCATCGAAGCCTATGAAGCAGCGAAAACCGGTAAGGCGGCGCGAGGCGGAGGCAGCCCCGCAGGGCGTCAACAACGAGCCCGCCGCGGCAGCAGACGCGAGGCGCTGCTGAATTTGATTCGCGAAGGACAGGGTCTCTCCCGGGGCGAAATCCTGGAGCGTTTGGGGCTGAAAGGCGATAAACCCGGCGAGATGTCGGTATCGAACGCGCTGACCGCGCTCACCAAGCGGAACGAGATACGCCGCAAAGGAGGCAAGTATCACCCCGTATCGTAACGTCTGTGAAGCTGTTCCTTTAGATTGGGAATGACGCAGCGGGACAGGCGAGCCGGCGGCGAACAGGAGGGGATTGGAGTGCCCGTCAGCGGGACTGGTTTTGACGTCGGGGTCGGCTCGGCCTATGGTTACCGCATGAGCAACGGCTCCAATCATCTCGATCCGAACCGGCCGGACGCCGTGCGGCTCAGCGTCGCTGAAGCGCGCCCTCGGTGAAGGCGTGCTTGCCCGCGTCGGGTTCGGCGAAGACGAGGCCCGCATTGTTCCCGACCAGCTCATCGATAATTCGCTGTGCGGCTACCGCTTTGCCGGGCTGCCGCGCATTCTCGCGATCGCGCGCGAGGCGAAGACCCGCAATGCCCGCACCCCGGTCGCAATCGTTCATCAGACGCCGGTTTCGGCCCTGGTCGATGGCGGCAACAATGTCGGCCATATCGCGGTCTATCGCGGCGCCGAGATTTCTTCGCTCCGCTCGCAATGACGTGTTTGCGGAGAGCCTGCGCTTGGTACATCAGCATTGCGGGAGAAAACGATGCCCGAAAGATCGATGAAGGAAAAACTGGCCGCCGGCGATCTCGTGCTGTGCATGAATTTGCGTTTGGCGCGCTCGGTCGATATCGCGATGGTCGCAAAAGCCGGCGGCTACGATGCGCTCTATGTCGATATGCAGCACGCGCCCTATTCGATCGAGACGACATCGACAATCTGCGCCGCCGCGCTCGGCATCGGCATCACCCCGCTGGTGCGGGTGCCGAGCCATGATCCGCAGTGGATGAGCCGTGTGCTCGACGGCGGCGCCCAGGGCGTCATCGTTCCGGACGTCAATACCGGCGCCCAGGCCGAAGCCATCGTCAGCGCGTGCCGCTTTCCGCCGCTCGGAAAACGCTCGGTGATGGGACTGGGGCCGGCGCTCGGTTACCGCGCGGTGCCGCTCTCCGAGCTGAACCCGAAGCTCAACGCCGAGACCTCCGTAATCGTCATGCTGGAAACGGCGGAAGGCATCGAGAATTGCGAGAGGATCGCCGCGGTCGAGGGGATCGATGTTCTGCTGATCGGGTCGGGCGATCTGACGACGGATCTCGGGATTCCCGGACAGGTCGATCATCCGCGGCTGCGCGCCGCCTACGAACGGGTGGCCGCTGCGTGCCGGACGCACAAGAAGGTGCTGGGGGTCGGCGGCATCCGCCACAACACCGGGTTGCAGGGCGAGCTGATCGGGCTTGGAGCGCGGTTTGTGATCGCCGGCACCGACACCAATTACGTCCTGGCCGGCGCACGTCAGGACACCGAAGCGCTGCGCGCGATCAAGATGGATCGATTCTAGAGGAGCGCTTGTCCGCATCGACCGTCGCCGCTGCGTCGCCGCTCCCGGGCGATCAGTGAGGTTCGGATGCCGCGGGAGTATTCCCGGTGCTTCGGCGTCACCCTCGCGACATGGCTGCCGGTCGCCGCCACCTTGGGTGCGCTCGTGGCTGTCGGGTTGCTGACCGCCACAAGCGCGATCGTGGCAGCGGCGGTAAGCCTGGTGCTGGCGGTGCTGATCGCGGTCCCGTTTGCGGTATCGCTCGCGGCGGCACGCCAGGCGATCGAGAGACTGGGCGAGGCAAAGGAGTCCATCGGCACCGCCGCGGTGCCGCCGGTCGCGCGCGCGCTGTGGCCGGGTCTGATGCGGCTGCGCGCGGCGTATGACTCCCGGCTGGTTCAGGCCGAGGCGCGGTTCGCGGCGGCGGAGGCGGTAATGGACGCGATACCGGACCCGCTGCTGCTGATCGACAGCAGGCGCCGCATCGTGCGTGCCAATAAAGCCGCCGCCAAGCTGATCGGCCGGCGCGCCGAGCCGGGCGATCTGGCGGGCGCGCTGCGCAACCCCATGCTGCTGTCCGCCGTCGACTCGCTGTTGCGCGGCGAAGCGGTGCGCGACCCAGGGCGCGGCCCAGGGCGCAGCATCGAATTCCACCTCTCGGGAGCAACGGATCGGGTCTTGCGCGCCCACCTCGTCGGGCTCGGCGCGCCTGCCGATCAGCTCGACGGTGCGGTCGCGCTGCTGATCCTCGACGACATCACCGCTATGAAGCGGACCGAGCAGATGCGGGCGGATTTTATCGCGAATGCCGGGCACGAGCTGAAGACACCGCTCGCGGCGCTGATCGGCTTTATCGAGACGCTGCTCGGGCCGGCCCGCGACGATGACGCCGCGCGCGAGCGGTTTCTGACGATCATGCAGGAGCAGGCCCGGCGTATGGCCCGGCTGGTCGACGGCCTGCTGTCGCTGTCGCGCATCGAGCTGAACGAACACGTTGCCCCGACCGGCCGGGTCGCGCTTGCGCCGGTTATCGAAGAGGTCGCGCGCGGCCTAGAATTGCGCGCCGCCGGACGCGACATTCGCATCATCGCAAAGCTGCCGCCGGATTTGCCGGAGGTCCAAGGGGACCGCGACGAGCTGGTCCAGGTCTTTCAGAACCTTCTCGACAATGCCATCAAATACGCTCGACCGCATAGCGAGATCACCGTAGCCGGCAGTCTCGACGCCAATATTGACAGGACGCCGGCACCGGTGCGGGTTGCCGTCACCGATCAGGGCGAAGGCATCGAAGCCGAGCACCTTCCTCGGCTGGCCGAACGATTCTATCGCGTCGATACGGCGCGGTCGCGCGAACTCGGCGGCACCGGGCTCGGCCTCGCGATTGTGAAACACCTCGTCAACCGGCATCGCGGCCGGCTGGAGATTGCCAGCAAACCGGGCCGGGGCTCCGCGTTTACGGTGTGCCTGCGCCCGGCCGATCTGCGATCATTGTCACCAAATCGTAACGAAACGGTCATCACGGAGCCCTAGCCCCGGCGTAAAAGCAGCAGGAGCGCGGGCGGAAAGGCGATTATTCCAGCCGCGATGCCATTGTTCCCGAGCCGGCGCGGCGCAAGGTTGAAGGAAATGAAGCCTGTTATCCTAATCGTTGAGGACGAGCCCCCGCTTGTCACGATGTTGCGCTACAATCTGGAGCGCGAAGGTTTCGCGGTCGATGAGGCGGCCAATGGCGAGGAGGCGCTGCTGCGCATTGCCGAGCGCCGGCCGGATGCCGTGTTGCTCGATTGGATGCTGCCGCATGTTTCGGGCCTCGAAGTCTGCCGGCAGATCCGGCGGGCGCCGGCGACCCGCTCGTTGCCGGTCATCATGCTGACCGCGCGCGGCGAGGAGGGCGACCGCATTCGCGGTCTCGACAGCGGCGCCGACGACTATGTCGTCAAGCCGTTCAGCCCGAACGAGCTGATCGCACGACTGCGCGCCGTAATCCGGCGCACCCGGACGGAGCCGGAGGACGGCGTGCTGCGCTACGCCGACCTGGAAATGGACCTGGTCGCGCATCGGGCTTCCCGCGCCGGCAAGGCGATCCATCTCGGGCCAACCGAATTCCGGCTGCTGCGCCACTTTTTACAGAACCCGCGCCGCGTGTTCTCGCGCGAGCAGCTGCTCGACTGCGTCTGGGGGCAGGATGCGGAACTCGAACTGCGCACCGTGGACGTGCATATTCGACGGCTGCGTCAGGCGATCAACGCGAATGGCGGCAGCGATCTGCTGCGCACCGTTCGCTCCGTGGGCTACGCGCTCGACAGCTCGGAGGTGTAGCGCGTGCCGGGGCTTCGGTTTTCGAATTGGCGTGACAGTGGCCCGAAATCCGATCGGTGGTTCGCTTGCCGGCTTCCAACGGCCGACTTCTGCACTCCCGTCGCATCTACGGCGGTTCGTCGCCGTTCCCTTGCTCAAGCAGATCGGCCAGTGCGCGCTGCGCATTTGTCAATTCGCGAGCATAGATAACCGCAAATTCGACATCGGAACTCTGGCGAAGGTGCTGCCGATAAAAGGCGATCCGGCAGCGTAAAATGCCCGCGCGGCTATCCGGTCCGCCGAGCGGATCGGGAATGTCGTCCAACCGATCCGGCAAGCGATCCGGGTCCCGCCGCGATGAAACATTCGGCATCGGATGTTCCCTCTCGATTGCAGCGTCGCAGCAAAGCGGCTGCGGATCGGGGCAGGTTACGGGCGTTTTGTATTGCGAT
This sequence comes from Alphaproteobacteria bacterium, assembly GCA_050246595.1. Taxonomy (GTDB): domain Bacteria; phylum Pseudomonadota; class Alphaproteobacteria; order ATCC43930; family CGMCC-115725; genus DATARH01. Next base: position 28,812 of record JBFWVT010000009.1, read on the forward strand.
GATGTCGTCAGCGCCGGGTTTTGTATTGTCCGCATCGCGATGTGCGTCATCCCGACCCGCCGAAAGAGAGCCGGACACTTGTGTGCGTCGGTTGGTTCCGGTGTTCCAGAGACCGGAACAGGGGGCGGTTCTTTGTCCCCATCCGGGTCCGCGGCTGTCGCAGCATCGGGGTGATCGGCGGGCAGTTCCCGACTTTTATCTGCCCGATCGCCACGAAACCGTGCCGCTCGTACAGCAGCCGGTTCCTGGGGCCGGTGGCTTCGAGATAGGCGATCGACCGCGCCGCGTCGCACGCTTCCAGCACCCGGCGGAGCAGCGCGCTGCCAAGCCCCCGCCCCTGCCGGCTCGGATCAACCCCGATCAGCGGCAGATACCAGTGCGGTTCAGCCGGATGGTGCCGCGCCATTTCCTCAAAAACAGCGAAAGCGTCGGCCTGTTGACGCGGCGCGACTCCCTCCTCGACGAGCGCCAGCAGCGCCTGTTCGTCCGGATGTGCATCGGGCGCGAGCCACAGCGCGGCGCCCTCGCAATCTCCGGCGATCCAGGCGGTCCCAGCGGGCAGCGCCGATCCCGCCAGCGCCTGGGCAAATTGCGGGAAATAGCGGAGATGCTGCTCGGGATCGGGGAGCATCCAGCGCACCGCGGGATCGTCGACGAAAGCGAGGGTCAGCGTGGTCAGGATGCGCGCCGCCGCGTCTGCCGGTGCCGGCATGATGACGGCCGAATGTGGCTGGTCGGCAAGACTCGGTGCGGCCATGTCACCCTCCCTTCGTCGCGGTTCCGCAAGCCGCGAAAATCTGCTCGACGTGCCGATGGTCGGTGCCGCAGCAGCCGCCGAGCACATTGATCCACGGGAACCGGTCGCGGATCGACGCATAGGACTGCGCCAGCTCGACCGGATCGCCGTCGTCGAGATCGGTTGCTTGATCGAGTTCGGCGTGGCTCAGTTTCGAGGCATTGGCCCGCATCCCGCACAGCCGCTTTGATGCGGCCGCCTCGGCGAGCGCGCCGGCGAAATGCGTCGGGTGGGCGCAGTTGACCATGTAATAAACGGGAGCGCCCCCGGTCGCCGCGTCGACCTCGCCGATCGCCGCTTTCAATGTCTGCCCGGTCGGAAGCCTTCCATCGGTTTCGACGGTGAAGGAGATCGCGACCGGCATGCCGGCCTTCCGCCCCGCTCGCGCTATGCCGATTGCCTCGTTCGTATTGGTCATCGTGATGGCCGTGACCTGGTCGGCCTCGGTTCGGGCGAAGGTTTCGATCTGGACGGCATGATAGGCCTCGGCCTCGTCCGGCGTCATCAGTGCGCCCGGATCGTAACCGTCGCCCCGCGGCCCGACGCAGCCGCTGATCACCATCGGCGAGCGCGCGGTCTCGAACGCCGCGCGCAGCCCGACCAGCAGGTCGATTGCCTGACGGTTCGCCGCGACGAGCGCCGCCGTCGAATAGCCCAGCTTCTCGGCCCAATCCGGGTTGGCACGCCAGGTGGCGGCCTCGAAAATGAACCCCGTTTCGCAGGTGTGGGCGATCGCCGCGTAGCGCGAAAAATACCACCGGAGCGCCTCGGCGCCCTTCGCATCGCGCAGCAGATGAAATGCCGCGAAATAGGGCAGCTCGAACCCGTCATGAAAAATCAGCGTGGTCTCGATGCCGCCGTCGGTCAGAAACAGCCCGCCATCCTGTTGCGGGAGATGATTTCGGTACTTCGCCATAAACCCAATCCCTGGTCCGGATCGATGTCGATATGAACTTATGCGATGTTTGTATCCAGGGTATGGCGCGAACTGACGATTTCGTATCGTCGGTATCGCGTCTGCATCATCCGTATCAATACCGGCCCTGCGGATGCGGCGTCGGCCGTCCCCGCACGGACAAGCCGTTGCGCGCTGCCGCAATCGGCATGAGCGACCGCCGAGACCGACGACACAAACGATACCTGTTCGATACCGGAAATACCAAGCAAGCCGGCGCGCGACATAACGACGATACACAGGGCGTATAACGTCCTCGTCATCGGTGTCCGGGGATGCGTCCGGGGCCACTGGTAAGAGGCGTTATCATCATGTACCAGCAGTTTTCCTATCAGGAGGTGCTGTCCTCGTCCGAGCGTTTCGGATGGCGTATCGAGGACCTGATCGGCGGTGAGCGTCGGCTCAATTTCTCGAAACCGTTTCTGCCCGAGTCGCTGGCGCGGACGCAGACCCTAGATTTTCTGACCCCCGACGAGCAGCGGGTGATGAACCAAATCCGCGGCGCCGGATATCTTCATATGTTCGGGCTGGTGGAGGAATTCATCCTGCCGTTTGTGCTCGACCACGTACGGCCGCAGCTGAATGAGGATGATTATCGGGTGCGGGCATTCCTCGGTTTTGCCGGCGAGGAGGCCAAGCACATTCAGCTGTTCCACCGTTTCCGGGAGGAATTCGAGGCCGGGTTCGGCAGCAGCTGCGGAATGATCGGCCCGGCCGACGCTATTGCCCGCGCCGTGCTCGCCCATCATCCGCTGGCGGTATCGTTGACGATCCTGCACATCGAATGGATGACGCAGCGGCACTTCCTCTACAGCGTCCAGGATGACCAGCAGCTCGATCCGCAATTCAAGAGCCTGCTGCGCCATCACTGGATGGAAGAGGTCCGGCACGCGAAACTCGACACGCTGATGGTCGAAAGCATTGCCGAAAGGTGCAGTGAAACGGAGCGCGACAAGGCCATCGACGGCTATGTCGCAATCGGCGGTTTTCTCGATGGCGGGTTGGTTCAGCAGGTCAGGCTCGATCTCGAAAGCTTTTCCCGAGCGACCGGCCGCGAACTCAGCGAGTTCGAGCGGGCCATGTTTATCGAAACGCAGCTACAGGCGCTGCGCTGGACCTTTATCGGCTCCGGCATGAGCCACCCGAACTTTCTTGCCACGGTCGATCATTTGCGGCCCGGGGCCGGGGAGCGGCTGGAGAGGATCGCACCGGCCTTCTGCTGATCCGCCAATATCCCGCTGAAAAGATCCCTTTCCACATCTCCAACCCGCAAGCAGGAGCAGGAAATGAACGACGTGATGACTCAGGTCAAATCCGGTCAGGTCAATGGAATCGATATCGAGGCGCTGAAGCAGGAGATTCACGACGTCGCCGAAGACCCGGCGAAGGGCATCGTCCGCTTCGCGGTCAAATCGGCCTGGCAGGGCCAGACGAAAAGCCGCGCAACGGTCGACTCGTATCACCTTGGCGGCCAGGAGATTAAGCGGCATTTCGAGATCGATATCGACGAGCCGGCGGAGCTGCTCGGCCAGAACACCGCCCCCAACCCGCAGGAAATGCTGATGGCGGCGCTCAACGCTTGCATCATGGTCGGCTATGTCGCCGGCGCCGCAATGAAGGGAATCCACCTCGACAAGGTCGAAATCGAAACCTCGGGACAGCTCGATCTGCGCGGCTTTCTCGGGATCGACGCCGCCGTGCCGCCCGGTTATGAGACGATCCATTATACGGTCACGATGAAGGGTAACGGCAGCGAGGCGGATTTCCGCGAAATCCACGAGATTGTGATGAAGACCTCGCCCAACTACTTCAACATTTCCCGCCCGATCCGGATCGACTCGACGCTGGTGGTCGAAGCGTGAGTTCCATGGGCGGGGGTAGCCAGGCCGGCCCTCGCCTCGAACCCGGCCGGCAGTCCATGCTGCCGTCCGGCCGTGCTGCCTACGCCTCGGGCCGCGCTGCCTACGCCTCGGGCCGTGGTGCTTTACGCCGACGCCGGTCCGCGCTTAAGTTGGCGCCGGCTTACGCCCACAATCGAACGCCGAGAGAGCCCAAGGCATGGACGATCGGCCCCATATCGTTGTGGTCGAGGACGAAGCGACCCAGCGCGACCTGCTTGTCAATTATTTGACAGGCAACGGCTTTCGGGTCAGCGGAGTCGAGAGCGGCGGCGCATTGCGACGGCTGATCGAACGCGATCTGCCGAGCCTGGTCATGCTCGATATCGGTCTCCCCGGCGAGGACGGTTTCGTGCTGGCGCGCTGGCTGCGGGAGCGCAGCGCCCGCATCGGCATCATCATGGTGACGGCCGCAACGGATACGGTGGACCGGGTGGTCGGGCTTGAAACCGGCGCGGACGACTACATTCCAAAGCCGTTCGAGCCGCGCGAATTGCTGGCGCGGGTAAAAAGCGTGCTGCGGCGCGCGATCGGGACTGCCGGGACCGGTGCTGGCGCGGGCCAGGAAGCGCGGGTGCGCATGGGACGCCGCATCCTCGATCTTGAGCGGCGGGTTCTGTGCAATCCCGAGGACGGCAGCGAAGACAGGTTGTCGGCCAGCGAGTTTGACCTGCTCAAGGTGTTTGCGGAACATCCGAACCGGCCGCTGATGCGCGACTGGCTGCTCGAGGTGACATCTCACCGCGACATGGAGTCGTTCGACCGCTCGATCGATCTGCGCATCACCCGATTGCGCCGCAAAGTCGAGGTCGACCCGGCGCACCCGGAGGCAATCCGCACGGTCCGAGGCGTCGGTTATATGTTCGTGCCGCCCAAGGATTGACGCGCGACCGATCCGGTCGGCGACAGGCACGGTGCGCAGCGGCGAAAGCAAGAGCGGCGCAAATCAGCGTTCCCGATATTGTCGCGGCCTCCGTGCCAAGTGGATCGGCTACCGATGACAGGCCGAAGCAATGGCGGGACCGGGTCGCGCAGTGCGCCCGGGTCATGTCGGGGCATCGGGTCTGTCGTATTGCGGATATCTTCTCAGTGTCGTCTCGATCGCGATACAGGCGATACAAACCATCATCGGTTTGACATACCCCCGATACGACACGGCTGTAGAATAACCCGCTCAGGACCCGAGTGGATTGCACATGAACGACATCGAGCCGCCGCCGTCCAGCGCCGAACGCTACGCACTCGCGCTCGAATCGATCAACGAAGCCGTCTACGATTACGACGCGACAAACAACACAATCTACTACGCGCCGCAACTGGGCGGAATGCTCGGCATCAGGCGGGAGCAGTTGCGCACGCCCGAGGATTGGACGAGCCGCATCCATCCCGAGGACCTGCCGGCCTACCGGCAGACGTGGCGCGCGCTGTTCAAAGGCAACCGTGCCCGCCTCGATTGCGAATACCGCTATCGGGCCGACGATGGGACATGGCGCTGGGCACGGCAGCACGGGATGGCAATACGCGATGCGACGGGTCGGGTCCGGCGCGTTGTCGGCGCCACCGGCGATATAACCGAACTGCGGGAAGCGCAGGAATTGCAGGCGGTCACCGCCGAGGTGCTGCGGGCGATCAGCCGCGCCGATTTCGATCTCGATGCCGTGCTGCAAACACTGATTACGACAGTCGCGCAACGCACCCGCGCGCATGCCGCGGTTCTTTATCGCTATCGCGACGGCGCCTACCACTACGCCGCCGGGCACCTGCTCACCCCGGAATTCGAGACGATCGAACGCGCCACTCCGATCCGGCCGGGGGAGGACACTGTGGTGGGGCGCGCGGCTCTGCATCGGAGCACGATCCAGATCGTCGATGCCTGGACGGATCCGCTATACGGTCCGAAAGAGGAAGCGCGTATCGGCGGTATCCGATCGATGCTCGCCGTACCGCTGTCGCGAGACGGGGTGCCGATCGGCATGTTTACGGTCGGCCGCCCCGGTGTCGATCCGTTCACCGACCGGCAGATTGCCCTCGTCACCGGCTTTGCCGACCAGGCGGTGATCGCGATCGAGAACGCCCGGCTGGTTGCCGAACTGCAACAGCGCACCCGCGACCTGGAAGAAGCCCTCGACTACCAGGGTGCGACGGCCGAAATCCTGCGCGTTATCAACAACTCGCCACGCGACCCCGCGCCGGTCTTCAACGCCGTCCTCGAAAAGGCGACCGGTCTGTGCGAGGCCGATGCCGGATTGCTCTGGCTCCATGACGGCGCGGTCTTTCGCGCCGCCGCCTTGCGGGACCTGCCGCCGACCTATGCCGAGTACGTCACGCGCGGCCCGCTGAAACCCGGCCCCAGGACGACGCTTGCCGAGGTCGTCAACGATCCGCGCGTCCGCTCCCGCGACGATATCCGCGAGTCGCCCTCCTACCGGATGCGCGACCCGCTGACCGTCGCGGCCGCCGAGCTCGGCGGTTTTCGCAGCATGATCTCGATCCCGCTCGTCAAGGAGGGCGATGTTCTCGGCTCGCTGTCGCTCTACCGTCAGCAGGTCCGGCCGTTTTCCGAAAAACAATGCGCGCTTGTGCAGGGCTTTGCGGCGCAGGCGGTCATCGCGTTGGAAAACGCCCGACTGTTCGAGGAGAGCCGGCGCCGCGCCGCCGAGCTCGAAGAATCAAATCGCCAGAAGGAGCGTCTGCTCGGCGAGCTGCACGCCGTTCTCGACACGATCGATTACGGCGTGGTGTTCATGGACCGCGATCTGCGCGCCCGGCTCATCAACCGGGCATTTCGTCAGATGTGGGGCGTCTCGGACGCCTTTATCGCGACCGGTCCGACCATGGCCGAGCTGATCAACTACAATCGCTACAATCACGTCTATAATGTACCGGAAGCGGAGTTCGACGCCTTTGTGGAATCTCGCGTTTCGGCGATCCGCGCGGGCAATATTGCACCGATCGAGATGCAGCGGGCCGACGGCAGCACCCTGTTGTACCAGGGTGTCGTCCTGCCCGATGGCGGACGATTGCTGACCTATTTCGACATCACCGATGCGAAACGTCGCGAAGCCGAATTGCGCGAGACGCTCGATCAGCAGACCGCGACGACCGAGGTGCTGCAAACCATCAACGGCTCCTGCGGCGATCTGGCCCCGGTGTTCGACCTGATCGCCGAGAAGGCAGCCCGCACCTGCGACGGCGCCTTTGCCGGTATCGGGATCTGGCGGGGCGATAGGTTCGAAGTCGTTTCGACACGCAGCTTACCGTCGCCGGTTCGCACTTTTCTGGCCGGCCGCACCGTCTTTCCGGGACCGCGCGGCGGGTTTGCCAGGGTCGCGCGTGAAACCGGTTATCTGCATTTCACCGATCTCCGGACCGCCAAACTGTACCGGCAGGGCGACCCGGTGATCCGAGCGCTGATCGAGCTTGGCGGCGCCCGGACCAGCCTGACCGTGCCGCTGGTCAGAGACGAGGCGGTGCTCGGCATCCTGACCGTCTATCGCCAGGAGATCAGGCCGTTTTCGGACAAGGAGATCGCCTTCCTGCGAAATTTCGCGACGCAGGCGATCATCGCTATGGAAAATGCGCGGCTGCTGAACGAGTTGCGCCAGCGCACCGGCGAACTGGAGCGCGCCTCGCACATGCTCCGTCATGTGCGCGACGCCATCATCCTGATGGACCCGGACGGGGTGATCCTGGAGAACTCGGACCGTTCGGGTCGGGTGCTGGACCTGCCGCCGGAACTGGTCAGCCCGGGCAGTACGCATCAGGAGATCCTGCGTTACCTGTATCGCCGCGGCGATTTTGGCTTTGACATACCGGAGGAGGAATTCATCCGGCAGCGGCGGGCGCAGATCCTGGAAGCGGGCGATATGACCCGCACCGCCCGGATGCCGAACGGGATGTGGGCCGAAATCAATTTGCACCCGGCGCCCGATCGCCACCTGCTGGTGATCGTGCGCGACGTGACCGCGCTCAAGGAACAGGAAGAGCACATCGCGCGCGAGGCGGAAATGCGCCGCTTCCTGCTCGACAGTCTGCCGGCGGGCGTGTCGCTGTTCGAGCCTGACGGCGACATCATTCAGATGAACGACGCGGTCTTCGAGTTGAACGGCCTGCCTCGGGACGTCTTCGCCGGGTTCCGCAACATTCGCGAGATCTTTCGCTGGCAAATCGAGAACCGCCAGGTTGCGGCGGAGGAGGGCATGGCGGAGCAGGTGCTCGCCGGACGGATGGAGAAATTCTTCGATCGGCAGCGGTACTACGAAATCCACAGGCGCGCCGGCCGTTGGGTCGAGGTGCACTGGATCGCGCTGCCGGGTGGGCGCCGCCTGATCGTGCACCGCGATGTCACCGAGCTGAAGGAACGCGAGGAGGCGTTGGCGCGCCAGCGCGATGCCGCCGAGCGGGCGCGCGCCGAGGCGGAAGCGGCCAATCAGGCGAAATCCACCTTTCTCGCGACGATGAGTCACGAAATCCGCACGCCAATGAACGGGGTGCTCGGCATGATGGAGGTGCTTCAGCATCAGGGGCTGAGCCCGGAGCAGAGGCGCACCGTCGATACGATGCGCGAATCGGCGCAGGCGCTGTTGCGGATCATCGACGATGTCCTCGATTTCTCGAAGATCGAGGCCGGTCGACTCGAACTTGAGGAAACGCTTTTTTCGCTGTCGGGATTGGTCGAGGGCGCCGTGAACACGCTGGCGCCACAGGCCGAGGCAAAGGACCTTGCGATCACGACCGAGCTTCGCGCCGGCTCGGAAGACGGCCTGATCGGCGATCCGATCCGAGTACGGCAGATCCTCTTCAATCTCCTGAGCAATGCGATAAAGTTCACGGATGCTGGCGGCATCCGCGTGCAGGCCGCGACGGCGCCGCTCGGCGGCGGCAGGACACGCGTTACGATTGCCGTTATCGACAGCGGCATCGGTCTCGACGCCCCCCAGCAGGCCCGATTGTTCACACCCTTCACCCAGGCCGACAGCTCGACGACGCGCCGCTATGGCGGCACCGGGCTCGGTCTGTCGATCGTCCGCCGCCTGGCGAACCTGATGCACGGCGACATCACGGTCGAGAGTTCGCCGGGAGCCGGCTCGACATTCACCGCGACATTGATCCTGCGCGCCGCGCCCGCCGATTCTCTGCTCAGAACGCGTCCAAAGCCGGGGATGCGGCAGTCCGCCGGGACAACCGGCCCGGCCGGAGGCGGACCGCTGGTGCTCGTCGTCGACGATCACCCCGTCAACCGCGAGGTCCTGGTCCGTCAGCTCGCCTTGCTGGGTATCGGAGCCGACACTTGCCAGGACGGTGTCGAGGCGGTGACCGCGCTGGAGAAGCATCGCTATGACGCGATCCTCGCCGACATCCACATGCCGCGCATGGACGGCTACGAACTGGCAAAGCGGCTGCGCAATTCGGAAGCGCCGTCATCCTCGCCGCGCATTCCGATCGTCGCGGTGACCGCCAACGCCATGCGCGGCGAGGAAGAGCGCTGCCTGGCCGCCGGTATGGACGCCTATCTGGCCAAGCCCGTGGCGCTTGACCGATTGCGCACGATCCTCGAACGCTGGCTGCCGATTTTCGATGCCGCTTCCGAAACCGCATCGCGCGGCGGCGCAACCGGCAGCGCGATCGATCGGGACGTGCTGTCTGCCTGGCTCGGCGACGATGTTTCAGGGATCAATGCCCTTTTGGCCAAATTCGCCGACAGCACTGTCGAGGCGGAGCGGGTTATCGTCGCGGCCTCCCGCTCGGGCGACCTCGTGGCACTCGCCGCGGCGGCGCACCGGCTAAAGGGCGCGGCACGGGCGGTCGGCGCATACGGCGTCAGCCGGGTTGTCGCAGGGCTGGAGCAGGCGGCAAAATCCGGCGACCGGACGGCTTGCCGCGAAGCTCTTGGGCCTCTCGCCGCCGAATTGCGCCGGGTGCGCTCGGAGATCGGAGGTTCCGGCGTCGCGATATGAACCGGCTCTGACGGGGTCTAGCCCAACTCGGGAAAATATGCGGCAATTTTCACCTTAATCCCATAATCTTACCGCAGTGCCGACAAGCCGGCGCCGCGAACGGGAAATATTCCGTCGCGCACGGGCAACCACACCGAACCCGCTCCGGCGGAAATGCAGCTTCCGGCCGTTTTTCCGCACGCATCCGTTTCAACAACGAGGAATCCGGTATGCATCGTTGCATCCTGTTTTCTGCGCTTGCCCTCACGTCTGTCATCTTTACCGCCGCTGAGGCGTCGGCCGCGCGTATCGTCGTCACGGTCACCGGCCTCAAGAGCAACGCGGGCGGCGTCTATGTCGGGCTGTACGCGACCCCGAGCAAATTCCTGAACGGCACGCAAGTGGATGCGATGAAGAAGGTGCGGGCCAGCACCGCGCCGATCACGGTCGTCTTCGACAATCTGGCGCCCGGAACCTATGCGGTCGGGGCCTATCACGACGAAAACAACAACGACCACCTCGACACGAGCTTTATCGGCCTGCCGACTGAAGGCTATGCCCTGTCGAACGGCGTCCGCGCGGTCATGTCGAAGCCGACCTTCCACCAGGCCGCCTTTACGGTCGGCAGCGCCGGCGCGGCGGTGTCGCTGCCGATCCGCTACTGAGGGCCGGGCGATCGCGCCGCCGTCGCGTCGATAGCGCCGCATAGCCGATCGGCTTGATTTCGGCCAAACCCGGAACCTGTTGCCGCATGGTTGTTTAATGGTGAGACGACCCCGCCGCGCCGCGGCCGGGTCTCCGGGGAGATAGCCATTGGACACGCATGCCGAAGCGGCGCGGGCCGCTGTTTCCGGACCCTTGCCCGACGCCGAACTCGCCGCGATCGACGCCTATTGGCGGGCCGCGAACTACCTGTCGGTCGGACAGATCTATCTGCTCGCCAACCCGCTGCTGCGCGAGCCGTTGCGGCTCGATCACGTCAAGCCGCGCCTGCTCGGGCATTGGGGGACCAGCCCCGGTCTCAGCTTTGTCTATGTTCATCTGAACCGGGTCATCAAGGCGCGCGACCTCGATATGATCTATGTCACCGGGCCGGGACATGGCGCGCCGGCGATCGTCGCGAACACCTGGCTCGAAGGCAGCTACAGCGAGGTCTATTCCGATCTTCCGCGCAACGGACGCGGCATGGAGATCCTGTTCCGGCAGTTCTCGTTTCCCGGCGGCATCCCAAGCCATACCGCGGCCGATGTGCCGGGTTCGATCCATGAGGGCGGCGAACTCGGCTACAGTCTGCTGCACGCCTATGGCGCGGTGTTCGACAACCCCGCACTCGTTGCAGCCTGCGTGATCGGCGACGGCGAGGCGGAAACCGGCGCGCTCGCCGCCTCCTGGCACTCGAACAAGTTTCTCAACCCCGAGCGCGACGGCGCGGTGCTGCCGATCCTGCACCTGAACGGGTACAAGATCGCCAACCCGACCGTGTTCGCCCGGCTGCCGCAATCCGAACTGGAGGACCTGCTCAGAGGGTACGGACACCAGCCGTATTTTGTCGAAGGCGACGATCCGCCGATCATGCACCAGAAAATGGCGGCGACGCTCGACCGGGCGCTCGACGAGATCGCCGTGATCCAGCAGGAGGCGCGCCGCAGCGGATTTTCGCGGCGGCCTCTCTGGCCGATGATCGTGCTGAAGACGCCAAAGGGCTGGACCTGTCCGAAAGAAGTCGATGGGCTGCCGGTCGAAGGCAATTGGCGCTCGCATCAGGTGCCGCTCGCGGGTCTCGCCGATCATCCCGAGCATCTGCGGCAGCTCGAAGAATGGATGCGCAGCTACCGGCCGGAGGAGCTGTTCGACGAGGACGGCGCCCCAATCGCCGTGTTGCGTGAGCTGGCGCCGGAAGGCAACCGGCGGATGGGGATGAGCCCGCACGCCAATGGCGGCATCCTGCTGCGCGATCTCAAGATGCCCGATTTCCGGGACTACGCGGTCGCGGTGCCAAAGCCGGGCGGGGTCATGGCGGAGGCGACCCGCGCCGCCGGTCCGCTGTTGCGCGACGTGCTAAGCCTCAATCCCGATAATTTCCGCGTCTTCGGCCCGGACGAGACGGCCTCGAACCGGCTCGGCGCGGTGTTCGAGGCGAGCGGCCGCACCTGGACGGCGGAAATCCTGCCCGGCGACGATCACATCTCACCCGACGGCCGGGTCATGGAGGTGCTCAGCGAGCAGCTATGCCAGGGCTGGCTCGAGGGCTATCTGCTGACCGGGCGGCACGGTTTCTACTCGTGCTACGAGGCGTTTATCCACATCGTCGATTCGATGTTCAACCAGCATGCCAAATGGCTGAAGTCGAGCCGCGACATCCCGTGGCGGCGCCCGGTCGCGTCGCTGAACTACCTGCTGACCAGTCATGTGTGGCGGCAGGATCATAACGGGTTCAGTCATCAGGACCCCGGCTTTATCGACGTTGTCGTCAACAAAAAGGCCGATATCGTCCGGGTCTATCTGCCGCCCGACGCCAATTGCCTCTTGTCGGTGGTCGATCACTGCCTGCGCAGCCGCGATTACGTCAACGTCATCGTCGCCGGCAAGCAGATGGCGCCGCAATGGCTCGATATGGACGCAGCGGTGCGGCACTGTACGCAGGGCGCCGGCATCTGGCGCTGGGCCAGCAACGACGAGGGCGCCGAGCCGGACGCGGTGATGGTCTGCGCCGGCGACGTGCCGACCCTGGAGACCCTCGCCGCGGTCGATCTGCTGCGCCGCGAATTGCCGGACCTGAAGCTGCGCGTCGTCAATGTCGTCGACCTGATGACATTGGAGCTGCCAAGCCGGCATCCGCACGGGCTCAGCGATTGGGATTTCGACACGCTGTTCACACGCGACCGGCCGGTGATCTTCGCCTATCACGGCTATCCCTGGCTGATCCACCGGCTGACCTACAAGCGCACCAACCACGACAATATCCATGTGCGCGGCTATATCGAGGAAGGCACGACGACGACGCCGTTCGACATGACCGTGCTGAACCGGCTCGACCGGTTCGATCTGGCGATCGACGTCATCGACCGGGTAAAGCGGCTGCGCGATGTCGGCGCGCATCTGAAGCAGCGGCTGCGCGACAAGCTGGTCGAGCACAAGCACTATATCGCAAGGCACGGCGACGACATGCCCGAGGTGCGCGACTGGAAATGGGGCGGCTGACCCCGTCCGCTTACAGGAGACCGGCCAGGATCGCGACCCCGGCCAGCGCCATCGCGCTTCCGGCGGTCCGCAGCGCGCCGCGTCCGATCGCCGCGCCGGTCTTGCCGAGAGCGAGACCGAGGCCGATCCCGAACGCGTGCAGCAGCGCCGTCGCCAGTACGAAACCTGCCGCGTAGGCGAGACCGGAGACCGCATCCGGCATCTCGGCGCCGTGGGCGTGGCCGTGAAAGAGCGCGAACAACCCGACCAGCGCCATCGCGGCGGCGGTCGGGACGTGCATCCCGAAGGCGACCGCCAGACCGAGAACGACGACCGAAAGCCCGATCCCGATCTCGACAAACGGCACCCCAATCCCCACCATCCCGAGCACCCCGCCGACCGCCATCATCGCGAGGAAGGACAGGGGCACGAGCCACAGCGCCCGGCCGCCCAGATGCGCCGCGAACAAGCCGACCGCAATCATGACCAGAACATGATCGAGGCCGCCGAGCGGGTGCGCGAGACCGTGCGCAAAGCCGGCAGCCTCGCCAGCCCCGGTATGCGCGTGCGCGACGGTTGCGGCGGCCGTCAGCAGCGCCGCGGCAAGCGAGAGCAGACGAATCATCGGCTTGTCCTCGTAGGATCAATCAATCCGGACCGTAGGATGGGGTCGCGGCGCAAGCCGATGCAAGGCTTGGTTGGCGCGGCTCCGACGGCGGGTCAGCGCCCCTCGCGGCGCCACGCGGCGATCAGCAGCCCGATCGCCAGCAACAGCGCGGCGACCGCCGGGAACAGCGGCACCTCGCCAAACCCGGTCACGATATAGTCGCCGTTGCGGCGCAACCCGAGCCAGCCATGACCGGACGCGCTGCGGCCGGGCGAGACGCGGCGCACCTCCGGTGTCGCTCCGTCGCCGACCCAGAAGATGCCGCCGCCGCTCGCTTCGGCGGTCGGGCCGAGCTTCTCGGCCGTGGTCCGCACATCGGCGTATTCGACCGGGTTCAGCGGACCGGCAGCGGCCAGCGCGGTGCGGTTGCCGTCGCTGACCCGGTAGAGCCCCATCTGCGAGATCGCTACCGTCCCGGTGCTGCGCCCGCCTTCCGCGGGGGCCAGGGTCAGTGTCGAGGTCGTGCCGTCGGGGGCGGTAACCGTCACCGGGCTGTCATCGGGTTCGAGCGACTGGCGGGTCACTTTGAGCTGGTCGCCCTCGATAACGGCGCGCAGATCGTTCTCTTCGAGATCAGGCTCCTTCATCAGCCAGTAGGCGAGCCGGCGCAGCAGCTCGGCCTGCGGACCGCCGCCTTCGAAGCCGCGCGCCCACAGCCACATCTGGTCGGACATGAGCTGCGCGATCCGGCCGTTGCCGACCCGGTCCAGCACGAGCAGCGGTCCGCCGTTCTCGCCGCTCATGATCGCGGTGCCGCTGTGGCGCCGCCCTTCGACCTGCCGGAACCAGCGTCCCCAGCTCGGCGCCTCTCCCGGCTTGCCGGCGCCGGGCAGATCGGCGGTGACCGGATGACGCCGCCCGAGCCCGGTCAATTGCGGCCGGAACCCCTGTTCGCGCACGTCGCCGGTTGGCTCGGTTGGCAGAATCTCGCCGAGTGGCGTGCGGAACAGCGTCATCGGCGTACCAAAGGTCGGACCGGCGGCTTCGAGCAGCGCGCCGCCGCGGCGCACGTAGCGCACGACATTGTCGATATAGGCCTGCGGAATGATGCCGCGCTGGCTGTAGCGGTCGAAGATGATCAGGTCGAACTCGGCGAGCTTGACATCGAACAGCTCGCGGATCGGAAAGGCGATCAGCGACAGCTCGCGGATCGGCGTCCCGTCCTGTTTTTCCGGCGGTCGCAGGATCGTGAAATGCACCAGATCGACCGATGGGTCGGATTTCAGGATGTTGCGCCAGACGCGCTCGCCAGCATGCGGCTCGCCGGATACGAGCAGGACACGCAGCCGGTCGCGCACGCCGTTGACGACGATCGCGGCGCGGTTGTTCGCCAGCGTCAGTTCCTGCGGCCCAGCCTCGACCTCGATTTCCAGAACGTTCGGGCCGCCGTGGTCGATCGGGATCGACAGGATCACATCGCGGCCGACCGGCACCGTCATCGGGTTCGGCGCGCCGCCATCCTTGCGCCAGGTAATGCGGGCGCGCCGCTCCGGGGCGGTCCTGCCCTCCGCCGGCGCCGGGAGGTCCTCGACCCGCACGGTCAGCGGCATTTCCTTGCCGACCAGCCCGAAGCTCGGCGCGTTCGCGATCGCGAGCCGGCGATCGTGCTCGTTCCGGCGTCCCGAGAGCAGCACGTGCAGCGGCGCGCCAAGCTCGCCGGCGGCGGTCTCCGGCGCGATCCCGGGCACGTCGTGCACCTGCCCGTCGGTGATCATGACGATGCCGGCCAGCCGCTGCCGCGGCACATCGGCCAGGCTGCGGCTCAGCGCGGTGAACAGCTTGGTGCCGTCGCCGCCGCTGCCGGGCTGGTTCTGGCCGGTGCGGACGATCCGCACGTCGAGGTCGCGCTCGCGGCCGAGCCGATCGCGCAGCGTCTCCAGCGCCCTCTCGGTTGTCTCGCGCCGTTCGCCGATACTCTGGCTCGCCGACTCGTCGAGGACAAGGACGGCAACATCGCGCAGCGGCGAGCGCTTCTCCTCGACCAGCGACGGATTAACCAGGATCGTCAGCAGCATCGCCAGCGCCGCCAGGCGCCAGGCTATGCCGCGGGCGCGCCGCCATGCGCCGATCGCCAGCACCAGGACGGCGATGCCGGCCAGCGCCGCGATCACCCACCACGGCAACAGCGGCGCCGCCGCAATCGTATAGGCGCTGCCGCCAAATGCCGCGATCATCGATCAAGACCTCGTCTGTCCACGCCCACTACCGGCCGCAGTAGAGAAAACGTAACGACACCGCAGAATTGCGGCGAGCTGTTGACGAAGTCACGAAATGCGCCGCGGCACGCGACCGGGGGTCTATGCGGCGGCAAGCTGTTTTCCGACGGTCCGGTCGTAATCCTCCCACATCAGCCGGCAAATCCGGCCCGGCGTGAACCGGTAATGACCGTATTGGCCGATGATCTCGCCGACCGGCGTGACCTCGGCGGCCGAGCCGGTCAGAAATACCTCATCGGCATTCGCCAGCTCCTCGGGCATGATCGCGCGCTCGACGACCTTGATGCCGCGGCTGCGCGCCAATGCCATGACGGTCTGCCGCGTGATGCCGTTCAGAAAGCAATCCGGCGTCGGTGTGTGCAGTTCGCCGTTGATCGCGAGAAAGATATTGGCGCCGGTGCCCTCGGCGAGTTGGCCGCGCCAGTCGAGCATCAGCGCGTCATCGCAGCCCTGCGCCTCGGCCTCGTGCTTGGCCATCGTGCAGATCATGTAGAGACCGGAGGCCTTGGCCTGGGTCGGTGCGGTGTTCGGCGCCGGACGGGCCCAGCGCGACCACAGCATGCGGATGCCCTTGGCGCGCGCTTCCGGCGAGAAATAAGCCGGCCAATCCCAACAGGCCAGCGCCAGATGAATCCGGCTCGCCTGCGCCGAGACACCCATCTGCTCGGCGCCGCGCCACGCGATCGGCCGCACATAGCCGTCAACAATCCTGTTCGCGGCGACGACTTCGAGAGTGGCCCGGGCCAGATCGTCCATGCCGGCGGGGACCTCGAAACCGAGAATCCGGGCCGAATTGATCAGCCGCTCGTTATGGTCCTCCATGCGGAAGACCTTGCCGTTGTAGACGCGCTCGCCTTCGAACACGCAACTCGCATAATGCAGCCCGTGGTTCAGCACGTGCAGCTTGGCGTCGCGCCACGGGACGAGGCGGCCGTCATACCAGATGAAACCGTCGCGGTCGTCAAAGGGGAGCACGGAATCTGCCATTGGGCCTTCCTCACCGAGAGTTCTGTCGAACGGATGTGGTGGGCAACTTTATATCGCGAAACCGCCCTGAGCGTACCGGACATTACGAAATAAGTCAACATGGCTGACATAAATAGCGGACTCCGGAAATCCGACGCGGCGCCCCCGGACCTTGCCGAGGAGGCGGTTCGCGAAGGGATCGAGCTGCTGTTTTTTGCGTATCGGGACTTTACCGCGGAGCCCGACGCAATCCTTGCGGAGTACGGCTTCGGGCGGGCGCATCACCGGGTCGTGCATTTTGTCGGCCGCCATCCGCAGATGACGGTCGGCGAGCTGCTCGGCATTTTGCGCATCACAAAGCAGAGCCTCAACCGGGTGCTGGGCCAGCTCGTGCGGCAGGGGTTTGTCGTGCAGCATCGCGGCCCCGACGACCGCCGGCAGCGGCTGCTGGAGCTGACCGACAGCGGCCGTGAATTGGAGCGGCGACTGTCGGCGCCGCAGCGCGCCCGGGTCGCCGCCGCCTATCGCGCCGTCGGTAGCGCTGCCGTCGAGGGGTTTCGCCAGGTGCTGCTCGGCATCATCGCCGATGACGACGACCGCGCCCGTTTCGCGCCGGAGCGGCGGTGAACGAAGATCAAAGAGATCGGACCGCCGGCGTCCCGCCGGTCCGGGCGAAGTTTTGTTTCACCTGATGCCGGTCAGAGGCCGGCGGTCCCGTCGAGCCGTCATTATTCCTCGCACTTTCGTGGGAACGACGCGAGATGCGGTAGTATGGCCGCGATGAGCGATCTCGAACCTCACCTTCTCGTCGTCGACGACGATGCGCGGCTGCGCAGGCTGCTGCACCGCTATCTGTCCGACAACGGCTTCCGGGTCACGCTGGCCGCCGATGCCGCCGAGGCGCGCGCCAGCCTGATGAGCTTTGCGTTCGATCTGATCGTGCTCGACGTGATGATGCCGGGAGAAACCGGCATCGAGCTGACCCGCTCATTGCGCGGCGAGACGGGACAGAAGCGGGTTCCGATCCTGCTGCTGACCGCGATGGGCGAGCCGGAAGACCGCGTCAACGGCCTCGAACAGGGCGCCGACGATTATCTTGCCAAACCGTTCGAGCCGCGCGAACTGGTGCTGCGTCTGCGCAACATTCTGGACCGGCGCGGCGCGGCAGCCGATTTGGCGGGCAGCGTTCGCTTTGGTGCGTTCCGCTTCGATCTCGGCCGCAACGAACTGTTTCGCGGCGGCGAACCGGTGCATTTGACCAGCGCCGAGGCGGGGCTGCTCGCCGCGCTCGCGGTGCGCGCCGGCGAGGCGGTCTCGCGCGAGGATCTGTCGCAATCGGCCCCGTTCAGCGGCAATATCCGCAATGTCGATGTGCAGATGACCCGACTGCGCCGCAAGATCGAACCCGACCCGCGCTTTCCGCGCTATCTCCAGACCGTGCGCGGCACCGGCTATGCCCTCAAGCCGGAGTGAGCCGGTGCTGAGCGAGCCGGCGACCGCCGGGCCGGCGGCGGCTTCGGAAACACTCGACCTGCGGCCGCAGAACTGGCTGAAGCGGCTGCTGCCGCAGTCAATGTTCGGCCGCTCGCTGCTGCTGATCGTCATTCCGCTGGTTCTGGTTCAGGTCATTGCCGCCATTGTGTTTTACGCCCGGCACTGGGAGGCGGTGTCGTATCGCCTGTCCGCCGATGTGGCCGGCGATATCGAGCTGGTCATCGACGCGATGCACAAGACGGCGACACCGGCCGAGCGGCAGGCTCTGTTCGACAAGGTGGCGCGGGTCGCCGAGCTGATCGTCTCGTTCCGGCCCGGTACGGAATTGTCCGGTTTTCCGCCGGTTGGCGGCTCGACCCTCGAATCGCAGCTGCAAAGGGCGATGGCGAAGCGCGTCGGCCGGCCGTTTGCCATCGACGCCGCGAATGACGACCAGTATGTGCTGGTCGCGGTCGAACTCGGCGGTGGTCTGCTGCTGACGCATGTGCCGTTCAGCCGTCTCTACACGCCGACGACGTATATCTTTATTCTCTGGATGGTCGGCTCGTCGCTGATTCTGCTGTGCGTCGCCGGGATCTTCCTGCGCAATCAGGTGAGGTCGCTGCGCCGGCTGGCCGCCGCCGCCGACGGGTTCGGCAAGGGGCGGCCGGTCGTTTTCACAAAGGTCGAGGGCGCTCTCGAAGTCCGGCAGGCGGCCGCCGCCTTTATCCGGATGCGCGACCGCATCGAGCGCCAGATCCGCCAGCGCACCGAAATGCTCGCCGGCGTTTCGCACGATCTTCGCACACCGCTGACCCGCATGAAACTGGCGGTGGCGCTGATCGTCGACGACGCGGTTTCGGCGGAACTGAACTCCGACATCGCCGAGATGGAGCGGCTGGTCAATTCCTATCTCGATTTTGCTCGCGGCGAGGGGAGCGAAACCCCGGTCGAGACCGATATCGGGCTGTTGATCGAGGATCTGGCGGCGGCGGTACGGCGCGACGGCACGCCCCTGACGGTCGCTCCCGGCCCCGAACTGGTCATGCCGGTGCGGCCGAACGCGCTGCGCCGCTGTCTCGGCAATTTGATCGCCAATGCGCGCCGTTACGGAAAGCATGTCTGGCTGTCGATGGTGCCGGCCGAGGACGGGGTCGACATCCTGGTCGATGATGACGGACCCGGCATTCCCGAGCGGGAACGCGAACGCGTGTTTCGCCCGTTTATCCGTCTCGATGCGTCGCGCAACCAGGCGACCGGCGGTGTCGGGCTTGGCCTGACGATCGCGCGCGACATGGCGCGCAGCCACGGCGGCGACATCCGCCTCGAAACATCGCCGTTCGGCGGGTTGCGCGCCCGCATCCATTTACCGAATTGAGCCTGTTCGCTATGCTTTCGCCTGTGCCGACCTGTCCTGTCTGCCTCGGCTCGCGGCCGTCACGGTTCACCGAGGCAAACGGTTTCGATCTGTTCAGCTGCGGCGAGTGCGCCACGCTGTTTGTGTATCCGCTGCCGGGTTCGGCCGAGACCCGCGCCCTTTACGCCGACACCGCGAACGGCGCGACAACGGGTTATTTCGCGAAGCCGGACAAGAAGATGCGACGAGCGCGCCGGCGCGTTCGGGCATTGCGGCGGGTCGCCCCGGAGGCAGGCCGTTTGCTCGATATCGGGTGCAGCGGCGGCTTTATCGTCGAAGCGGCGCGCGAAGCCGGACTCGCGGCGACCGGGGTGGATCTGGAGCCTCCCGCGATCGGCTACGCCCGCCGGCACTTTCCCGCGAACGAATTCTTCTGCGGCACGGTCGAGGAATTCGCGGCGACCGCCCCCGGCCGGTTCGATATCGTCTATTCCTCCGAGGTCATCGAACACGTTCCGAACGTGCGCTCGTTCTGTCGGACGATTGCCGGGCTGCTGCATCCGGGCGGAATTCTTTACATCACCACCCCCGACCTGACCCATTGGAACCAGCCCAGCGATGTTCGCCGGCGATCCGGGTTCGGCCCGCCGGGGCATTGCATTTATTTCACACCGCGCTCGCTGATCCGGCTGCTCGACGGGTTCGGTTTTGAACTCGTGCGCAGACGGCTGGCGTTCAAACCCGGCATCAAGCTGATCTGCCGGAAGCGCGGCGACGATCCGCAGGGTCTGCGCGGCGATCGATAGGGTAGCCGGTCTGCCTGCGCAAACCCCGCAACCCGGCCTTTGTCCCGGCGCGGTAGTGACTCGGTTTGAATGTAACAGACAGCATTGTCATGCCGGATCATGGTTCGTTCGTGCCCGGCCTTGGGCTGGGCATCCACGAGCCGCCCCAGCCTCCCGCCTTCTCGTGGATGCCCACGGATCAAGTCCGTGGGCTGAAGGCCGACGGGCCAAGCCCGGCCAAGAACGGGTAGTGACTCAGTTTGAAATTGGCCCGCTGCGCCGCCCCGGAGCAACCCCCAGGGACCGCCGGCGTCCCGGCGGGAGGCCGGCGGTCCTGAAGCGCCCTCCTTTCGGTACGGTCGCCGCGGGTCCGGCCTGCGCCGCAGAACGACAAGGCCAAAATTCAAACTGAGACAGTACCCAAGAACGACATGCGGCAAGGCCTCGGGCAGGTGATGTTACAATCAAACTGAGTCACTACCCCCGGCGCTTGAGGCTTCGGTCGCGAGAGGCCATGTTAGGGGGCTGCGCGCAGCCGTTTCGCTGCCGCCGCGGATCCATGCGGAGAGACCGATCATGCCAGCCCTGCAGCCGGCACGCGGCACCCAAGACCTGTTGCCGGAGGTCGCGCGACGCCACCGCCGGGTCAGCGAGACTGCGCGGGAGGCGGCGACGCTTTACGGCTTCGCCGAGATCGCGACGCCGATCTTCGAGTTCACCGAGGTCTTTGCGCGGCCGATCGGCGAGCACACCGACATTGTTTCGAAGGAGATGTATACCTTTACCGATCGCGGCGGCGAGGAGGTGACGCTGCGGCCGGAAAACACCGCCGGGGTCGTGCGCGCGGTATTGTCGAACGGGCTGACCCAGTCGACCCCGCTGAAATTCTTCTACAGCGGACCGATGTTCCGCTACGAGCGGCCGCAAAAGGGGCGGTTCCGCCAGTTCCACCAGATCGGGATCGAACTGCTCGGGGTGGCTCAGCCGCAGGCCGATATCGAGGTCATCGCGCTCGGTCAGCGCATCCTGCGCGCGCTCGGCATTGCCGAGAAAGTCGCGCTCGAACTGAACACGCTTGGCGATCCCGCGAGCCGCGCCGCCTATCGCGATGCGCTGGTGGGGTATTTCTCGGGGCGGGTTTCCGAATTGTCGGAGGACAGCCGGCGGCGGCTCGACCGCAACCCGCTGCGCATCCTCGACTCGAAAGACCCGGGGGACCAGCGTCTTGCGGCCGAGGCGCCGGATTTCGCGGCGTATCTGAACGATGCCTCGCGCGATTTCTTTGCCCGTGTGCGCGACGGGCTGGACCGGCTCGGCATCGCATACCGGCTGAACCCGCGTCTGGTGCGCGGCCTCGATTATTACACGCATACCGCTTTCGAATTCGTGACGACCGACCTCGGCGCGCAGGGCACCGTGATCGGCGGCGGTCGCTATGACGGGCTGGTCGAATTGATGGGCGGGCCGGCGATGCCGGGGGTCGGCTGGGCCGCCGGGATCGAGCGTCTGGCGATGCTGATCGGCGAGCCCTCGGTCCCGCCGCGCCCGGTCGCGCTGGTGCCGATCGGCGAGGCGGCCGAGGCTCGTCTGCTGGCGCTGGCCGAACAGTTGCGCGATGCCGGGCTGATGGTTGAACTCGGCTATTCCGGCAATGTGCAGCGCCGAATGCGGCGGGCCGACCGGATCGGCGCGCGCGCCGCGGTACTGCTCGGCGACGACGAACTGGCGCGCGGTGTCGTGACATTGCGCGATCTCGACAGCGGCGAGCAGAGCGAGGTCGCGCTCGACGATCTCGCCGGGCGCCTCGCCGTCCTGACTGGGGCCGGCGCAGGATGATCTTCGACACGCTCGCCTATGCGCAGCGGCTTAAATCGGTCGGGTTCACCGAGGCGCAGGCCGAGGCCCTCGCCGAAGCCAACCGCGAGATGATCGCGGAAGACATGGTGACAAAGGCCTTCCTGCAATCGGAACTGGCCGCATTGCGGGCCGATCTACAGGCGGAAATAAACCAGCTGCGGACGGAGCTGCGGGCGGAAATCAATCAGCTGCGTACCGAGCTGCGCGGCGAGATGAAC
This sequence comes from Alphaproteobacteria bacterium, assembly GCA_050246595.1. Lineage (GTDB taxonomy): Bacteria > Pseudomonadota > Alphaproteobacteria > ATCC43930 > CGMCC-115725 > DATARH01. Next base: position 51,116 of record JBFWVT010000009.1, read on the forward strand.
CAGCTGCGGGCGGAGCTGCGGACCGAAATGAAGGAAATGGAAATGCGGCTGACCTTGCGCATGGGGGCGATTGCAGTCGCGGTCGTCGCCGCGCTGGCCGCGATCATCAAGCTGTGACGATGGACCGGGTACTCGAATCGCGTTTCGATCAGCTTTTGCGCCGGCACGCCGAGCTGGGCGCGAGTCTGTCCGGCGTCGGGATCGGCGGCGCCGAGTTTGCGAAACTGTCCAAGGAATACAGCGAACTCGGGCCGATCGTTGATCGCATCGCAATGCTGCGCCGGGCCGAGGCGGAACTCGCCGCCGCCGCCGAGATGGCCGGCACGACCGACGACCCCGAGATGAAGGCGCTCGCCGATGAAGAAGTTCAGGCGCTGCGCGAGCGGCTGCCGGAACTGGAACTCGCCGTCAAGCTGTCACTATTGCCGAAGGACGCGGACGACGAGCGCAACGCGATCCTCGAAGTGCGCGCCGGCACCGGCGGCGACGAGGCGGCGCTGTTCGCCGCCGACCTGTTCCGCATGTACCAGCGCTACGCGGCGCTGCGCGGCTGGCGGTTCGAATTGCTCGATTTGTCGGAGACCGGGATCGGCGGGTTCAAGGAGGCGACCGCCTCGATCACCGGACGCGACGTGTTCGCCCGCCTCAAATACGAATCCGGCGTGCATCGGGTGCAGCGCGTGCCGGAGACCGAGGCGAGCGGGCGCATCCATACCTCGGCCGCGACAGTGGCGGTATTGCCGGAAGCCGAGGAGGTCGATGTCGCGATCGACGACAAGGATTTGCGCATCGACGTGTTCCGCGCCAGCGGCCCCGGCGGGCAATCGGTCAATACGACCGACAGCGCGGTGCGCATCACGCATCTGCCGACCGGGCTGGTCGTGATCCAGCAGGACGAGAAATCGCAGCACAAAAACAAGGCGCGCGCGCTAAAGGTGCTGCGCGCCCGGCTCTACGAAATGGAGCGGCAGGCACGCGACGCGGCTCGCGCCGCCGACCGCAGGAGCCAGGTCGGCAGCGGCGACCGTTCCGAGCGTATCCGCACCTATAATTTTCCGCAGGGCCGGGTCACCGACCACCGCATCAACCTGACCCTCTACAAAATCGACAAGATCGTCTCCGGCGAGGCACTCGACGAGATCGTCGACGCGCTGACCGCCGCCGACCGCGCCGCCAAGCTGGCAATGGTGGAGGCGTGATCCGGGACGTTTCGGTCGGTTCCGCGCTCGCAGAGGTCGCTTTCTCCCTGACAAAGGCCGGGATCGACAATCCGCGGCGGCGCGCCCGGGCGCTGCTCGCGGCGGCGCTGGACCTCTGCGCGGCGGGAATCTTCGCGCATCCGGAACGCAAGCTGAACCCTGCGGAGCAGGCGCGCGTCGCGGCGATGCTGGAGCGGATGCTGGCGCACGAGCCGCTGACCCGCATTGTCGGGCGACGCGAATTCTGGGGTCTCGAATTTCTGCTGTCCGCCGACACGCTTGATCCGCGACCGGAGAGCGAGACGCTCGTCGAGGCGGTGCTGGCCCAGTTGCCGGAGCGCGACCGCGCCTATCGTTTTCTCGATCTCGGGACCGGCAGCGGCGTTCTGCTGCTGGCGCTATTATCCGAGTACAAGGCGGCGAGCGGTATCGGGGTCGATATCGCGCCGGGCGCGGCCGGGACGGCACGCGACAATGCCGGGCGGCTCGGCCTCGGCGCGCGGGCGCATTTTGTCGCCGGAAGCTGGGCCGCGGCGCTGACCGGCCGGTTTGACGCGGTAATCGCGAACCCGCCCTACATCGAGCGAGCCGCTCTTGCCGACCTGCCGCCCGAAGTGAGTAACTACGATCCGATCCGGGCGCTCGACGGCGGCGCCGACGGGCTGGCGGCGTATCGCGCGATCGCCGCCGAACTGCCGCGACTGTTGCAGCCGGGCGGTCTCTTCGCCGCCGAGATCGGTATCGGACAGGCGGCTTCCGTCGCCGCGATCCTGACGCAGCACGGTCTGCGCGTCGAGGCGGTCGTACCCGATCTCGCCGGGATCGAGCGTGTCGTCATGGCCGGCCGCGCTCCCCTTGCGTGCGCCCCGACGCCCGGCCACACTCCGGGCCTGGTCAGCATCGGGAAGGGCGGAGGATCGAGATGCGCGTCGGCTTTATCGGACTCGGAATGATGGGCAAAGGCATGGCGGCCAATTTGCAGAAGGCCGGGCACCAGCTCGTCGTCTACGATCTCAACCGCGCCGCGGCCGAGCCGTTTCTCGCGAAAGGCGCGGAATGGGCGAATTCGCCGCGGCAGGTCGGGGCGACATCGGAGGTCGTGTTCACCTCCCTGCCTGTCCCGGCCGATGTCGAGGCGGTGGCGCTCGGACCGAACGGTCTGATCGAGGGCATGAAGCCCGACACCGCATTTTTCGATATGTCGACCAACTCGGTCGCGGTGGTGCGCAAGCTCAACGCCGCCTTCGCCGAGAAAAACCTCTACATGCTCGACTCGCCGGTCAGCGGCGGCCCCTCGGGCGCGGCCAGCGGCAAGATGGCGATCTGGGTCGGCGGCGACGAGCAGCAGTTCAACCGGCACAAGAGCGTGCTCGACGCGATGGGCGATCAGGCCCGCTATATCGGCCCGATCGGCGCCGGCACGATCGCCAAGCTGGTCCACAACTGCACCAGCGCGGTGGTCGGCGTGGCGCTCGCCGAGGTCATGACGATGGGGATCAAGGCCGGGGTCGATCCGCTTGAATTGTGGGAGGCGGTGCGGCAGGGCGCGACTGGGCGGCAGCGCACCTTCGACCGGCTCGGCAAATTCCTGACCAGCAGCTACGACCCGGCCGATTTCGCCTTGCGGCTGCTGCACAAGGACGTCTCGCTCGCGGTCGGGCTGGGCAAGGAGGTGGCGGTGCCGATGCGGCTCGCCAATCTGGCGCTCGAAGAGCTGACCGAGGCGCTGAACCGCGGCTGGGGCCAGCGCGACAGCCGGGTGCCGGGGCTGTTGCAGGTCGAGCGCTCCGGCATCCCGACACCGAATGTCGATCCGGCAAAGGTGCAGGCGGTGCTCGACTCCGATCGCCAAGGCTAGACGGCCCTGGTCGGCGGGTATCAGCAAGCGGCAACGGATCGAAGCGCCGGGTCGGGTTGCTCTGCCGGGCAAGGGGTCCATTGGACCCCTTGCGACGGGGTGCGCTGACGGCACCCGGGGCGGTTGTTCAGCGGACCGGTGCCGCTATCGGCGGCGGCGGCGGCATCGGCCGCGGCCCGGTCGGCGCCGGAATGTTTCCGCCGCCGCTCACTCTGGCTCCTGGCGAGGTCATCGGGGCCGGCGCGGTCATGGCCCCCGCAGCAGGGCCGGCCTGAAGCCTCTGCAATTCCTGCTGGTTAAGCTGGTTGGCCACATTGTCGCTGGGCGACGCCCTGAAGGACTGGGCTTGCGCCACCGCAGGCGCCGCAATCGCCAGAGCCGCAGCAATGGCAACGCCGTTCAGGAAATGCTTCATGCGATTGTTCTCCACCGCAGTCTTGTTGGATGATACGTCTTCGCCGCCGAACCCGGCAGACGCCGTTCGGACCCGGGACCCGGAGACAGGTTCCGAGCCGGCAATGCACAACCCATGATTGAGCAATTCTGGCGAGGATGCCGAATCAGCAGCAAATCTACAGCCAAATTACCCGCCTAGATTGTATCAGAAACCTGAACCCCGGCAGAAGAAGCGCTTCTACGAGACATGCCTTGTAACCGATGAATCTGGCGGAATTGGCGAAAGTTTCCGCCGCGCTCCTGCCTAACGGCGCGTCACTGCGGGATGCCGTAACGCGGGCCGGACCGGAACGGCACCGGCTTTTGGCAAAGCCCATTTCCTGAAAGACCATTCTCCCACTATCTATCCGGTCCGGCAGGTCCATCACCGCAGATGAAACCGACCGATCCGGTTGTCAAGCGCTGAAGGCGAATTTTGTGCTCGTAACTACCGTATCTCACGAAAATCGCGCGGCATCGCGCCGATTTCGATCGGCTTGGACCCGCAGCATCGTTCTGGCGGTGGCCGCGTTGCTGCTGTCCGTCCCGATCGCGGCCGCACAGCAACGCCAGTCGCTGACCATCGGCATCACGCAGTTTCCGGCGACGTTGAACCCGAACATCGATGTGATGGCGGCAAAGAGCTATGTGCTCGGGATGGCGGTGCGGCCGTTCACGGTGTATGACGCCGATTGGAAACTCGTCTGTCTGCTGTGCACCGAGCTGCCCTCGATCGAGAACGGTCGGGCCGTACCGGTCGATCTGCCCAACGGAGGCAGGGGCGTCGATCTCACCTATACGATCCGGTCCGACGCGACATGGGGCGACGGCGTCCCGGTCACGACCGCCGACGTGCTGTTCACCTACGAGGTCGGGCGCAACCGGCAGAGCGCCGTCAGCAATGCCGAGCTGTATCGCCGCATCACCCGCATCGACGTAAAGGACGACAAGACCTTTACGCTGCATCTCGACAAGCTGACCTTCGATTATGCCGCGATCAACGATTTTGTCCTGCTGCCGGCCCATATCGAGCGGTCCGCCTTTGCCGACCCGGCGCAGTACCGGGTACAGACCCGTTACGCCACCGACCCGACCAATCCCGGCCTCTATAACGGCCCCTACCGGATCAGCGAGGTCGCGACCGGGTCGCATGTCGTGCTCGAACCGAACCCGCATTGGGCCGGCCCGCCCGTCCCGTTCCGGCGAATCGCGGTACGCGCGATCGAGAACACGGCCGCGCTCGAAGCCAATCTGCTGTCCGGCACGATCGACATGATCGCCGGCGAACTCGGCCTGTCGCTCGACGAGGCGCTCGCGTTCGACAAACGGCACGGCGGCAGGTTTCAGATCGTCTACAAACCCGGTTTGGTTTTCGAGCATATCGATCTCAATCTCGACCTGCCCGCCCTGTCCGACCGCAAGGTTCGGCAGGCGCTGCTGCTCGCGCTCGACCGCGAAGCGATCAGCCGCTCGCTGTTCGGCGAACGCCAGCCGGTCGCCGACAGTTTTGTCAACCCGCTCGATCGCGGGTTCAGCACCGAGACACCGCGTTACCGGCACGACCCGAAACGCGCCGCCGCGCTGCTCGACGAGGCGGGATGGACGGTGCGGTCCGGCGGGCTGCGCGGCAACGCGGCGGGACAGATGCTGACCGTCGAGCTGAAGACGACCGCCGGCAACCGCACCCGCGAACTGGTGCAGCAGGTCTTGCAAAGCCAGTGGCGCAAGATCGGCGTCGATGTGCGACTGAAGAACGAGCCGGCGCGGGTGCTGTTCGGCGAAACGCTGCCGCATCGCCGCTTCGAACTGGCGATGTACGCCTGGATCAGCGCGCCCGAGAACGTGCCGCGCTCGGCCTTGCACTCGGACGAGATACCGAGCGAAGCCAACGGGTTCGCCGGGCAGAACACGCCCGGTTTCCGAAACGAGGAAGCGGACCGGCTGATCGACGCGCTCGAAGTCGAGCTGGACCCGGAGAAGCGCCAGGGGATGTGGGCCGAGCTGCAACGCCTGTACGCGACCGAGCTGCCGTCGCTGCCGCTCTATTTCCGCTCCGACTCGTTCATCCTGCCGCAATGGCTCAAAGGCATCCGCCCGACCGGCAACCAGTCGCCGTCTACCCTGTGGATCACCGATTGGGCGGCGCAGAACTGATATCAGCGGCCCGAGATCCTAACCGACACCCCCACCCTTCCCTCCCCCGCAAGCGGGGAAGGGTCAGGGAGGGGGCGAGGCCGGGAGGTGTGTCAGGCTCAAAGCCGATCGGTATAAGGCGGCGCGGCGGATCGATCGCGTACTCTGTCCGGGTCGCGCGATGATCCGTTTTGCCGCCATCCGCCTGGTCGAGATTGCGGTGCTGCTGGCAGTCATGTCGTTTGTCATCTATGCGCTGATCGGGTTGATGCCGGGCGATCCGATCGACCTGATGCGCTCGGCCGACCCGCGCATGAGCGCCGAGGACGTGGCCCGGCTCAAGGCGCTCTACGGGGTCGATCGGCCGCTTTTCGCCCGTTATCTCGCCTGGGCGGGTCAGGCGCTCGGCGGCGAACTCGGCTATTCGCGGCTGTTCGCAGCGCCGGTCTCGGTGGTGCTGCCGCCGCGGCTCGGCAATTCGCTGCTGCTGATGGGGTCGAGCTTCGTGCTGGCCTTTGCGCTCGCGGTGATCCTCGGCACGATCGCCGCCCGACACCCCGAGTCGCGGCTCGATGCGGCGATCAACCTGCTCTGCTTCGCCGGGGTGTCGATCCCGACTTTCTGGCTCGCGCTGGTGCTGATCCTCGTCTTCGCGGCCGGTCTCGGTTGGCTGCCGGCGGGCGGGGTGGCGACCGCCGGGGCGGGCGACCTCGCCGACCGCCTGCGCCATCTGGTGCTGCCGGTCGGCGCGCTGACCCTGGCCAGCGTCGGCGCTTATACCCGCTACGTCCGCTCGGCGATGCGCGAGGCGCTGGGCCAGGACCATATCCGCACCGCGCGGGCGAAAGGCGCCAGTGAGACGCGCGTCATCTTTCGCCATGCGATGCGCAGCGCGATGATCCCGGTTACGACGATCCTGGCGCTGTCATTCGGCGGGCTGATATCCGGCGCGCTGGTGACCGAGACGATGTTTGCCTATCCCGGCATGGGCAAGCTGATCTTCGACGCCGTGATGGGCAACGATTACAACCTGGCCCTGGCGGCCTTGCTGCTCGCCGCGATCGCCGCGATGCTGGCCAATCTCGCGGCCGATCTGGCTTATGGCTGGCTCGACCCGCGGGTCGCGTACCGCTGAGACTGGCCGGTGAGAGCGCCGTTGCTGCTGCTCGCCGGCATCGCGTTGCTTTGCTTCGCGGGACCGCCGCTGGGGAACTTGCTCGGCGCGGACCCGAACGAGATCGATCTGCTGGACCGTTTCGCCGAGCCGTCCTGGGCGCACCCGCTCGGCACCGACGAACTCGGGCGCGACATGCTGCTGCGCCTGATGGAAGGCGGGCGCGTCTCGCTGGCGATCGGGGCGGCGGCGGCGCTGACCGCGGCGGCGCTCGGAACGCTGGTCGGTCTGGTGGCGGGGTATGCCGGCGGCTGGACCGACCGCATCGCGATGCGCGCCACCGATGCGATCATCGCGCTGCCGCTGCTGCCGCTGCTGATTGTGCTGGCGGCGCTCGATCTGGACAAACTCGGCGTGCCGCCGGCGATTACCCAGTCGGAAGAGATCGGTTTTGTGCGCATCCTCGCTCTCGCCATTCTGGTCGGCTGGACGACTGCGGCGCGGCTGGTGCGCGGCGCGACGCTGGTGACGCGGCATCGCGATTTCGTGCGGGCGGCGCGCAGTCTCGGCGCCGGCACGCGGCACATCCTGTGGACGCACATTCTGCCGAATGTCCTGGCGCCGCTGGTGGTCGCGACGACGCTCAGCGTCGGCGAGGTGATCCTGCTCGAATCGGTGCTGAGTTTTCTCGGGCTCGGGATTCAGCCGCCGCTCGCCAGCTGGGGAACGATGCTGAGCAACGCGCAGCAGGTGATCGCGACCGCGCCGCTGTTGGCGATCTATCCCGGGCTGATGATCTTTCTGACCGTCATCGCCTGCAACCTGCTCGGCGACGCATTGCAGCGGCGTTTCGACCGCACGATCGCACGTCGCGCCTGAGTGTGGACCCGGCTCACGGATGAGGGCCGGGGAGCAACCGCAGCAATGCGACGATCGCCGCCACCTGCGCGAAGCCGATGCCGAGAACCCATTTGATCAGCTCGGTCTTCATCTCGGCCATCTCGCGCCTGATATTGGCGAATTCAAGTTTCATCTCGCTGCGCAGGTCGGCCAATCCCGCCTTGGTCGCCAAGTCCTCCAAGTCCGCCTTGGTGGCCAGATCGGAAAAATCGATGTACTGCACCTGCCGCAGCGCGTGCGTCAGCGCCTCCGCCTGCGCGTCGGTGAACCCGGCTGCGGTCAGGTCCTTGACCGTCTGGTGCGTATCGAGCGCGCTGATCGCCATTGCAGCGTATGTTGCCCCGAACAGCCTATCTTTCCAGCACGGTCTCGGCGAGGCGCGCCCAGTAGCTGGCGCCGAGCGTCAGGATTTCGTCGTTGAAATCGTAATGCGGGTTGTGCGGCATCGCTCGGTCGGGGCCGGCGCCGTTGCCGATCCAGATATAGGCGCCCGGCTTCTTTTCGAGAAACCAGGCGAAATCCTCGGCCCCCATGCTCGGCAGCAGGTCGCGCCGCACGTTGTCGCCGCCGACCAGCGCCGCCGCGGTTGAGGCCGCGATCTCGGTCTCGGCCAGGCTGTTGACCGTCGGCGGATAGCGCCGCTCATAACGCATCGTCATCTGCGCCCCGAGCGCGGCGCAGATGCCTTCGGCAACGCGGTGGATCGCCGGTTCGAGCGCATCGCGCACCGAAGGCGCGAACGATCGGGTCGTGCCGCGCAGCACGACCGCATCTGGAATCACGTTCCAGGTATCACCGCCCTGGATCTGCGTCACGCTGACGACGGCGCCTTCGAGCGGGTCGATGTTGCGACTCGCGATCGTCTGAAGCCCGTTGACGATCTGCGCCGCGGCGACGATCGGATCGATGCCGAAATGCGGCAACGCGGCGTGCGCGCCGCGCCCCTGAACATTTATCTCGAAGATGTCGTAGGCCGCCATCATCGGGCCGGGCCGGATCGCGAACTGGCCAACCGGCAAGCCCGGCCAGTTGTGCATGCCGTAGAGGGCTTCGACCGGATACCGGTCAAGCACGCCTTCCTCGATCATCACCCGCGCGCCGCCCTCGTTTTCCTCGGCCGGCTGAAAGATGAAGTAGACCGTACCGGCAAAGTTGCGCGTCTCGGCAAGGTATTTGGCGGCCCCGAGCAGCATCGCGGTGTGGCCGTCGTGACCGCAGGCGTGCATCCGGCCCGGATGCCGCGAGGCGTGCGGCAGCCCGGTCTTTTCTTCAATCGGCAAGGCGTCCATGTCGGCGCGCAGCGCGATCGCCCTTCCGCCCGGCCGCGATCCGGTTAGCGTGCCGATCACACCGGTTCGGGCGATGCCCGGCTCGACGGCGATGCCGAACGATTCGAGCAGCTGCGCGACAATGTCGGCGGTGCGATGCTCCTCAAAAGCGGTTTCCGGGTGAGCATGCAGATCGCGCCGCCAAGCGGTCATGTCGGCCTGGAAATCGGCGATGCGGTTGATGACCGGCATCGATCGCTCCTTCAGATAATCCGCTGCTCGCGCAAGCCGGCAACGTCGGCATCGCTGTAGCCGAGTTCGCGCAGGATGTCGTCGCTGTGCTCGCCGGGTTCGGGACTGGCGGAGCGCAGCCGGCTTGGCGTGCGGCTTAAGGTCACGGCCTGGCCAACGAGTTCGAGCCGTCCCAGAGCCGGATGCTCAACCGGCTGGGCGATGCCGAGATGCCTGACCTGCGGATCGGCGAAGACCTGATCCATTTGGTAGATCGGCCCGGCCGGCACGCCGGCCTTGTTGAACCGCTCGATCCATTCGGCGCTGTCGCGCGTCTCGGTGATCGCCTCGATCGCGGCGTTGAGCGCCTTGCGGTTGTCGGAACGCGACTTGCCGCTCTGATAATCCGGATGATCCGCCAGCTCGGGCGCATCCAGCGCCCGACACAGGCGGCGGAAAATCTCGTCACCGGCCGAGGCGATGTTGATATGCCCGTCGCTTGTGCGGAAGACGCCGGTCGGGATGCTGGTCGGATGGTCGTTGCCGGCCTGCGGCGGCACTTCCTGCGCGATCAGCCAGCGCGCCGCCTGGAAATCGAGCATCGCGATCTGCGCCGCCAGCAGCGAGCTTTCGACCCATTGACCCTGGCCCGACACTTCGCGCTCCAGTAGTGCGACGAGAATGCCCATCGCGCAGAAGATACCGGCCGTCAGATCGGCGACCGGGATGCCGACGCGCACCGGCCCCTGTCCCGGCAGACCGGTGATCGACATCAGCCCGCCCATTCCCTGCGCGATCTGGTCGAAGCCGGGCCGGTCGCGATACGGCCCGCTCTGCCCGAAGCCGGAGATGCTGGCATAGACCAGGCGCGGGTTGATCGCCTTCAGCGCCTCGTAATCGATGCCGAGACGGGTTTTGACATCGGGCCGGTAATTCTCGACCACGACATCCGCCGCCCGCACCAGCTTGCGGAAGATCTCGATCCCTTCGGGGGCTTTCAGATCCAGCGTCAGGCTGCGCTTGTTGCGGTGCAGGTTCTGAAAATCGGGGCCGTGGCGCGGACCGCCGAGACCTTCGCCGGGGCTGGGCGGCGCCTCGATCTTGATCACCTCGGCGCCCCAATCGGCGAGTTGGCGCACCGCCGTCGGACCGGCGCGGACGCGGGTCAAGTCGAGGACCTTGAAGCGGGAAAGCGGCAGCGGGGGCGAATCGGGCATGGGCAACCTGCTCGGCGTAATGGATGGCCGATTCTAGAGCCGGTTTGTCAAAAGCGAAAGCAGCGGCGGTTCCAGCCGAATGGGCAAACGAAACGCCGCCGCGCGATGCGCGGCGGCGATCGTCTGCCTGGCCCGGTGGCGCCGGGTTTGGAAGACCCGGCGGCCTCAGGGCATCGGGATCGGCGCTTACGGGAATACGATCTCGACGCGGCGGTTCTGCGGTTCGCGCACCCCGTCTGCCGTCGGGACACGGTTGTCGTTCTCGCCGCGGCCGCTGACGAGCATCTGCGAGCGAGGCACGCCCATCCCTTCGAGAGCGGTCGCGACGGCGTTGGCGCGCCGTTCCGACAGCCGCTGGTTGTACCCGGGCGAACCCGAGCGGTCGGTATAGCCGGTGACCTGGATCTGCACCGGCCCGCCGGCGCGATACGCGGCCGCCGCCTGCTGCAGGATCTGCATGCCTTCCGGCGTGATGTTGTACCTGTCCCAATCAAAGAACACGAGGAACACCTTGCGCTGGACCGGCGGCGGGGCCGGAGGCGCGGGCGGAGCCACGACCGGCGGCGGCGGCGGCGCGCCGAACTTGAGTATGAAGGACGCCAGCACGTTATGCGAGCTGTTCTCCGATTTATAGGAGATGCCCGCCGCATTCGGCGCCGTGCGGAATGTCGGGTCCAATGTCGCGAAGTAGCGGTAGTCGACATCAAACGCCAGGGACGGGTTGATGTTGTACCGGATACCGGCGATCCCCTGATAACCAAAATCCCAGGAGGTCGACGAGGCTACCGTCCCGAACCCCGGGATCGAGAAACCGTCTCTCTGCAACACGGCGCCAACACCACCGCCGATATGCGGCGTCACCGGGAGTCCGAAAAGGCCGCCGAAGTCGTAGATAAGGTTTGTCATGAACGCGTAGCTGGTCCGGTCGCCATCGACCGCGACGCCGCCGACCGATTTCATATCGTTGTGTCGGTAGGCGAATTCCTCTTCGATGCGCAGCGGCCCCCATTCGTAACCGGCGCGCAGACCGACCAGCGGCCCGCCGTCGAAGCGTTGCCTGACGGTCGTCCCCAGCGCCCTGACGTCTGCGTTATTGAGCCAGGTCCAGCCGCCTTCGCCGCCGACATAGAAGGCGCCGGGCCCGCTGGGCATCGTGAAGAGCTGTGCCTGCGCACCCGCCGCCCCGCCCAACGTCACGGCGAGCGCGACACCAGCGCCTACCAGAAAGCGTTTTGTCATCCCCTTACCTCCGGCCGCAAACACGCGTATGACGATGGTTGCGCCACCACCGATGCGTTCATGATTACCATCGACTATTGCGATGGCAACCGGTTTTTAGCTCGCCAACCCCGACAATCGGGGCGGCCGAGCAAAACGCAGCCGGACGCGACATTTGCGCAACAGCGCGGTCTCGGAGCAGCGAAAGAGCGCCTTTTTACAGAGATATTTGCGCAACACAGGATAAAATTCGGAAACCACCGTACCGATCGAGCGTTGACGGCTTTTATGCCGTTTATGCGCTGTTCGTGAGCGGCCGTCATCGCCCCCGTGAAAGCGCCACGGCGGGGGTCGGTTGCCGCGGGGGCCGCTCCAGGTCTCGGGTCGAGCCATGCGAGACGGCGCGCCCTCACCTCGCCCGATCCTCTCGGTAACGTACTGCAAAGTCCCTGGCAACAAAGCAGCCGCGGCAATGGCCGGTGTCGGCATGCGGCCGACATGATCCCGTACCGGGGTATTCCGGGTTGTCCCGGCGCTCACGCCCGCCCGGATCATAGGAGAGTTGTATTTATCGCATGGCAGCAAGCCGCCCGGTTCCCGCGCCGGACCGCTCCAAACCGGTATTGGCCGGAGCAGCGGAGGCCAGCTGCTCACTAAAAATTCGGGTACATACGACCAAGCCCAGCGGGAAGCGTTAGCCACCCGTCTGAGTTCGAAGGGGAGAAGTTCCTCGTCTCTCCCCAACGATTCGGGCGATTCGGTCGCGACATTTTTGGCTTATGTAAAAAGATATAGGCGCGAATTGGCCATCAATATTTACAGGCATCCGGTGTCGCTCAGGGCGGCTGTTTGGGTCGGGCTTTATCTGGCTCTGGTCCTGGTGCCGCTGCTGATCCTGATTGCCGGTCCGATGCCTCCGGGCCGGGAATTCCTATGGGACTTCTCGATGGGGCTCGGCTTTGCCGCGATGGCGATGCTCGGGGTCCAGTTTGCGTTGACCGCCCGCTTCAAGCGGATGAGCGCTCCCTTTGGGATCGACATCATCTATTTGTTTCATCGCTATCTTGCGCTGATCGCGGTCGGTTTGGCGCTCGCGCATTTCGCGATCCTGTGGCTGTTTTACGAAGAGGCGCTCGGGGATTTGGACCCGCGCACCGCCCGGTGGGAGCTGACCGCCGCCCGCGTCGCGCTCGTCATGTTCGTTCTCGCGGTCATCACCTCCGAGTTCCGCACTTGGCTGCGGATCAATTACGACTGGTGGCGCATCGCCCATATTGTCTTCGCGACAATCGGGTTCGCGGCCGCCATCGCGCATATCGTCGGGGTCGGCTACTACACGGAAGCCCCCGGAAAGCGGATGTTGTGGCTTGTCGCCACCGGGACATGGCTGCTGGTTCTGGTCTGGGTACGCATAGCCAGACCCGCAATGCTGCAAGCGCGCCCGTACCGGGTGGCCGAGGTGCGGTCCGAAGCCGGAAACACCTGGACCTTGGCGCTCGAACCGGCGGGCCATTCCGGGTTGCGCCGGTTCATGCCCGGACAGTTCGCCTGGTTGACGCTGCACCGGTCGCCGTTCTTTGTCAGCGAACACCCGTTCTCGATCGTATCCGCCCCGGAGGTGCTGCCGCGGATTGAATTCGGGATCAAGGAATTGGGCGACTTCACCGGCGGCATCGGTCGGCTCCGCCCCGGCGAGATCGCTTACCTTGACGGACCCTACGGCGTTTTCTCGATCGATCGCCACCGGACGGCGCCCGGTCTGGTCGGCATCGTTGGCGGGATCGGGATCACGCCGCTTATCAGCATGTTGCGCAGCCTTGCCGCGCGCCGCGATCCGCGACCGGTCTGGCTGTTTTACGCGAACAAGACCTTGCAGGAGGCGGCTTACCGGGACGAACTCGATCGGCTCGGCGAGCAGCTGAACCTGACGCTCGTCGATATCCTCGAACAGGCCCCGGAAGACTGGGCAGGGGAGACCGGCTTTGTCCGGGAAGAGGTTCTCGATCGGCATCTGCCGCGGACGCAGCGCATCGCGCTGCACTATTTTCTTTGCGGCCCGCCGCCGATGACAAAAGCGGCAGAGGAGGCGCTGCATGCGTTCGGCGTGCCGGCCCACCGCATCCACACCGAAGTCTTCGCGCTGGTCTAGGGAACCGATACATGCGGCGGCAAACGGCGTTTTGGCTCGCGATATTGACCGGTGCTCTGATGATCTTCTGCGCGGCGCTCTTCGCCTGGCTGCAAATGCCGGAGCGCGGCAAGCGGCCGTCAGTTGCCGCCGGCAAACTGTCGGGCGCGGCTTGTTGCGGGCGCTCTTCGAATGGCGACGCGCGCCGCCGCGGTCTTCAACGGCGAACCAGCCCTCAATCATAGACCGATAAAATGACCGCTGCCATCTGGGACCCCTATTGCGGTACGGCTCCGTTGCCGCAGGATCTGATCGGACGGTGGAACCTGGACCCGGTTCTGCTTGTCGCGATGGCCGCTGCCGCGGCGCTGCATCTGCTCGCGTTATTCCAAAGCGGCGAATTCCGCCGGAAGGAATGGTTCTTTGCCGCCGGCTGGCTCCTATTGTCGGCGCTTTTCATCTCGCCGCTCTGCGCGTTGAGTTCTGCGCTCTTCTCGGTTCGAGTGGCGCATCACGTCATTCTGATAGCTCTGATCGCACCGATTTTCCTGCTGTCATTGCCGGATAGATGGCGTGCATTGCCGTTCCGGTCGGGAGCGCCGGCGGTATTTGCCTTTATCATTCACACGAGCGTCGTCTGGTTCTGGCATGCGCCCTCGGCTTACACTTTCGCGTTGTCCAGCGATTTTGCGTTCTGGGTCATGCAGCTCAGCCTGGCCGGATCGGCGCTCGTGCTCTGGCTGTGCGTGCTTTCGCCGGGAGTCCCGCTCGGCAGCTCGATGGCTGTACTGCTCGGGAGCGTCATGCAGATGGGTCTGCTCGGGGCGCTTATCACCTTCGCGCCGCGACCGCTCTATCCGTCGCATCTCCTGACAACCGAACCGTTCGGGCTGAGCGCGCTCGCCGACCAGCAGCTGGCCGGGCTGATCATGTGGGTTCCGGCGGTGGTGCCCTATCTCGCGGCGGCGCTGGTGTTGTTCGGCCTGCGGCTGGCGCGGCCGGATTGCCCGGAAAGCGTCCGATGATCGCCTGGACCAAGGCGCTGCACATTGCCGGGCTGATGGTCTGGTGCGCCGGATTGCTCCTCCTGCCGAGCGTTTTTTTCCGGCGCAACGAACTGCGCGGCGAGGAGCTTCACGAACTGCATCGCCTGGCGCGGGCAGTCTTTGTCGGCGTCACCTCCCCGGCCGCCTTTATTGCGGTTGTTGCCGGCATCTCATTGATTTTTCTGCGCGAGGTTTTCACGCCCTGGATGGCGCTCAAGCTGCTTGCGGTCGGAACCCTCGCGATCATCCATGTGCTCAACGGCTACACGCTGCGGCACGTCTTCGAATCCGACCGGAATTATGGGCGGTGGCTGCAGCTTCTGGCGATCGCGGCCACCCTTTGCGTGATCGGCGGGGTTCTCTGGCTGGTTCTCGCAAAACCGAGGCTCGATCTGGCGCTTCTGCCGGAGTGGCTGCACCGCCCCGGCGGGCTTCAATCCCTGCTCGAAACCATTATTCCGATCCCATGATCGAAGACCAGCTTGCCGCCGTGCCAGCCGGCGATGCCGACAAACACGCTCGCCAGAACGGAGAGACCGAGCCCGACCGGAAGCGCGGCTGTCTCGGGATCGCCGAGACGCCAGCCCCAGTTCATTCCGGCGATCGAGATCAGGGTGACCGCCGCCACCGCGTGATTCCAGCTCGCCACCCGTTTGCGGATACCCGGCACCAGCAGCAGCTCGGCCGTGCCGGCGATGCTCGCCGCGACACCGAGCCAGAAAGCGAACCCGCTCGACCACAGCGCGGCGCGTGTCCAGAACGGATCGGCGCTCCACCAGTAAAAGACATCACAGCCGAGGGTCGAGAGAACCAGCGCAATCGGAAATGTCACCAGCATCGCGTGGATCGGATGCCCGGCGACGGCGACAGCCGAGCTCGTATCATGTTTTGTGACTTCCTCGATAACCGGATTGGCCATGGCGCTTGCTGCCTCGCCTGTCGTGGGATGTATCGGACCATAAACAAAGCATTCGAGATCCTATCCAACCAGCGACGGCCGATTATCGGGTTCGGCACCGTCCCGGCGCTCGCCGCGTGCGCCGGCCCGCTCAGCACGCTTGACCCGGCGGGACCGGCGGCAGCGTGGATCGCCGAACTCTGGTGGGTCATGCTGGCGGGCGCCGCCGCTCTGTTTCTTCTCGTGATGCTGCTTCTGGTGGTCGGGTTCCTGCGTCCCGAGGCCGGACGCAATACGCCGGAATGGCTTTGGCTCGGCGGCGGCGGTCTCGTCCTGCCCGCTGTCGTCCTCCTGCCGCTGATGGTCTATGGTCTTGTCCGCGGAGAAATGCTCGTCCCGGCCGGGGGCGACGGGGTCGTCGAGGCAAAGGTGCTGGCCCGGCAGTGGGAGTGGGTGTTCACCTATTCCCGCCCGGACGGACCGCCAGTCCGCTCCGTCAACACGCTTCATATTCCCGCCGGCCGACCGGTTCAGCTCACGATTACGAGCGCCGATGTCGTCCACAGCCTCTGGGTCCCGCGTCTCGCCGGCAAAATGGACGCGATCCCGGGACACTTCAACGTCCTGCAAATCACTGCCGACAGACCGGGCGTCTATCGCGGCCTTTGCGCGGAGTTCTGCGGTCTGGAGCATGCCGAAATGCGGATCAGCGTGCATGCGCACGCCCCCGACGAATTCGAACGGGTCGTCGCCGCGCTCGAACCGGCGGCCTCGTCCGATGTCACACCGGCATGGACGCAACCCTGATGCGTCACACCAAACCGATCACCCCGGTACGGCTGCACAAGCAACTGGAAGCGGTGTGGGGAACACCGCCCGGTCTGCCCCGTCTCGCGGCTGTGAACCACTCGATTGTCGGCCGCCGGTTTATCGTCACCGCGTTTGTTTTCTTCGCGATCGGCGGCATTCTCGCAATGCTGATCCGGGCGCAGCTCGCTACCTCGCACAGCGCATTCCTCGGACCCGAGATCTACAATCAAATCTTCACCATGCACGGCACGGTGATGATGTTTCTGTTCGCCATCCCGATGTTCGAGGGATTGGCGATGTACCTGCTGCCGAAGATGCTCGGTTCGCGCGACATGGCGTTTCCGCGGCTGAGCGCATACGGCTATTGGTGCTATCTGTTCGGCGGCTCGATCCTGATTATCGCGATGGCGGTCGGGCTGGCCCCGGACAGCGGCTGGTTCATGTATACACCGCTGTCCTCGCAGCCCTATTCGCCGGGAATCCACTCGGACATCTGGCTGATCGGCATCACCTTTGTCGAGATATCGGCGCTGTCGGCGGCGATCGAAATCATCGTCACGGTCTTCAAGGTGCGGGCTCCCGGCATGTCGCTCGACCGCATGCCGCTGCTCGCTTGGTACCTGCTGGTCACGGCGTTTATGATGCTGTTCGGGTTTCCGCCGCTAATCGTCGGTTCGGTGCTGCTGGAAATCGAGCGCGCTTTCAGCTTTCCGTTTTTTGATCCCGGGCGCGGCGGCGACCCGCTGCTGTGGCAGCACCTGTTCTGGCTGTTCGGTCATCCGGAGGTCTACATCATCTTTCTGCCGGCTGCCGGGGTTGTTTCGACCGTGCTCCCGGTTCTCGTTCGGCGCGAGATCATCGGCTATATGTGGATCGTCGTCAGCATCGTGGCGCTGGCCTTTCTGAGCTTTGGTCTGTGGGTGCACCATATGTTCGCGACGGGCATTCCGCACCTCGCGCTGGCGTTCTTTTCCGCCGCGAGCACCGCGGTTGCGGTGCCGACAGTGGTGCAGGTGTTCGCCTGGGTCGGCACGCTGTTGGCAGGGCGTCCGCAGCTCAAGGTGCCGATGCTGTTCCTGCTCGGCTTTTTCTTCATTTTTGTTCTCGGCGGGCTGACCGGGGTTATGGTCGCGATCGTGCCGTTCGATTGGCAATCGCACGACACGCATTTTGTCGTCGCGCATCTGCATTACGTGCTGGTCGGCGGATTTGTGTTTCCGATGCTTGCGGCGGCCTATTACTGGCTGCCGCACTTCACCGGGCGCCTGCCGCGAGTGAATCTCGGCACGGCCACATTCTGGCTGATCTTTGTCGGTTTCAATCTGACGTTCTTTATCATGCACTGGACCGGTTTGCTCGGCATGCCGCGGCGGGTTTATACCTATGATGCGGATACCGGCTGGGGGTGGGCCAATCTGATTTCGTCGATTGGCGGGTTCCTGACGGCGATCGGCTTTGCGCTGTTCACCATCGACATCTTTCTGCACCGAGCTTTCGGCCGGCGCCGCGTGCGCAACCCGTGGGGCGCCGGAACCCTCGAATGGGCGATGCCGATCCCGCCGCCCTCCTATAATTTCGCCTCGATCCCGGAAGTGCGCGGTCGGGAACCGGTTGCCGACACGCCGTCGCTCCCGCTCGATCTGGCGCGCGGCTCGGGCTATCTCGCCTTTGTCCGCGACGACCGAATGGAGACGCTGGGGGTCGAATTGACCTCGGGCCGCCTCGAACAGGTCGTGCGGCTGCCGCGGCAAACCTACCTGCCGCTCGTCACCGCCATAATGACCGGCGTGTTTTTTGTTGCCGTTCTGCTGAAGCTGTACTGGGTCGCCGTCGCCGGTTTTGCCGCCGCGATTGCAACGCTCTTCCTGTGGACGCACGACACCGGCGCAACCGCCGATCAGGGCAGCGTCCCGGCCGGGCACCGCGAGCGGGTGCCGTTCCATTTCGAGGAGACCGAGGCGCCCTCGACCTGGGCCATGACGCTGGCGCTCGCCGGCGATGCGGCCGCCTTTGCGTCGCTGGCCTTCGGATTTCTGTTTTTGTGGGTGATCGCGCCGAACTGGCCGCCTCCCGAGCTTCTCCGGGGCGACATCGCCGTGTCGGTTGTCGCCGGTGCGGGTCTGATCGCCGCCGCGCTGGCCGGACTGCGCTCGACCGCCGCGGCGAACCTCGCTCGGCCGGGGCGATCCGACTTGTATCTGGTGCTGACGGCGATTGCTCAGGTTGCGGCGTCCGTCAGCCTCGTTTTTCTGGCTGTTGCGCTGCCTGGACCGAGCCGCCACGCCTATGGGGCGGCGATGCTGGTGCTCCTTGCCTATGTCGTACTGCACACCGGGGTCGGCGCATTGCTGGCGCTTTATGGTCTCTGGCGCAGTCGGACCGGCTACGTCTCGCCGGCACGCTCGCTCGATCTGCGCATCGGCGCCCAGTGGCACTTCTACACGGCCGTGATCGGATTGATTGCGTTGCTGCTGGTCCACGGGGTGACAGGGGCGTTGCGGTCGTGACCGGCACGCGTCGCCAGGCCTTTTTCTTCATGGCGCTGGGTTTTGGCCTGTGGATGCTGGCGCTGTCGGTGATGTACGGGGCGCAGGGCACGATGTGCGAACTCGGCTGGCACCGCGTCGCGCTTGGGCCGATCAGTCTGCTGCGCCTCGTCTTGGCGGCGATCTGGGTTGTGCATATCGCCGTGCTCGTCTGGCTGTATGTCCGCTGCTACCGGGTCCTGACCGATGGAGAACGGCACGTCCCGCTGGATCGCTTTCTGTGGCGGTCCGCCGCCGCTCTCGCCGTTGCCGCGATCGCGGCAACGGTCTGGATCGGCATGGCAGTTTGGGTCCCTTCGATGTGCCCGCCGCATTACGCCTGATCCTGTGGACGCACTATCGTGCGTTGGAGCCGATGGATATCGGATCGGAAGCCTGCGACCGCGCATCCGGACCGATGCCGCGGCCGGCCACGGTTCAACCATTGTCGGTGATCACACAACCATTATCATAAGACTGCTATGCTGAAATTGCGTGTTATGGTTCCCTGTCCCAGGTGAAGAATCCCGGTTGGCCGAGGGATCGCGACTTGCCGGGAAACGGTATGACCTGTTCGCGCTCGCAGGATGGGGAGGTGGCCATGCCGAAGACGAGCCCGCCCGCTTTGCGGTCGATGTGTCCGTTCCCGCACCGATGCCGGGCCTCGCCACGTTTCCTCTTCGCGAAGCTCTCGCGGCTGTAGCCGATCGCAGCATCCCGTCCACCCAGCACCCGCGGCCGGCGTCGCTCACGTCAGGGAGATCGTCATGGTGCAGGTCAGCTACCCCGGCGTCTATATCGTCGAGAAGTCGAGCGGCGTCAAAACCATCACCGGTGTCGCCACATCGATCGGCGCATTCTTCGGTCGTACTCAGAAAGGACCGATCAACAAACCCGTCCGCTGTTTGAGTTTCGCGGATTTTCTCCGCAACTTCGGAGCGGCCCATGCCGAGAGCGAGCTTGCGGCCAGCCTGCGGCTGTTTTTTCTGAACGGCGGCACGGATTGCTACGTCGTGCGGCTCGCCGGAGCAGGCTCACAGGCGGCGGGCATCGACCTCGAAAACCTGGCCGGGATCGTCGTCCTGCGCGCCACCGCAAAAGTCGCCGGGATCTGGGGCAACGGAGTGCGGCTCGAAGTCGGATACAACACGCCAAACCCCGGCGAGAGCTTCAACCTCACCGTGATACAGGAGGAAGGCGGCCAGCAGGTCGCGTCCGAGGCGCACCAGAACCTGGTCATGGACCCGGCGTCGCCGCGCTTCGCACCGAGCTTTGTTACGCAGAGTTCCGCGTTGATCCGCCTCGAACCCGCGGGCGGACTGAACCTCAATGCCGGCAGTTTTCCGGGCTTCTCCGAGGCACGGCGGCCGCTTGGAACCGATATCGGCGGGGTCCAGGGCACGCTCGACGATCTGATCGGGTTCGGCAACCCGAGCGGGGCCCGGCGGTTCGAGATCTCGGTCAACGGATCGGCCTATGTGACGGTCGATCTCTCGACGCTCGACGCGACCGCGTTCGCCGACATCGCCGCGCTCGAAACCGAGTTGACCGACCGGGTCAACATGGCTCTCGCGGCGCTGGTTCCGGCGCAGACGGTCGATGTCGGCCTCGCCGATTCGGCCGAGGCGGGCGGCCAGCGCTTTCTGCGGATCACCGCCGCCAGCGGCGACACCGCCACGGTCCGCGTGCGCCGCGCGCCCTCGTCCGATATCGCCGCCGGGCTGATGCTCGGGGTCGATAATGGCGGCGTCGAGATGGCGCGGCGGAGCAATTTCCGCCCGGCGCCGACCGGCTCGCTCATCCGGCTGACGGACGATACGGGCGATCTCACCGCCCTGAACACGCTGGCCGGCATGGAGCAGGGAGATCTGACCGCCGTGACGATCGGCGGCGAGACGCCCGTCGCGCTCGACGCGGCGCCGAACAACATCCAGACCACCGATGCCGCCGACCCGTTCACCGCGGACGCCTTCCCGACCAGCCCGAACGGCAACAACGACGGCGTGCGCGAAAAGCTCAGGATCATCGCGCGGGCGATCACCAACGCTCCCGGCTCGCGCTACAGGGCCGAACTGCACGGTCATGACCTTGTCGTGCTGGCAAAGGACGGGACGTTCAACGAGCAGCCGAGCGCTATTGCCTTTACCGGCCCCGAGGCCGCCGCCGCGGGCGGCTTCGTCCAGCGCAATACCCGCCAGTACACGCTCGGCCCGAACGGCACGAGCCAGTTCGTTACGTTCAATGCGCCGACCCAGACCGGCGATGACGGCGGCGCGCCGGGATTTGTCGAGTATGTCGGCGATCCGGTGCAGAAGACGGGGTTCCACGCGCTCGATCCGGTGGACCTCGTCAATCTCTTTGTGCTGCCGGCCGACCGGGCGATGACCGACGCCGAGCGCCGGCAGATCTGGGGTCCGGCCAGCATATACGCCCGGTCGCGCCGCGCGTTTCTGCTGGTCGATTCTCCCGACGACTGGACCGACGCCGAGGGTCGCCCGGCGATCGTGCAGAACAGCGACGACGCCAACAATCTGCGGGCAACGGTGGTCAAGGATCATTCGGCGGTCTTTTACCCGAAAATCCTGTTCAACGATTCCGGTCTTGTCCGCACTGTCGGGTCGAGCGGCGCGATCGCCGGATTGATGGCGCGCATCGACGCGACCCGCGGTGTCTGGAAGGCCCCGGCCGGGACCGAGGCCGATATCCGCGGCATCGCCGGGCTCGCCACCAGGCTCACCGATCTTGAGAACGGCGTGCTGAACAAGCTCGGCGTCAATTGCGCCCGCGCCTTCCCGGCCGGTTTTGTCAACTGGGGCGCGCGAACGCTCGACGGCTCGGACGACCTCGGCAGCGAGTGGAAATACATCCCGATCCGCCGGCTCGCGCTGATGATAGAGGAAAGTCTCTACCGCGGCACGCAATGGGTCGTGTTCGAGCCGAACGACGAGCCGCTCTGGGCCAAGATCCGTCTCAATGTCGGCGTTTTCATGAACGGGCTGTTCCGGCAGGGGGCGTTCCAGGGATCGACGCCGAGCGACGCCTATTTTGTCAAGTGCGACTCCGAGACCACAACGCAGGCCGACCGCAATCTCGGCATTGTCAATATCGAGGTCGGCTTTGCGCCGCTGAAGCCGGCCGAGTTCGTCGTCATCACCATCCAGCAGATCGCCGGCGACCTGATCTGAACCGAGAGGGAGACCGAGGATGCCGAACGGGTTCGTCGTCAACGCCCACCGGATCGATCCCTACAAGAACTTCAAGTTCCGCCTGCTCTGGGACCAGCGCGTGGTGCTCGGAATCTCGAAGGTCGGGCCGCTCAAGCGCACCACCGAGGTCGTTACCCACCGCGACGGCGGCGATAACAGCCGCGACCACAAATCCCCCGGCCGCACCACCTACGAGGGGGTGACGATGGAGCGCGGGATCACCCATGATCCCGAATTCGAGGTCTGGGCCAACCTCGTGCACTCGCCGAACGGCGACCCCGGCATGGACCTCGTGAACTTCCGCAAGGACGTGACGCTGGAGTTCATGGACGAAAAGGGCCATGTCGCGAAGCGGTATTTTCTCTACCGCTGCTGGGTCAGCGAGTACACCGCGCTGCCCGATCTCGACGCCAATGCCAATGCCGTGGCGATCGAGTCGCTCAAGCTCGAGCTTGAGCATTGGGAGCGCGACCAGGAAACCAAGGAGCCCGACGAGGCCGCGCCCGTCCCGGCGAGCGCGTGATTGCGCGCTGAGAAGCAGGCGGCGCCATGCCGACACGTCCCGATCTGGCCATTGTCCCGGGCTACCGGACCGGCGGCGCCCCGCTCGGCTGGCGCGGGTTCTGGCGGGCGGGCGATCTTGACATCGACTTTGGAGCGGCGGACCGGCCGGCGCTCGTCACGGCGATCCTGGCCTGCTGCGCCGAGCCGCCGGTCGCGGACGAGGAGGAGATCTGGCAGCTGACGCTTGCCGCCCGGATCGGCGGTCTCCTCGCGATCGAGGCGACGACATCCGGAGCGGAGCTGCTGAGCCTGGCCTTGCGCTGCCCGCACATCGATTGCCGCGAGTCGATGGAAGCGGCGCTGCCGATGCAGGAGCTTATCGCGCTGGCTCGGGAGGCCGAGGCGACGGCCGAGACGCAGATCGGACCCGGTCGCGGCGAGGGCGTGCGCTTGCGCCGGCCCCGCGGCACCGATCAGCGGGTCTGGCGGCGCCGTGTTTATGCGGATGCGGCGATGGCGGAAACAGCGATTCTCGATTCCCTGGTCAGCGCCGGAACGCTGGCGCCCGACGACCGGGCGCACGCCGCGGCGGCGCTTGCGGTGTTCGACCCGCTCTCGTGCTTCGAGATAGACACGACCTGCCCCGCCTGCTCGCGGCAGGCGGATATACCAGTGGATCTGGAGGCCGTGCTGCTCGGGGTACTGGCGCGGTCGCAACGGCAGATGCTTTCCGAGGTCGATCGCCTTGCCCGCCGCTATGGTTGGAGCGAGGCGGCGATCCTGGCGATCCCGGCTTGGCGGCGACGGCGCTATCTCGCGCTCGATGGCGACGGATGGCCGGAATGAACTACCTCGCGCGCCTCGTCCGCCAGAGCGGGTTGCGGATCGCGACGCCGCTGTCCCCGCCGGCCGGCGAAATCGGCGCCCCGCCGGAGCCGTCCAACCCCGCTTCCGGCATCGAGGAGATCACTCTCGAACTCCCCGCCGCCCCTCCCCTCGCGGTGCCGGCGCCCGCCGTGCCGCCCTTCCCGCCCGAGCCGACAATATCGGTGCATGAGACGCACCGGACAGCCGAACCGCCCGCCTTGCCGCAGCCGCGCCCGCTTATATCGCAACCCGCGGAGCCGCCGCCGCGGCCCATCCTTACGGAAACAGCACGGCCCGACCGGCCGCGCCGCAACCCGCCGGAGGAGACGATTCCGGCGACAGCCGTCGATGCGACCCGCCCGGCCGCAGCGGACCACAACACGGAGCGGCATTATACGCTTCGCGAAGTGGTCGAGTGGGTCGTCCATCACGATCGTCCACCCGAGACCCGCGCCGAGCAGACCGGCGCCCCCGCGACGGCGACGGCGCCGATCGAGCCGCCCGGCATCCAGACCCAACCGGAGGCGGCGGGGGAGCCGCCGGCCCGCCGGATCGGTGCGCGCGAGCCGCCGATCAGACCCGAGCCGCCACCGGTCGGGTTGCGCACCGCGCCGGAATTGGAGACGGCGTCACCGCGATCGCGCGAGGCCCGGCAGGAGCCGCCTTCCCGGCCGCTGGTCGAGGAGCGCGTCGATATTCTGATCGGCACCATCAACGTGACCGTCGAGGCCCCGCCGGCCGCACCGCAGACCGTTGCCGCCCCGGCGGCACCGCCCCCGGCACCGCCGCCGCAGCGCCGTGCGCCGGCGCCGTCGTCCAGCCGGTTGCGTCGCCGCTTTCTCCAGCCGTGAGATTACGACGATGGCGCGGATCGACTCGCAGCGGGCAATCGGGGCGGTAACAATGCTGCTCCGGGATTACCTGGTGCGGCGCGGTCATACCGTCTCGGTCGGCAAGCCGGAGCGCGCCAGCCAGAGCGACACCTCGGCCAAGCTGAACCTGTTTCTCTACGAAACCGCCTTTGATGCGAGCCTGCGCAATGTCGGTCTGGACGATACGGGTCCGCCGCCGCTCTGGCTGGTGCTCCGCTACCTGCTGACCGCTTTCGACGGCGAGGAGCAGAGCGACAGCCCGGAGGCGCACGAGCTTCTGGGACAGGGTCTTGTCGCGCTGCACGAACTCAACTTCCTGGGTCTCGACACGGCGGTGGACACGCAAGTCCAGCTCGCCCTCGCGCACAATCCCGAACCGCTCAAGATCACCTTCGAGGAGAGTTCGCCCGATCTGCTCTCGAAGCTGATGCAGGGCGCGGAGGAGACCTATCGGCTCTCGGCAGCCGTCCAGGTTCGGCCGGTTCTGCTCCTGCCCTCGGAACCTGCGGACTACCCGCTGCTGGTCGGTGTTGACTACACGACCGCCCCGCCGACCGAGATCGGCCTCGAAGGACGCGGCTTCTCCGTCGTCCCGTCACTGGGGGCGCGGCTCGAGCGTGTCGAACCGGGCGTCTTCGAGCCGGGCCAGGAGATAACCCTCTACGGCGCCGATCTGCATCTCGGCGGGTTGGAGGCGGTGCTCGGGGACGAGGTCCTGCGGACCACCGGTCAGCGGCCGGACCGGATGACGGTCGAGGTCGAGGCGCTGGAGCCGGGTCCGGGCGGCGCCGGGCGCATTGCCTCGGGTCTCGGACCTTCAGCGGGAGAGCTGCCGATCCGCCTGCGACAGCCGCGGCAGGGCGGCAGGTTCCGCTCGTCGAACCTTATCGTCGGGCGCCTGCGTCCGGTGTTGACCGCCGCCGCGATGAACGGCGCGGTGCTGCAACTCGACGGCCTGCTGCTCGGCGGCGCGGCGGACGACGTGGTGGTCGCGATGCACCGCGACGGCAGCACCGTCGCCGCCTTTGACGTGGTGACGACCCAGACCGATCAGACCCATCTCGATGTGCCCGGCGTGGGCGATGCGCTCGATCCCGGCGCCTATCTCGTGATCCTGCGGGTCAACGGTCAGCAGGCGCGGATGAGCCCGACCGTGGTGCTGCCGTGACCATCGCGGCGAGGACAACAAAGTCGCCGCTCGGCTTTCAGCCGGGTCTCTCGGTCGCCGATCCGGTGGCGTCGCACTGGCTGAGCCAGGCGACATTCCGATTGCGCCGCGAGATCGCCTGGCTGTGGCACCAGCGCGGGACGAGCGGCGGCAGCGCGCCGGCCGGCGCGCTGCCGCCGCCCATTGATACGCTCTCGGATGCGCTCGATCTTGCGCGCTGCGACTCCGACCGGCAGGCGTTCTTCGCCGGGGACACCACCGCCGCATGGCTCGGCGACCGGATTGCGCTGCCCGAACCGGCAACCGCCCGAGCCAGGCCGGGGTCTTTCGCCGGGGTTGCGGAGAAATTGCGGCTCCGGCCGGTGGACCGGCTGGCGCTGGCTCTGGCGCTCGGCGACGTGCTCGACAGCGCCCGCGGCCCGGTGATCGCCGCCTGCCTGAACGACCCCGGCGCGACACAGCCGACGTTGGCATTGCTGCAGCGGTTGTGGGACGCGCCGCACGAGGTATTGGACCTGCTCGATACGGCGCACCCGCTCTCGGCAACGGGTCTTCTCGACCCGGCGCCGGTTCACTGGCACAGCCCGCTGCAGGTGGCGCCGATGGTTGCACGGCAGCTTCTGTTCCCCGAGGCGGCGCTGCCGGGCGTTCTGAAACCGGTCGCGGCGCCCGCCGGCAACGATAACGACAAGACGCTCGAACTTCCCGTCGCCCGGCTGAAAACCCGCGCCGCCGACCGGGCGAGCCTTGTACCCGTTATCGGCCCGCCGGGCGCTCCGCGGGCCGCAACGGCGGCACGGATAGCGCGGGGCATCGGGCTGCCGCTGTTGCAGGTGTCGAGCGGTGCCGCCGAGGGGGCGGCGCTCGGTCCGTTGCTGGTGATGACGTGGCTCCGGGGCGCGGCATTGTTTCTGCCGTTCGCGGCAATCGCGGGAAAGGACGGCCCGCCCGCCCATCTCTTCCGGCTGCCGCTGGTGATATTCGTCGGGATGGAGGAGACCGATGCGGTCTCGCATTTGCCGCCGCAGGTGACGCTGGCGCGGGTTCGGCTCGAACCCATAGCCTACGCCGAACGGCTCGCACGCTGGCGGCGCGAGCTGCCCGAAATCTGGTCCGGCCCGACCGGCCGGCAGGCTCTGACCGAGTGCGCCCGCCGCTTCCGCCAAGAGGGCGAGACGATCGCGCACATCGCGGCTGCGCTCCGGGCCCTCCCGCACCCGCCGGCGCCGCGCGACCTCTACACCGCTTGCCGCGCCGATCTCGACCTCGGCGATCTGGCGCAGCCGGTCGATCCCCGGTTCGATCTTGAAGAGCTGATGCTGCCGCCACAACAGGCCGGACAAATCGGGCAGCTCGTGACCGCGGCGGGTGCGCTGACCCGGGTGCATCACGATTGGGGCATGGCGCGCGCCTGGAACGAGAGCGGTCTCTCCGTCCTCTTCTCCGGCCCCCCGGGGACGGGCAAGACCATGGCGGCCGAGGCGATATCGCGCGCGCTCGAAATGCCGATCTATCGCATCGACCTGAGCCAGGTCGTCAACAAGTATATCGGGGAGACCGAGAAGAACCTGCGCCGGCTGTTCGACGCGGCCGACGCGGCCGATGTCATCCTGTTTTTTGACGAAGCCGACTCGCTGTTCGGCAAGCGCACCGAGGTCAAGGACGCACACGACCGCTACGCCAATCTGGAAGTCAGCTATCTGCTCGAACGGATGGAGCGGTTCAAGGGGATGGCGATCCTGGCTTCGAACCGCAAAAAGGACCTCGACGAGGCGTTCAAGCGCCGCCTCCGCTACATTGTCCATTTTCCGCTGCCCGGCCCCGAGGAGCGGCTCCGGATCTGGCGCGCCGTGCTGCCGAAGGGTGCGGACTGCTCCGGGCTCGATCTCGATTTTCTGGCCGAGCGCATCCCGCTTGCCGGCGGGCACATCCGCTCGATCGTGTTCAACGCCTGCCTGCAAAGCGTCCGCGACGATGCGGCGCCGCTTCTCGTCATGTCCGCCGTCGTGCGCGCGGTGAAGGATGAGTTCGACAAGCTCGGCCGCGCCGTAAGCCTCGACCAGTTCGGCCGCTACGCCGAGTATCTCAGGGAGTGAGCATGCGCATGAGGCTCGATGCGCTGAATGTCACGCTGAAGGGCTATTCGCGCGAGGACGTCCTGCGGCTGACGCGCGAGTTGCCCGACGCGATCGCACGGCAGATGGCGCGGCGCGATCCGGCTCCGGAACGGCTGGCCGATCGGGTGGCGCGGCAGGTGGCGGACCGGCTCCTGGGGCGGCGGGAGGATTGACATGCCGTTCCTGATGCGCGGCGCCCTGATCGAATACGGCACCGACCTGATCGGGCCGATCCCCAATGTGGTGATCTTCCAGTTCAACCCGGAGGCGCTGAACCGCAGCTTTGTCGTGCCGCAGCGGCCGCAGGCGGCGAATGACCGCGAGCAGAGCCAGGCGGGAGAGACGGTCTACGAGAGGATCTCGCTCAAGGCGCATTTTTCGGCGGCCGACGCGCTTGAGAAGGACAAGGTCCTCGCCCGCACCTTTGGCATCGGCCCGCAACTCGCCGCGCTCGAAAAGATGGTGCTGCCGGGAGGCAAGATTGCAGGCCTGATCGGCGCGGCGGTCGACGCCATCGGCGACGCGCTGGGTCTCGGCGGCGGCGAGGAGCCTCCGACTCAGCCCATCCCGCGGCAGTCCTTCCCGCGCATCCTCTTCATCTGGGGTTTGACCCGCGTGCATCCGGTGCGGATCGACTCGATGCAGATCAACGAACTCGAATACGACAACCTGCTGAACCCGGTCCGTGCCGAGGTCGATCTCGAGATCTCGGTCATCAAGGTCGACGCCTGCTCGAACGACTGGCTGGCCAGGGGCGCGCAGGAGTTCACCGAAATCGCGAAGGAGGCGCAGGCCATAGCCAATCTCGCCAATACCGCCGAACAGGTGGTCGAGCTGATCCCGATCTGAGGTCCGTCATGTTTCTCGAGAGATCCCGCTACGCCAAGACCCCGGTCGACGAGGTCGAGATCGCCGGGCGCAAGGTCGCGGCGATCCGTCTTCGCCGCCTGCCCTCGCCGCCCGCCGACCCCTATGTCGTGCGCCAAGGCGACAGGCTCGACCTCATCGCGCAGCGCCAGTTTGGCGACGGCACCCGGTTCTGGCACATCGCCGACGCAAACTCCGCTCTTGAGGCAAGGACGCTCGTCGCGCGGGTGCTCGGCATCCTCAACCTGCCGAAATCGTGATGGCCGGCGCAGCCTTCAGGATGTTCTTCGGCGACCGCCCCGCCACGGTCGAGGAACTCGACCGGGTCGAGGAGATCGCCGTGGAACAGGAGATGGAGATGGCGTGGGAGGCGCGGATCAGGATGGTCCTCTGCCTCGACGATCACGGGCACTGGCAGCACCAGACGCGCGATTTCGCTCAACCCTTCTCGCGTTTCCGCGTCGAGATCAGGCAGGGCGACGGGGCCTTCGTGCCGCTGATAGACGGTCCGGTTGCCGGGGTCACGGCCGAGATGAGTTCGAACCCCGGCCAGAGCGTGGTGAACCTCGTCGTGCGCGATGACAGCGTGTTGATGAACCGCGAGCAATCGACCGAAGTGTTCGAGGACCGCGTCGACTCGGACCTGGCCGTCGAGATGTTCCAGCGGTTCCCGACGATCACCCGGACCGACGTGCAGCCGACAACGAGCGCGGCGCCGGTGACGGTCAAGCGCGGCACCGCGATCCAGTTCGTGCGCGAACTCGCCAGGGTGAATGGCTATCTCGCCTATGTTCTGCCCGGCGAGACCCCCTCGCGGAGCATCGGCTGTTTTCGCCCGCCCGATACCTCAGCGCCGACATTGCCGCCGCTTGTCCTGCTCGGCGCGGACCGCACGCTGATCGACGCAACCTTCGACGATGACAGCGAGGGCCAGGAGCGCACCCGCGGATGGAATCTGCGGATCTCGGACCAGCAGATCGTCTCGGCCGAGCGCTCGGTGCAGGACCAGTCGCTGCTCGGTGCGCTGCCGCAGGTCTCCGAGGACCAGAGCGCGCTGCGCGAGCTGCCGCCCGAGGAGAACACGCGCGAGGACCCCGAGACCCAGGCGAACGCACAGGCGCAGCGCGCGTCCTACTCGTTGAAAATGACCGGACGCATCGTTCCGGGCTGCTACGACGGCATCCTCGCGCCCTACAGGACCGTCACCCTCAGAGCCGGCGACACGCCCTATTCCGGCGACTGGCTAATCCGCAAGGTCACGCACCGGATCACGCCCTCGATCTACACCCAGGAGCTGGAGGCCAGGCGCAACGCCCTGTCGGACCCGGCCGGCGGCCTGCCCGGTCTCGGCGGAGTCTTCTGACATGGAGGGCGATTTCGAAGCCATCCTCGAACGGGTCAGCGAGTTCCAGAGGACCAGGCATTTCGGCAAGTATCGCGGTCTCGTGAGCGATATCGACGACCCCGAGGGTCTCGGCCGGATCAAGGCCGAGGTGCCGGCAATCTATGGCGACCAGGTCTCGCCCTGGGCGATGCCCTGCCTGCCCTTCGCGGGACCGGATCACGGCCTCGCCCTGATCCCCGAAATCGGCGACGGCGTTTGGATCGAGTTCGAGGGGGGCGACCTCTCGCGCCCGATCTGGAGCGGCTGCTGGTGGGCCGACGGCCAGCGGCCCGACCCCGCCTCCAATCTCGCCCGTCTGCTCTCGACCGGCGCCGGCCACCAGATCGTCATCGACGAGGACGGCGACACGATCCGGCTGGTGCATCCGGGCGGCGCCGAGATCGTCATCGGCCAGAGCGAGATCACGATTTCGATCGGTCAATGCAAGATCAGGCTTACCGCGAGCGAGATCAATCTCAACAACGGCATGGTGAAAGTCACGACGGCCGGCGCCAGCCTCGTGAACGACGCTCTCAAGGTGGGGGCGTGAGGTGGCGGTTCCGATCCTCACAACGGCGGCCACGGTCATGTGTCCCCATGGCGGTCAGGCGACGCTGACGCCGACCCAGACCGCCGCCCGCGCCGCGGGCAGCCCGATCTGCCTTGTCACCGACCAGCACCCGGTCGCCGGCTGCCCGTTCACCGTCCCGCCCGCCAAACCGCAGCCCTGCGTCATCATCCGCTGGATCGCCGGTGCGGCGCAGACCAGGGTCAACGGCACGCCCGTCCTGCTGCAGAACAGCGTCGGACTCTGCTACAGCGCCGAACAGATCCCGCAGGGGCCGCCGGTCATAGTCCAGGTCCAGCAACAGGCCAAGGGGATCTGATGCCGTCCGCCGGCCGTCATATCGCCTTCCCGTTTCGGATCGGCGCCGATGGCCGGAGCGTCTCGCCCGCCAGCGATTCCGACCATGTGCGCGACGAGGTGTTGCAGCTCCTGCTCACGGACCCGGGCGAGCGGCCGTTTCTGACCGAGTTCGGCGGCGGCGTCCGCCGGCTGGTTTTCGAGCCTGCGTCGGACGTGCTGCGCGGCGTCACCAAGGCGCGGATCTCGCAGGCGCTGTCGCGCTGGCTCGGCCACCGTCTGACCGTCGAGGCGCTGGAGGTCGAGTTCGAGGGCGAGCGCATCGACATCCTGGTCAAATTCCGTCCCGCGGGCGCCGAGGACAGCCGCCTGCTGCGGTTCCAAAGGCGGGGGCAATAGGCCGTGTGGCGGGAGACGGTTGCTCCGATCCGCAACCGGGACGCCGTGGAGGAGCGCGCCCGCGACCTTCGCGATGCCGGCCTCAATGGGCTGCGCGCCGTGCTGGTCTCGTTCGAGCCGCCGGCCGCTCCCGGTCAGGCACGGCTCGAACTGCATTTTATCAACGAGCTGCACGTGGCCGACATTCTGGCCGAAATCGCCGGCGGCACCGATCCGCGGGATGTCTTCGCCGTGCGCGGCGGCCACCGGATACGCGCCGGCGCGGGCGCGGGCGAAGTGCGCTGCGTCCACGCCGAGGCGGGACCGGAACCCGAAGCGGTGGTGCTGGTTCTGGAGCCGGTCGGCGACTATTCGACCTACGCGCTCGAACTGGTTTTCGACCCCGCCCGGATCGACCCGTTTTTTGCGCGGCTCGACTTCAAGTTCCGCCCGGGCTGCTTCACCAACGAATGCGATCCTCCCTGGAAGGGCGGCCGTCCGCGCCCGGCTGTCCCGGTGATCGACTATTTGGCCAAGGACTACGACTCGTTCCGCCATGTCCTGATCGCGGCGATGATGGAGCGGGTGCCGGGCTGGCAGGTCACCAGCGAGGCCGATTTCGACCAGGTGTTGATCGACCTGTTCTCGGCCGCCGCCGACGAGCTTTCGGACTACCAGGACCGGGTGGTGAACGAGGCCTACCTCGCGACCGCCCGCAGCCGGGTTTCGCTCGCCCGCCATGCGCGGCTGATGGACTATCATATCCATCAGGGACAGCAATCCTCGACCTGGGCGCGGGTCACGGTGGCCGCGGGCACCGTGTCCTTCACCCTGAGCGAGGAACTGATCGCCTGGACCGGCGGGGCCGAGGCGCGCCGCCAGATGGAACTGCTCGAAGCCGTCATGCCCGATCCGGTCGAGCGGCTGCTGCGCGTCATCCAAATCGCGCCCGAGATGATCGTCTTCGCCACGCGCCAGACGCGGCTGGCCCCGGCCGACCGGGTCGTGTTCTCGCCCGATTTCAACCGGTTCGAGCTGCACAGCTGGGCCGGCGCCCAGCCGGCTCTCCCGGCCGGCGCGACGAGGGCGGACATTGTGCCGGGACCCGGCGCCGCGATCACCGCGGCGCAGCTCGCCGCCGCGATCAACGACGGCACCATCGCGCGACTGCTGCTCGCGGAGGAGCTGAACCCGCTGACGGGTCGCCGCGCCGGTTTCGATCGGCGCGCCCGCCAACCCCTCCGGCTGGAGCGGAATGCCGAAATCATCCCGGACCCGCTGGCCGGACGCGAGGTCGTGCGGGTCCGCTGGCGCGAGGAGGACGCCCTCACCCGCGATTACGCCTTCACCATTCTGTGCCCCGACGGGCCGGTCGAGAACGTCTCGGCCTTTTTCGGCAATCTGGTGATGCTGCATCAGGGCTTGCCGGTCACTGTGCATTTCCATGAGTCGGGGACGACCCTGCCGCCGGAAGGCGGAACCGAGATGCACCGCCACTTCGCCCGACACGTGCTGTACGGCGAAACCCGCGCCGTCCTTTGCCTGCTTTCTCATGAGATGAGCCCGCTCGCCTATCTGCCCGTCATGCCGGGCGGCCGTGTCCCGCCGCGCTCGACGCTGGTCGTCACGGTCGAGGAGCCGGGCGGGGCCGGCAACGAGTGGGACGAGGTCATCAGCCTGGTGCACAGCGGCGACGGCGCCGAGGACGGCGACCATTTCATGGTCGAGACCGATGAGCGGCAGGAAAGCGTTCTCCGCTTCGGTAACGGCACCAACGGACGCCTTCTGCCGGCCGGCGCGGTCGTGCACGCGGCCTACCAGCTGGGCGGCGGACGCGCGGGCAATGTCGGCGCGGACTCGATCACCAGCCATCTGCCGCTTGGGGGTGCCCTGGCGGGAGCGATCGAGGCCGTGAGCAACCCCTTTGACGTGATCGACGGAAGCGACCCCGAGCCCGTCGCCGAGATCCTGCGGAACGCCCCCGAAGCCTATCGCGCGCAGCAGCTTCGCGCCGTGACGCTCGCCGACTATATGGCTCGCGCGGAGCAGGTGCCGGGTGTGCAGCGCGCTGTCGCCAGTTACGCATGGACCGGCAGCTGGCGAACCGTCCGCGTGGTGGTCGACCCGCTCGGCTCGACCGAACTCGATCCGGAGCTGGTGGCGGCGCTGTCGGCGCATCTCGAAGCGGTGCGGCTGATCGGGGAGGATATCGAGATCCGTCCGCCCCGCTTTGTGCCGCTGACGATCGCGGTCCGGCTCTGCTTGCAGCCGCATGCCTGGCCCGAGGACGTCCGCGCCGAGCTTGAGATGGCCTTTTCGGACGGCTGGACACCGGACGGGCGCCCCGGCTTTTTCGCGCCCGACGCGTGGTCGTTCGGCGAGGCGCTGCATCGCAGCCGGATCGCCGGTCGCGTCCACGAGATCGCGGGTGTCGATCACATTATCTCGATCGCCATGAAGCGGTTCGACGCGGCGACGCCGGGTCCACCGGAGCCCGAGGTGATCGAGATGGGTTTTGACGAGATACTGATGGTCCGGAATGATCCCGACCACATGGAGCGTGGCTCGATCAGCTTCGACCTGCGCGGCGGGAGGCAGTGATGGCCGATTGCGACCCGCTGATCGCCGACGATTTCGTCTTTCCGCGGCGCCCCTCGAACCGGCCGGCGCTCGGCCGCATCTCTTACCGGATCGGAGAATACCCCGACATGGTCGAGGCCATGATCCGGCAGCTCGACCGCGAGGTGGCGCTCGCCGCCTGGACCCATCGCGGCCCCGACGACCCCGCCATCGCACTTGTCGAGGGGGCCGCGATCCTCGGCGACATACTGAGCTTCTACCAGGAGCGCTATGCGAACGAGGCGTTCCTGCGTACCGCCGCGTGGCGCGAGAGCGTCGCCGATCTGGTGCGCCTCACCGGATACCGGCTCGCCCCCGGTCTTGGCGGGCATGCGACGGTTGCGGTCGAGGTCAAGGGCACGCGGCCCGTGACCATCCCCGCCCGCTTTCCGCTCAAGGCCGACCTGGAGGACATGCCCAGCGCGGCCGAATTCCAGACCAAGACCGCTCTGGTGGCCTGGCCGCACCTGTCGCGGTTCAATCTCTACCGCAAGCGTACCTATTTTGCCTCGATCCCGGCAAATGCCGCCGAGGTCGAGATCGCCCATGTCGGCGGTGCTACCGCTTCCGCCGCCGCGCCCGACTTGCAGCCGGGCGACCGGCTGATGATCCTTTCCGACCCGCCGTTCTGGGAGTCCGGCGGAACCAGCTTTACAACCGAACAGAAGAGCGCCCAGGTTCTGAAGGTAAAAGCGGTTCGGACCGTTCTCGACCGCACCCTCGTGACATTCGAGACCGCGTTGACGGAGAGCTGGTCCGCCCCGGTCACCGCCTACCGCCTCGGCCGCATCTTTCGCCATTTCGGTCATGCCGCGCCCGCAACCTTCACCGAAAACATTATCGAGAGCGGCAAGATTACCGGAGCGCGCCAGCGGACAACGGGCTACGCGCGTCACGTGCGCGCCGGGCACAGCTGCGCCAATACATCGTGCAGCATCGATCTCCCCGGCGAAGAGATCCCGCTCGACCAGGAAGTGCCGGATCTCGCCGTGGGTGCAAGGGTGATTGTCGAGGTGCCGATCCTCTATGCCGGCGAGCGCCGCGTTCTCTCCGTGCTTCGCCGCATAACGGGATTGCGCGGCACCTCTCTCGGCTTTGCCAGCCAGACCGGCCCGCTGACGCTCCTCAGAATGGACGAGGCGCTTCTGAGACATGACGGTCTCCACTCGGCCGAGGCGGATGTTCGCGACTACCGCATCCACGAGGTGACAAGCCCCGCGATCGGTCTGCGGCGAGTCGCGCACGCCTATGGCGGCACCTTCACCACGGGGACCGAGGCGCTCTGGTTCTACGGGACCGCGGCCGAGGCGCGTGCAATAGCCGGCCGACGTCTGACCCTATGGGATGAGGAGGACGGGCGGGCGGAGACGCTGATCTGCGTCAACACCACGGCGGATTTTGCCGGCGCCGACGCCGAACCCGCCATGTGGGCGCTCTCCTTCGACCGACCGCCAAAGCTTTTCAGGCGGGAGGAGTTTGACGAGGAAGGAGGAACGATCACCGTTCTCGGCAATCTGGCGGATGTCGATGAAGGCAAGGCCGTTCCGACCCAGGTGCTGGGGAACGGCGACGCGCGCGCGGTTTTCCAGACATTCCGCCTGCCGAAGCCGCTGACCTACCATCTCTCTCCCGGCGCGACGCCGCCCTATGCGCCCGAGCTTACCGTCTATGTCGGGAACCGCGCCTGGACCCGTGTGGCGAGCCTCTTCGGCCAGCCGGCCGACGCGCAGGTCTACATCGTGCGGGAAGACGCGGAGGGTACGAGCTGGGTGCAGTTCGGCGACGGCAGGACCGGGGCGCGGCTGCCCTCCGGGGTCGGCAATGTCAGCGCCGCGTTCCGCACCGGTTCCGGCGCGCGCGGTCCGCTCAAGCCGGGTGCCGCGCCAAGCGCCGGTCAGCGTGTTCCGGAGCTGCGCAAATTGCAAATGCCCGAGGGCGCGTTCGGCGGCACCGATCGCGAGGACGCGGAGAACGCACGCGACGCGGCACCGGGAAAGGTGCAGTCGCTCGGCCGGCTCGTGAGCCTCGCGGATTACGAGAGCGAGCTGCTCACCATCCCCGGCGTCGCCCGCGTCCGCGCCGAGTGGGACATCATCGACGGTGTACCTTGTGTCGTGCTGCGCGTCCTGCT
Organism: Alphaproteobacteria bacterium; assembly: GCA_050246595.1. Classification (GTDB taxonomy): domain Bacteria; phylum Pseudomonadota; class Alphaproteobacteria; order ATCC43930; family CGMCC-115725; genus DATARH01. The sequence continues at coordinate 87,074 of JBFWVT010000009.1, forward strand.
GGAGCACGGGCGCGAGGACGAGTTCGACCAGGTGCGGGGTACGATCGCCGCTTACCAACGCTGCCGAGGCCCGAACCGCTTCGCGCTGCTGGTTGAGCAGGCGTTCCTGCGGCAGGTCTGGATCGATCTGCGCTACGGCCTCGATCCTCGTTTTGTAGAGGCGGAGGTCGAGACCGCGCTGGTCGCGGCCCTGGCGCCGATGGATGTGGAGGATTCCGACCGCCACGGGCTGTTCGCGATGCGGGCGCGGCGGCTCGGCGGGCGCGAATACGCGACGCGGATCGAGGCGGCGGCGCAGGCGGTGGCCGGGGTCGCGTGGGCGCGAGTCACCGCCCTTGGTCTGTTCACGGCCGCCGAGTCGCGGGGGGATGCGCTGGTCCTGCCTCCCGCGCCGCGCCCGCTATCGCCGCAGCTCACGCCGGCGAAAAACGAGCTGCTGGCGCTGACCCGCGGCGCGCTGACCTTGCAGGCGACCCTGTCGGCGGGGGAGGAATGTACATGACGGCATCCGGGCTTCTCCGGAGGGATCGCTGCACCGGCGAGCGACTGTCCCCCGCCGGCGCGGGCACCGGGGGAGGCCCCCGATGATCGGGATCAAGCGCGTTCCCCTTTATGAGCGGCTGCCCGAGATCTACCGGACCCGCGACGCCGAGCAGCTGCCTCCAGGACAGCTCGCAGCCTATCTGGGTGCCGTCGAACAGGTGTTCGGCGCGCTCCATGAGAGTATCGAGGCGCTTTACGCCGATCTCTTTATCGATACCTGCGACGACTGGGTGATCCCGTATATCGGCGATCTGCTCGGCACATCGCACCTCAAGGGCGACAAGCGGACGCTGCGGGCCGATGTCGCCGACACGATCGCGCTGCGCCGCCGCAAGGGAACCCTCGGCGCGGTCGAACGGCTGGCGGCCAACCTGACCGGCTGGCCCTGCCGTGCGGTCGAACTGTTCCCCAACCTCGCCTGGGCGCAGCATCTGAACCACCAGCGTCCCGATCGCGGCGGCGTCCCGCCCTACGGGATGCCCGAGGTGACGCGCTTCACCCCGCGACGCGGCGGCACGGTGCCGATACGCGACCCGGCCATGCTGTCGCTGATCGGCACCGCCTTCGACCCCTTTGCCTATACCGCCGACGCCAAGCGCGCCGATGACGGGGCGAAGCATATCAACCTGCCGAACCTCGCGATCCACCTCTGGCGGCTGCCCGCCTATCGGCTCGGGGTGATGCGGCCGCTCCTCAAAGGCGTGGAGAACCTCGGCCCCCCGCCCGCCGGCAGCAACCGCGCTCGCTGGGCGCTGCGCTTCGACCTCGATCCGCTCGACCGGCCCGTGCGGTTGTTCAACATATGGGAACGGCCGGAGACCGACCCGGCGACCGGCATCGAGCGCTTGACCGCCCCGGACTCGGTCGCTGCGCCGATCCTGCCCGCCCGCCTCGACGGCACATCGGCGGCCGGCAATCCCTGGGTATACGTCTCCGTCGACAGCTTTACGGAAGGAGCGGCCGGACCCGAGGATCTCGATCTCGGCGATGTCGGCCTCCAGCTCTATATCCCGCAATCGATCCTCGACGGGGTCGAGTGGCGCATCCGCAGCGGCAATCTCTGTGCCTGGGAGACGGGATTAAGGTTCGACCTGGAAATCCACGACATCGTCATCGACCCCGTCATCGGCCGGGTTCTCGTCGGTCTTGCCTCGGCCGCCGAGCGCGATGCCATGGTGGCGAACGCGACGACCGACCCCCGGCCGCGCGTCTATTTCGGCTACACCTACGGCGCGGTCGGCCCGGTCGGCGCGCACCCCGTATCGCGCGAATTCGCACCGGTCGAAGGGGCCGAGCTGCGTATCGTCAACGCGCTCGACCCCGCCGCGCCCAGTCTGCAAGACGCGCTGGCGAACCTGCAGGACGAGACCGGGCCGCTGGTGGTCGAAATCCGCGACAGTCTGGTTCATGACCTCGATCCGGCAAGCCTGCCGGGCGCCATCGACGAGGGCGGCGTGCTGACGCTGCGTCTGGCGCACCCGCTCGTGCTCCGCGCCGCCGGGCTTGCCCGGCCGGTGATCCGCCTCGCCGCACCGCTCGCCTTCCGCCCGGTTGACCCCGCCGCGCCCGAGGCGATCTTTGTCTCGGTCGAGCTGCACGGTCTCTTCATCACCGCGGCCGCCGACTTCGCACCTCCGGACGGACCCCTGATCGCGCGGGCCGCGCTTGCTCGCCTTGAACTCACCGGCTGCACGCTCGATCCCGGCGGACATCAGCAGCGCGACGGCAGCCGCGCCGGGTTCCGTCAGGCGATGCGCCTCGCCAACGGTTACGGGTTTGTGGACGGGGCCGAGGAGGATGCGTTCGAGCCGACGCCCGATATTGTGGTGAACCGCAGCGTTACCGGTTCGCTCGCCGTTGACGACGGCTACACGCTGCACTTGCAGGACAGCATCGTTGACGCGGGTGACGGGCCGGACGACGCGCCGGGTCCGGTGCCGGCGATCGGTCCGGCGACCGTCAGCCATGGCGCGGCGATCTCGATCCGCAACATCACCGTCCTGGGCACCACGCTGGTGCGCGAGGCGCGCGGCTCGGGTGCCATCTTCGTACACCGGCTCGATGTCTGGAATCACCAGAAGGGCTGTCTGAAGTTCTGCTATTTCTCGGGTGACGGCGACCGGCTGCCGCCGAACTATGCCTGCGTCTCGGGCGGCACGGAGAACCTGGTCTTTACCAGCATCCGGCACGGGCAGCCGGGATACTGCCAGCTCGCCCGCGGGACCGGTTTCGCGGTGACCAACCGGGGACCGGAAGACGACCAGATGGGGGCGTTCGGCAGCCTGCTCGAAGCGCACCGGCTTGCCAACCTGAACATCCGGCTGCGCGAGTTCAATCCGGTGGGTATCCGCCCGCTCGTCCTGCTCATGACGTGAGGGAGGGGGTCCGATGAAGGGTGATTTCTCGGCCTGGCGGTTCGACCCGCGGGACGATCACCAGGCGGTCCTCTACCAGCAGGGCCGTCTGATCACCGATGCCGACCTGACCGAGGCTGAAGGCATCGCGCTGGCCTGGCGCCTGACCGCCGGCCGGGACGTCGTCGGCGCGGGTATCGCCGCCGTACCGGCCGAAGATCCCGAGGGATACCAGGTGCTGGGCGCGGCCGTCGACGGTGACACGGTGCTGGTGACCCTTCATCCGGGCCGCCTCTGGGCTGACGGGCTCCACATCCGCCTGAACGGCGAGCCGCCCGACACCGAGGCCCCGGTCACGCGACGGGCGAGTTATCTGCCGCCGCCGCACAACCCGACAGGCACCGGGACGGGCGACATCGGCACCGGCATACGCGATGCCGTGGTGCTCGAAGTCGTGCTCGAAGCCCTGAACGGGTTTCAGGTACCCGCCCGACTGATCGAGCCGGCGCTCGGCGGCCCGGATACCGCCGAGCGGGTGATCCCGCGCGCCGGGCTCCGCCTCCTGCGGCTCGGCGACGGCGAGGACTGCAACACCATCGGCGCAAGACTGCTCGATGCGCCCCAGGGGCGGCTGACGGTATCGCTCGATCCGCCAACGGTCGTGCCGGGCGACTGCCCGGTGGTCGAGGGCGGCGGCTATTCCGGTTTCGAGCACAACCTTTACCGCATCGAGATCGCCGAGACCACCGCTGGACCGGTTCGCTTCAAGTGGTCGCAGATAAACGGGGGGCTGGTCGGACGCGGCACGTTTCACGGCGGCGCCGATCCGCACGTCGCCATCACCGCGAACCGCCCGGCGATCCTGCACTCGGGCGTCGCCGAGTTCTACCTCGAAGCGGTCGAGCATGATGACGAACTCGGCCACTGGCGCGTGACTTACGGCACGCCCGCCGCCCTCAACGCCGACGGAGAACTCGACCTGACGGCGCCACCGACCTTTGGCGTAATTCCCGGCGGCGGGCAGCCGGTGTTCTTCCGCCTCTGGAACGGCATCCGCGAGGTCGCCGATTTCACCGACAGCGTCAACCCGGTGGAGCTGCGCGACGGCATCCGGCTGGTGTTCGACCCGCCGGCGGGGGCGGCTTACCGGCCGGGCGCGTGGTGGAATTTCGAGGTCCGGGCGGGCGAGATCGCCAACCCCGAGGTGCTGGTGGACGACGCCCCGCCCAAGGGGCCGAGCGTCCGCCGCGTGCCGCTGGCCGAGATCGCCTGGACAGACGATCAGGATACGGCTCTGGGCGGCGGGATCGAGGATTGCCGCCGCCGCTTTCGTCCGCTCACCAACCAGAAGGTCTGCTGTACCTACCTTGTCGGGAATGGCACCACATGCTTTGGCGATTTCAACTCGCTCGAAGAGGCGGCGGCGCACCTGCCATCTGCCGGCGGCAAATTGTGCCTTCTACCCGGGACCCATTTTGCCAATCTGAGCCTCGTCGAACGGTCCGGGGTGCAGATCGAAGGGTGCCGTCACCGCACCTTTGTGCTGGCGCGCCCCGAATCCTTCGACCAGCCGATCGTGAGCGTCCGGGGCGGCCAGGACATCTCGGTCAGCGATCTCGATCTGATCGCGCCGTTCGGCATTGCGATCGACCTTTCCGGCAATTCGCCGGCACCGCTCCGCGAGGTGCGCGTCGAGGAATGCCGAATTCTCGCGCAGACCCACGGGATTCGCGTCGAGACGGCGAGCGACGTGCGCCTTCTCGGCAACCAGATCTGGCTTCTCGACCACCCGCTCGGCGTCTCGGTCATCTCGATCCGCGCGACCGACGCGCTTATCGAAAAAAACCGCGGCGGCGTCTGGCCCTTTGAGTACACGCCTCCGGGGGGCGACGACCCCGACGGCGAGGAACCGCCCGACCCCTCCGACCCCTGCATCGAACCGGAGCAGCTGTTCGCCAACCTGACCGCGGTCATCGCCTATGTGACCTTTGTCTGGTCCGAGGGGTTTGCCGCCACGCCGCCGGAGCAGCCCTATCGGGCGCGCGGCGGCATTCATGTCAAGGGCGGCTCGACCCGGATCGACATCCGCCGCAACCGGATCGACGGCGGCCTCGGTCACGGCATCACGCTGGGCGGCGTCTTTCCCGAACCGGGTGGGGAGGATCGGGAGGAAGAGGAAGAGGAGCAACCCCGCCTGAACCCGACGGTCCGGGTCGCCGCCGACGCCTTCTTCGGCAGATTCCGGAATGCGGGCGAGGAACCGCAGGCCGGCGTGACGGTGACCCTCACCCGGTCCGGATCGGGCGCCATCACCTATACCGGCATCACCGACGAGAACGGAGAGGTGCGCATCGCCGCGGAGCCGGGAAGCTACATTCTTGGCGTGCAGCCGGGTCTCGTCATCCTGGACGTTGCGAGCTTTGTTTTTGGCGCGGCCATCGCCTATGTCGTCACCGTCGGGCCGGGTGTCGATGTCGAGGACGATCCCGACCAGGGCTTTCTCACTCGCATCCGCATCGTCGAGAACGAGATCGAGAGCATGGGCCTCTCCGGGATCGGCTTCTGGTTCTACGATCTCGTACCCGACCCCCCGGAACCGCAGGGTCAGGGGGTCGAGGCGATTGCCGAGCTTCTCTCGGCGATGCTGGCGCCGGCGGAGCTTATCGGCACCGCGAACCTTGTCCGGGATCTCGAAATCCGGGGCAACCGGATCGAGAACAATTTGCGGGCCGAGTTCACCGATCTTCTTCGGCGCACCGCCCTGTTCGCAGCGCAGGGCGGCATCTCGCTCGCGCTCGTCGAGGGGCTGAAGATCGAACAGAACCACATCGCCGGGAACGGCCGAAGCGCCGCCCAGCCTTGCGCCGGGATATTTGTCGGCTACGGCGAGGAGGTGCTGATTACCGGCAACCACATCACGGGAAACGGCCCCGCCGATGCGCGCTATCGCGAGCTGCGAAGCGACGGCCTGCGCGGCGGCATCTTTATCCGCCTCGCCAGCGCCGTGGTCGCCGGCGCGACGGCGGACGGCCAGCAGAAGCCCGCCTTGATCATCGCCGACAATGTGGTCGATCAGCCGGCCGGACGCGCGATCACCGCCTTCGCTTACGGCCCGGTCTCCTGTGTCGGCAATACGCTCAACGCCGAACGCGAGGGCGCCTGGGGAGCGATCGACACGCTCGTCGGCGGCGTGCTGATCCTCAACCTCGGCGGCGTCCACCGGATGCAGGCCGTCGGCGGAGCCGAATCGTTCGTGGCGCTCGGCGATTTGCAGGGACCCGCGCCGGCGACCGGGATCGGACTGACCGCTGCGAGCCGGCTTGAGCAGCGGGTCGAGGCGATGCTGCCGGGCGGCGAAACCCTGTTCAACTCGAACCGTGTGCGCACCGGTCCGGACAACCGGTGCTGGAGTTCGCAACTGATCGCGACGCTCGACGATCTCGGATACGCCGACAACCAGAGCGGCATGTTCCGGCCCGACATAGCCTTCGGCAACATGATCGGGGTCGCGCACTCCCTGCGGGCGACCGGCAACCGGTTTCGCGAGCGGGCGCTGCGCACCGGCCTCTCCGCACTGACCATCACCGCGGGCACGACGGTCGGCGGCGGAGCCGGCGCAATGAACATCACGACCCACAATCAGGGAGACCATTGCATCATCGCGCTCTCGCAAGGCGTGCTGCCGGTCGCGGATACGCCGAACCAGGTCGTGCACAACCAGCTCTGCCCCGGAGCCGGGCGCGATGTCTCGGCCGGCGACTATACCCGCGCGGCGCTGCTGCTGCCGCTGCGCGGTACGGTCTCGCCGGACGTGCGGCTCGACCAGGGTGGGACAGTGGTCAGAGCGACCCTGAACCGCTCGATCAGCGGTCTCGAACGGGTACAGGCGCGCTCGAATATCGAGTATGCCCGCGAGGCCGTGAGCTACGAGGCAGCCCTGGGCCGCGACACGCCGCTTGTCGCCGAATTGCGGGATGCCGCGACGGTGCGCCGCCGCAGCGCGGCGGCGCTGGGCGTGCAGGCGGAGATCGCGCAGATCCGAGAGGCCGAACCGCCGAGCGACGGTGTCCTGCTCCACGGCCGGGTCGCCGGCGGCACCGGCCGCGGCGCCTCCGGGCAGGTTGTCGAGCTGGTGGACGCCGGGGGCCGTCCGCTCGGCTTTTCGGCGAGGACGGACTCGCTAGGCTATTACACGCTGGCTCTTGACGAGGAAACACGCGCGGCTCTGGCGCGCCGCGAGGGCGTGTTCCTGCGCGTGACGAGCGAGTCGGGCGAGGTAACAAGCCGTGAGCCGCAGCGCCTCCGCCTTGAGGGCGACCCGCTGGTGCGGCGAGACTTCGAGATCGCCGCGCGGCTGCCGATTCTGCCGATGCGCCCCGCCGACATCGCGCCTGTCTTCCGCCGCGATGCCCCAGTGCGGCAACCGCCTCGGTCACCCGCTCGCGGACCCGATATCACGCGGCCCGAGGTTCGAATACAAGTCGAGAACATACGCGGTGTCGGTAGCGCCCTCGCCGCGCGCCTGCGCGAAGCGGGGATCGAGGATGCCGAGGCGCTGAGCCGATTGTCGGACGAACGAGCGATCGAACTGCTCGGCGGGGCCGGCCGGCGCCTGCGCGATGCGGCACGCGCGGCGCTGGAGGCGGCGCGGCGCGAGAACGGCGGCGAGACCAGGTAAGGACGCGAGGATGCAGCGGGCGCACCTCAAGACGGACGGACCGGACGTGCTGCATGCGGCGCGGCCGGCCGGCGCGTTTGCCGCCTTCACCGAGCCTGCCGCACGCCGACTGCCCTTTCCGGCGCCCGCGGAGCGCCGCGCCGCGCCTTGCGCCTGCGGCGGCGGGTGCCCCCGGTGCGGCGGAACCGTCCGCGAGACCCCGGTGCCCGCCCCGATCCGCCGACAAGCCGAGGCGACACTCGGCACCGGGCTCGGCGATGTCCGCCTGACATCGAGCGGGCCGCTCGCGGCGCGGGTGGCGCGGCGCGGCGCCAATGCGGGCACGCGTGGAAAAATCATCGCATTTCCGCACGGCCTGCCCGACCTCTCGCGCCCCGGCGGCCGTTTCGCGCTGGCGCACGAACTCGCGCATGTCGCGCAGCAACAGCGGCAAACCGAGAGCGGTCGCCGCGCCCCGTCCGAAGCGCAGGAGCAAAGCGCCGATCTCGCGGCCAGGGCAATGGGCACCGACGGCGCCACCCGAGCCGCCGAAATCACGGCCGAAACCGAGCAGGGTGCGCCCCTCCAGTTCGGGGTCTTCGAGACGGTCGGCGGCGCGCTGCAACAGGCCAACGAGGCGGTTGCCCCGATCCTCGACCCTGCCATGCAGATCGTCCACGGTGCAGGCGCCGAAGCGATGCTGTCGCAACTCGATGTGCCCGCCCTCGCGCTCAGCTACGTCACCAACCTGCCCGGCCGTGTCCTGCGCCTGCTCGCCGATGCGATGCAGGGCCAGGGCGCAACGACGGAGTGGCTTACCGGCTTTGTCGAGCTGTTCGTGAACTGGCAGAGCTGGGACGCGGTCTGGAACTATCTGGTGCAGGGGGTTCTCGACGGTGCGGCCTATATCGGCGAATTCTTCATGCACGCGCTCGAAGTCGTCGGTGCGGGCGAGTTTTTGCAGTTCTTGTGGGCGCGGTTCAACCGCATGGCCCCTCTCAACACCGCCCAGATCGGCGCGGCGCAGGAGGTGCATCCGCCGGGTCTGATCCCCTACTCTCAGATCCGCGTCGATTATGACAGCCTGATCGCACGGCTGTCCGAGCTGTTCTCGCCGGGCTTTTCGGGCAGCGCCTTCGCCCAGATCTTCGGCACGTCGGGCGCGCAGCATCGGGCGGTCACGACGATGCATGTCATCCATGCCGGCCACACGATGGACGAAGCGCTTGCCGTCCACGAGCTGACCCATGTGGCGCAATACGAGTTGGTCGGCGCGATGTACATGCCGCAGGCGATCCACGCGCAGCAATTCGGTCTAGGCTACAACTACAATAAGCTCGACGGCAGTCTCTCGGCCTCGATCGCCGCCGGGCGGACCTATGCCGATTTCAATCGCGAGCAACAGGCGATGATCTGCGAGGACTACTATCGCGTTCGCCACGGTCTCGGCGCAAGGCATGGCGGGACGGCGTCGGAGCTCGAGCATTTTATTGCCGATTACTGGGGCCGCGCCGGCATCCCGTGGGTGCGGCTGTTCGCGGAACAATGACCCGCCGGGCGGCGGCAACAAAGAAGGCGCCTGCGAACGCGCCGCCTGCCAGGAGCGAGCACCGGGCGCCGAGCGCCGCTCGCCCACCGGCCGCAATACCCGCGCCGGTACGGGCCACCTGCGCCTGCGGCGGCGGTTGCCCGAGATGCGAGACCGGCGCCGATGCCGCAACCCGGACCGGGCGAACGCCGCGATCGGCAGCCTCGACCCCAGCCGACGCGGCCGAGTGCGAAGCGCGCCGGCTGGGACCCAGCCTTCTGCGCGCGGCCGATGCCGCCCGCCCGCCGGCGGAGCGACCGGCGCCGGCAACCCGCAACGGGTGGGGACATCACCAGGCGAACAGCCCGCGAGCATCGCACCCGATGGCGTCCGCGGCTGGGAGACGCGACGGACGGGCCGCCATACGCGCCTCGGCGCGGGCACCGCCGCGCCGGCCGACAGTGCGGAGGACCGGCGCCGGTTTCCGGCAACCCGGATTCGGGCGGCCTATTCCATCGCAGGACCGTGTCGGGTACGAGGCGGCTCTCGAATGCGACCTCGGCCCGGTGCGCCTGCATTACGGACCCGCCGCCGCGGCGCTCGCTGAGGAGCAGCGCGCGGTCGCCTTTACTTACGGCACCGACATCGTCCTCGGCCGGTCCGCGCAGGCGGCCGGTCCGGCAGCGCTCCGCCCGGTCCTGACGCACGAGCTGATCCACGTCGTGCAGCAATCCGCCCTGCCGCCGCATCCCGGACGGGAGCGCCCCCGTGCGCGCGATCCTCCGGTCCAGCCAGTGCAGCGGACCCGGATTCGGCCGCAGAACATCGATCTCGTTCCCGATTTCGTCGAGGACGCCGCCAGCGCGGTCGGCGAGTTTGGTGTCGGCGCCTACGAAGGCGCGGTCGATGTCGGCGCCGGGATCATAGAGGGCGCGGGCGATTTTGCCGGTCGCGCCGGCGATCTCGTGGTCGAAATCGGCGGCGTCGTGCTCGAAGGCGCCGAAGCGGTCATCGACTATACCGCTCCGGGCCTGCTCGACTTTCTGCGCGGCGACCTCCTCGGCGAGCTTCAGGACCTGTTCTGCTCCGGCCTCGATACGCTGCTCGGGCTGCTGCTCGACCCGCTGGCCGGGATCGACATCATGTCCAGGATCGAAAGCCTGTTCCGCGGTCTGACCGCTGGGGTGACGGCGGCCTATGGAGCGCTCGGCAGCACCACCTCGGCCGCGCTCGGCTTTCTGATCCGGCCTCTGGTCCGGGTGATCGACGCCTGGGGCGGCGACATCATCTCCGTCGTGCAATCGCTGTCGGACGGCGTTGGCGTGGTTTTCACCGCGCTTTGGGACAACATCGCCAAGCCGGTCCTCGATTTTCTCGGCGCGGCGGGCGGCGCGGTGTGGGACGCGTTCACCGGCATGGTCACCTGGGTATGGGACCTCGCCAAGCCGATCCGCGATACGGCCGAGTTCGCCTGGGATTGGCTGATGGAGCGCTTCGACCTGGCCTGGGAGAGCACCGGCAGCGTGCGCGCCTGGCTTGCGGAGAAGGCGACCGCGGCCTGGGAGGCATTCCTCGAAATCATCGAGCCGATCAAGGAGCCTCTGATGGCGGTGGGGGGGATTCTGCTCCTCCTCTCCCCGCTCGGCCCGATCCTCATCGTCACCCAGGTGCTGCCGCCGGTATGGGAAAAGCTCAAATGGCTTGCCGAGAACTGGCGCGACACCGAGGTGGTCGTCCGGGCGCGCGAGGTTCTCCAGAACGACATCCTGCCGTTTGTGATCGGTGTGGTCGACGCCTTGAAGGCGCTGATCGGCGGTGCCGCCGGCTGGCTCGCGGGAATGGTTGCCTCGGTGGCGCGGGGCATGCAGCGCATCGTCGGATTGTTTTCCGCTCATCAATGCCTGCGCTCGGTCGAGCGGGTGCTCGACCACATTGCCGACCAGTTCGACAGGCTCGAAGCCTGGGCGGAGGGCGGTTTCGCCGGGCTCGCCGATGCGCTCGGCGCGGCCTTCGGCGCGTTGCGGACGATTTTTCAGCCGATCCTCGACTTCCTCGTGCGGCTCGCGATCGTCGCGCTGAACCCGCCGATGCTGCCCGTCGCGATCGCCGGCGCGATTTGGCTGCTCCTGCCGGACGAGTTCAAACCGCCGGTCATCAACTTCGTCCTCGATCTGCTGATCGCGTTCCTGCCCGCTTTCGCGGCGTTCCTGGCAGGGCTCGGGCCGATGATCATGGTCCTGAAATCCGCGGCGATCGGGTTTCTGAGGCGCCTGCGCAGCGGCGAGACGGACGATGCGACGCGGATCGCCGCATCGAACAAGATAGCGCGGCTTTGTGCCGGCGCCGGCCCCCAATTCGTCGCCGGCTACGCACTCGGGCTGCTGCGGGGGCTGATCGACGGGATCATCGACCCGTTCAAGCTGCTCTTCATGCTGATGGAGCTGGTCGTCACCGCTCTGAAGGTGCTGAAGCGCGTCCTTGCACCCTATGTCCGGGAATTCGCACCGGCACCGGTCTCGTCCGGCTTCGCCGCAGTCGATACCGCCCTGGCCATTCCTGCGACCGCGCCTTCGGCGGCCCAAGAGGCACCACCTACCCCGGTCCGGGCGGCAGGAGCCTCTGCCCGGGGACCCCTGGAGATCGGCCCGGAGGCCACGGTCGCGGCCCCCGGCCCGGCCGAGGCCGAACCCGCCGCCGCTCCGGTCGCGATCCCCGAACCCGCGTCGGGAGGCGAGACCGTCACGGCGCCGGGGACGGAAGGTGCGGCCGGGGCCGTACCCAAAGGCTCCGCCGAGGAGACCGCTCCCGCGGCCGGTGAAGCCGGCGCCGAAATCTCATTCGACGTGGCGGGCGCGGCGTCGGATGCCGAGATCGCCGCACAGCTCTCTTCCGGGGCCGTCGCGTCGGTCACGGCGCAACCCGCCCCCGAAAACGTCGGCGCCGACATGCTCGAAACCGATATGCGTGCGGCGGTCCGCGAAAGCGGCGGCACCGTGGCAGGACTCGCCGACCTGCTCGGCGGCGCCTGGGACTGGCTGATGCGCAAGGCCGCGGAGCTTGGCGGCTGGACCGCCGGCAAGTTCCTCGAACTTCTCGGCCTGTCCGACTACGCGCTCGGCTCCAGGATCGGCTGGCTCTCGGGGATGATCCTGCTCGAGGTGCTGATCGCCTACTTCACCGCCGGCGGTTACACCGTGCTGAAGCAGGGTGCCTCGATCGGCCGCCGGCTGCTCGCCTATCTCCTGCGCTTTCTCGATATCGGCGGCGAGATCCTGGGCGTTCTCGGCCGCGCCTTGCAGCCGCTCAAAGGACCGATCCTGAGAGGGTTCGGTGCCGCCAAGGGGTTCCTGAAGAGGTTCGACTTCCTCAGCGGATTGCTGTCGCGCATCGAGGGTATCGCCCACTCGCTCTTCCGCTTCGGCGATGAGGCCTCTGCCGCCGGCAGCCGCCTGCCCGGCGGCCGCGCCCCGCATGCCCCACGCGCGCCGGGCCTGCCCGAGGTGCCCGCACCCCGCCTCCCCGAAGCTCCCGCGCCGCGAGCGCCCGAAGCGGCGCCGCTTGGCCGCACCGCCGCCGGGAGCACCGAAGCCGGCGAGGCCGCAGCGCGCGAGGCGCTGCGGACCCCGCCGGCCCGGCAGGGCCGCGACGCCGTCGAAGAACTCGGCGACGGGTCGCTGCGCGCCGTCGACGAACCGGGCGTTCCGCGCGTCCGCGACGATGCGATGAAGGCCGCGCAGCTTGCCGAGGCCATGGTCGCCGCCCGCACCATCGCCGAGACCAACGATGCCCTCAATTCCCCGGTGCCCGCCGTTCTCGCGCAGCTCATGGTCCTGAAGCGCCGCTACCGCTGGATCGACACCTTTCAGGCAGAGCCCAGCCGCCCGCGGCACTACAAATTGGTTATGATAGCGAGCACCGAAGAAATCGACCGCGACTATACGCCGACGGACGAGACCTCTTTCGCCGACGTTATCAATCCGAAGGAGTTCGAGAACGACCCGGCGATTATCGATCGCCTGAGCCGTGCCGAGGCCGGTGATGTGGGTGGCTATCATGCGCTGACTGGAAGCGGCGAATTCGGCCATGTCGGCGACAATCTCGATAGTGACGAGGTGCTCCAAAACGCATGGGTCCGCTACAACAGAGACGTCCGGCGCAGCGATCCCATTCTCCGCGAAAACCCCGCGATCGCCTTGCCGCCCGAGACCCACCGGAAGATCCAGAACCTGCGTCGCCCCGATCTGGAAAACGCAAGTGCCCGGGACGTCCTGGAGCATCACCTCCGGCAGATGTACGACCTCATGGATGACGACAACGTGCTCGAGCACAGCCGCCTCGTCATTCTCCGGCGCATGGCTGAGGATTTCATTCGTCGAAACGGCTTTTAGATGCGATTTATGCAACGACCGAGGGTTGGCCTGACTACCGCTCCTGTGCTGAGACTGCCCACATTTGCGGCAGCAAACAGGGGCAGCACCAGCGGCTCGACCCTGCGGCGCCGCTTAGCGTATCGGCGAAGACTCACCTGCTGACCAGGGTGCATGTCCTGTCCGTCATTATGCTGCGTATTAACCACCCCGACCGGACCTTCGCAGCTGCGGGAGTGACGCCTTGACGGAGATTGCGCGGTCCAGCTGGCGGCACGGCCGAGGTTTGGCGGTCTAGAGCGTGATCGCATCAGGTTGAAGCATAGCCGGCATTGGCGAGGTAGTTTGCGCATTCCTGTGCGGAGAAATGATCGAGCAAGGAGCCGATCTGGCGCCACGTGTCCTCGGTGGTGCGCGGATC
>JBFWVT010000010.1:0-93272 GCA_050246595.1 Alphaproteobacteria bacterium
GATCCGCGCACCACCGAGGACACGTGGCGCCAGATCGGCTCCTTGCTCGATCATTTCACCGCACAGGAATGCGCAAACTACCTCGCCAATGCCGGCTACGCTTCAACCTGATGCGATCACGCTCTAGAATTCGTAGGCTTCGACGATCATCGGTTCGTTGCGCGCCGCGACCACCCATTCCTGCATCGCCGGGATGGCCATGACCGCGGCGCAATAGTCCTCGGCTTCGCTTTCGAGGTCGATCTTGTAGGTGCGGAAGCGGGTGACGACCGGGGCGTACATCGCGTCGGCGATCGTGAACGGACCGAACAGGAACTCGCCCTTCCCATCGCCAAAGCGGGCACGGCAGTCGCGCCAGATCGCCATGATCCGGTTGATGTCGGCCTGCGCCTCGGAACTCAGCTTGCGGCCCGGAAAACTCGACCGGATGTTCATCGGCATTTCCTGCCGCATCGCCGCGAACCCGGCGTGCATTTCGGCGCTGACTGAGCGCGCCGCGGCGCGGGCGACCGGATCGCTCGGCCATAGTCCAGCATCCGGGAAAATCTCGGCCAGATATTCGCAAATGGCAAAACTGTCCCAGACCGTCAGATCGCGGTGCCGCAATGCCGGCACCCGTCCCGACGGCGAGTACTGGATTACGGTCTGCCGGCTGCCGGGCTGGTAGAGCGGGATCACGACCTCATCGAATTCGGCCGCCGTCGATTTCAGGGCCAGCCATGCCCGCAACGACCACGACGCGTAATTCTTGTTGCCGAGATAAATCGTCAGGTCGCTCATCGCATTTGCTCAGGTTGTTCGCGCCCGTTGTTCCAGGGCGCTTGACGATAACAGCGTTGCCCCCGCAATCGAGCCGGACCCCGACCGGGGGGTATGCGGACAGCTTAGAGCATGCCGAGCGGTGTGCGCGAGGTCGGCGGCGGAAAGGCACGGTCGAGCACCGCGAGATCCTGCTCGTCGAGGATCAGATCGGCGGCGGCGCGGTTCTCGCGCACATGGTCGAGCTTTGTCGCTTTCGGGATCACGATCATGCCGTCCTGGCGCAGCAGCCACGCCAGCGCGACCTGCGCCGCGGTCGCGCCGTGCCGCGATCCGACCTCGCGCAGCGCGCGGTTGTTGAGCATGCGTCCCTGTTCGAGCGGCGAATAGGCCATGATCGCGATCCCGCGCTCGCGGCACCACGGGATCAGCTCCCATTCCGGACCGCGCCGGCTGAGATTGTACAGGATCTGGTTGGCCGCGACCGTTTCGCCGCCGGCCAGCGCGACCCATTCGCGCATGTCCGCGGTGTTGAAATTGCTGACCCCGTGATGGCGGATTTTTCCCTCCCGTTGCAGCTTCTCAAACCCGGCCAGCGTGTCGGCGAGGGGCACCGAACCGCGCCAATGCAGCAGATAGAGGTCGATCCGATCGGTCCTGAGCCGCTTCAGGCTGCGCTCGCAGGCCTCGACGACCCCGCGTTGCGAGGCGTTGGACGGCAATACCTTGCTGACGATGAACAGCCGGTCGCGCAAACCCGTCGCGGCCTCGGCCACGATCTCCTCGGCGGCGCCATTGCCGTACATCTCGGCCGTATCGATCAGATTCATGCCGAGTTCGATGCCATGCCGCACGGCGGCGGCTTCGTCGGCGGCGCGACGGCGGTCCTCGCCCATGTGCCAGGTGCCGAGACCAAAACCCGGCACGCTCTCGCCCCCCGGCAATCGCACACTGGGCAGTGTCGCTGTCGGTCTCGTGTCGGTCATAGCCGGTCTCCTCGTCAGCCGGGCTCGTAACGCAGAAAGACGAGCCGAGCCGCACCATAAACGCGCTCGTCGAGCGGCGCGAAGCCGGAAAGCGGCGTCCATCGCTCCGCCGCCGCCAGCTCGACGATAGCCAGCGCCCCCGGAGCGAGCCACCCCGAAGCGGCGAGCGCCGGCAGCGCGGCGGCCGCGAGACCGCTCCCGTAGGGCGGGTCGAGAAACGCCGCCGCACAGGCAAACGCCGCGCGCGGCGGCCGCGTCGCATCGCCCGCGACGATATGCGCGCGGTCCTCCTCGCCGAGCGCTCCGATGTTGCGGCGCAGCGCGGTCAGCGCCTCGCGGCCGTTGTCGATAAAGGCGGCGGTGGCGGCGCCTCGCGACAGCGCTTCGAGACCGAGCGCACCGGTGCCGGCAAACGCGTCGAGCACCGGACGCCCGGCAAACGGCAACCCCTCCGCCGCGAAACCGCCATGCGACAGGATGTTGAACAGCGCCTCGCGGGCGCGGTCGCCGGTGGGTCTGACCAAATCGCCGGACGGCACGACAAGGCGGCGCCCGCGATGCACGCCGCCGACAATACGCAGCCCGCGGCGCTCCGGATCAGAAGAACGCATGCCAGCTACCGTCAAGCCTATGTGCGCGCATCGTTTCCAGCGTCCTCACGGATACACCGTCAGGGGCTGGCATAATGGGCCGTGGATTTCCAATTAGGGGCCACGGATGGCTGTCTTTGACTCACTCGGCTACGCCCGCTTTCTGCGCGAAGGCGGCGTGCCGCCGGACCAAGCCGAGACGCACGCAGAAGCGGCGCGGCGCTTCGCTGTTGCCGACTTGGTGACGAGAGACGATCTCGACGTTTTCCGCCGCGAAATGGACACCAAGTTCGATGCCCAGACGCTGCGCATTACCGTTCGCCTTGGCGCGATGCTCGCGGCCGGCTTCGGGTTGATGACCGCCGTGATCGGCTTACTGATCCGCCTTCACTAACTCTCGCCCCGCCGCCACCTTCCTGACAACGGTAACCGTCAGAAGAACGCATATTTTAGAACAAACAGCGCGGCGAGCGCACTCATCACCGGCCCGGCCTCGGCGATGCGCCCGCACAGCAGCTTGACCGCGACATAGGCGATGAAGCCGAGCGCGATCCCGGTCGCGATCGAGAAGGTCAGCGGCATCGCCAGGACGGTGACGACAGCCGGCGCGTATTCGGTCACATCCTCCCAGTCGAGTTCGGCAAAGCCGCGCGCCATCATGCAGGCGACAAACAGCAGCGCCGGCGCGGTCGCGTAGACCGGCACCGAATGCGCCAGCGGCGCCAGAAACAGGGTCAGCAGAAACAGTACCGCGACCGTCACGCCGACCAGCCCGGTGCGGCCTCCGGCCTTTACGCCGGCGGCGCTCTCGACGTAGCTGGTAACGCTCGACGTGCCGAGCGCCGCGCCGCCCATCGCGCCGAGCGCGGCCGTCGCGAAGACCCGCCTCGCACGCGGCAGACGGCCGTCGGCGTCGAGCAGACCGGCGCGGTGCGCCACCCCGATCAGCGTCCCGGTATTGTCGAACAGAACCACAAACAGGAACACGAAAACGACCGTCCCCAGACCGAGATGCAGCGCATCGCCGAGATCGAGGGCGAGAAAGGTCGGCGCAAGGCTCGGCGGCGCCGAGACGGTGCCGAAAAACGGCGAGACCCCGAACACGATCCCGGCCCCGGCGGCGGCGAGCACACCGATGATCAGCGCGCCCGGCACACCGAGACGGTCGAGCGCGACCATCACGACAAACCCGGAAGCGGCGAGCAGTGCCGCCGGCGCGTGCAGATCGCCGAGCGTCACGAGCGTATCCGGGCTGGCGACGACGATACCGGCATCCTTCAGCGCGATGATCCCGAGAAACAGCCCGATCCCGGCCGAGATCGCCATTTTCTGCGAGCGCGGGATCGCATCGACGATCCACCGTCGTAGCGGCGTCAGGGCGATGACAAGGAACAGCAGACCGGACAGGAACACCGCGCCGAGCGCCACCTGCCAGTTGAATTGCATTCCCTTGACGACCGTGTAGGTGAAATAGGCGTTGATCCCCATCCCCGGCGCAAGCGCGATCGGGTAGTTTGCCCACAGCGCCATCAGCAGCGTCGCTCCGGACGCCGCGAGACAGGTCGCGACAAAGACCGCGCCGCGATCCATCCCGGCTTCGGCCAGGATCACCGGGTTGACAAAGGCGATATAGGCCATCGTCAGCCAGGTCGTGGCGCCGGCGATCAGTTCGGTCCGTAGCGTGCTGCCGCTGGCGGTCACGCCAAAAAACCGGTCGATCATTGCGTTCTCGCGGAAAGCGGCAAGACTGCGGCCCGTTTCGCCGAGATTGCTTCGCAGTTCCGTGTCTCGCAATGACAAACTCGCCGGCGTCGTACCGCTGGCTTGAAGGTCACGAGAATTGCCGCAATCGCATTGCATATGGCGCGCCTGGTGACGCGCGACGATGCACTCCCGCAATTCTCTGTTCGGCTATGATATGTCAGTCCTCGGCGCCGTCCGCCGGCAAGCGCGAAGCGGTGCCGTGCCGCCGGCCCGCATTCCGCGCTCCGGGCGCCGCGAACGAGCTGCCGAGCTGCTCGCGCAACACCTTCGCCGGCACTTCCTCGATCTCGCCGCGGCCGAGATGGCCAAGCTGAAACGGGCCGTAGGCGACCCGGATCAGCCGCGTCACCGAATGGCCGAGATGTTCGAGGACGCGGCGCACCTCGCGGTTCTTGCCTTCCTGCAACGACAGGGTCAGCCAGGCGTTTGATCCCTGCGTCCGGTCGAGCGCGGCGCGGATCGGGCCGTAGGCGACGCCGTCGATCGCGATGCCGCGCGCCAGCGTCGCGAGGCGGGAGGGATCGACCGCGCCATGCACGCGCACCCGATAGCGCCGCACCCAGCCGGTCGCCGGCAGTTCGAGACGGCGAGCCAGCGCGCCGTCATTGGTCAACAGCAGCAGCCCTTCGGAATTGAGATCGAGCCGTCCGATCGAGATCAGCCGCGGCAGACCTGCCGGCAGCGCGCCAAACACGGTCGGCCGGCCCTTTTCATCGCGATGCGTCGTGACGAGCCCGACCGGTTTGTGGTAGCGCCACAGGCGCGGCCGTTCGGGTTCCGGCAGTCTTTTGCCGTCGACGCGGATATCGCTGTCGGCGGTGACGGTGACGGCCGGGCTGGTCAGGATCTCGCCATCGACGGAAACCCGTCCCTCGGCGATCCAGCGCTCGGCGTCGCGCCGCGAGCACAGCCCGGCGCGCGCGATCGCCTTGGCGATGCGTTCTGGCTGCCCGGTTGCGGTCGGAGGCTTTGAGTGTGCGTTCGGCATTGTCCAAAATATCGGGCGGGCGCGGCGGCGGGCGCAACGACCAGATAGGCCGGGCGCGCCGGAGCACAATGCCCGGCGCGATGACCCTGGCTCTTGCCGAGGCCGCGGCGGCGGCCGAGTGGGGAGACGTGCCGGTCGGCGCGGTTCTGCTCGATCCCTCCGGCGCCGTGATCGCCGCTTCCGGCAACCGGGTCGAGCGCGACCGCGACCCGACCGCGCATGCCGAGATGCTGGTCCTGCGCGCCGGCGCCGCCCGGCTCGGGCTGAAGCGCCTGGTTGGCTGCGATCTGTACGCGACGCTCGAACCGTGCCCGATGTGCGCCGCCGCGATCGGTTTGGCGCGCATCCGCCGGCTCTATTTCGGCGCCTATGACCCGAAGAGCGGCGGTGTCGAGCACGGTCCGCGCCTCTTCGCCCAGCCGACCTGCCATCATCGGCCGGAGGTCTATGGCGGCATCGGCGAGCGCGCCGCCGGCGACCTGCTGCGCGGCTTCTTCGCAACCAGACGGTGACCGGAACCGGGTACCGGTCAGAGTTGCCAATCCTCGGGCGGCAGTTCGAACAGACGGTGCCGCTTGGCGAAGCCGCGCAATTCATAATGCCCGATCTCCCACACCGGGCAGTCGAGCTGCTCGGCGAAAGCCTGCGACATGATCAGTGCGCGGTCGAGCTGCCGGTTGAACTGCTCGATGCGGCTGGTCAGGTTGACATCGGGGCCGATCACCGTGAAATCGAGCCGGTCGCCGGAACCGATATTGCCATACGACACCGTGCCGTAATGCAGCGCCAACCCGGCCTGCAGTACCGGACCGCCGCTTCCCATCCGCCGGTTGCGCTCGGCGAGCGCCCGCAGCGCCTGCATTGCCGCGTCCAGCGCCGTGCGGCACGCCGTCCTGCCGCCGTCGCGCCCCGCCTGCCGGAAGATTGCCAGAACCCCGTCGCCCATGATTTCGAGGACCTCGCCGCCCTGCCCGCGGACCGGCGGGAAAACGCAGTCGAAATACTCGTTGAGCAGTCGGATTACGGCACGCGGGCTCAGAATATTCGTCAGCATTGTGAAGTCGTGCAGATCGATCAGCATGATTGCGGCGGTAATCGTGCGCACGTCGCCGCGGCGGATCTGCCCGTCCAGGATCAGCTGGCTCGGCTCGTGGCCGACATAGGTGCTGAGCAGGGTCTCGACAAACCGCACCAGCGTCTTCGCCTCAGCGACAGTCGAATAGGCCGGCAGCAGCGCATCCATCAGGCGCAGCGCCTCGGGCGGGAACCCCTCCGGGCGTTTGGTCGCCCAGGAGAGCGCGTTGACCGGCCCGGCCGCAAACGGCACCGGCGCAATGACATAATGGACGTAGCCTGCGTCGCGCAGCTCGTCGAGGATCGCGAAGGGCAGCAGGTCGCCGCTGTCGAGCCGCCAGTCGAGCCGGCGATGGCGGCGCGTCACCTCCCGCACCGGGCTTTCGAGATAGGTGGCGGTCTTTTCCAGGCCATGATCGAGAAATTGCTGCGCCAGCGGCTGGCCGGGTTTCCAGATCCGCGACACGCCGCGATAGCGCGGATGCAGCGCGCGAAGATGCAGCGAGGCGCGGTCCAGCGGCACTCCGGCGGCGGCGAGGCGCTCGCAGAGCGCGCTCAAAAGCTCGCCATTATCGGTCAGAAAGCGGCCCTCGGAGAAAAACCAATCAATCAGGCGCGGCGCCGCGGCGGCGAACATCTCCTCGCCGTTCCCGGCGGCAAGCGGCTGGGCCGGCGCCGCCGCGCCCGCGCGGGCGGCGATCACCGCACCGGCACTGGCACCGGCTCCGGCATGCCGGGGAGCGGTGCGGGCGATGCCGGCGCCGGGGTCAGCGCGGAATTCACGGCATTCAGCCGGTGCATCACGTCGAGCTGCTCGCGGCTCAGACCCGACGGGTTTTGCACCGACAATTCGCGCTGCCTCTGCTGCAAGTCGGTGCGATAATTCCGCAGCATCTGTTGTTGCAGCGGGCTGTCGGACGCAGCCCGGTTCACCGCGTAGCCCGGCGGACCCGGCACCGAAACGGTCTGGGAGCGCGCCGTCTCAGGCGCGACGGCTGCCAGAAGCGCGACGAGGGAAAATAGAAAACGGCCCATTCGTGGATTCCTCGATACCGCAGCCGGCCTCACCCGCCGCTCCTGGCGGAAGCAGGCAGCGAGGCCGGGCCGATGATGGCGATCATGTCGGATGGCGTGCCCGGCACGGCAATGAGCGTCGGCGGCGTCCTGTTGGAATTCGCCCTTTGGAATTCGGCGACAACCCGGAGGCGGCAGTGGGGGACGGCCCCGACAGCGAACCCGTCGACGACGGCGGCGCCATCGGCGGGCATACCCACTGCCCGTGATGCGGCTGACGACGCGCCAATCCGCCCCCGGGCGACCAGCGATGCGGCGCCCTTTTGGTATCTCCCCTCTTCGACATCGTCCGATAGGCGGGGTCGAGGCGATGACGCAAAGCACCTTACGAGACCCGGTTCTCGGCGGTCGCGCACCTGCCATCGTGCTTGCGCAAGCGATGTTCGACGCCGTTATTTCGGTCGAAGTGCCGAAATGTTGCCCCGTCCCAAAGGCGGATTTCTATGGTTGCGCCGTATGGATCGATACTTGGCAGAGATGATCGCCTACCGGGAGGCGGTCACGAACGTGAATCGCGAGCGGACAACCCCTTATCCTGATGCAGTCGCTGCCTTCTTCAAGACGCTCCCAACGACGGCCTGCTCTTTACCATACACGGCGAGCATGTCACCTCCCTTAGCGGCTTCCAAAAGATTTGGAGAGGCATTTGATCGCAGGTTAAACGGCGTGACGCCGGCAGCCTCGATGATCTCGATTGCTCGCTTGTGTTCGGCTGATGGCGAATCGGCGCGGCCGCAGAGCAAGTCGAGGCGATATCGACGCATCGCTTGGGTATGTTCCGAGCCATCGTTTCCGTCCGTCGGCAGCGCGTCGGGCGGTCGGAACTCGAAAGTGCTGTACAAAAGCAGCAGGAACACTTACATGCTCTGCCATCCACAACGGAGGGCACAAATGTCTAATGACGGAAACGGCGGCATGGGTGGCGAGCATTTTTCCGAATTCATGACCAGGGAACGGGAACGGCTCCGCGCCGAACGCGAGCAGATCTTCAACCAGCAGGAAGAGCTGCAGCGCAAGCTGGACGAGATCAATCGCGAGTTTGCCGCGATCGAAGCATACGAAGCCGCGAAGACCGGCAAGACGGCGCGAGGCGGAAGCACCTCCTCAGGGCGTCAACAGCGCGTCCGCCGCGGCAGCAGACGCGAGGAGTTGCTGAATTTGATTCGCGAGGGAGACGGTCTCTCCCGGGGCGAAATCCTGGAGCGGATGGGGCTCAAGGGCGACAAGTCGGGGGAAATGTCGGTGTCAAACGCGCTTACCGCGCTCACAAAGAGGAACCAGGTGCGCCGCGAGGGAGGAAAGTATCTCCCCGCCTCCTGAGATCGTGCGGGGCTGTATCATTTGATTGGGGATGATGCGGCGGCTCCCTGGTCCGCCGCGTTATCGTCAATGCCGGCCGGCGGAACAGAAGCGGCTGGATGCATGCAGCAACAAAACTGTCCGTGCCCTCGCTATCGAAGAGGTTCTACTCTGCTGTAACGCGACGGCGCGCCCGCGACCCCTGCGCGCGATCCGGAAGTGGAAATACTGGAAATACTGCCGGCGGGACGGTTGCGGCCGCATCAAACGGAAGACCTTCCACGGTAAGACACCGGATCACACCGGCTTCTGTTGCTCGACATCCCGACCGGATCGAGAAGAGCGCGAAGAGCCGCGACCGATTGCGGCCGAGTGCTCGTATCAACCGCTAAGACGTTGACCGATGCCCTACCCAGCCCTCTCCCGTGATCCCGAGTCATGCCCGGGGAGGGGAGGGTTGGGGAGGCGAGGCTATAAAAGAGTCAGACCCGGGGGTCTTGGCACTACATTTATTCGGCTGTGTGCCGATGCTCCAATTTCGGGTAATGTCCCGGTTTGAATGTAACAGCGGCACTGTCATTCCGGGGCCGTCCGCAGGGCGGAACCCGGAATCCAGAAACATCAACCTCTCCAAGGACTTCAGGGGTCTGTGTTGATGGATTCCGGGCTCGCGGGCTACGCCCGCGCCCCGGAATGACAAGGTTGCAATTCGAACTGAGACACTACCCAATTTCGAGCGAGACGCGGCTGGTCGCGATCATTCGGAACGGCTGCGGGTGATATCATTGCTGATATACGGAGTGCCCCGAACACCGCACGGCGGTAAGGAGGTCTCGCGAGATCAGTACAGATGACAGGCCACGCTGTGGCCGAGGGAGACTTCCTTGCGCAGCGGCTCCTCGGCCGAGCAGCGCGGCATCGCCTTCGGGCAGCGCGTGTGGAAGCGGCACCCGGAGGGCGGCGCCAACGCGCTCGGCACCTCGCCGGAGATTGTCAGCCTTTCGTGCTTCTCGTCCGGGTGGGCCGGCAGGGCCGCGGTAAACAGCGCCTGTGTGTAGGGGTGAAGCGGCTCGCGGCACAATTCGAGCGCCTCGGCCAGTTCGACGATCTTGCCGAGATACATGACCGCGATGCGGTGGCTGATATGCGCGACAGTTGCAAGGTCGTGACCGATAAAGAGATAAGAAACGCCGAGCTGCTCCTGAAGCTCTTCGAGCTGGTTCATGATCTGGGCGCGGATCGAGACGTCGAGCGCCGAAACCGGTTCGTCGAGCACGATGAGCCGCGTGTTCGTGACCAGGGCGCGGGCGATCGCCACGCGCTGCCGCTGCCCGCCCGAGAATTCGTGCGGAAACAGTTTAGCCACTTCGGGCCGCAGCCCGACCAGTTCAAGGACTTCCGCGACCCGCTCGCGCTGCTGCTGGCGCGTCATATCGGTGTGGATCTGCAACGGCTCGGCGATGATCTCACTGACCCGCATGCGTGGGCTGAGCGAGCTGTACGGGTCCTGGAACACGACCTGCACTTCACGGCGATAGCGCATCAGATCCGGCCCGCTCAGCTCGCCGACATCGCGCCCGTTATAGCGGATCGCCCCGGAGGTCGGTTCCTCTTGCAGCAAGATCAGCTTCGAGGTCGTCGTCTTGCCGCAGCCGGACTCGCCGATGACCCCGACCGTCTCTCCGGGATCGATCGAGAAGTCGATGCCGTCCACAGCCTTGACCCAGGAAATCCGGCGCTTTGGGAACAGCGCCGTTGTGACCGGGAAGTGCTTCGTTAGACTCTCAATTTCCAGCAGCGGCTGCGGCATGACG
Source organism: Alphaproteobacteria bacterium (assembly GCA_050246595.1). GTDB lineage: Bacteria > Pseudomonadota > Alphaproteobacteria > ATCC43930 > CGMCC-115725 > DATARH01. Next base: position 10,349 of record JBFWVT010000010.1, read on the forward strand.
GTCCTCTGGGACATCCCTCGGAAATTTTGCCACGGTTCCGGATGCGTGGCGCTCGGCGAGCCAGCACCGCGCCGACCACGTTTCGGCGAGCGACACCTCGGGCGGCTGTTCCGCCGAACAGCGCACTATCGCCTCGGGACAGCGCGGGTGGAAGGCGCAGCCCGGCGGCAAGGTCGCGAGATCGGGCGGCTGTCCCGGGATCGCAAGCAGCTTGTCCTTGCTGCCGAGCTTTGGCATCGAGCCGAGCAGTGCCTTGGTGTACGGATGCCGACCGCTGTTGAACAATTGACGAACGCTGCCGGCCTCGACGATCTTGCCGGCATACATGACCGCGAGCTTGTCGCACATGCGCGCGACGATCCCGAGATTATGCGTTACAAAGATGATCGCGACCCCGGTCTGCTCCTGCAATTCGCGCAGCAGGTCGAGATATTGCGCCTGGATCGTCACATCGAGATTGGTGGTCGGCTCGTCGGCGATGATCAGCTTCGGGCCGCCGGCGAGCGCGATCGCACCGACGATGCGCTGCCGCATGCCGCCCGACATCTGATGCGGGTATTCGCGCATCCGCATCGCCGGCGAGGGGATGCGGACGGCGTTCAGCAGCTCGCGCACCCGCTCGCGCAATTTGCCGCCGCGCAACGCCCGGTGGTAATAGGCCGGCTCCATCACTTGGCGATAGATACTGAACAGCGGGTTCAGCGAGGCCATCGGGTCCTGCAGGATCATCGCGATCTGAGCGCCGCGGATGTGCCGCATCTCGCGCGGACCCTTGGTCGTCAGCTCCTCGCCCTTGAAGGCGATCGAGCCGCTGACGATCCGGGCGGCGGCCGGCAACAGATTGACAATCGACTGGCAGGTCGTCGTCTTGCCGCAGCCGGATTCGCCGACCAGCCCGAGCGTTTCGCCCTCATCGAGCGTGAAACTGACACCATCGACCGCCTTGACGACGCGCTGGCCGCCAAACGAGACGTAATGCGTGTGCAGATCGGTGACTTGAAGCAGCGGTGGCATCCCGAGCCTCCGCTACAGGTTGCGCAGCTGCGGATCGAGCCGGATACGCAGCCAGTCGCCCATCAGCTGCGTCGCCAGCACCACCATCATGATGCACAGACCGGGCAGAACGGTCAGCCACCAGTCGCCGACCATCAGCATCGAACGACCGTCCGCCAGCATCGATCCCCAGGCCGGCTGCGGCGGCGGCACCCCGACCCCCAGAAACGACAGCGAGGCCTCGGCGATGATCACGACGCCGATTGTCAGGCTGGCCAGCACCATCGCCGAGTTGAGCACGTTGGGCAGCACATGCCGCAGGATCACGCGGGTCCGCGAGGCGCCGGCGATCTCGGACAGCTTGACAAATTCGCGCTCGCGCAGGCTCAGCACCTCGCCGCGGATCACGCGGGCATAGCGCGTCCAGTACACCGCGCCGAGAATGACGATGATGTTCCACATGCTGGGGCCGATCATCGTCGCCAGAAAGATCGCGAACACGATCGAGGGCAATGCCAGCCACGCATCGGTCACGCGCATGATCGCCTGATCGACCCAGCCGCCGATATAGCCGGACAGGACGCCCAGGGTGGTGCCGATGCCGCCGGCGACGACGGTCCCCATCACCCCGACGATCAGCGAGACCTGCGCGCCGTAGATCAGCCGGCTCAGCACGTCGCGGCCCTGGAAATCGGTGCCGAGCCATGCCGCCGGGTTGGCGCCCTCGACCCAGAAAGGCGGATCGAAGATGCCGGCGCCGGGGATCGGCTCGGTCGGGTCGTAAGGCGCGATGGCGGGCGCAAAAACCGCGACCAGCACAAAAGGAATGAGGATCGCCAGCGGGATTATCGGCGCGCTGCCGGCGATGCGCATCCAGCGCCGCCGCAATCCGGCCAGAGCCGGGGCGCTGCCGGCGAAAAGCGAGCGGGTCTGTTCGGAAACGAACGCCATGCTGCACCTATTTCATCAGGCGGATGCGGGGGTCGATATACGCGTAGAGGATGTCGATCGTCAGATTGATCAGGACGATCATCATCGCGGCCAGCATGACGACGCCCTGCACAAGCGGGAAGTCACGCTGGAAAATGCCCTCGTAGAGCAGGCGGCCGATGCCAGGCCAGGCGAAGATCACCTCGATGATTACGCCGGAATTGACCATTACGACCAGATTGATGCCCGCCAGCGTGACCACCGGGATCAGCGCGTTCTTGAAGGCGTGCACCGCGATGACGACGTAGCCGGGCAGGCCCTTGAGCCGCGCCAGCTTGATGTATTCGCTGCGCAGCACCTCCAGCATGCTGGAGCGGGTCAGGCGCAACAGCGAGGCAGCGAAATACCAGCCGAGCGCCAGGGCCGGCATAATCAGGTGCTCGATACCGCCGGTGCCGCTGGTCGGCAGCCAGCCCAGCCAGACCGAAAACACCAGGATCAGCACCAGCCCGAGCCAGAAGCCGGGCACGGCGAGCCCGAACAGCGCCACGACCTTGCCGACATTGTCCCAGGCGCTGTTGACCTTTACGGCCGATATCAGCCCTGCTGGAATGCCGATGATAAAGGATACGAGCGTCGCCGCTAGCGCGAGTTGGAGCGATGCCGGCAGGCGTTGGAAATACAACTCGCTGACCGGCATCTGGTAGTTAAAGGACTTGCCAAGTTCGCCGGTGACAACATTCTTGACAAAGGCCAGGTATTGCACCGGCCACGACCGGTCGAGACCCCATTCGGCGCGCAGCCGATCGAGATCCTCGGCGCGCGCTCCGGGCTCGGCCAGCAGGGTTACCGGATCTCCGGTCAGCCGGACAATCATGAAGATCGTCAGGCTGAGGATTAACAGCGTGATTATCGCGTAGAGGGTACGCCTGAGAATAAACTGCGCCATTGCTGCTGCTCCGCTGCGCCCGACCGTTCTTCCGCCCTAGTTCTGGGCGGCAGCAGTTTCCTTCAGCTGGATGTCCTCCCAGGGATACGCGTAGCCGGAGGTGATCGTCGGAAAGACATCCTGCCATTTCTCCGCCTTGATCCGCGGCCCGATGGCGTTGACGAAAGCGTGACGGAAAACCGGAACGAAGTAGTAATTCTCGAGAATGCCGCGTTGAATTTCCTCGGCCAGCTTCTTGCGTTCCTCACGGTTGAACGATTTCTGATACTGCTCGAACTTCGCGTCGAGGTCCTTGACGCAGATCATGTCCTGACCCTGGAAGCCGCCGCACCTGAACATCCCTTCGTACCAGTTCGCCCAGCTTCCGCCAATGCGGGTGGCATTCATGATGATTTGTACGCCAGGCCATTCCTTGAGACCGGTGGACAGTTTTTTCAGGTAAACACCGCGTTCCATGGTCTGCAACTTCGTATCGATGCCGATCGCCTTCAGTTGCGAGATGACCCGCTCGCCGCGCGAAAAATAGTTCGGCACCACAGTCAGCCAATCGACCTTGAATCCGTTCGGGTATCCGGCCTCCTTCATCAGCGCCTTCGCCTTGGCGATATTGAACTCGAATTCGGGCCATTCGAGCGCGTATTCGACGTCGTTGTTGATCCAGTTGCCGCTGGCCCTGCCCATCCCGCCGCTCTCGGCGTCGTTGATTGCCTTGCGGTCGATCGCGAGACTGACCGCCTCACGCACACGCTTGTCCCGGAACGGGTTGTTTGGGTCTTGCAGAAAGCCGGGGAATTCGAGCCACCACGAACCCGACAGCACCGGGGCCAGCATGATCTTGGAACTTCGCTTGGCGCGCGGGATCAGCGGGCCGTCGATCAGGTAGATGATGTCGGCCTCCTCGCGCTCGATCATCGCCATCCGGGTCGCCGCCTCGGGGACCCCGATAATTTCGAAGCGCTTGACGTGAACGGGCCGGTAGTAATCCTCGAAGGCTTCGAGCACGAGCTTGCTGCCCGGCTCCTGCGAGACGAGCTTGTACGGGCCGGCCCCGATCGGCTTTTGCAGGAAACCCTCCTTGCCGACTTCGTCGTAGTACTTTCTCGGCACGACCCAGCCGGCGCCGCACAAATTGCCGGTGCCCATCAGAATTGGGAAATCGAGGAACGGCTCGGTGAACTCGAAGTGGATCGTGCGATCGTCGATAATCTTGACCGCTTTTGTCTTTTCATGAAGCAATGTGGCCGAGGAGCCGCGGTAATTCTCGAAGCTCCATTTCACGTCGTCCATTGTAATCGGGGAGCCGTCGTGAAATTTGAGGCCGGGGCGCAGGCGAAACGTGGCGCTCGCCGCGTCCTCGGGGAACTCGAAATGCTCGGCCAGCGCCAGATGATCGTATTTCCTGTCGCGGAGGTTCTTGATCAGCCCATCGTGGATGGCGAACAGGAAATTGTCCGGGCTGGCGGTGCCGTCATGCTGCTGCGGATCGAGCCAGCGCGAGGCGATGTTGGTATGCCACGCCAGCGTCATCCGGCCTTTCGGCTGTACCCCCGCGGCGGCGCGCGCGCCCCGGACAAACGGCAGCGACAGCGCGGTCGCGCCGAGAGCCGTGGTTACGAGCACGCTGCGCCGGGTCACCTTTGTACCAGCCATTTTATACTCCGTTTCCTCCAATTGCCTTTATCTCAACCCTTGAGTTCGATGTCTTCCCAGGGATAGGCATAGGCGGTGGTGATCGTCGGAAACACGTCCTGCCATTTGGCGGCCTTGATGCGCGGCCCGATCGCGGCGACCGCGGCATGACGGAAGACGGGCACGAAGTAGTGGTTTTCAAGGATCTCGCGCTGAACCTCTTCGGCCAGTCTCTTGCGCTCGTCGCGGTCAAACGAGGTTCGGTATTGCTCGAATTTGTCGTCGATTTCCTTCATACAATACATGTCTTGACTCTGAAAGCCGCCGCATTTGAACATACTCTCATACCAGTTGGACCAGCTGCCGCCAATGCGAGCCGCGTTCATGATGATCTGCACACCCGGCCATTCCTTGAGGCCGCCTTTCATCTTTGTCATATAGACGCCGCGTTCGAGCGTTTGCAGCTTCGCCTGAATACCGATCGCCTTCAATTGCGAGATCACCCGCTCGCCGCGCGAATGATAGGGCGGCAGTGCGGTCAGCCAATCGACATTGAACCCGTTCGGGTGCCCCGCCTCCTTCATCAGCGCCTTCGCCTTGGCGACATTGAACTCGAATTCGGGCCATTCGAGCGCGTATTCGACATCGTTGTTGATCCAGTTGCCGCTGATCTTGCCCATCCCGGCGGTTTCGGCGATATTGATCGCCTTGCGGTCGATGACGAGGCTGATTGCCTCGCGCACGCGCTTGTCGTGGAACGGATTGTCGGGTTTCTGAAAGCCGGGGAAGGCGAGCCACCACGAGCCTGACAAAACCGGCGCCAGCATGATATCCGAATTCCGCCTGGTTCGCGATATCAACTCGCCCGGAACGAGATAGATGATATCGGCCTCCTGGCGTTCGAGCATCGCAAGGCGGGTTGCCGCTTCGGGGACTCCGATTATTTCGAAACGCTTGACGTGAACGGGCCGGTAATAGTCCTCGAATGCCTCCATGACGATCCGGGTGCCGGGCTCCTGCGAGACCAGCCTGTACGGCCCGGCGCCTACCGGTTTCTGCACAAACCCGTCCTTGCCGACCTCTTGATAATATTTGCGCGGCACCACCCAGCCGGCGCCGCAGATATTTCCGGTGCCCAACAGAATAGGAAAGTCGAGAAACGGCTCGGCGAATTCGAAGCGGATGGTGCGCTCGTCGAGGAGCTTGATGTCCTTTGTTTTCTCATGCAGCACCTCGGCGGAAGCGCCGCGGTAGTTTTCGTAGCTCCATCTGACGTCTTCGGTTGTGACCGGTGAGCCGTCATGAAACTTGATCCCCTGCCGCAGGCGGAACGTGGCGCTTTTGGCGTCTTCCGGGAACTCGAAATGCTCAGCGAGCGCCAGATGGTCGTATTTCTTATCCCTGAAGTTCTTGATCAGCCCGTCATGCAGTGCGAACAGGAAATTGTCCGGGCTGGCGGTGCCGTCGTGCTGCTGCGGATCGAGCCAGCGCGAGGCGATATTGGTATGCCACGCCAGCGTCATCCTGCCCTTCGGCTCCACTCCCCCAACGGCGGCGCAGGCACCTCGGACAAACGGCAGCGACAGGGCGGCCGCGCCGAATGCGCTTGTGGTAAGCACCGTGCGCCGGGTCACCGGGGTTCCAGGCATATTTTCCTCTCCTGTTTGTTCCGATTCTTGCAGACCGTCAGGCCGACGACTTCAGCTTGATTTCCTCCCATGGATAGGCATAGCCGGTCGTGACCGTCGGGAATACCTCTTTCCAATCCTTCGCGTCGATGCGCGGGCCGATCGCATTCATAAAGGCATGGCGGAATACCGGCACGAAATAGTAGTTTTCAAGGATTTCACGCTGAATTTCCTCGGCCAGCCGTTTGCGCTCCGCCGATTTCTCCGACTGCATGTAGCGATCGAACTTCGCGTCGAGATCGGTGACGCAAACCGCGTCGGCGCCGAGCCGGCCGCCGCATTTGAACAACGATTCGTACCAATTGGCCCAGCTCGCGCCGATGCGGGCGCCGGAGAACACGATATTGACGCCAGGCCACTCGCTCATCCCGGTCTGGCGCCGCTTGTTGTAGACGCCGCGCTCGAGAGTCTGCAATTTGCCGCGAATACCGACCGCCTGAAGCTGCGACAGCACGCGTTCGCCGCGCGAGTAGTATGGCGGCGCGGGGGTCAGCCAGTCATAATCAAAACCGTTCGGATAGCCGGCCTCGGTAAGAAGGGTTTTAGATTTTTCGAGATTACGCTCCCATTTCGGCCATTTGATCGCGTATTCGACATCGTCGTTGATCCAGTTGCCGTCGACTTCGCCGAGGCCGGCGCATTCCGCTTGATTGATTGCGTCGCGGTCGACCGCGAGGCTGACCGCCTGGCGCACCCGCTTGTCGCGGAACGGGTTGTCCGGGTTCTGAAAACCGGGGAACCAGAGCCAGAAATTGCCCGACAGGACCGGTGCGAGCATCACGTTCCTGCTGCGCTTGATGCGCGGCACCAGCTCGCCGCTGAGGCCGTAGATGATGTCGGCTTCGCCGCGCTCGACCATCGCGACACGGGTCGCCGCGTCGGGTGCGCTGAGGATCGTGAATTCTTTTATGTGGATCGGGGCGTAATACCCCTCGAACGCCTCGAAATCGAGCCTTGTGCCCGGTTCGTGGTTGACAAGCTTGTATGGACCGGCGCCGATCGGTTTGGCAACAAACCCGTCCTTGCCGACCGTCTCGATATACTTCGCCGGAACGATCCAGGCGGCGCTGCACACGTTCGATGAGCCCATCAGCCTGGGAAAATCGAGAAACGGTCCGTTGAAGTCAAAGCGGATCGTGCGCTTGTCAGGGATCGTGATGCGGTCGGTGCGGTCGTGCAGAACCTGCGCCCAGGCGCCGCGATAATTCTCGTAACTCCATTTGACGTCCTCCGGCGTAACCGGCGAGCCGTCATGGAAGTACAGATCGGGACGGAGACGGAATGTGGCGCTGCGGGCATCTTCGGGAAACTCGAAATGCTCAGCCAACGCCAGATGGTCGTAGAGTTTGTTCTTGTAGTTCTTTATCAGCGCGTCGTGCAGGATATTGATGAAATTGTCCGGCGTCGCGCTGCCGTCATGCTGTCCGGGGTCGAGCCAGCGCGGCGCGATATTGGTATGCCACGCCAGAGTCATTTTCCCGGTCGGGATGACCTTGCCGGCGGCCGCCTCGGCCCGCAACACGGACGGAGCCGCCACCCCGCTCGCGGCCAAAACCGCGGATTGCAGCAACGCGCGTCGCGTCAGCGTCGCCATAGAAGTTCCTCCCGTTCACATCAGGCTCATCTTTTCGGAGCCTTGATGTCCCAGTATACCAGCTAGGCGAAAAGTTATGCCAGCGATTTGGTGGGGGATGGCTCACCCGCGCGATCGCGTTCCCGCCGGACCGGAGCCGATGGCGCGATTGCAAGGCCGGACCCGCCGCCGCGCCATTTTGGCACTCGCGGTCGGCAATCCGGCCTCGCCGGGTTACAATGTCATCGAGATCGCAGCCTAATTAATCAGCCCATAGAACTTGCCGGCGTTTTCGCAGGTGATCTTGTGCGTCACCTCGGGCGGCAGGTGTCCGAACTGCTTTTCGATATACTCCGACGAATCCGGCCAGATACCGTCGGGGTGCGGGTAGTCGGAACCCCACATCAAGGTCTCGACCCCCATATCCTCGATCAGCTTGGTGCCGACCCGGTCGAACTGGAAGGTCGCGCGGCACTGGCGGCGCCAATACTCGCTGGGCAGCAGCTTCAGCTTAATCTCGCGGTACTGGTCCTGATACTCGTAGTCCATGCGGTCGAGCAGATAAGGGATCCAGCCGATGCCGCTCTCGCCGAATACGACACGGAAATTCGGGTAGCGCTCGAACACCGCGGCGCCCATCAGTGCGGTCAGGATATTGCCGAGCGTCATCTGGAACAGGCAGATGCTGCTGTAGCGCAACGCCAGCAACGATTCGCCTTTGACTTCCGCACGCAGCTTCGGATCGACCGACGGGAAGGTATGGAAATGCAGCGGCAGCCGCGTTTCGTTGATCGCCTGCCACAGCTTTTCCCAGCTCGGATGCCACATCGGCTGCATGTCCCACGAACAGGACAGCTCAACCCCTTTCACCCCCATCCTGGCGACGCGGCGCACCTCCGCGGCGGCCGCCTCGACATCGCCGAACGGCAGACAGGCGAGACCGATCATCCGCTGCGGATATTTCTTGCAGAAATCGACGATGAAATCGTTGTAGATGCGCAGCATCTCGGCCGACGCCTCGGCGTCGCTGAGCTTTGCGGCGGCGGCGAGCACGCCGTAGATGACCTCGGCATCGACCCCGTCACGGTCCAGCTCCCTGGCGCGCAGATCGGGGTCGCCGGGGCGGCGGATGCCCTTCAGCCCGTCCTCGTACAACCCGGTCTCGGCCATGCGGTCGGCGCGGTGCTGCTTGCCCGGCTCGTAGAGACGGCCGGCCGAGCCGACGCCGCCGACCAGACCGAACGAGGCACCGTTATTCGCGACCCATTCCTTTCCCTGCGGCCCGTCGGCGACAAACGGCATCCGGTCCTTCAGGTGCCGCGGCGCCTGCGCGGTGAACAGATCGGGCGGCAGCCAGATCATGTCGAGGTGGCAATCGGCCGAAATCCGGCGGTACTGCATCGATGCGCTTCCTTCTCTGGCAGTGTGCCGCGGCAATCTACCACGCGGGAGCGGGCTGTCAGCGGCCTCTCGGTCCGGAACCGGGGGCGGGCTACTCGGCCGCCTGCGCCTGCCGCAGCAGCGTCGTGCGCGCGCGATCGACCGCGCCGTCTTCGGTCAGCGCGACGCGGTAATCGCGTTCGGCCGCCTCCCGCGTATAAAGCCCGTCGGCGACATCGGCGGCGACCTGCTCGGGGTCGCGCTCGGCCGGGTTGCCGAACCCGCCGCCGCCGGGCAGTTCGAGGCGGATAAAATCGCCGCCGGCAACCGTCTGGCGGCCCTTGGCGCGGATCGGTTTCCCCGACAGCAGCGACACTGCGCCCGGCGCCCCGAGACCGCCGCCGTCACGGCCTCGGGCGGGATTGTCGATGCGCTCGAAATTGCACAGCATCGCGATCGACGCGCCGTCGATGCCGCCGAGTTCGATCACTTGGCCGAGACCCCCGCGATGCCGGCCGGTGCCGCCCGACCCCGCGCGGAATTCGCGGCGGCGGAAGATCACCGGCGCGACCGACTCGGTCGCCTCGACCGGGATCGTGCGCACCCCGGACGGGAAGGCCGTCACGTCGAGCCCGTCCTTGCCGGGCCGTGCGCCGGCGCCGCCGCAGTGGAAGATGACCGTGCTGAACGGCGGCGCATCGCTCTCGATCCCCAGCTCGTCCTGCAGATCGGCGCCGCCATAGATTTGCGGGTTCCACAGCGACGAGGCGCCCTCGGCCGGCACGCCGCCCTTGATGACCTGATGCAGACAGCCGAAAACGAGGTCGGGCAGCATGTGGCCGACCGTGTGCCGTGCGGCGACGGCGCGCGGCCGCTTGACGTTCAGCACACAGCCTTCGGGAGCGCTCGCCGTTATCGGCGCCAGCGCGCCGGCGTTGTTCGGCACCTCGGGCGCGACAAGACACTTCACACCGAATGCCGTGTAGGCCAGCGTGTAATTCATCACGACATTGATGCCGTAGGCGCTGGCCGGCGAGGTGCCGGTATAGTCGAGATGGATGTTGTCGAACGAAATCGTCATCTCGGCGGCCAGGGTCAACGGCCGGTCATACCCGTCCATCGTCACGCCGTAGCGGTACTTTCCGGGTCTGAGGCGGCCGATCGCGTCGACCGTCGCCTGTCTTGAGGTCTCGATGATGTGCGCGCCGAGCCGGTCGAGATTGGCGATGCCGAATTCGTCCATCATCTCGATAAGGCGGCGGCTGCCCGCGTCGTTGCACGCGGCGAGCGCGTAGATGTCGCCCTCGACCTGCAACGGCTCGCGGACATTGGCGCGCACAATGCGGATCAGGTCTTCGTTGAACCTGCCCTCGCGCGCCAACGGCATCAGCGGGATCGCGAGGCCTTCCTCGTAGACCTGCCGACCGTCCGGCCCCATGCCGAGACCGCCGATATCGACGACATGCACCGTGCTGGCGAACAGCCCGACCGGCTCGCCGCGCAGAAAGGTGGGGGAGACGACGGTCAGATCGTGCAGATGACCGCAGGTCAGCCAGGGGTCGTTGGTGATGTAGTGATTGCCCTCGCGCATCGTTTCGAGCGGGAACGCGTCGAGAAAATGCCGGACCGCGGCGGCCATCGAATTGACGTGACCCGGCGTGCCCGTAACGGCCTGCGCCAGCATGTTGCCGTCGCGGTCGAACACCCCGGCGGACAGGTCGCCCGCCTCGCGCACCGAGGTCGAGAAGGCGGTGCGCACCAGGGTCTGCGCCTGCTCCTCGACAACCGCGATCAGCCGCGACCACATGATCTGCATATGGATCTGCGACAGTGCGGTATTCGGGCGGGTCGGCATCGCGGTCATCCTCCACACTCAATTGTCATCCCGTGGCCCTTCCCCACGGACTTGATCCGTGGGGAAGGGCGGGACCCACCTTGCCGCCGCGCGAACGGCTGAAACGTGGGTCCCGGCCTTCGCCGGGGCGACGCTTTCTGCATATTCCTGGTTTAATTCCGTCCCGTCGGCAATTCCGACAACCTCGCTAAAGGAACAGGAAATTGTCGGAGGTGAGCTGGACGGGATCGACGTTGTAGAGATACAACTGGTCGCCGGCCGACAGGGTTATCACCGTGTAGACGCCGACATCGACCATGCTGGCCTGCACATTGGCGAACGAGGTCAGTCCCGGGGTGGCGAGGATCACCGCGACATCCCCGCCGGCTCCCGGCGTGAAGTCGGCCACTGTGTCGATCCCGGTGCCGAACCCCGACAGACCGCTGACATAGACGTAATCTGTCGAGTTGGTGATGAGATCGTCGGTATAGATGAAGTCGTTGCCGGCATTACCATAAATGTAGTCGGTAGCGGTGCCGGCCACGATCGTGTCATTGTCGCCGTTGCCGAAGATGTAGTCGGAACCAGCCCCGGTCGCGAGGATATCGGCGCCTTCGCCGCCGACCGCGTAGTCGTTGCCGCTTCCGACCAGCGCATAGAGCTGGTTCGCGCCGGCACCGCCGTCGAGCACCGAGCCGACGCCCTCATCGTTGGCGTCGGCGGCGACGAGGTAGTCGTTGCCGGCGCCGCCAAAAAGCGAATCCTGACCGTCGACCCCGCCGACGAGGACGTCGTTGCCGTTGCCGCCGATGACGTAATCGTTGCCGGAACCGCCGTAGATCGTGTCGCTGCCGTCATCTCCGTTGAGCACCGACGAGATGCCGGCATCGTCGGAAATGAAATCGTCACCGTCGCCGCCGCGCAGCTCGTTGATACCGGCATCGCCGATCAGCGTGTCGTTGAAATTGGAGCCACGCAATCCCTCGATCGAGGCATAGGTATCGCCCGCGGCCTCGCGGGTGTTGCTTTCCGGTTTGGCGAGATTCGCGGTTACTCCGGCCGCTGCGTTATTATAGGCGGCGAAATCAAAGCCAGACTCGCCGTTCAGCGCGTCGGCACCAAGGTCGCCCCGAAGGATATCGTTGCCTAATCCACCAAGGAGCGCGTCGCTGCCGCCATTGCCGAACAATTGATCGTCGCCGCCGAGACCGGACAGTGTGTCATTGAACGCCCCGCCCGCGAGCGTCTGCGACGCGCTGGTGCCGACGCGATTGACCGCACTGTCCGGCGCGCGGCCGAACACGACATAGCTCGCGCCTGATCTGTCGCCGTGCGGGTCGGCAGATTCCGCACCAATGATCACGTCAGCAAAGCCGTCGCCATTAACGTCGCCGGCTGAGGACACCGCTTCGCCGCTGAAGTCCCCTGCTGCCTCCCCGCTGATCTTGAAACCGTTGCTGCCATCGAGGCTCAACAGGTCGATACTCACGGCGAACCCCGATGCCTTGCCGAACACCACATAGCTCGCGCCCGAATTCTCGCCGTGCGGGTCTGCACCGGGATCGCCGATTAACAGGTCTGCAAAGCCGTCGCCATTGACGTCGCCGGCCGAATACATTTCAAAGAAAGTGGAAGGATTGCTGATCTTGAATCCGTTACTGCCATCGAGAGTCGTCACGTCGGTATCCAGGTCGAACCCCGACGCCGTGCCGAATACCACACAGGTTGCAGAACTAAACATGGCAAAGTCAACGAAACCGTCGCCATTGACGTCGCCAACTGGCCGGAAAGAACTTCCGCCTGGGCGCTTGAATCCGTTGCTGCCGTCCAAGCTCGACAAATCAATATTCGCGGCAAATCCTGATGCCTTGCCGAATACAACATAGGTCGCCCCTCGGGCCACAACGGATATATCCGCAAACCCGTCGCGGTTGACGTCGCCAGCAGCGGCTGCCGGGCTTGCGCTGAAATCGTCCTGTTTCTCACCGCTGATCTTGAAGCCGTTGCTGCCGTTGAGGCTCGACAGGTCGATACTCGCGCTAAACCCGGAAGCATTACCGAATACCACATAACTCGCGCCAGATAGAGGGCCGTTCGGACTGGCTTCATTCGCGCTAATAATTATGTCTGCGAAACCGTCGCCATTTACATCGCCAGCTGCAACCCAATCGCCGCTAGTGTCCCCCTCGGCCTCGCCGCTGATCTTAAAGCCGTTATTGCCGTTCAGGCTCGTTAAATCGATATTTGCGGAGAATGCCGAACGCTTGCCAAATATCACATAGCTCGCGCCAGACGCGTCCCCGTGAGGACTGGCTTCCGGCGCGCCGATGACCACATCGTCAATTCCGTCACCGTTGACATCACCGGCTGCAGCGACCGATATACCGCTCGCGTCACCGATCACCTCTCCGGTAAGCTTGAAGCCATTGCTGCCATCGAGGCTTGATAGGTCTATGTTTCCGGAGAACCCCGAACGCCTACCGAACACCACGTAACTAGTGCCCATGCCCACAAAAAAAGGCATATCAGGGTACTCAGCGTGCGGTGCTCCGATGATTACGTCCGCAAGGCCGTCGCGGTTGACATCGCCCGCCGAGGACACAGAGTATCCGCTAATGTCATCGACGGCCTCACCGCTGATCTTGAACCCGTTGCTGCCGTTCAGGCTCGATAGGTCGATATTCGCCGGAAATTGCGCCACGGTCCATCTCCTCCACCGGCTCCGCTTCTTGCGGCCTCCGAGCATCCGGAGGCCGATGAGTCTCGCTGGAGGTTAAACAAAGATGGAACTTTTGCAACGGAAATGGCGGAGTCGGAGCCAATGGTCGCCAGTTGGCGAACCCTGTCCCGTGCTAGCAGGACCGCCTCGGCTACTCATACACCAGCCGGTACAGCTCGATAATCTCCTCCGCACTCGGCACGCGCGGGTTGTTGGCCGGCGACCCGGACGCCAATGCCTGGCCCGCCATCACCGGCAGCAATTCCTCGTAGCGCGCCCGGTCGATGCCGTATTGGCGCGGGCTCGGCACTTGCAGATCGGCGTTCAGCTTACGCAATTCGTCGACCAGCCGCGCGACGGCGCTCTGGCTGCCCTCGCTGTCGTCGGCAATTCCCATCGCGCGGGCGCAATCGGCGTAGCGGTCAAGTGAAGCCGGGGCCGAGAATGCCGTGATCTCGGGCAGCAGCATCGCGTTCGACAGACCGTGCGGCACATGAAAAAACGCACCGATCGGCCGGCTCATCCCGTGCACGAGCGCGACGCTGGCATTGGAAAACGCCATCCCGGCGGTGGTCGCGCCGAGCATCATCGCCTCGCGCGCGGCGCGGTTGTCCGGCTCGGCGCAGGCGGTGCGGATGTTGCGCGCGATCAGCCCCATCGCGTTTTTCGCGAGACCGTCGGCGAACGGGTTGGCGCGGCGGCTGACATAAGCCTCGATCGCGTGCGTCAGACTGTCGATGCCGGTATCGGCGGTCAGCCGCAGCGGCATCGTCAGGGTCAGCTCGTAATCGACGATCGCCGCCGCCGGACAGCAGGCCAGACCGGCGATCAGCATCTTCTCGTCGGTGTCGGTGTCGGTAATGACCGTGAAGCGGGTGACCTCGGAGCCGGTGCCGGCGGTGGTCGGGATCGCGACAACAGGCGGGCCGGCGAGCGGGATCTCGTTCGGCACCTTGTAGTCGCGCATCCTGCCGCCATTGGCGTACAGCACCGACATGCCCTTGGCGGTGTCGATCGAACTGCCGCCGCCGATCGCAACGAGGCTGTCGTAATCGCCCTCGCGCATCCTCGCGACACCGGCGTCGAGCGCGTCGGTGGTCGGGTCGGGCACCGTGTCCTTGAACATCGCCCAGGGAATGCGCGCGTTGTCGAGCAGCGAGGTCGCGCGGTCGAGGATGAAGCTGCCGGCGATATACGGATCGGTGACGATCAGAGGGCGGGCGAGGCCGAGACGGGTCATCAGGCTCGGCAGATCGGCCAGCGCGCCGCCGCCAACCGACATCAGCCGCGGGGTCGTGATCAGGGCCGCCATCCTACTCTCCGCTCACGCCGGTTTCTTCAGAACGAAGCGCAGCACGCCGCCGGGCTGTTCGCCGGATTCGAGCAGCTCGCACCCCGTGGTCCGGCAGAAATGCTCGAAGTCTTTTGTCGCGCCGGGATCGGTCGCGAGCACTTCGAGAATGCCGCCGGGGGGCACGGATTTCAGCGCCCGGCGTGCCTTCAATACCGGCAGAGGGCACAGCAGGCCGGTCGCGTCGAGCGTGGTGTCGGGCCGGGTCGTCGGATCGCCGCGCGCGTCGGGCATGGGTGTGCCTCGAATCGGGAATGGTCTTGTTCATTTAACCGCGAGGGGCCGCGCTCGCAACCGGACGGGTGCGGCTCACGCCGCGTCATGGAAGATGACGCCGAGCGTGAAGCGGCGGCCCCGGCGAAGGCGGCTGACGCCGTGGCGCATCGCAACGCGGTAATCACCGCGTGCGCCGGCGACCGGGCGGAAATTGACCGCAAAGATCACCGCGTCGCCCTGACCGAGCGGCACGATTTCGGCGCGCGACTGCATCCGCGGCCGCTGCTCGACCAGGACAAACTCGCCCCCCGTAAAGTCGTCGCCGGGCGCGCTGAGCAGGGTCGTCGCCTGCACCGGGAAGACGAGATCGCCATAGAGGTCCTGGTGCAGGCAGTTGTAGTCGCCCGCCTCGTATTTCAGGATCAGCGGTGTCGGTCGCTGCTGTCCGGCGTCGTGACAGCGCGCCAGCCAGGCGTCGAGATCGGCCGGAAAGCGCGGCTCCAGGCGCAGCCGCTTGTGCCAGTCATTGGCGAGCGGCGCCAATCGCGGATACAGCGCCGCACGCAGCGCCGCAACCGGAGAAGGCAGCGGATAGCGCAGATATTTGTATTCGCCGCGTCCGTAATTGTGCCGCGCCATGACCACCCGCGAGCGGAAGGCCGCGTCGTCCTCGTACAACGCGGCCAACCCGCGGCACTCGGCGGCGTCAAGCAGGCCCGGCAGCACCGCGTACCCGCTCTCGTCGAGCGCGGCGAGCGCCGCCTCCCATTCGGGATTGCCGGGTTGTCTCATTTGCCGCCCGCGTCCGGAGCCGCCGCCAATGCCTCGCGTTCGCGGTCGAGCAGGGCGCGCTTGCGCTCGACCCCCCAGCGATAGCCGGACAGCGCGCCGTCGCTGCGCACGACCCGGTGACACGGCACCAGCACGGCATGGTTGTTGCTGGCGATCGCACGGGCGACGGCGCGCACCGCGGTGGGCCGGCCAAGCGCGGCGGCGATCTCGCTGTAGCTCGTCGTGCGTCCGGGCGGGATTTTTTGCAGCGCGCGCCACACCATTGCCTGGAAGGCGGTGCCGCTGATGTCGAGCGGCAGGTCGGGATGCGCGCCCGGCCGGGTGATGAAACCGACGATTCGCCCGGCCCATTCCGTCAGCGCTGCGTCGGCCGCGGAAAAATCCGCCGCCGGAAATCGCCGGCGCAGCTCGGCTTCGAGCCCTGCCGGATCGTCGCCGAGTGCGGTCATGCAGATACCGCGTCCGGTCGCGGCGACGATCGCGTGGCCGACCGGGGTCGGCACGATCGTATAGCGGATCGTCTCGCCCCTGCCGCCGCGGCGGCGCGTTGCCGGGGTCATGCCGAGCCCGTCCGACGCCGCCTCATAGGCCCGCGAGCTGGCGCCGAAACCGGCGGCATAGACCGATCCCGCGACGCTCTCGCCGCCATCGAGAAGCTCGGCAAAGCGGCCGATCCGGTGCGCCTTGCCCCATTCGCGCGGTGTCGTGCCGGTGATCTGCTTGAAGACGCGGTGAAAATGAAAGCGGCTGATCCCGGCGGCGCCGGCCAGTTCGGCAAGGCTCGGCAGGTGATCGCGGTCGCGGATCAGCGCGCAGGCCCGCCCGATCGCCGCGACGTGCCGCTCGGCCGGCGAGGTATCGCTCGGCCGGCAGCGCTTGCACGGGCGAAACCCGGCGGCCTCGGCCGCCGCCGTGCCTTCATAAAATGCGACGTTCTTGCGCAGCGGCAGCCGCGACGGGCAGGCCGGCCGGCAGTAAACGCCGCTGGTTCGCACGGCATAAACAAAGGCTCCATCCGCCGCCGCATCGCGCGCCGTCACGGAGGCCCAGCATTGTTCGGCGTTCAGCATCGCATTTCCTCACTCGCAGGCTGATGCGACCAATCTGGCACCGCACCCCCGCGGTCTCTACCCGCCGCTTGCTGTCTCATCCCGCGGCTGCGCCAGCGGTACGCCGGCCGGCTGGGCGGTTTCGGCGGCGGACCGGTGTTCGAGCGCCAAATGAACCGCGTGCCGCAGATCGTGCAGGCGAAACGGTTTTTTGAGCAGCGTCTCGCCGCCGGTGTCCGGGTGGGCGCCGCCGGCATCGGCATAGCCGGTCATGTAGAGAACCCGCAGCTCCGGCCAGCGGCGGCGCGCTCGGGTGATCGTCTCGACACCGCTCAAGCCGGGCATCGCAATATCGATGACGACCAGCCGGCAGGCCTCCCCTTGCCCGAGCGCGTCGAGAGCCGCCTGTCCGCTCGCAACCTCGGTGACCGCGAACCCGCATTGCCGCAGCATCTGCCCGGTGATCTCGCGCACGCCGGGATCGTCGTCGGCGACCAGAACGCGTCCGCCGGCCAGCTCGGCGTCGGTCGGGCCGCGCGACGGTTCCGCCGCGGCGGGACCGGCGAGCGCGCGCGGCAGGAACAGGTGTATGTGCGTTCCGACGCCGACCCGGCTCTCGATCTCCATCGCACCGTTCGACTGCCGCACGGTGCCGTAAACCTGGCTGAGACCCAGCCCGGAACCCTTGCCCGGTTCCTTGGTCGTAAAGAACGGCTCGACGGCCGAGCGCAGCACCTCGTCCGACATTCCGGTTCCGGTGTCGCGGACGCTCAGACCGATGCCGTCGCGGCCGGCAAGCTCCGCCGGAGCGCCGGCGCCGGCGGGCAGGTTGCGGGTTTCGATCGTCAATGTCCCGCCCTGCGGCATCGCATCGCGCGCGTTGATCGCCAGGTTGAGGATCGCGGTCTCGATCGAGGTCGGGTCGATCAGCGCGGGCCACAGATCGGGGGTCAGAGCGAGACGCACCTCGATCGTCTTACCGATCGTCCGGACCAGCATCTCGCGCATACCGGCGACGACCGCGTTCAGATCGACCGCGCGCGGTTGCAGATGCTGGCGGCGCGAGAACGCCAGCAGCTGCTCGACAAGCCTGGCGCCGTTCTCGGCGGCCCGCGTTGCCGCTCGCACATACCGCGCCGCCGGGTCGCCTTCCGTATGCGGCGCCAGCATTTCGAGATTGCCCAGGATCGCGGTCAGCAGATTGTTGAAATCATGCGCGACGCCGCCGGTCAACTGGCCGACCGCCTCCATTTTCTGCGCCTGCCGCAATTGCAGTTCCATCGCTTCGCGTTCGGTGAGGTCGCGCGCGGTCGACAGGATCAGCCAGTCGCCGTCGTATTTCTCGGGCACGCGCACGAACATGACGTCGATCGTGCGGGTCACACCGGCCATGGTGCGGCGCGCCGTGTAGCGCTGGCTTTCGCCGGTGCGAATGCAGGCCCGCATATGCGCAAGCGGGACCTGCGCCTGCTCGGGTCCGAGAATATCCTCGACCGGACGGCCGATCACCTTGTCGCGCGGCAGACCGTAGGCGCGCTCGGTCGCGTGGTTGAGATCCTCGTAGACAAAGCTTCCGTCGGCGGTGGCGCGGAACAGGGTGAGCCAGTCCGGAGAATTGTCGTAGATCGCCTGGATCTGGGCGCGGCTGGCGTCGAGCTGGCGGGTGCGCCGATCGGCGAGCTGCGCCAGCTCCTCGTTCAGCTCGCGCAGCCGGTGCTCGCGGTCGCGTAGCGCCGCCTCGGCCGTCTCGACGATCTCGCGCCGCCGCGTGCTGTCGATCGAGATCCCGAGCATCGCCGCCGGACGGCCTTGTGCGTCGCGCGTCACCTCGCCGAGAAGGACAATCCAGCGGAGCGTGCCGTCCGGCCGCACGATCCGATATTCGATCCGCATCGGCCCGGCCCGTCCGGCATATTCGTCGAGCAGCGAAGCGAGGCGCGCGCGATCCTCGGGATGGGCCGTCGCGAGCAGCAGCCCGTCAGAGACGGGAGCAACACTCCCGGAGGCGGCCGGCTCCGGGCACAGACCGAGGTTGCGGAACATCTGCGCCGACCACAGCATGCCGCCGGTTCTCAGGTCCCACTCCCAGGTTCCGATGCCGCCCGCCTGCTGCGCCAGCCGGAAATGCTGTTCGGTCGCCCGGATCTCGCCCCGGCTCCCCTCTGGCGACGTCTTCCCCGTCGAACGCCGAAAACCGCCCATCGCGTTCGCCATCCCGGTACCGCACCGGATCATTCGGTCCGGCTCGATGTGGAGGAGCCGCGCGAAACCGTCTTTGTCGCGGCGCTCCCGTCCCGAGACTAACGCGCCGGCGCGCTAAGCGGCGCGATATTTCCCCCCCATGCGCGACACCTGATTGCGCTTGGTCAGAGCGGTGAGAGCATTCGACACGGACATCTCGCCCGATTTATCACCCTTCAGCCCCATTCTTTCGAGGATCTCGCCGCGCGTCAGCCCTTCCGGGTTGTCGCCGATCAATTGCAGCAAGGCCTCGCGCCGGCTGCCGCGCCGTCCCTGCCTTCGCCCCTCGGCGCCGCGCGCTGTCGCGGCCGCTTGTTTGCCGGTCTTCGCCACCTCATAGGCATCGATCGCGGCTAGTTCGCGATTGAGAGACGCAAGCTTGTTTTCCAGCTCCTGCTGCTGGTTGTAAATTTCTTCCCGCGCGTGCTGTAGCCGCTCCCGTTCCTCCTTCATGACATCGGAAAATCGTTGTTCGATCACCCGGACCTCCTGCGTCGCAATTCGCCGTATATAGCACCGCGTCCGGCGGACAATAAAGGGTAATATAGTTTGTCTTACGGATTTGGCTTGCAGATCGGGGCCGCCGCCTCGGCGCCCCGAACCCGGCGAAGTACAAACTCGTGGGGGCTGCTTGAACCGAAGCCGGACAACGCGGAACAAAGCGGCGCGGTGACGCGAAACATGCCGCGGACGCGTCCCGTGCGATGGGCGGCGAATCGCCGGCCGCCGATCGCCTCGCCGCAAGCATCGCCGCGCCGGGCCGGCGACCGCGCCGCCATGCGGGGCCGGCCTTTCCGTTGTCGGTGTCGATCGGCATTGACCCGGCGTTCGCAGCGCGCAACAACGCGTGGACCGATTTTGGACATGGCGCATGTCGAGCACGGATTTCTGCACCAGACGCGCCGCCGCAATTGCCGACGCCATAGCCCCGGACGGCTCCGAGGTGCGCATCCTTTGCGTCAATCCGCGCGGCAGCATGGCCCTGTTCACGCTGGCCCCCGAAATGGTCTCAAAGGCGGTGGTCCACCGCTCGGTCGAGGAAATCTGGTATTTCACTCGCGGCCGTGGGCGGATGTGGCGGCGGAACGCGACGCGCGAGGAGATTGTCGAGATCGGCCCCGGTCTGTCGATCGCGATACCGGCGGGAACCCGTTTTCAGTTCCGCGCCGACGGCGAGGAGGCGGTCGAGGCGGTCGGCATAACGATGCCGCCCTGGCCCGGCGCGGACGAAGCCCAAATTGTCGAGGGAATCTGGCCCGCGACGGTTTGATGCGGGATGATCGATCCGACCCCGGCCGTTCAAGGGTCGCCACGGGACCGTCGCAGCTTTATCATCCTGGGATAAATCCCATCTTAACGACGACTATCCATTTTACATCCCGGGACAAACCGCGCCACCCAGGCCGCCCGCTTCCGGCCCGGCGCTTGCCAGCACGTTGAGATCATGCCCAAAGACTTGCCCGATTTTGGTTCGATGTTCGGCAATTCCGGCCGCGGCGACGTGGTCCCGATCCCCGATATTCCGGTGACGGACAGCGATGTCGAGGCGTTCAAGGCGAGCGTTCTCGCCAAGCTGGCGCTCGCGGTCGGCAAGGACGCCGAAAGCGCGACCGCGCGCGACTGGTTTGTCGCCACGGCGCTTGCCTTGCGCGATCGGGTCACGCATCGCTGGCTGGCGGTTAACCGTGCCAGCCGCGCCGAGGGCAAGAAGCACGTTTATTATCTTTCCCTCGAATTCCTGATCGGCCGCCTGTTCGCCGACGTGGTCGAGAATCTGAGACTGACCGAAACCGTCGCCGCTTCGCTCGGCGATCTCGGGGTCGATCTCGACCGGATGCGCCGCGCCGAACCCGATGCGGCGCTCGGCAATGGCGGTCTCGGCCGGCTCGCCGCCTGTCTGATGGAGAGCATGGCGAGCCTCGGGATACCGGCCTTCGGCTACGGCATCCGCTACGATCACGGGCTGTTCCGCCAGGTGATCCGCGACGGCTGGCAGCAGGAATTCGCCGAGGACTGGTTGTCCTTCGGCAATCCGTGGGAGTTCGCGCGGCCGGAAGTCGTTTACGATATCCAGTTCGGCGGCCGGGTCGAGATGGTGACGGCCGCGTCCGGCCGCGTCCGGCCGGTGTGGCGCCCCGACGAGACGATCGAGGCGGTCGCTTATGACACGCCAATCGTCGGCTGGCGCGGTCGGCATGTGAACCCGCTGCGGCTGTGGTCGGCGCGCGCGGTGGACCCGCTGCGCCTCGAATTGTTCAACGAGGGCGACCATGTCGGCGCGCTGTCGGAGCAGGCCCGCGCCGAGGCGATCTCGAAAATCCTGTATCCGAACGACAACACGCCTTCCGGTCGCGAGCTGCGGCTGCGGCAGGAGTATTTTTTTGTCTCGGCCTCATTGCAGGACATTCTGCGGCGGCACCTGCAAACTTACAGCGATCTCTCGTCGCTGCCGGCCTACGCGGCGATCCAGTTGAACGACACGCATCCGAGCATCGCCGTCGCCGAGATGATGCGGCTTTTGATCGATGTCTATGCGCTGCCGTGGGACGCCGCGTGGCAGGCGACGGTCGGCACGTTTTCCTATACCAACCATACGCTCCTGCCCGAGGCGCTGGAGCGCTGGCCGGTCGATCTGCTCGCGCGCGTCCTGCCGCGCCATCTCGATATCATCTATCGCATCAATGCACAGCATCTCGAAGCGGCAAGCGAGCATCTTGAAAACGGCGCCGACAGCGCGGCGCTTTCGATCATCGACGAAACCGATGGCCGTCACGTGCGGATGGGCCATCTCGCCTTTATCGGGTCGCATCGCGTCAACGGCGTCTCGGCGCTGCACACGCAGTTGATGCGCAACACCGTGTTCGCCGATCTGCACCGTCTCTACCCCGAGCGCATCGTCAACAAGACCAACGGCATCACCTTCCGGCGCTGGCTGCACCAGGCCAATCCGAGGCTGACCCGGCTGTTGCGCGAAATCTGCGGCGATGCGGTTCTCGACGACACGGTTCTCGATGGCGGGGGAGCGCTGGCGCGCCTCGCCGACCATGCCGACGATCCGACGGTGATCGCACGTCTCGCCGCCGTCAAACGCGCCAACAAGACCGCGCTGAGCCGCTTTGTTTACGAGCAGACCGGCGCGCCGCTCGATCCGAACGCGCTGTTCGACGTGCACATCAAGCGCATCCACGAATATAAGCGGCAATTGCTGAACCTGCTCGACACAGTGGCGCGCTATCACGCGATCCGCGCCGATCCGGGCGCCCCGTGGGTGCCGCGGGTCAAGATCTTCGCCGGCAAGGCCGCCTCCGGCTACGCGCGGGCCAAGATGATCATCAAGCTGGCCAACGACATCGCTTCGGTGATCAACCGCGATCCGACAACTCGCGATTTGCTGCGCCTGGTCTTCCTGCCGAACTACAATGTCAGCCTGGCCGAGATGATCATCCCGGCGGCCGATCTGTCGGAGCAGATCTCGACCGCCGGCATGGAGGCGTCCGGCACCGGCAATATGAAGCTGGCGCTGAACGGCGCGCTGACGATCGGCACGCTCGACGGCGCCAATATCGAGATCTGCGAGCATGTCGGGGCGGAAAACATTTTCATCTTTGGCCTGAAAGCCGACGAGGTGGAGAACCGTCGCCGGCGCGGCCTTGACGCAAGCGACGCGATCACCGCTTCTCCCGAACTCACCGCGGCGCTCGATGCCATTGCGGGCGGCACGTTCTCGCCCGACGACCGCGACCGCTTCCGCCATATCGCCGACCAGATCCGCCATGTCGATCCGTACATGACCGCGGCGGATTTCGCGTCGTACCGGACGGCGCAGGAAGCGGTCGAGGCGCTGTGGAGCCGGCCGGAAGCGTGGGGCCGCGCCGCCGCTCTCAATATTGCCCGGATCGGGTGGTTTTCGTCCGACCGAACGATCGCCGAATACGCCGCCGATATCTGGAACGTGCCGACCGCGTGTCGCTGAGCCGGAGCCGCCGAAAGCTCAACCGGGCAGCAGCAGCCTCACGGGTTCGGCGGCCACCTCCAGCGTGATCGGGACGCTGAGATCCCAGTTGCGCTCCTCGCTGGCGGTGCGGACGTTGCCGTCGATCCGGACCCGCTGGAAACGCCCGGCGATCGTCATGCGCGTGGCCGTGTGCATCATCAGCGGCGCTTGTGTGCCGTCCTTTGGCGCCAATATCCAGCGGGCGAGCGCCCGCCGCTCGTCGTCCGTGTCACGGATAAAGCTCACCGAGAATTTGCGGGTGCTCGGGTCAGCCGCCGGGGCGAGCCTCAGATTCGGTCCCACGAGCGGGATCGTCGCGATCTCGAGGACGGCAAAACGCTCTCTTATCGTCGTTCCGTCGATCGTCAATTCGAGAAGTTCGGGGTCGTCGGTCATCACCTCGTCGGCATAGGCGCGGCAGGCGGATTCGTGGTCGATCGTATCCGGCAGTTCGGCAATCGCTTCCTCGATCGCACCAAAACCGAGACCTTCGACCAGTTGGCGGCTTCCCCACGGTCCTTCCGAGTCGATCGGATAGAACGGGCGCCCCGTGAAGCGGCGCCAGCCGGCGACCAGTTGCTCGATATCCCTGCCGAGACCGAGCGCCGTCGCAAGATTGTTGGCGGTGCCGAGCGGCAGGATCGCGATTGGGGGTGCGTCGGGCCGGGCCTGTGCGATAACCCGCGCAACGGAACCGTCGCCGCCCGCCACCGCGACCAGCTCGGCTGCGCCGTCGAGCGCTGCCGCGACGCGAGCCGGGTCATAGCGGTGATAATCGACGTCGTATCCGGCGCGTGCGAGGAGGCCGACAAGCCAGTCGCGGTCATGCGAGGCGTCGCCGGCCGATTCGTTGTGGATCAGTGTCAGGGGGATCTTCTTACCGTGCATGACCGATTAACACCGGCCAACCGCCGCCATCTCACCCGATAAGGCCGCGACGGCGACAGCTCCCGCAATCGCCGATTCGCATTTCCGGTGACGGCCGTCCCCTCCCGCTTCTCAGATCCCGCATTCCCGGCGAAAACCGGGATCTACTCATCCGCATGCGAAGCGGGTTCCGATCGAGGTGATGCGGGCGAGGTGATGCGGGCGAGGTGATGCGGGCGAGGTGATGCGGGCCGGATCGGCGAGGAGGCTGCTCCAGGCATCGCAAGCGGCGGCAACAATCGCTTCGTAACCGCCGAGAATCCGGTTCGACGTTTATTCCGGCGGAGAAATTGCCGGACATCCTCGACCGGGTTCGGCTCGGGGGACTTGGGCGGCAGCGGCAGCACGGGGAGGTTTTCCGGTACGCGCAGCTTGCCGGAAAACCGGTGCCCTGGGAGTCGCAGATCACCGCCCCAGGAGACCCCCTTTTTCGCTCGTTCCCTCGGGCGATTGATATCAGGGCCTGTCGTCAAATTCAGCCCTGATCGTCGTTCCGTGGGCCTTCAGCCCACGGACTTGATCCATTTCCTCATTACGGCGTTGGCAATTCAAGCCGCGCGCCGTGGCAGCTTATGTCTGGCCGGCGAGAGACCCGGCGGCACACGGGACAGCATCACTGCCGAAGGCGGCAAGCGGCTGTCGGGGCGGTGCTGCGTTATCTTCGGCACACAGGCGAGCCCGGAGATCCAGGCTCGCCATGTGCCGATAATTGTGCCGTCAGCGCTTGACCGCGGGGTCCTCGCCATGCGAGTGGCGCTTGCCGATCGCCTCGGCGCGCTCCAGCTCCTGCTTGTCGGACTCTAGCGCCTTCTCGGCTTCCCGCGCCTTTTCATCGACCTTGCCGGATTCGACAAAACGCCGCTGCGCCTCATTGTATTCGCGCGCGGCGGTCTTGCTGCCCTCGCCCTCGTTGCGCGAGGTACTGTTCTGTTCGTGCTTCTTGTCCTGCATGCGACCTCTCCTGGTTGGTCAGGTGTTGCAGGACAAACGGGGCGCAGCCGCTGGTCAGTTCCGCCGGCGCGAGCAATTTAACCCGTGTTGCATCCGCTCACCGGGCCATGATCACCGGCATCCGCGACTCCATGATGATGTGGCGGGTGGCGCCGCCGAAAATCATCTGGCGGATGCGGCTTTGCGTGTACGCGCCCTTTAACATCAGATCGGCGCCCGCCGCCATCGCCTCTTTCAGGAACGATTCACCCATCGCCTTCTGCCGGCCGAAAGCGGTCCGCATGCTGACCTTGAACCCATGGGTTTCGAGATTGCGGGCCAGCTCCTCGCCGGTCGGACCCGGCTCGGGCATATGCTGCGGGCCGACCGCGACGATGACCACATGTTTCGCCAGGGTCAGAAACGGCATTGCCACCGCGACGGTCAGCGCGGTCTCGGTGCTGCCGTTCCAGGCGATCGCAACCGTCTCGCCGAGCGTCGGCGGCATCGCCTTGGGAACCATCATGACCGGACGGCCGCTCTCGAACAGCGCGTCCTCAAGCGTCGCCTCGGCGATCGAGGCGAGTTTTTCGGGCTGTTCAACGACGATCAGATCATAGACGCGGCCGGTCATCCCGACCACTGCGTTCTGCCGTCCGTCCTCTTCGCGCCAGGAGGCGCTCGGACTGTTGTCGCCCGGCGAGGGGCGGCCGATCGCGACGCCATGCCCTTCCATGAAATCGCGGAACAGCCGCCGCGCCTGGTCGCGGCGTTCCTGGCCCTCGCGTTCGAGCGTGCGATCGACCTCCGAGGAGATCGAAAATCCCATCTCGCCGCCAAACACGACGGCATACTCGGTTGTCAAACTGTGCAGGCCGACAATATGGCTATTAAAGCGGCGGGCCACCATCAATGCCGCTTCGAGCACCGGCCCCGCATTGCCGTCGCCAATGACGGCGAGAAGGTTTTTCATGATACCTCCCCTGCGCACTCATGGCCGCACGATCGCGGCGCACACCTTTCACGCGAGAGTATAACAGTTCACCGAAGGTTGCGAGGGCAATGCGGTACAATTCTCGACCCGCCGCCTCCCTCCGAATAGACTGCGAATAGGCTGGCGGGGACGGGCCCATGAAAGGTGTTCTGATGACGCGGGAAACAAGAACATTGATTGCGGCCGCGATCCTTGCCGCGGCGGCGATTTTCGGCGCCGTCGGATCGCGCGGCGCCGCCGCCGAGACCGTCAATTTCGGCACGGATTGGAAGGCGCAGGCCGAGCATGGCGGGTTTTATCAGGCGATCGCGACCGGCATCTACCAGCGTTACGGTCTCGATGTTCGTCTGCGTCCCGGCGGGCCGCAGGTCAACCATTCGCAGCTTCTCGCGGCCGGCGCGCTCGATTTCAACATTGCGTCAAACGCGTTTGTGCCGCTCAATTACGTGCAGCAGAACATTCCGATGGTGGCGGTGGCGGCGATCTTTCAGAAAGACCCGTCCGTCCTGATCGCCCATCCCGGGCAAGGCTCGGACAGCCTCGCCGCGCTGAAAGGCAAGCCGATCATGATCGGCTCCGACACGCGGGTGACGTCGTGGCAGTTTCTGAAGCAGAAATTCGGTTACAGCGACGATCAGATCCGCCCCTATGCGTTCAGCGTCGCGCCGTTTCTCGCCGATCGGCGTGCGATCCAGCAAGGGTATCTGACCAGCGAGCCGTTCACGATCGCCAAGGCGGGGATCAACCCGGTTGTCATGCTCTTGGCCGATGCCGGTTACGGCAGCTACGGCGCGCTGATCGCAACATCGCAAAAACGCGTCCGCGACAATCCGGACCTGGTGCAGCGCTTTGTCGATGCCAGCATCGAGGGCTGGTACAGTTATTTGTACGGCGATCCCGGCCCGGCCAACGCGCTGATCAAACGCGACAACCCGGAGATGACCGACGAATTGCTGGCGAATGCCCGCGACAAGATCAAGGAATACGGCATCGTCGACAGCGGCGACGCGAAACAACACGGGATCGGTGCGATGACCGAGGAGCGCTGGCGCGAGTTTTTCGAGACGATGGTCGGGGCCGGCGTTTACCCGGCCGATCTCGATTTTCGCCGCGCCTTTACGCTGCAATTCGTCAACAAAAAGGTCGGCCTGGACAACAAGACCGAAACGCAGCGCTGATCGGGTGCGAGGCAAGGCGGCGACCGCGCCGCTGCCGGTGCAACTTCGGCGCCGACATTCGCGCCGCTGTATGCCGCCTGGTTGGGGAACGCCTCCGGCCCGCGCCTATTCGAACTTCATCGCCTGTTCGAGTTCCCGTGCCCGGTCGTCGGTCATCGCTCGCAGGCACTCCGCCGCCTGGATTTGCCGGATCGTCCCTTCCTGCGCTCCGTAAAATTCGCAATTGGCATCCCGATACTGGACCCACAGGCGTTGCGCGGCCAGAAGCGGTTGCCGCTGCGACGGGTCGATCCGCGCTTGCAGCGCCTTATAGGCGGCGTTCAAGCGCCGGTCCGCGGCTTTGGTTTTCGCCTGCACGCACGCGACAATGGCGAACGTGTCGGGCCTGTCGCCGCAAGGGCTGTAGGCCGGGCCGAACATCTCCGCCTCCGCCGGATGAGCCGCCAGCCCCGCCGCGAGCAGGACCGCGAGAAGCATCTGCTTCACAACCGGCCTCCGCTTGCGGGAGACAAAACCGCGCGGAGCGTTTGTTGTCCGGCGACAGCGGCCGGGCGCCTCCGCACTATTTTCCGTTCGAGAAAATCGGGATGAATGACAGTGCCTACTGCATTGTCGAGCGCGCGGTCGGGACGATGCGGGTGATGACCATCTTGTCGCGGTCGAGCAGGTCCGGGATCTGCGGCCCGATTTTTGTCTTCCAGAACTCGGTGTCGTAAACCGCCTTGTAGAGCGCCTCGCGCTGCGCCTCGCTTTCGAAGCGGCGCAGCCAGACATAGACTGACTCGTCGCTCTCGCCGCGCAAGCTGCCGCAGATCACCATCCCCTTCGAGACCTGGAACGGGATGATCTCCTCCTCCATCAGCTTCAGCCATTGCTGCATCCTGCCCGGACGGACGTGGTACTGGCGCAGTTCGTAGAAAGCCATTTTCCCCTCCAGCGAAATTACCCCGAATCAACCAAGCTTCACCTGAATCTCGTCGCCCGCTACCCGTACCGGGTAGGTCTTGACCGGATCGACGCAGGGCGGCGACGTCGCGGCGCCGGTCTTGACGTCGAAACGCCCGGCATGCAGCGGGCATTCGATCTCGTTGCGGTCGAGCCAGCCTTCGGACAGTCTGGCATAGGCATGCGTGCAGATGTCGTCCGTCGCGAAGAATTCGCCGTCGATGTTGTAGATCGCGATATCGCGACCGCCGATCGCGACACCGATCACGTCGCCCTCGGCCACCTCGCTGCTTGCGGCGGCCCTGACCCAACCGGCCTCGTCGCTCATGCGCTCTCCGTCCCTCTGAATGCACCGCCGCGACACAGAGCAAATTCGCCCCGTGTTGTAAATCCCAGGGGTAAATCCCGGCCGCTTTATCGCGCCCGCTCGCTCACGCTTCTTCCGCCTGCCGCGCCCCTTATGTTAAAGCCCCTTACATGAGCTGGTCGAAGGACGGGGACCGCGCCCGTGACGATCGAGACGGGCGGCGCGGTTATCACCACGGCAATCTGCGCGAGGCGCTGATCCGCGCCGCGCTCGACCTGATCGCGCAGAAGGGGCCGGCCGGGTTCACCTTCGCCGACGCGGCGCGCTGGGCCGGGGTCAGCGCAGCGGCGCCGTATCGGCACTTTCGCGACCGCGAGGCGCTGCTCGCCGATGTCTCCAGGCGCGGCTTCGAGCTGTTCGAGAGCGCGCTGAGCCGGGCCTGGGATGACGGAAAACCCGATCCGTACCGCGCTTTCGAGAATGTCGGTCGCGCCTATCTGCATTTTGCGCGCAGCGAGCCGGCCTATTACTCGGCGATGTTCGAGGCCGGCATCCCGCTCGACGCTGATCCCGGATTGCGCGAGGCGGCCGGACGCGCGTTCGAGGTGCTGCGCCGCGCTTCGGAAACCCTGTGCGCGCAGGCCCCGGTTGGACGGCGGCCGCCGGCGCTGATGATGAGCCTGCATGTCTGGGCACTGTCGCACGGCATTGCCTCGTTGTTCGGGCGCGGCGACGCCGGAAGGCGACCTCTGCCGATGGAACCCGAGGAGCTGCTCGAAGCCGGTGTGCTGATCTATCTGCGCGGCCTCGGTCTCGTCGCCGAACCGCAGCGGCCCTGAATGCGAGGCTCCCGATTCACGCTTGACAAGTCGGGCTGCCTTTCTAAGTTAATGTTAGTAACATTTACATGAGGACGCCATGACCCCTGTTGCCTGGCTCGACGACATTGGCAAACCGGCCTGGATTGCCCTGGTGATCGTCAGCTTTTTTGTGTGGTGGCCTCTCGGCCTGGTGGTCCTGGGCTACATGATCGGGAGTGGACGGATGTTCGGATGCTGGACTTCGCGGCGCGGTGGGGAATGGCGGGCGCGCATGCGGGAGCAGGCCGCGGGATGGTGCGGGCCTCGCGCCGGACGCGGGATGCGCAGCAGCGGCAATCGCGCGTTTGACGAATACCGCGACGAGACGCTGCGCCGTCTCGAAGAAGAGGAGCGCGAGTTCAAGGAGTTTCTCGACCGGTTGCGGCAGGCCAAGGACAAGGCCGAGTTCGATCAGTTCATGTCCGAGATGCGCGGCCGGCGGCCGGCCGAGGGCGGACCCGCGCCGCAGCCGCAGGGCTGATGTTTGGACCCTCTCCCGCATTGCGGGAGAGAGAGCCTGCTCCGGACTTGATCCGGGGGTGGCTTGCCCGCAAGGGCGAAGCCGGGTGAGGGAGCCGCCGCGGCCCGCCACCGCCCTCTCACCCCGTCCCTCTCCCCCAATTGGGGGAGAGGGTGTTTTCTGCCTGTTGTTTGTCAGCCGCCCCGTCTGGCAAGGAAGTCGAGCGTCGCGCGGGCGGCCTGGTCGGCATGCGTCGCGGCGACGTGGTAGGAATTGCCGGGCAAGACGACCAGCTCGGAATCCGGGATCTGGGTTTGCCATGCGCGGGTCTCGTCAACACTTCCCAACCCGCTTTCCTCGGTTGTGACAACCAGGGTCGGGCAGGCGATCTTTGGCAGATCGGCGCGGATATCGGCGCAGGCGATCGTCGGCATAAAGCCGAGCTGCGTCGTCATCGCGGTGCGCCCCATGAATTTGCACCACCATTCGAAACCTTCCGGCGGAAACGCGCTGCCGAGCCGGCTGCCCATGTTCTGCCGCGCCCAGTATTCGACACCGTGCTTTTCGAACGTCTCGATCAGTTGCGGCACCGCGGCGGCGGCGCCCGGACGCAGCGGCGGCGGCGTGCCGACCACGGTCAGGGTCCTGACCCGCTCGGGCCGGCGGGCGGCAAAGGCGCGCGCGATCGTGCCGCCGATCTTGGCCCCGACCAGATGGAAACGGTCGATGCCGAGATGGTCCATCAGAAGGGAAAAATCCTCGATCAGCTGGTCGAGCGTCCACGGATAGTCGCGGTTCATCGGGGTCGAGCGGCCGAACCCGCGCATATCCGGCCTGATGACGCGGTACTGCCGCGCCAGATGCGGGACCCAGGCGTACCAGGCCAGACCGCTCTCGGCATTGCCGTGCAGCATCAGCACCGTATCGGGCCGGCGCCACGGATCGGTGAAGTCGTCGGTCTCGTAATGCATGTCGAGATCGGCGGCGGGGCGGAAAGTGGGCATGGCGTGTCTCCCCGAATGTGGTCCGCTGCGAAACGTTAATTCGCAGTCCCGGCTTCCGCCGGGACTGCGGTCTCGTCCTACTCCCCCCTCTCCATCGGCAGGCTCTCGTCGTTCGACCATTCCGACATCGAGGCGTCGTAGAGCCGCACATCGGGATGGCCGAGTATCACCAGCGCCAGCGCGTCGGTGCTGGCCGCGATGCCGCCGCCGCAATAGGTGATGACACGCGGCTTGTCGAAGGCGCCGACCGCATCGAATCTGGCGCGGATGTCGGCGGCCGGCAGAAAGGCGCCGGTGGCCGGGTCGATCAAGGTCGCGGCCGGTACGTTGACGCTTTTCGCGATGCGCCCGATCCGGCCGTAGACATTGCCGCCGGTCCCGGTGTGCTGCTCGCGGCTCAGCGCGTTGATCGTGCAGATCCCCGCGTCGCCGACCGCGCCGAGCACCGCTTCCTTGCCGACCATCAGCCCGCGATCCTCGCGCACCGTGAATTTTGCCGGCGAGCGCGGCCGGGCCGGGCCGGTTTCGACCGGACGACCCTCGCGCGCCCATTTCTGAAAGCCGCCGTTCAGCACCGCGGCGTTGTCGAAACCGTAATGGCGCAGCATCCACCACACCCGCGCCGCCCATTGCGGGGTTGTCGTGCTGTAGAGGACGACCCGGCTGTTGTCGCCGACGCCGAACCGTCCCATCGCCGCCGCGAAATCCTCCCGACTCGGCAGCATAAAGCGCAATTTGCCGTAACGCCCGCTATTGTCCGACAGATCGGCCTGCAGATCGACAAACTGCGCGCCGGGGATGTGGCCCTTCTCGAAATCCTCGCTTCCCGGTTTGACGGTGTAGGTGATCTTCGGGTCGGGGATCAGATGCGTCGTGCTGTCGAGCACGACGAGGTTCGGGTCGCCGAGCCGTGCAGCCAGCTCCTCGGTCTCGATCAGGTATTCGGGGTGGACAAAGCCCTGTGTCGCCGCGCTCATCATCATCTCCGCCGGTACGTCTTGACGCGAATGGCAGCCGCTCGCGGGTGGCCGCGCCGGATGATGGCACAAAAATCGGGTGACGGCCGGGAAACCCGTCCGTGTCGTTTCGTCGGTCCCCGCGAGTCGATAGAGGCGCCGTTCGGCTTGACTTTGCCGTACTCCGCCGATATATGCGGGCTGCCATGACCGATGCGTCCCACGAGCTGCGACTTACGACCTCGGCGTTCTGATCGACGCCGACCGCTGCTCGTCCGGCTTCGGGCCGGATGCTCGTCCGGCCCAGGGCCGGACATCTCGAACACTCAGGTCACGGTATCATGGTTTCGATGGTTTCTTCCTTCCGCTGCGTCGCATCGCCGGCCGATCCGCGCCGACTTAGCACCGGCCGGGGTTAAGCCCTCCGGCCCCGACGCAATCCCAGCCGCAAGCCGGGTCCGCCAAATCCCCAGACAAGACCGGACCCGACAAGACGACCCTCGCAGCGACCGCGCGCCGCCCGGCGGCCCGAGACCAGGAGCTTTCCATGACCGCAATGCCGATCCACAAATACCGGCC
Organism: Alphaproteobacteria bacterium; assembly: GCA_050246595.1. Lineage (GTDB taxonomy): Bacteria > Pseudomonadota > Alphaproteobacteria > ATCC43930 > CGMCC-115725 > DATARH01. The sequence continues at coordinate 42,827 of JBFWVT010000010.1, forward strand.
GTTTCCGCCGATCAACCTGCCCGAGCGCCAATGGCCGGCGCGCACCATCACAAAGGCGCCGATCTGGTGTTCGGTCGATCTGCGCGACGGCAACCAGGCGCTGATCGAGCCGATGGGGCCGGAACGCAAGCGCCGCATGTTCGATCTGCTGCTGCGGCTCGGCTTCAAGGAGATCGAGGTCGGTTTCCCGGCCGCCTCGGAGACCGATCTGGCTTTTGTGCGCGAGATCATCGAGCAGGACCTGATCCCCGACGATGTGACGATCCAGGTGCTGACCCAGTCACGCGCCGAGCTGATCGAGAAGACCTTCGAGGCGATGAAAGGCGCCAAGCGGGCGATCGTGCATCTCTACAATTCGACCTCGGAATTGCAGCGCCGCGTCGTGTTCAACTCGGACCGCGCCGGCATCATCGACATCGCTGTGACCGGGGCGCGGCAGATTCGCGAGCTGGCCGTCGCGATGCCGGAGACCGAGATCGTCTACCAGTATTCGCCCGAGAGCTTCAGCGGCACCGAACTCGATTTCGCGGTCGAGATCTGCGAGGCGGTGATGGATGTCTGGCGCCCGACGCCGGGCCGCAAGATGATCGTCAATCTGCCGGGCACGGTCGAGATGGCGACCGCCAACATCTACGCCGACCAGATCGAATGGTTCGCGCGCAACGTGCGCGATCGCGACAGTCTGATCCTCAGCGTCCATCCGCACAACGACCGCGGTACGGCGGTGGCCGCGACCGAGTTCGCGGTGATGGCCGGGGCCGACCGGGTCGAGGGGACGCTGTTCGGCAATGGCGAGCGCACCGGCAATGTCGATGTGATCAGCCTGGCGCTGAACCTGTTCAGCCAGGGGATCGATCCCGGTCTGACGATCACCGATATCGATGCGGTCGTGCGCACCGCCGAATACTGCACGCAATTGCCGGTGCATCCGCGCCATCCCTATGCCGGCGAGCTGGTCTACACGGCGTTTTCGGGGTCGCACCAGGACGCGATCAAAAAGGGGTTCGACGCGCTGCAAAAGCGCAACGACGATTTCTGGGAAGTGCCGTATTTGCCGATCGACCCGAAGGATCTGGGCCGCAGTTACGAGGCGGTGATCCGGGTCAACAGCCAGTCGGGCAAGGGCGGGGTCGCCTACGTGCTGAAAGCCGATCACGGTCTCGACCTGCCGCGCAGCTTGCAGATCGAATTCAGCCGGATCGTCCAGGAAGTCGCCGACCGCACCGGCAAGGAGCTGACCAGCCGCGATATCTGGGGGCTGTTCGAGAGCACCTATCTGACCGCGGATAGCGGCGGCGTCCGGCTCGTCGATTACAGCCTGTTCCCGGAGCCGCGCGCCGGCGAGCGCCGGATCGTCGCGACCGTCGCGGTTGACGGCGCCGAGCGGCGCATCGAGGGGGTCGGCAACGGACCGATCGCCGCCTTTGTCGATGCGCTGCGCGGCGATTGCGGTATTGCGCTGACCGTGCTCGATTATCACGAGAACGCGGTCGGCGCCGGGGCCGATGCTCAGGCCGCGGCCTATATCCAGATCGCCAGCAGCGAGGCGGGCGGCGCCGAGCGGGCGCTGCACGGCGTCGGGATGGACAGCGACATCGTCACCGCCTCGCTGAAGGCGGTCGCGAGCGCCGCGTCGCGCATCCGGGCGATGTAAGGCGTTCCCGGCAGCCTCGCGTCGGGGCAGGTCCGCGGTCCTGCCCCGCAGTCCCGGCGAAAGCAGCATCATGGACACCGACCCGTGGGTCCCGGCTTTTGCCGGGATTGCAGTAAAAAGGCTTTCGGCCTTTGGCGGGCAGCGAATTTCACCCGGCCAGTTGCCGCTGCAACGGCAGATCGTCCTCGATAAAGGCCGCGATCACCTCGTCGATACCGCTGTCGCGCCCGAAGCCGAGCGCCTCGGCGCGCGGCGCCGCGAGCGCTTGCGGCCAGCTCGAAATGATCGCCTGGATCTGCGGGTCCGGTTGCCAGTCTATGCGCCGGTACGCCGCGTCGCCGCCGGCGCGGCGCAGCGCCTCGGCCATGTCACCGACCGACACCGAAAACCCCGGCAGTTGCAATGACCGGTTCGCGCCGAGCGCGCCGGAAGGCAGATCGAGCGCGTGCACCAGACCGGCGACGACGCGGCGCGGCGAGGCCAGCGCCATGACCGTGTCGGGCGACACCGGACAGACCGCGTCGCGACCGGTCAGCGGCTCGCGGATCATCGACGAGGCGAAGGTCGAGGCGGCGCGGTTCGGCAGACCGGGACGCACGACGACGGTCGGCAGACGCAACGCCATTCCGTCGATAAACCCCTTGCGGCTGTAGTCGTTGACCAGCAATTCGCCGATCGCCTTCTGCGCGCCGTAGGAGCTTTGCGGCGTCGGCGCGGTCTCCTCGCCAACCTCTTGCGGCAGCGCGCCGCCATAGACCGCCAGCGAACTGGCGAAGATCAGTTTCGGCAGCCTGTTGTCTTTTGGGCCGAGAGCGCGGCAGGAATCGAGCACGGCGCGGGTGCCGTCGAGATTGACCCGGTATCCAAGATCGGTGTCGGCCTCGGCCTGACCGCTGACGATCGCGGCGAGATGAAACACCGCGTCGGTTTGGGCCGCGTCGGGGCCGGGCGCGATCAGACGTGCGACCGTGTCGCGGTCGGCGATGTCGCCGGTCACGACCTGGAGGCGTTTGTCGTCGGGCAAGGGCAGGGCCGGCGGCGCGCTGTCGAACAGCACCAGCTCATCGACCGGGCCGCCGGCGGTTTCCCGGTCGAGCAGCCGCATCGCAACCCGCCGTCCGAGAAACCCGCACCCGCCGGTGATCACGATGCGCATTTGTCCATCTCTTGCTCGCTCGGGACCGCGGGCGTCTCGCGCGCTCGTGCGGCCGGGACGGCCGCGGTCCGAAGTCTTCAGCCGATCCCGTATTTCTTCGCCCAGCCGATCCCGGCGACCGTATCGCCTTTCGGCCGGTATTCGCAGCCGATCCAGCCGGAATAGCCGAGTTCGTCGAACAGGTCGAACAGATAGGGATAGTTGATCTCGCCGCTATCCGGCTCGTTGCGGCCGGGATTGCCGGCGATCTGCACGTGCGGATAGCGGCCGGCCAGCGCGCGCATCCTTGTCGCGAGATCGCCCTCCATGATCTGCACGTGATAGAGGTCGAGCTGCAACTGCAAATTCGGCCGGCCGACCCGCTCGATGATGCGCATCGCTTGGCCCGTGTAATTCAGGAAATAGCCCGGAATGTCGCGCGTGTTGATCGGCTCGATCACGCAGGTCAGCCCGGAAGCGGCAGCCCGGTCGGCGGCCCAGCGCAGATTACCGATATAGACGGATTCGCCCTCCGCCTTGTCGCGCCCTTCCGGCCACAGCCCCGCCATTGTGTGCAACAGCGGGCACTTCGTTGCGCTTGCATAGCGGATCGCCTTGTCGACCCCGTCGCGGAACTCCCGCTCGCGACCCGGCAAGGCCGCGAGACCGCGCTCGCCGCTGTTCCAGTCGCCGGGGACGGTGTTGAACAGTGCCAGGGTCAGGCGGTTGCGTTCGAGCCGCTCGGCGATTGTCTCGGGCGGATGATCGTAGGGAAACAGAAACTCGACCCCCTTGAAACCGGCGCGCGCGGCCGCGTCGAACCGGTCGAGAAACCCGATCTCCTGAAACATCATGCTGAGATTGGCGGCGAAGCGGGGCATCGGCGGCGCTCCTCTGTTCGCCGGTATTCGCCGGCAGTCGGGCGGGTTGCTACTGTCGCGTCGCCGGAAGGCCAACGCAAGCCCTGCCGGCCGGAGGAGGGGATGAGCGCGAGGCTGGGGCGGCGGTCGACGCGATCGAGGAATGCGAGGAGACGGTAAAACGCTCTCTGCTGCCGCGCGGCGCCAAGACCCGGTTTCCGACTCCGGCGCAGGTGGGTGAAGGAATTGTTCGAATGACCTGCCTTATCAGAGATAGATCGGGCTTGCGGCGGCAATTTTCTGTTGCCACATTTAGTCGTGAGGATCGAATTCGACCCATGCAAGGATCGAGAGAACCAGCGAAAACACGGAATTTCGCTTGCCGCGGCGGCACGGATGGATTTGGCGGCTGCCTCCATCGAGCCCGATGAACGCTACGACTACGGCGAGACCCGATACCGCGTTTGCGGCCCGATAGATGGGCGATTGCACATGCTGGTATTCACGATGCGCGGTTCCGTCCTGCGGGCGATCTCGCTGCGAAGAGCCAACGCGAAAGAGATGAAGGCACATGACCGATAAACCTAAGCCGCCGGCCGATTTCGACGAAAACCCGGAATGGACCGAGGAGGATTTCGCGCGGGCGAGGCCGTTCAAGGAGGTTTTCCCCGAGCAGTTCGAGGCGTGGAAGCGAAGGGGCCGCCCGCCGGTCGCGGCGCCAAAGGTTCATATCGGGTTCCGCCTTGCCGCCGATGTTGTCGCGGGGATAAGGGCGACCGGCAAGGGTTACAATGCCCGCGTCGAAAAGGTGCTGCGCGAGGCGTTGGCAAGGGGCGAGCTGTGAGCAGTCCCGGTCGCCTATTTTCCAGGCATGCGATGTTCACCTTGGGGGAGAGGATTTATGCGGGCGGTTCCTTCTGTTTTGGTCGTTCTGCTGACGACTGCCCCGGCGCTCGCGGATGTCACCCCGTTCAAGACTCCATCGGGAAACATCGAATGCCTCGTTGGGACCGGCGAAGGGCCGGCCGACATTGAATGCGCGATCTTCGATCGCTCGGGACCGCCGACTACGCCGCGGCCGGCCGGATGCAACGACGTCTGGGGATATCGGTTCTCGATGGGCGAGCGCGGCGTCGTAACGGTCGAATGCGGTCGGCCGGGGCCGCGCAACACGGCGCCCGGTGTCGATGTCGCACAGTATGGTGGTATTGGGAAATTCGGCGCCATTGTGTGCCGTTCTTTGAGGAGCGGGTTCGAGTGCCGCAATGTCGACGGGCACGGTTTCTTCCTGTCGCGCCAACGCCAGTCGGTCTTCTGAGCGCTGCGCGCGTGTTTCGCCTCCCGCTGCTTGCAGTCCTGCGTTCCGGTATGCGGTCAAGCTGCCAGGTAGAGGTCAGAGGTCTGACTGCTATGGGCCGGCTGCGCCGGCTCGGAGTTCGGCAACAAGCCACCTCATGACCTCAAAGAACTGTCCCAACCGCCGCTCGTCGGACAGGCTCGTCAGCGGCATGGTCGGGCGACGTGTGATCGCATCGGCAGAGAGGTTGATCCCCTCGATTTCGTTCAGACGCCTGAGGAGTTCGCGGCGTTTCTCCTCATCTCTAAGAGGACCTTTCATCATATATTGAAATCCAATCTCGATTCTGCCATAGGTCCAGATCGAAAAAGGATAAAACTTCTGCTGGCCAGCCATTACCATCATGGCAATAGAACCGTCTTTGATTCCCTGGCCGAACCAGATTCCGTCGCCTGTACGTTGCATCCAATCGGCAATTTTTTTGGCGACTCTTGCTGCCTCGAAGCCGTTGCGGGCGGTACATTCCGAGAGAAAACTCTCTCTGTCCCACTGGCGCCTCGGACGCCCGCTGCTCTTTCTTTCAATTGCTTCTTCCGTCTGTCCATAGACGACGGGAACGATCGTTCTCAGATTTTGGCCCTGAAATTGCTGGAGTTCAAGCGCGAGAACCTCGGCTGGGTCCATTTGCTTGTTCAAAAACTCAACAATTCGCCGCAACTCCGGCGGTATTCGATCCGCTACGAAAAGCATTCGAATTCTGCCGGATTGCAGGTTTCGCTTGATAGCCTGAAATAACGCTTCTTCGCCCCCCTCACGATCAAGGCGGTCCCGAATTTCCTCGCCAGGCTCCTTCCCGCTTTTAGCGCATTCCGTTATGAATTCGTCTCTGAGTTCGTCTATTGGCCAATACACTACGGCGTTCGCGGCATAGTCGAGCATTTGGCCGACCACCTCTCGACGGAGCCGGGTGTCGCTTTGCCGCTTGACCTCGACCAAGGTCGGAACGCCGTCTTGATCGACGAACAGATGATCGAGCGACCATCGACCGTTGCCACCCTCTTCGGAAGGTATCGACATCTCTCTTTTGAGCAGGAGCCATCGGCGTGTAGGGCCACCGTCTTGAGCGCCGGATAGCAGCGCCGGAAACCGGCTAAGCAGTTCTTGAAAATCGTTTTCGGTAACAAACGATGCCGGCTGCATCGGGACCAGTGTCTGCGAGTCCGTCAAGACAAAGACGCCCATCAGTTCCCCACTATAACGTTTGTTCTTTTTACACGCTTGCCGCCGGATAAACCCCCATCCGTCGCCCCTTCTCGATGACCAGCGCAGTGATCGCATCGACATGCGGGGTCGGCACGCCGGCGACGCGGGCGAAGGCCTGCACCGAAGTAAGAATCCCGTCGATCTCGGGCGGGCGGCCGGTCTCGAAATCCTGCAGCATCGAGGATTTGTGCGGCATGGTCGGCGCCCGGGGGTAGGCGGTCTCGACCGTGATTCCGGGATCGATGCCGTGCGCGCGCGCCGTCGCCAGACCCTCGCTCATCAGCGCCTTGCACAACTCGAACAATTCGGGATGGCGCGAAATCGCGATGATCGGCTCGCCGGTCATCGTGCAGATCGGGCTGGTGCTGAGGTTGCGCAGCAGTTTCTCCCAGATCTCGTTGCGGATCGCGGTGCTGACCGGGGCGCTGAGACCGGCCCGCTCGAACGCGGCCGAGATCGCCAGAACCCGACGCGATTGCGTGCCGTCCGGCTCGCCCAAGGTGAACCGGTTGCGGGTGCCCGGCGAATTGCGCACGATCCCCGGCTCGACGACGGCGTTGGCCGAGGCGATCATGCAGCCGATCACCCGTTCAAGGCCGATCGTGCGCGCCAGCACGCCGCCAGGGTCGAGACGCGACAGGTCGGGGCGCGGCAGGCCGTTGTCGGAGCACCGATAAAGATACCACCACGGGATGCCGTTCATCGCGAAGACGACGCTGGTCGCCGGACCGAGCAACGGCGCGATCGCCGAGGCGGCCTGCGGCAGAGTGGAGGATTTCAGCGCGACAAAGACGACATCCTGGACCCCCAGGGTTTCCGGCCGGTCGGTCGCGCGGATGCGCGCGTCGTAGCGCTCGTCGCCGATCCACAGGGTCAGACCGCGTTGCCGGATCGCATCGAGCTGGGCACCGCGCCCGACCGCCGCGACCTCGATGCCGGCCGAAGCCGCTCCGGCGTCGAGCCGGGCCGCGACATGCCCGCCGACCGCGCCGACGCCGAAAACCGTTATCTTCATCGGGAACCCGTCTCCGCACGAGAGAGTGATGCCGGGAGAGAGTGTCCGGTCGCCGCGCCGCCGCCAAGCCTTTCTCGCTCCTTTTACGCTGATGCTATCCGCCCGACAGCATGACCTTTTCTGTGGCCGCACCCCCACTCTAACCCTCCCCCGCAAGCGGGGGAGGGAACAATCGGAGACCCTTCCGCGCTTGCAGGGGAGGGGACAATCGGAAACCCTCCCCCGCTTGCGGGGGAGGGCAGGGTGGGGGTATCGCTCGGGGTCTCAGGCGGTGGGTGTCATTGTGCGGCTCGCTCTGCTGCTGTTCACCACGCTGATGCCGGTTCCGGCGGGGGCAATTGACCTGTTCGCCCGGCATCATGTCTCGGTCGAATTCGCCACCGCCGACGGCAAGCCGCTCGCCGATGCCGAGGTGCGCGTCTTTGCGCCGGGACAGCCGCACATCCCCGCGCGCACCGGCCGCACCGACAAAGAGGGAAAATTCGAGTTTCCGGCCGACGAGGAGGGGTTCTGGACCGCCGAGGCGCGCGCCGGCAACGAGATCGCCCGCGCCACGGTCCGGGTCGGCACGCCGGGTCAGCGCCGCGAACCGGTGTCGCCGGTATGGGTGATCGGCGGGCTGCTGGTGCTGCTGATCGGCGCGCTCGGTGTGCGGGTTGCGCTTGCCCGCCGTCGCCGTCAGGCGAAGTAGGCGCGGATCGCCGCGACGACCCGCTCGACCGAGCCGGCCGGCAATTGCGGAAACATCGGCAGGCTCAGGATGCAGGGCGCAGCGCGCGTCGTCTCGGGCAGACCGGACGGGAACTCGGCGAGCCGCCCCCGATAGGTCGGTTGCAGATGAACCGGCGCCGGATAATGGATGCCGGTGCCGATGCCCGCCCGGCCCAGATGCTCGCGCAACGGATCGCGGTCGGTATCGCGGGTGCGGATCACGTATTGATGAAAGACGTGGCCGCATTCCGGCCGGCGCGGCGGCGGATCGAGCGGCAGCCCGGCAAGTCCCGCATCATAGCGCGCCGCGATCCTCCGACGGCTTGCGTTGTCGGCGCCAAGACGCGGCAGTTTCGCGCCGAGGATCGCGGCCTGGACCGGGTCGAGCCGCGTGTTGATCCCGACCCGCGCGCTGATGTAGCGATCGCGCCAGCCGTACTCGCGGATTTCGCGCAGCGCGGCAGCCAGCGCCGGGTCGCCGGTCGCGGTCATTCCGGCGTCGCCGAGAGCGCCGAGATTTTTTGTCGGATAAAAGCTGAAACAGGCGATGTCGCCGATGCCGCCGGTCTTTCTGCCGCGATAATGCGCGCCGTGGCTCTGCGCGCAATCCTCGATGACGCGCAACCCCCGCCGCCGCGCCAGCCGCGTGATCGGCTCCATATCGGCCGGCTCGCCGTAGAGATGAACCGGCAGCACGGCGGCCGGGCGCCCTGCGAGCGGTGCGTCGAGCGCCCCTTCGAGCGCGGCCGGGTCCATCGTAAAGCCGTTCGGCTCGATATCGACCAGTACCGGCACGGCCCCGGCGCGCTCGATCGCGGCGACGGTCGCCACCGCGGTATGCGAGACCGTAAAGACCAGATCGCCGGCCCCGATGCCGCAGGCCCGCAAGGCCAGCTCGATCGCGTCGGTGCCGCTGCCGACCCCGACCGCGTGCTCGGTCCCGAGCCAGGCGGCGAACGCCTGCTCGAACGCGGCGACCTCGCCGCCGAGAATGTATTGTCCGCCGGCCAGGACGCGGGAAACCGCGGCGTCGATTTCGGTCTGACGTTCGAGATAGCCGGCGCGCGGGTCGGTTTGCAGGATCGGGGGGTGCATGATGACCTGTCGAATTTGCCGGTTGCGTTGGGGCGGTTCGTTGCGCCGGGGGCGGATCGGTCAGAGATAAAGGGAAAAATGCCGGCGGTAATAATCGAGCGCGCGCGCCAGCCCCTCATCGAGCCCGACCCGCGGCGCCCAGCCGGTCAGTTGCCGGAAACGGCGGTCGTCAGTGACAAAATCGCCGATATCGATACGCTTGCGCTCCTCGGGGAACTCGCGCCGTGCGAAATTTCCGCCGCCATTGACCCGCACCAGCGTCTCGGCCAAAGCGAGCAGCGCATACGGCGCTTCGCCGCCGACATTGAGCGCCAGCCCCGCCGTCCGCGGGGTCAGCGCGGCGCGCAGAAACGCCTCGGCCGCATCATCGACATAGAGCAGTTCGCGCCGCTGCTCGCCGCCCCATACCTCGAAGACCTCGCCTTCGAGCGCGCGGCGCAGCCAGATGCCGAGAAAATTCTGCCGCGCGTCCCTGATCCGCATCCCCGGCCCGTACACATTGGTCAGACGCAGCGAGCGGGTGTCGATCCCGTACACGTCGTGGAACATCAGATGGTAGGCCTCGCCGGCCATCTTGTTGACGCCGTTGATGTCGGGCGGGCGCAGCGGGTGGTCTTCGTCGACCGGCAGATAGCGCGGCCGGCCGTAGATCTGGCGCGTGCCGGCATGCACGATCGTGATCTCCGGCGCCGCCTCGCGGCACAATTCGAGCAGCCGCAATTGCGCCGTGCAATTGACGGCGAGGTCGTGCTCGGGCGCGTTCATCGAGTCGAGGTGGCTGGTTTGCCCGGCCAGGTCGAACAGGAAATCCTGCCCCGCAAGCAGATGGCGTAGCGCCGCCGCGTCGCGGATATCGGCGATGTTGACCCGCGCGCGCCCTCTATCCGCCAGACTGGCGATATCGGCGATATTGGCCGGATTGGCACCGCCCTCCGGGACCATGCTGTCGAGCAATACCAGCTCGGCGCCGAACCCGGCGAGCCGGCGCGCCAGCGCCGAGCCGATCAGCCCGACGCCGCCGGTGATCAGCACGCGGGCGCCGCCGAAAACGGCAAAATCCGGGTCGCGAGCTACCGTTATCGATACCGGATCGGCGCTGCTTGGCGCGTCCGGCAAACCGGGATCGGCAACGCTGTCGATCCCGGTTGTCACTTCCTGGGGCATCACGCAGCGGGAACTCTGTTCGGCATGTGACAAGAACGTGCCGCCCGTCCGCTCTATTCCAGCGAGGGCTGGCCACCAGCACGCCGCAGTCCCGGCTTGCGCCGGGATTGCGGTTTTGGGCTTGAGCAACCGAAATTTGCTTCAGTCGGGCACGCCGGCATGCGCTCGGACAAAGGCTCCGATTCGGCCGATCGCGCGGCGGGCTTCCGGCAGAATCGACGAAAACGACTGGAACACATGCGGCATGCGCGGCCAGATTTCGAGGCGGATGTCAACGCCAGCCTCGCGCATGCGCGCCGCCATGCGCACCGAATCGTCGAGCAGGATCTCGTCGCCGCCGACCTGGATCAGCGTCGGCGGCAGACCGGAAGGATCGCCATAGAGCGGTGAGGCGTAAGGGTGGCGCGGGTCGGCCCCGGCCAGATAGCGCGACGCGAGATATGGCACGTCGCCGGCATTCAGCATCGGGTCGGCACGGGCGTTGCGGCACACCGATGCGCCGGTCACGGCGAGATCGGTCCACGGCGACATCGCGACGATCGCGGCCGGCAGCTTCTCGCCCGTGTCGCGCGCCCGCAATGCCAGCGCCAGTACGAGACCGCCGCCCGCCGAGTCGCCGATAAAGGCGGAACGGCGCGGGTCGGCACCCGCTTCGAGCAGACCGCGCCAGGCAGCGAGCGCGTCGTCGAGCGCCGCTGGGAACGGGTGCTCCGGCGCCAGCCGGTACTGCACCGCCGCGATCCGCGCCGCCGCCGCCGCCGCGATGCGCCACAATAGATGCACGTAGAGGTCCGGCGAGCCGGTGACATAACCGCCGCCGTGCAGAAACAGGATCTGCCGGTCGGGCCGCGACTGCGGCGTCGCGATATAGAGCGCCGGCAGCCCGCCGAGCATACCGCGCGCGATCTCGGCCTCTTTCGGCGGCGGCGGAACCCAGCGCTGGAAATTGCCGATCTGCTCGCGCCGGCGGGTAATCGTGACATCGGGCCGGCTGGTCGGTTTCAGAAACCAGCGCAGCCCGAGACGCACGAACTCGGCCCGCAGACTCACCGCGGCGAACTCACCGCGACATCTCCCGAGCGCCTAGCCAGGGATCGCATGCAGCGGCAGGAACGCCGGCCAACCCATGTCTGGATGGGTTACGCCTGCTGCGGGAACCTGTATGACGAGCGCGCCAGCAGCTTCCAGTCGCCGTTCTGCTTCTTGTAGACCTGCATAACGCCGATTCTGGTGTTTGTCGTCTTGCCGTCGAGTTCGCTCTCGGAGACCCAGAGGTGGCGCACGATCGCGGTATCGCCGGCGATCGCGACGGTCATCTCCGGATATTCCAGCGACTTGACGGTGGACTTGCGGTTCATCACGCCGTCGATGAACTTGGCCTTGTCCTCGATGCGGCCGTCCGAGTGGCTGTAGGTGAGCTGCGGCAGCGTCATCGCCTCCAGCTTGGCCTTGTCTTTGTCCAGATACGCCTTGCGCATATTCTCGACGACCTGCTTGACGGCCGCCTCGTCCCCCGACTGGGCCAACGCCGGGCCGATCAGGGAGGTAGCGCCGAGCGCGAGCGCGCCCGCAACGGCCAGATCACGACGCGACAATTCCATGGCTGTCCTCCAGATCCGTGCGGGGCGTTATCGCAAGCCCCTTTCTCCAGCCGGCGCGATTGCCGGCCGGCGGCTAGCAGCATAGCGGGATCACGCGCGATAGCGGAGGCCAATTCGGCGCCGATTGCCTCTTGCGAGGGCGGCGGCAGGCTCAGCGCGGACGCAGCGTCGGAAAGGCGATCACGTCGCGGATCGACGGGCTGTCGGTCAGCAGCATCACGAGCCGGTCGATACCGATGCCAAGACCGCCGCAGGGCGGCAGCCCGTATTCGAGCGCCGTGACGTAATCCTCGTCGAGCGGTTGCGCCTCCTCGTCGCCGGCGGCACGGGCCATCATCTGCGCCTCGAACCGGACCCGCTGGTCGAGCGGGTCGTTCAATTCCGAGAACGCGTTGGCGACCTCCCAGCCGTAAATGTAGGTCTCGAACCGTTCGACAAGGCGGGGGTCGCCAGGGTCGGCCTTGGCCAAGGGGGAGATGTCGCGCGGGAAGCCGGTGACATGGGTCGGCTGGATCAGCCGGTCCTCGACACGCGCCCCGAACACCGCTTCGAGCGCCTGCCCCCAATTCTCGCCGCCGGCGATCGCCACGCCGAGATGGCGGGCCGCCTCGCGCGCCGCCGAAGCGTCGGCGATCGCGAGAAAATCGACCCCGGTCGTCTCCCGCACCAATTCGGCCATCGAGCGGCGCGGCCAAGGCGGGGTCAGGTCGATTTCGGTGCCGCCATAGGAGATTTTCAGCCCGCCGGTCGCGGCCTCGGCGACATGCGCGACGATCGCTTCGGTCAGCGCCATCATGCCGGTATAATCGGAATAGGCCTCGTAGAGTTCGAGCGAGGTGAATTCCGGGTTGTGCCGCGGCGACAGACCTTCGTTGCGAAAGCAGCGGTTGATCTCGAACACCTTGTCGGCGAGGCCGCCGACGACGAGCCGCTTCAGGTGCAGCTCCGGCGCGATGCGCAGATAAAGATCGATATCGAGCGCGTTGTGATGCGTGATGAACGGCTTTGCCGCGGCACCGCCGGGGATCGCGTGCAGCATCGGCGTCTCGACTTCGAGGTAGTCGCGCTCGTTCAGATACGCGCGCATCGCCGCGACGATGCGGCTGCGCCGCCGCAATGTCTCGCGGCTCTGCGGGTTCATGATCAGATCGAGATAGCGCTGGCGGTAGCGCAGCTCGATATCGGCCAGCCCGTGATATTTCTCGGGCAACGGACGCAGCGCCTTGGCCAGCATCGTCACCTGCTCGGCATTGACGGTCAGTTCGCCGCGCGGCGTGCGCCTGACGAGACCCTCGACCCCGATCAAATCGCCGATATCGAGCAGCTTCAGAAGCGGCAAGTCGTCCGGGCGCAGATAGTCCTTATGGGAAAAAATCTGGATTTTTCCCGAGGCGTCGTGCAGGTCGATGAACATGCCGCTGTTGCGGATCGCGCGGATGCGGCCGGCGACGCGCACCCGGTCGCCGGTCTCGGTGCCGGCCGGGATATCGGCGTAGCGCCGGTCGAGTTCGGCGGCCTCGTGCCCGCGCGAGAAGCTGACGGGGTACGGGTCGATCCCCATGCCGCGCAGCGTTTCGAGCTTGTCGAGCCGCACCCGGCGGAACGGGTCGTCGGCTTCGCTGCCGCGTGTTGCGGAAGGATTGGCGGTATCGTCGGCGCTCATGCTGACGTGAACTGATCGGCCCGCGAGCGGATGTCAATCCCCGCGCCGCGAAGGGCCGGTGCGAGCTTTGCGCTCAAACGTGGTCGCCACCGGTCGCGGCCCTGGCGGCTGATTCTGTCCGATGGCTGCCGTCCGCCGATTTTGCCCCACACCGTGTATTGCCCTCGACAGGCGGGCGTGGCTTATAATCGCCCCAAGGTTGGGAAGCGGTGCAGGTAACGGAAACTTCGGGATGCAGGCTCTGCCGATACTGCCCTCGGACCAATCCACGCTCGATCGGGAGCAGCTCGAAGCAATCCGGCGCGTGCCCGTCGGCGCGGCCGTGCTGAGCGGCGTGGCGGTGCTGCTGCTGCTCGTTGCCTGGCTGTTGATCTATCTCCTTATCTACCTGCCACGCGGAATGATCGGGTAACGATGTCCTGGACCGAACACGACGTTGTTCGCTCGGAGCTGCGCTGGTCGTTGGTGGTCGCCGGATTTGTCGCGATCCTGTTCGCGCTGACGCTTGTTGCCGCGCTGGTGCTGCACCGCAACCCGCCCTCCAACGCGGAGCATATCGACCCGAAAACCCTGCATCTGACTGGCGAATTCACCGAGCCGAACCTCGGGACTCGGGTCGAGCCGAACGGGCAGATCACGACGCGCATCGTCGCGACGCAATTCGCCTTTGTTCCGGATTGCGTGGTCGTTCCGGAGGGGCGGGACGTGACCCTGCGCCTGGTGAGCCCCGACGTGATCCACGGCATTCTGGTGGCCGGTACGAACGTCAACACGATGGTGGTGCCGGGCTATGTCAGCCAGGTGCACACGGTGTTTCGCACGACCGGGGATCTGCTGATGCCCTGTCACGAATTCTGCGGTTTCGGACACAGCCAGATGCTGGCACGGGTTCGGGTCGTGCCGGCCAATCAGTTCCGGCCGGACGCGCAGGGGAGGGCAGGCTGTGGTTCGTAACCGGGGACTTGTCCTGGTGCATTTGTGGGTCGCGTTTGCGATATTCGCGATCGCCTCGGTGCTGGGGGCGTGGCAGATGTGGGTGCGCAGCCCGCTCGCCGCGCCGTTTGCCGAACCGCAGACCTATTTCGCCTCGGTCACGGCGCACGGCACCGGGATGGCGTATGTCCTGACCACGTTTTTTGTGATGGGGTTCGGCTATTTCGTGGCGGAAACGGCGCTGGGCCGCAATCTGCCGTGGGTTCGCGCCGCATGGGCAGCCTACGCGCTCGGCATCGTCGGCACGATCATGGCCGTCGTCACGGTGATGACGGGTCGCGCGTCGGTCCTCTACACGTTTTATCCGCCGCTGACCGCGAGCGTCTTTTACTATATCGGTCTGGTGCTCGTGGTGGTGGGGTCGTGGGTCTGGGCCGCGATCATGATCGTCGCGATGGCACGCTGGAAGCGGGACAATCCCGGCCTGCCGGTGCCGCTCGCGATGTTCGCGACCGTTGCAAACGCGATCATGTGGCTGTGGACGACGGTGGGGGTCACGGCGGAGCTGCTGATCCAGGTCATTCCCGCCGCGCTCGGATGGACCGAGACGATCGATGTCGGGCTGTCCCGGACCCTGTTCTCGTGGACTTTGCACGCAATTGTCTATTTCTGGCTGCTGCCGGCCTATATCGCATTTTATACGATGGCGCCGGCGGCTGCGGGCGGGCGGTTGTACAGCGAAACGATGGGCCGGCTCACTTTTGTTCTTTTTCTGCTCTACAGTCTGCCGGTCGGTCTGCACCACCTGTTCATGGACCCGGAGCACTCGACCGGGTTCAAGTTCATCCAGAGCTTTCTGACGTTTCTGGTCACGATCCCGACCTTGCTGACCGTGTTCACGATCACCGCTTCGTTCGAGATCGCCGGGCGGCTGCGCGGCGGGACCGGACTGTTCGGCTGGCTGCGGACGCTGCCGTGGGAGCGGCCGATGGTGCTGGCGACCGGTCTGGCTTTTTTCATGCTGTGGTTCGGCGGCGGCGGCGGTCTGATAAACATGAGCTATGGCATGAACGCGATGATCCACAACACGTCATGGGTCACTGCGCATTTCCATCTGATCTTCGGCGGCACCGTCGTCATCATGTATTTCGCGATCGCCTACGAGATCTGGCCGGCGCTGACCGGACGGCGGCCCGACGCGCTGCTGCTGACATGGCAGCGCCGGCAGATTTGGAGCTGGGCGATCGGGATGCTGGTCATGACCCTGCCGTGGCATTGGCTCGGGCTGAACGGTCAATGGCGCCGGGTTGCCCATTTCGACTATTCGGACCCGGCGATCGCGTGGTGGGGACCGTGGGTCGTGGTCAGTCTAATCGGCGGGGTTCTGCTGGTCGCGAGCGCGTTTCTGTTTGTCTGGAACCTGGCAAAGCTGCACGAGAGACCGGCGCAGGTCGGAGTCGCGGCGCCGTCGGTCGCGTATGCCGTGCCGCTGCACCCGGTCGGGCGGGTTCCGGCCGCGCTGAACGGCTTTACCTTGTGGAATGTGTTGGTCCTGCTGCTGATGATCGCCGCCTATGCCTGGCCGATTGCTCAATTCGCGGTGTATCCGTCGCCGGGAGCCGTGATCCACCGGGTGGGCGGGCCATGAGCGTCAACGGCGATACCGGCCACAGCGATACCGGCCACAGCGATACCGGCGCCGGCGATACCGGCGATCGGGCGTGGCGGCTCTGGGGAGGCGTCGGGATTGTCGCGATCCTGGCTGTCGCGGTGGTTCTCGGCGTCATCGTGATCCCGATCGTGCAGGGAAGCGCGGCGGGGATCGATCCGTTTACGGCGATCTGCCGCGCCCTCGGCATTGCGCCGGGATCGCCGGCCCGCCCGACACCGCCTCTGGAAGCGCCCCCCTACCCGGTCACCCGCGTCTCATGGACCGATGCGACATTGGACGAGCTTTACCGGGCGGAACGCAGCGACGGCGCGGCGCTCGCTCAGGAGCGCTGCATCGCCTGCCATACCGCCGAGGGCGACTCGCCCGATCCGAGCATCCCGCGCAACGCCGGCCAGAGCCGTTTCGCGATATACAAACAGCTGCACGATTACAAGACCGGCGCCCGCGTTTCCGATATCATGACGCCGTTTGTCGCCGATCTGAGCGACAAACAGATTGCCGATCTGTCGGCGTTTTACGGCGCGCTGGTCCGCGGCGCGATCGATCCACAGCGGGCATTCCCGCCCTTTGTCGGCATCAATATCGAGAATCTGGTGCTGAGGGGCGATGTCGCGCGGGGCTTGCCGCCATGTATTTCGTGTCACGGTATCGCGGCCGGCGGCCCGATCGAGACCCCGACGATCACCGGTCAGTATGCGCCATATCTGGAAGCCCAGCTTCTCGCCTTTGCGAACGGTCAGCGCACCAACGACATCTATCATCGCATGCGCAGCATTGCCGCGCGGCTGACCCCTGACGAGATGAAGCTGCTCGCGATCTACTATTCCGGCCACTGACGAGCGTTGCTTGCGGCCGGCGACCGCGGCCGCGAGCAGCGCGAAGCTACCCCGCCGCGGCCTGCGCCCCGACCGGCGGCTGACCGAGATCGATCACGGTCTCGTGAAAACGGGACAGCGTCGAGCGGTGGCCGACGCTGACGATTGTCGGACCCCATTCCGCTTCGCGCAGCATGCGGTAGAGCTGCGCCTCGGCGGTCTCGTCGAGCGCCGAGGTCGCCTCGTCGAGAAACACGATCGCCGGCCGCATCAGCAAGACTCGGGCAAAGCCGATGCGTTGCTGCTCGCCGCCCGACAGCCGCGTCGCCCAGTTGCCCTCCTCGTCGAGAGCCGACACCAGATAGGACAGGCCGACCGCGCGCAGCGCCGCCTCGATCTCGGCGCGGCCCGGCTTTGGCGCGATCTCGGGATAAAGGATCGCGTCTTGCAGCGTGCCGAGCGGCAGATAGGGCCGTTGCGGCAGAAACAGCGCGCGCCCCTCGCCGACCCGCACCCGTCCACTGCCGAACGGCCAGAGACCGGCGACGGCGCGCAGCAGCGTGCTCTTGCCCGCGCCGGAGGGGCCGGTGATCAGCAGCGGCGCGTGCGGTTCGGCGGCAAACGCGATATTCTCGCGAAGCGCCTGTCCGTTCGGCAGGTTCAGGTCGAGCCCGTCCACCGCGACACCGCCGCTGCCGCGCTCGATCGCGATCGGCTGCGGTCCCTGCCGGGCGAGAGCGACATCGTCGACCTTGTCGCGGAACCCGCCGAGACGCTCGACAACCGAGCGGTATTCGGCGATCTCGACATAGCTCGTGACGATAAACGACAGCGAATCCTGCACTTGGTTAAAGGCCGAGGCGATCTGCATCAGCCCGCCGAGCTGGATCTCGCGCGAAAAATAGCGCGGCGAGGCGACCAGAAACGGAAACACCACCGCCAATTGCGAATAGCCCACCGTGAACCAGGTCAGCTTTTTGCGGCGGCGGATCACCGCCCACCAGTTCAGCACCACGCGCGTAAAGCGGTTCTGGAACACCTCGCGCTCGCGGCTCTCGCCGCCGTAGAACGCGACGCTCTCGGCGTTCTCGCGCAGCCGCACCATGCTGAAGCGGAAATCGGCCTCGTAGCGCTGCTGGTCATACATCAGCCGGGCCAGCGGGTTGCCGATGCGGTGCGTCAGCCACGTGCCGACCGCCGCGTAAAGGATCGCGGCATACACCATGTAGCCGGGAATTTCGAAATACTGCCCGCCGCCGAGCGGGATGCTGAGAATCCCCGACAATGTCCACAGGATGAACAGAAACGAAAACAGCGTCACGACCGAGTTCATCAGCCCGATCGACAGCCCCAGCGTGATCGAGGTATAGCGGTCGATATCGTCCGCGATGCGCTGGTCCGGGTTGTCGGTCATCGCATGATCGAGCTGCATCCGGTAATAAGTCTGGTTGCCGAGCCAGTCGTTGAGAAACCGGTCGGTCAGCCAGGCGCGCCAGCGGATCTGCAGGATCTGCCGCAGATAGAGCTGGTAGACCGCGACGACGATCAGTGATGCCGCGATCATTCCGAAAATCGCGAACTGCCACCAGAATTCCTGCCAGTTGTATTCCTGGAGAGCGTTGTAGAAATCGGCGTTCCAGGCGTTGAGGCGGACGTTGAGCCATACCGAGATCAGGTTCAGCAGAACCACCGCGGCCAGCAGCCCGCGCGCCGACCATTTCCGGTCGCCGGTCCAGTACGGCCAGGCCAGATTCCAGGCCACCCGAAGAAATCCGGGTTTCGGCACCGTCATCGTCAAACTCCGTTCGTCGTCGCTCGCCTATATGGGCCGCCGATGACCGGGGAGGCACCGGACATGGCCGCTTCACGGCCGGAACGGACAACAGCCGCGCTTCTGGCCCGCGGCACCTGTCGCGCGCTGGCGCAACTCGGTTATGTCAGCCTCGTCGAAGTGTCGCTCGCCGACGGCGGCCGCGCTGATATATTGGCGCTCGGCAGGTCGGGCGATCTGATCATCATCGAGATCAAAACCTCGGTCGCCGACTTTCGCGGCGACCGCAAATGGGGCCGCTATCGGGATTTCGCCGACCGGCTCTATTTCGCGGTGCCGGGCGGGTTTCCTGCTCTGCTCATTCCCGAGGAATGTGGCTTGATCGTGGCCGACGGGTTTGGCGCGGCCATCCTGCGCGACGGCGTCACGACCCCGCTCCCGCCTTCCCGCCGCCGGGCGGTCACGCTGCGTTTCGCGAGAACCGCTGCGTATCGTCTGCGCCGCGAGCTTGATCCGGAGGGAGTTGCGGCATCCGGTTAGGGGAGTGCGGCGCGGATGACCGCCGTTCGGGTGGCCACTCTTCGCCGCCCAAACCGGTATCGTTTGGAGAGCTTTACGGGCGGAGGTGCCGCGGATAGCCTTGCGCTTGCAGGAGCCGCGGGTAGCAACGATGGAAAGGAGTTTGTCGGCCTTTCTCGACCTGACGAGAATATTGGCCGCCCTCACCGTTTTTCTGGCTCATCTTTCCGAGGCGCGGGTCGGCGACGAGATTTCCGACGGCTTTGCCCGGCAGGCGCACAGTGCGGTCATCGTATTTTTTGTACTATCCGGTTTTGTGATCGCCTGGGCCGCCGAACGCGACGGCTCGCCGCGCGACTATATACTCAATCGCGCCGCCCGGATTTATTCCGTAGCCCTGCCCGCGCTGGCCGTGACCTGGGCCATCGACAACTTTCTCATTCAATATCATCCCGGAACCATCAGCGCGGTCTACCAGCATGAAGCGATTTGGAAATATCTGCCGCTTTTTTTGACCTTCTCGACCGATTTCTGGTTCCTTTCCGAAGACGCTCTTTCCAACCTGCCTTATTGGTCCCTTTGTTATGAAGTATGGTATTATGTCGTATTTGGCGCTCTCGTGTTTGCTCGGGGATATTGGCGCTGGATCATCGTGACTGCCGCACTGCTGATGATGGGGCCGCGGCTCTGGCTGCTCTGGCCCATTTGGCTGGCGGGCGCCTGTCTGCATCGGCTACCGCCGCTTTCGGTCGGGCGCAGCCGCTTTCTGCTGTTGCTTTCCCTGTCGGGGCTGATCGCGCTGAAGGCGATCGGCATCGAGCACGTTCTCAATGACTTTGTCGATCGGCTCACGGGAGGGTTCGCAAGCTCGCATCTGCGATATTCGCAATTCTTTGCCGGCGACTATCTTGTCGCGCTGACGATTGTCGGGGCCATTCACGCGGCACGCGGCGCCGATCTGGCGTTTCTGGCTCGTCTGCGGCGACCGATTGCGGCGGCAGCGTCGATCACGTTCAGCATGTATCTTGTTCACTTCCCGCTGTTTCTGTTTTTCGGCGCCTTGTTCCCGCGCCAAGTCCTTGTCATCGGTCTGCTGAGTCTGGGCGTCATCATCCTTTTCGGCCTCACCTTCGAGCGCAACAAGATGCTGCTGCGGCGGGTATTCGCGGCCTTCTGGCCGTTGCGCCCGGCCTACAGATAAATGGCGGGACGCGGAGCGTTCGGCGCTGCCCCGGGGCCGGTGGCCGATTTACACGCGGCTGCCTTGCGTGGCACCCTGGCGTCTTTCACACGGTGCGGAGGGGCCGGCATGGCGCCCGGAGCAGCATCACAGAGGCAGCATGACGGGGCGGCTTGAAGGCAAGCGGGCCTTGGTGACGGCGGCGGCGCAGGGGATCGGGCGCGCGACGGCGCTCGCCTTTGCCGCCGAGGGCGCCAGCGTGCTCGCCACCGATGTGGCCGAGGACAAGCTCAACGACCTCGCCGAGGCTTTCATCGTGACCCGAAGGCTCGACGTCACCGATCCGGAGGCGATCGCGGCGCTCGCCGACGAGCTGCCGCCGGTCGATATCCTGTTCAACTGCGCCGGGTTTGTGCATCACGGCACGATCCTCGACGTATTGCCCGATGACTGGGATTTCTCGTTCGAGCTGAACGTGCGCTCGATGTATCTGATGACCCGCGCCTTTCTGCCGAAGATGCTGGAGCACGCCAAGACGATCGGCGGCAGTGTGTCGATCATCAACATGGCCTCGACCGCCTCGTCGGTCAAAGGGGTGCCGAACCGCTGCGCCTATGGCGCGACAAAAGCGGCCGTTATCGGGCTGACCAAGGCGGTGGCGGCCGATTTCATCACGCAGGGCGTGCGGTGCAACGCAATCTGTCCGGGGACGGTCGCCACCCCGTCGCTCGACGAGCGCATCGCGATGCTGGGGGTGCTGATGACCGGCGGCACCGAGGCGGCGCGCCAGGCCTTTGTCGAGCGCCAGCCGATGGGACGGCTCGGCACGCCCGAGGAAGTCGCGTCGCTGGCGGTCTATCTCGCCTCGGACGAAGCCGCGTTCACCACCGGCGCGATCCATATCATTGACGGAGGCTTCAGCCTATGACTGACGATGATAATGTCATGCAATCACCGGAGGAGTTTGTCGATCAGATGCTTCCATCACACGAACGGCTAACGCGTGTGGTGCATACGCTATTAGAAACGATTCTAAAGGATGATAATGTTGATTATCTTAGCATTACCTCGCGAACGAAAACCAAAGATACTACACTCGAAAAAATTACGCGAAAATCGTATAGTGACCCCCACAGACAACTCACTGATCTAAGCGGAATACGAATTATCACTTATTTCGATAATCAAGTTCGCGCCATTTCTAATCTGATCGCAGAGATCTTTGATGTCGATAAACCCAACAGCATGGATAGATCGGAAGTCTTGGGAAGCGATAAAGTAGGTTATCGCTCTGTGCATTTTGTCTGCACCCTGGGAGGGCAACGGAAAAATATAAAAGAGTATAAAGGCTTATGTGATCTTAAGTTTGAAATTCAAATCCGCACGGTTCTTCAACATGCATGGGCAGAATTGACACATGACCGATCTTATAAATTTTCCGGTGTCCTCCCAAAGGCATTGCAGCGGAAACTCAATTTATATGCAGGTATGCTTGAGGTTGTTGATGAGGCGTTCGATCAAATCGCGCTATCTGCCGATTCCTACGCCGAAAATCTGAGAACTCAGAAGGATGTTGATCTCGGACAGGAAAAATTGAATTCAATATCGTTTACCGAGTTTTTGAAAAAATTCACGGAGAAGCACGATATCGAAATTCGCAACATTAGCGGTCCCGCTATGATTATAGACGAGTTAGAGAGATTTGGGATCGCAACAATTGATGAACTTGAGAAGCTCTTGTTAGAATTTGTGGATGTCTATAAGCAATCCCGGGTAAAATTGAATGACATTGCGTTTGTGCGTGGGGCGATGTTGCATAAGGATATGGAAAAATATTTAAGCGGAGAGCCGGATTGGAGTCAGCTAATCACTCCGGTTTGGGAAATATTAGCATTGAAATACGAAGCAGGTGAGATCAAGAAGACGTTAAAAAAATTTGGTAAGAGAGTTCAAGGAGATGACCGATGAAACTGCTGCGCTACGGCCCGCGGGGCCATGAAAAACCCGGTCTGATCGACCGCAACGGACAGATCCGCGATCTCTCCGGCACGGTTGGTGACATCACCGGCGACACGCTGTCGCCGGCCTCGCTCGACCGGCTGCGCAAGCTCGACCCGGCGACATTGCCGCTGGTCTCGGGAACGCCGCGCCTCGGACCGTGCGTCGGAGCGGTGTCGAAGATCGTCGCGATCGGGCTCAATTACCGGCTGCACGCCGAGGAGGCCGGTGCGCCGATCCCGAAGGAGCCGATCTTTTTCATGAAAGCGGTGTCCTCGATCTGCGGCCCGAACGACGATGTCGTCATCCCGAAGGGTTCGGTAAAGACCGATTACGAGGTCGAGCTTGGGATCGTTATCGGCACAAAGGCGAGCTATATCGCGGTGCACGACGCGCCGAAGCACATCGCCGGGTACTGCGTCGTCAATGACGTCTCCGAGCGCGAATTCCAGATCGAGCGCGGCGGGCAATGGACCAAGGGCAAGAGCGCCGACACGTTCTGCCCGATCGGGCCGTTTCTCGTCACTGCCGACGAGGTGGCGAACCCCGGTGCCTTGCAATTGTGGACCGAAATCAACGGCGAGCGCCGGCAGGACAGCAACACCTCGGACCTGATTTTTAGGATCGACCATATCGTCAGCTATGTCAGCCATTTCATGACGTTGATGCCGGGCGACGTGATCTCGACCGGCACGCCGTCGGGGGTCGGGCTCGGTTTCAAGCCGCCGAAATTCCTGAAACCGGGCGACCGGATGCGCCTGTCGGTCGAAGGGCTCGGGGTGCAGGAGCAGCGCCTCGTAGCCTGCGAGGGCTGATCGCCAAGGGCCGATTGATCGCACGCCGCGCACGCTCACCGGGGCGGCGGCGGACCGCCGGCCCGGACCCGCGATTCGTGTATATGGCCGCTAGCGTAATGCGACGCTTTCACGCTATGGTCGCGCGCTCATGCGCTTGTCGCATTCTATCGGACGTTTAGAGGCCCCATGTACGACCGTCGCCCCGGCATGTTCTCCGAAGACATGCCCCCCGCCCCCGGCCGCCGTGTCGACGCGACCGTCAAGTGGTTCAATCCCAGCAAAGGGTTCGGCTTTGTCACAATGGCCGACGGCACGCAGGACGCGTTTCTGCCGATGGCGATCCTGCGCCGCGCCGGCTATGACGATGTCCGCGAGGGTGCCGCGATCACCTGCGAGGTCGGCGCCGGGGCGAAGGGGCCGCTTGTCACCAACATCCTCAGCGTCGACCCGACCACCGCCGTCGCGGCGCGCCCGGACGGGGCCGACCGGGGGTTCGACCGCCGGTCCCCGCGCCCGTCGCAGACGCTCGACGGGTCGGTGAAGTGGTTCGGGCTGGAAAAGGGCTATGGCTTTATTTCGCCCGATGGCGGCGGCAAGGACATTTTCGTTCATATCTCGGCGCTGCGGCGCAGCCAGTTGAATGGCCTCGAACCGGGCCAGCGGGTCCGGGTCGATGTCGTCGAGGGCAGGAAGGGTCTCGAAGCCGAGCGGGTCGCGCTGCTCTCCGACTAGGCGGCTCCTCCGGGGCAGCCTGTGTCACCGCCTCGGCGGCGATTGGTGCGACAGGTTGACGCTGAAGCCGGACGGCGCACATCGGCGGTGCGAATACATGCACTGCCGGTGGGTTTACAAACCTGACCCTAAGGAGCACGTTGAGGCATCCTGTGGGCGCCGGCCCAGCGCCGCTGCATGCCCGCGAAAGAATGCGAGAAGCACTCCGATGGATTTGCGCGATACGATCCGTACCTATCGCCTGTTTTCTGGATCCTATGACATTGTTTTCGGCCCGGTTTTCCACCCCGGACGCAAGGAGGCGGTGCGTCTGGCGAACGATCGGCCAGGGCAGCGGATCCTCGAAGTCGGGGTCGGCACCGGGCTGTCCTTGCCCTATTTCCGCCCCGATTCGCGCGTCACCGGCATCGACATCTCGGCCGAGATGCTGGAGAAGGCGCGAAGCCGCGTCGAGCGCAACCAGTTGCGCAACGTCGAGGCGCTGCACGTCATGGATGCCGAGAACCTCGATTTCGACGACAACTCGTTCGATTCGGTCCTGGCGTTGTATGTCGCCTCGGTGGTGCCGGACCCGGCCCGCTTTGCCGCCGAGATGCGCCGCGTCTGCATTCCCGGCGGCACGATCGTTCTCGTCAACCATTTCACCAGCGAGAACTGGGGGCTGCGCTTTATGGAGCGTCGCCTGGCGCATCTCGCGCGGCATATCGGTTTTCATGCCGATTTCCCGCTCGACTCGTTCCTGCAGCAAAGCGGGCTGACGGTGCGCGAGATCCGGCCGAGCAATCTGTTCGGCTATTGGCGGCTGTTGCGCTGCATCAACGAAAAGCCGGCCTCCAATCTGCCTTGAGCGATCCGCCCCGGAATGGGGGAACACGAAAGCGGCGGAATATGGCCTCTCGAAAATGATCGATCGCCCCGCCGTCATCCCCAGCACCCCGACTGAAACCGCCGTCGCCGAGGCCGCCATTGTCGAAGCCGTCTGGCGCGACGGGTACGCCTTTGTCCGCGCTCCGGCGATGCATGCGCTGCTGGAGGTAACCGGGCTCTCCGACTGGGACGGTTTCGCGGCGAGCTGGGACGATCTCGGCGTCGATATGTATATGGCCGATGGCGGGCGCTATCGCCGCCGGCGCTTCGCCTGTTTCCGCGCCACGCAAGAGGCGGTCGCGCGCAAACCGCATCAGCCGCATTACCAGAGCCGCGATTACAACCCTCTCAACGGCGGCATCGAACGCTGGTTCGAGCCGGTAACCGACGCGATCGGCGCGCATCCGGCCATGCAGGCAATTCTGACGACCTGCCGGACCCTGTTCGACCGGCTGACACCCCCGGAGATACGGCCGGCGGCGTGGCACGTCGAGGTGCATCAATTCCGCATCGAGGCCCGGCCGGGGCAGATCGGAAAACCGACACCCGAGGGCATGCACCGCGACGGTGTCGATTGGGTGCTGGTGCTGCTCGTCAGCCGGGTCAATATCGCGAGCGGCGAGACGACGATCGCCGACCTCGCGAAATCGCCGCTCGGCAGCTTTACGCTGTCCGATCCGCTCGATGCCGCCGTGACCGACGACAACCGGGTGTTCCACGGTGTAACCCCGGTCGCGCCGCTCGACCCGGATCGGCCGGGACACCGCGACGTGCTGGTCGTGACGTTCCGGCGGGAATAGGCGGAAGCCCAGGGAAACCCATCCTTCCCCGGAAGCGGCATGGATTCCGCGTTGCTTGGCCCACCGTCCGATGGGACTGTCAGGTCGGCTCCGCTGACAGGCAGTCTGCCTATCCGAGAGGCATTCCCATTCCCATTTCCATGACGACGCG
Source organism: Alphaproteobacteria bacterium (assembly GCA_050246595.1). Lineage (GTDB taxonomy): Bacteria > Pseudomonadota > Alphaproteobacteria > ATCC43930 > CGMCC-115725 > DATARH01. The sequence continues at coordinate 68,520 of JBFWVT010000010.1, forward strand.
CCCGTCGTAGAAAAGCGGCGGCGCAGCGCAGCTCCGACCTCGATGCGGATGCCCCCGACGGCATCGTATCGCTTCTTCCGGGTCCCATGGTGCCGGTCGCCGTCGTCGTGGGCTGTCTGCCGAGTCTTTCCCCCGCATGGCCGTGATCACCCGGTTCGCGATGCTGGCGCCGTTTCAGGTGCGCAGCTTCCGCTTCCAGTTTCCCGCCGATCTCGCGACCTCGTGGGGCATCGAGATGGAGAATCTGGTGCTCGGCTGGTACGTGCTGGTCGAGACCGGCTCGGTCGTCGCGCTGACCGTGTATTGGGCGCTGACCTATCTCGGCACATTGCTGGCGCCGTTTTTCGGGATGATCGGCGACCGGATCGGACACCGCACCGTGCTGGCCGCGATGCGGGCCTTTTATGCCACGCTCGGGATCGCGGTGATGGTGCTGGCCTTCGCCGACGTGCTCGAACCGCTGCACATCTTCATTATCGCCGCGCTGTCGGGTCTGATCCGCCCCTCGGACCAGGGCATGCGCAACGCGCTCGTCGCGGCGACAATGCCGCCGGACCGGCTGATGGCGACGATGGGCGTGTCGCGCACGACCTCCGATTCGGCACGGATTTTCGGCGCGCTGTCCGGGGCCGGGCTGTTTGCGGCATTCGGACTCGGGCCGGTCTACGTGGCGATCGCGGGGTTCTACGTGATCGGCTTTCTGCTGACCCTCGGAGTGTCGGGCGAGCAGCGTTTTGTCCCCGCCGGCGGACAGATACGGCCGTCGCCGTGGCGCGATCTCGGCGAGGGGCTGTCCTATGTCTGGCGCATGCCGCGCCTGCTCGCCGCGCTGTGGCTGGCCTTTCTGGTCAACCTGACGGCGTTCCCGCTGACCGGCGGGCTGCTGCCCTATGTCGCCAAGGACATCTACGATATCGGCACGACCGGGCTCGGCACGCTGGTCGCGAGTTTCGCGCTCGGCTCATTGCTCGGCTCGCTGATCGTCAGCATCGCCGGGCGGTCGCTGCGTCCGGGGCGGATGATGATTGTCTTCGCGCTCGCCTGGTTCGCCGGGCTTCTCGTGTTTGTCAACGTGCAGAGCTTGAGCCTGGGGCTGCTGCTGCTGGTGCTGTCCGGCATCGCGCAGGCGCTCAGCCTCGTGCCGATGTCGGTGCTGCTGCTGCGCGGCGCCGGCGAGCGGTTTCGCGGCCGGATCATGGGGGTGCGCATGCTGGCGATCTACGGCGTGCCGATCGGGCTGCTCGCCGCCGGCGGGCTGATCGAGCGGCTCGGCTTTGTCACGACGGCGTCGCTCTATTGCGTTATCGGAGCGGTGCTGACGATCGGGATCGCGCTGTACTGGCGCGAATCGCTGTGGCCGACCGGCGCCGCCGCCAACGCCCGTTGACATTGCAGCGGGTCGCGCCGCCGCCCATTATCGTCGTATGGATTTCGACCTCACCGAAGACCAGCGCGCGTTCCAGGAAACCGCCCGGCAATTCGCGCAGGAGGAATGGCTGCCGCACGCGCCGGGCTGGGACGAACGGGAAGAATTTCCCGAGGAGGCGCTGCGCAAGGCCGCCGCGCTCGGTTTCGCCGGCATCTATGTGGGAGAAAAATTCGGCGGCAGCGGTCTGACCCGGCTCGATGCGACGGTCATTTTCGAGGAACTCGCGACGGCCTGCGTTTCGACCGCGGCCTATCTGTCGATCCACAACATGGCGGCGTGGATGATCGACCGCTTTGGCGACGGCGCGGCACGCGCCCGATTTCTGCCTGATCTGATATCGATGCAGCATTTCGCCAGCTACTGCCTGACCGAGCCGGGCAGCGGCTCCGACGCCGCCGCATTGCAGACCCGCGCCCGGCGCGACGGCGACGATTACGTGCTGAACGGGTCGAAGGCGTTCATCTCGGGCGGCGGGCGCAGCGACATTTACGTCACAATGGTGCGCACCGGCGAGGCCGGGCCGAAGGGCATTTCGTGCCTCGTCATCGAAAACGGCACCCCGGGTCTGTCCTTTGGCAAAAAGGAGAAAAAACTGGGCTGGAACACGCAGCCGACCGCCGCCGTGATTTTCGAGGAGTGCCGGGTGCCGGTCGCCAACCGTCTCGGCGCCGAGGGCGAGGGATTTGCGATCGCGATGATGGGGCTCGACGGCGGACGCCTCAATATCGGCGCGTGTTCGATCGGCGGCGCGCGGGCCTGCTGGGAGGCGGCGCGGGTGTATATGCTCGAACGCCGCCAGTTCGGCCAGCGCCTCGCCGATTTCCAGGCATTGCAGTTCAAGCTCGCCGACATGGCGACCGAACTCGACGCCGCCCGCCTGATGCTGCGCCGCGCCGCTTGCAGTCTCGACAACGGCGATCCGGACGCGACCTTGCACTGCGCGATGGCGAAACGGCTGGCGACCGATGCCGGATTCCACACCGCCAACGAGGCGCTGCAACTGCACGGCGGCTACGGGTATCTCAAGGACTTCCCGATCGAGCGCTACCTGCGCGACGTGCGCGTCCATCAGATCCTCGAAGGCACCAACGAGATCATGCGGGTGATCATCGCGAGGCGGCTGCTGCGGCAGTGATGCCGGCTACAGCAGGTCCGCGACCGCCTCCCAGTAGCGCCGCATCGCGTCGATATGGTCGGACAGCGAGCGTCCCTCGATGCGGCGCAAATGGCCGCTCTCGTAGTAATTCGCCAGGGTCAGGTGCGTGACGCCGCAGGATTTCCAGAAACGCACATCCTCGCGCCATTTTTCCTCGTCGCCGGCGGCCGAGACGCGTGTGTCGAGACCGATTGTCGTCGGGTCGCGGCCCGCTTCTTCGGCCATGCGGCGCAGCCGGTCGAACGCGGCGCGGGCCTCGTCGCCGGGTCCGTAGGCGAGCGGCATCCAACCGTCGCCGTATTTGACAACGCGGCGCAAGGTCGCCTCGGCGTGGCCGCCGTACCATAGCGGCACTTTCCCCGAGGCCGGGCGCGGGTTGATGCCGGCATCCTCGATATTGTGCCAGCGTCCGTTGAGCGTCACGTGCGGCGCGGCCCACAGCGCCTGCATCGCCGCGACCTGCTCCTCGGAACGCCGGCCGCGGTTATGAAAATCCTCGTTGAGGCCGACAAACTCGACCTCGTTCCAGCCGACCCCGATCCCAAGCCGGAAGCGCCCGCCGCACAGCACATCGAGACAGGCGGCCTGTTTTGCGACCAGTGCGGTCTGGCGCTGCGGCAGGATTAGTACCTGCGTCGAGAAATCCGCGATCTTTGTGATCCCGGCGAGAAAGCCGAACAGCACGAACGGGTCGTGATAGAGGTCGGTCGAACGGGCGCGGCCCTGCGTCCAACCCGGACGGCTCGCGACATTGACGCCGAGCACGTGATCCGGCGCGGCTAGCCCATGATACCCGATGTCTTCGGCCGCCTGCGCGAAGTCTCGGATCGTCTCCGGTTCCCCGCCGATATCGACCAGCGGCAGCGCCACTCCGAGCTTCATCCGATCCTCCCATATTCCGCCATATACCCTCATCATAACCCGCGCAGATCGCGCAATCTCTGCTATCCGAGCGGAGCCGGCAGCACAGACGGGAGGAAAGCATGGCGGACAGGGTGGCGCTGGTGACCGGCGGGTTGCGCGGCCTCGGGCGGGCGATGGTGCTGGGATTGGCCGGCGCCAGGCACCAGGTGGCGGCTATCGGGCATATTGCTTCCGATATCGGGGAGATCGAGGCCGCGGCGCGCGCGGCCGGGGTTGCCGGGCGGGTCTGGCCCGTTGTCGCCGATCTGCGCGAGGCGCGCGAGTGCGATCGGGTCGTCGCCGAGACGCGGCACCGTTTCGGCCGGCTCGACATTCTGGTCAACAATGCCGGGCTGACCTTCACCTATATCGACCCGGCGCGCTACCGCCGCCCCGAGGTGCAGCGTTTCTGGCAGGTCTCGGACGAGATCGTCGAGAATGTGATCGCGACAAACGTGCTGGCCGCCGACCGTCTGTCGCGCCGTGTCGCGCCGGGGATGGTGGCGCAGGGCTGGGGCCGCATCGTCAACGTCACGACCAAGCTCGACACGATGAACCGGATCGGCACGCACCCCTACGGCGCGTCAAAGGCGGCGCTCGAAATGGCGACCGAGGTGTGGGCCAAGGACGCCGCCGGCACGGGTCTTACGATCAACATCGTCAACCCCGGCGCCGGCGCCAACACCCCCGGAATGGCCGACGAGATGCGCGCGATGAGCCGCGAGGGAAGCGCGCCGCGATTGGTCGAACCCGACGAGATGGTGCCGCCGCTGCTCTACGTCGTGTCCGACGCGGCGAACGGGGTCAATGGCTACCGTTTCGACGCCAACGCCTGGGACGCCTCATTGCCGATCGAGGAAGCCGCGCGCCGCGCCGGACGCCCAGCCGGGTTCGAGTTGCATCCAATTAATTGAAGACCCACAGATGTGTTGAGGATTCCCGCAAGTTGGGAACGCATCTGTATGGTAAAAGGATGGTACCCGGCACGCTGGCTTGAGCGGATTATATATTGATACCAACCAGCGGTAATGTCTCAGTTTGAATGTAACAGCGGCACTGTCATTCCGGGGCCGTCCGCTGGGCGGAACCCGGAATCCGTGAACATCAACCTCTCCAAGGGCTTCAGGGGCCTGTGTTGACGGATTCCGGGCTCGCGGGCTACGCCCGCGCCCCGGAATGACAAGGTTGCAATTCAAACTGAGACACTACCCAGCCAGCGCTGACCCTGACACGTTCGTGCCCGGCCTTGGGCCGGGCATCCACGAGCAGCCGGCATGCTCCCGGGTGTTTCTCGTGGATAGCCGGGCCAAGCCCGGCCACGAACGGATGGGTCATGCTCTCGGCCGCTTGGTATAAGTCCCGATTTCGCCGGGAGTTTGGTGCGACTGCCCAACATATTTCACGACTTCTTCAGCAATTGCTGCACAAGCGTAATCAGATGTTCCATGCGGTCCTCCAGACGACCGACTCTTCCGTCCAGATTGCCGATCCTCTCGTCTAGATTGCCCATCCTCTTCTCTAGATTGCCGATCCTCTCGTCTAGATTGCCGATCCTCTCGTCCAAATAGGCAAAGCGCTCGCCCACGAGCGTTTCAAGACTGTCGAGGCGCGCCGCCATCTTCGCCTCGACATCGCCGAGCTGGCTGGCATGGGTCGCGGCCAGACTGTCAAATTGCGAGCGGATGTTGCGGCGATCGTTCTCGGCATGAAACTGCATGTCGCGCAGCCCGGCGCGGATGCCCTGGAGATGCCGCGCCAGCAGCTCAAGATTGATCGGTTCGGTCATTGTCACGCATCCGGGATCACGCCACCTCGAACAGTCCGGCGGCGCCCATGCCGCCGCCGATGCACATCGTGCAGACGACGAGTTTGGCGCCGCGCCGTTTGCCCTCGATCAGCGCATGCCCGACCATGCGCGCCCCCGACATGCCGTAGGGATGGCCGATCGAGATCGCGCCGCCATTGACGTTGAGCCGGTCGTGCGGGATGCCGAGCCGGTCGCGGCAATAGACGACCTGACAGGCAAAGGCTTCGTTCAATTCCCACAGGTCGATGTCGTCGATCTTGATCCCGTGTTTTTCCAACAGCTTCGGCACCGCGAAGACCGGCCCGATGCCCATTTCGTCCGGAGCGCAGCCGGCGACCGCGATGCCGCGATAAATCCCGAGCGGCGTTAGTCCGCGGCGCTCGGCCTCCTTTTCCTCCATCAGCACCGAAGCCGAGGCGCCGTCCGACAGTTGCGAGGCATTTCCCGCTGTGATGAAGCGCCCCTCCTTGATCTGCTGCCCGTCCTTGAACACCGGTTTCAGCGCCGCCAGACCTTCCAGCGAGGTATCCGGCCGGTTGCCTTCGTCCTTTTCCAGCGTGACTGTCCGTTCCGATTTCTCGCCGATGGCGCGGTCGGTGACCGACATGACTGACGGCAACGGTACGATCTCGTCGTCGAAACGGCCGGCCTGCTGCGCCGCGGCGGTTCGTTGCTGCGAGCGCAGCGCGTATTCGTCCTGCGCCTTGCGCGAGATTTTGTAGCGCTCGGCGACGATCTCGGCGGTCTCGATCATCGTCATGTAAAGCGAGGGCACCCGCCGCATCAGCTCGGGGTCGTCGCCGCGCGTGCGCACCATCTTGTCGCCCTGCACAAACGACACCGATTCGACGCCGCCGCCGACCGCGATCCGCATCCCGTCATCGATGATCTCCTTCGCGGCGGTCGCGATCGCCATCATGCCGGACGAACATTGCCGGTCGATCGACATCGCCGGTACGCTGTCCGGCAACCCGGCCCGGAGTGCGCTCTGGCGGGCGACGTTGAACCCCTGCGTCCCCTGCTGGATCGCCGCGCCGATTATCACGTCGTCGATCTCGCCCGGCTCGATTCGTGCGCGCCTGACCGCTTCGGCGATCGCGTGCCCGGCCAGAGCCTGCGGCATGGTTTCATTGAAGGCGCCGCGAAACGCCCGGCCGATCGGCGTGCGCGCGGTGGAAACGATGACGGCGTGACGCATGGGTCGGCTCCTCGGGTCAGACGGGCGCTTTCGGCGGCGCCGCGATGAGATCGGCCGATCCTACCAGATCGGGCGAAGCGCCGTCATTTCCCGCACGGGCGGGCATCCCGGATCATCGCGACGGGTAATGCGTCGTCAGCTTCCGTCCGCCGACCTCGACCGGGTCGGCGTCGATCAGGATGAAGGCGAAGACGCACGGCTCGGTGCCTGTATTGACCCAGGCGTGCATCGTGCCGCGCTGCACCACGACATCGCCCGGTTGCAGCGACACGGTCTTGCCATAGTCGAGTTCGAGGTCGCACCGGCCCGACAACAGAATCGCGCAGTCGAGCGTTTCGGTACGGTGCATGAAGGGCGCCGAACCCGGCGCGAATTCAGTGATGCGAACGACCGTGCCCTGGCCCGAGCCGACATAATTATGGCGCACGACAAACCCCTGGCGCTGCGCCTCGGCGGCGGCGCCCTCCGAATTGTCGACCGGCATCGTGTCTGTGGACCAGATTTCGACCCGCGAGATGCCCGGCCGGGTCGGCGAGGCTACCGCATTCATCCGTTCGTCGCTCGCGACGACCGCTTTCCCCTCCGCATCGTGGCCCGTCACGATCCGTCGCACTTCCAGCGTCATTATCCTCTCCGTTGATCGCATCCGTTCGATCTTTGGATTAAACTCGAAACGGCGATGCGGCGCGGCAGTTTTCCGCGCGAAGCGGCCCCTGTGACGCGGTCTTTGCCTCGCTGGCTATCGCAAGGGCGACGCGCCGGCCGCGAGATCGATCCGCACCGATTCGGCGGCAAGACCGCCTGTATTGCCGCTCTGCCCGAACCCGGCCCAGGGCAAGAAGGGCGGCCGGCTGTTTCGGGCGAACCGATCCGTTCGGCTGAATCGACGCAACTCCTGGCTCCCGGCTTCGCGCCGCGCTAACCTGCCGGCGAGTGAAGGGGAGCGCGCAAGCGCTTTGGGAGAGATGGGGATCGATGTTTGGCTTGCGTGTCGCAACACCGACGGGTCTCGTCCTTGCCGCGCTGGTCGGTACGCTCGCGTTGCTGCCGGGAATGGCGGCGGCCCAGCCGAAGCTCGTTGACGAGTTCAAGATCGGCGCCCTGGCGCATGATGTCGGCTTTCTCGGCCGCCATGTCGAAGGCGGCGCCGACGTCAATGTCGAGCTGCTGTTCACCTCGCCCGATCTGTTTCGCTACATCGGCTCGCCGCGGCCGCATATCGGCGGCGACATCAACACGAACGGCAATACGAGCTACGGCTATTTCGGGCTGACCTGGGGGATCATGCTGATCCAGAACCTGTTCGGCGCTGGCGACGGCATTTTCGCAAACGGGAGTCTCGGCGGCGCGGTGCATGACGGGCACTTGCTGACCGCTCCGCCCGGTCGCAAGCGGCTCGGCTCGCGCATCCTGTTCCGCGAAAGCCTGGAACTCGGGTATCAGATAAACCCGGCGGTCAGCGTCTCAGCCATTCTCGACCACATCTCGAACGCCAATCTCGCGTCGCGCAACGCCGGCATCACCAGCGCCGGCGCCCGGATCGGGTTCCGCTTCTAGGCCGCGTTCGCCCGCTCCTCCGCCCGTTCGAGCCGCCGGACTCCTTGCGGCAACGATTTCCCGCAGCCGTCGCGGCGCGGCGGAGCCGTGTTGCCGAAGCCGCTCCGGGCCAGTGCTCGCGCGTCTGTCGAAGACAGCGCCGCCGCTTTTTTGGGCAGCAACACTGCTGATTGTGTTGGGCGTAACCCGAAACCAACCGCCCTCCATCCCGGTGTGGCTTTCTCTTCGGAGATTTTCTCATTATATTTCATGCAATTAGGTAGAAGTGTTGCGGTTGGGCCACGCTCGGGCCGAAACACCTTTAGGCGAATAAACCGAGCTTGATCGCCGCGATGCGCGCAATATCATCGGTCGAGAGGAGCGCGTGTTCTTCGCGCGGTCTGGCGCAACTTCGGACGGTTGGGGGAGCAATGAGCAGAAAACGGACGATCGGGACCAGGGCGGCGCTCGGCGGGCTCACTGCGGCGGTGGCGCTGATGACGGCGCAACCGGCAGCGCGCGCGGACGAGCTGTCCGATCTGCGAGCCAATCAGGACCTTCTCCAGCGTCGTATCGACCAGCTCGCGCAGGCGCAGGTGCCGGGCAATCTGTATGGGGTCGGCGGCCCGCCAGGCCCGGTCAACGTGCAGATGACCGGCGGCAGCTTCCCCCGTTCGTTTCTGATCCCCGGAACCGATACTTCGATCCGCGTCGGCGGTGAAATCCGCTTGAATTCGCTGTTCTGGGTCACTGGCGGCAACCCGAACCAGAACCCGCCAAGCACCAATGCCGGCACGACCGGGCAGGTCAACAATATTCCGCTGAAAGGCACCGTCGCGCGTCTGCGTGGTGACAAGGTGCTCAACATCTCGCCGCAGCAGTCGAAGCTGAGCGTCGAGACGCGTACCCCAACCGCTTATGGCGAGGCGCGCAGCTTCCTGGAATTCGACTTCGCTGGCGGTGTCTCGGGGGGGGCGAGAATATTGCACGCCTCGGACAATCTGATCCCGCGTCTTCGTTATGCCTACGGCACGCTCGGCCCGCTGTTGTTCGGACAGGCCAATTCGAACTTCAACGATGCCGACGCGGGTCTCGAAACCCTCGATTTCGGCGGTCTGATCGGCGGCAGCGGACCGGCGCGTATCCCGCAGATCCGTTGGACGCAGCCGCTCGGCAATTGGGGGCTGTTGGGCGCTCTGTCGGTGTCGGCCGAGGCGTCCGAAACCGAGATCTGGGCGCCGGGAGTGGCAGGAAACAGCGGCGTATTTGGCGCAAACGGCGACAGCGCCGGCATCCCGGGGGTCGGCAACGTTTTGAAAAACACCGCGCCCAGCATTGTCGCCGCCTGGTACATTCCGCAGCCATGGGGTCATGTCGACTTCGCCGGTGTCGTCCGTCCGCTGCTTACGGTCGAACACCCGTTCGGCGCCGGTGTCGACAAGCAGTATACCGGCTATGCGTTCAACTTCAGCGGCGACGTCAAGCCGCGCTGGTTTGGCTGGAACAACGATTACTTTGTTTGGGGCTTTGTGGTCGGTGAGGCGGCCGGCATGTACCACTATGCGGGCAGCAACAGCTCTGCTGGTCTTGTCAGCAACATCACCGCGGCGACCTTGACGTCGAATAGCGTAAACGTTAAACCGACCCGCGGATGGGCCGGGAGGATCGGTTATCGCCACGAGTGGGCACCGGGGTGGCGCTCCAACATCGGCGTCGGTCACTGGCATCTCGACATTCCCCGGCCGGGTTCGGGACTGGTGGCAGGCAACACCGGCGGTATGAACACGGATCTGACGATGGGCGTCGCCAACCTGATCTGGGCCCCGACCGCTTTTGTTGATATCGGTATGGAGTATGTCTATGGCCGCCGTAAGACGGTCAACGGCGCGAACGGCGACCAGCACGTCATCATCAACCGCATGCGCCTGCGCTTCTAAGACAAAACGGTCGGCATTTGACTGCGAACCCGCCGGGAGTTTCCCGGCGGGTTTTTGCTGCCCGCCGCGCGCTTATCGGGGCGCGATCGTTCTCATGACCGCCTCGCCGTTTTCCGGTGCCGTCCCGGTTCGGCGGGAGGCGCTGGCCGCCGAAATCGGAACAGCCCCTGCCGGAAATATTCATGAAAAGCGCGACCGGCTGATTCGACACGCGCCGCTTCAGGCCGGGGTCGTTGGCGATGATGACGCCCACCACCAGGGCCGCGCCTTCGGGCGTCTCCGGCAGCCTCTCGCCGGTGGATGGCCAGACGAAATGATCCGTGTCAGTTGGGACGGGTGTATTCTGTCGGGTAGCCATGACTCCCTCCATAACAGGGGGTGGTGGAATAGATGGGAGGGGTGTGCATAGTCCAGCCCGTGCGAGTCGCACGGCGTCGGTGGCATTCTCTTAACCCGGCGTCTACGTGGCCGATCGAGGTCACATCTCAACGGCAACACCGACAACCGGGCCGGCTTGTGGGGTGGTCCAGACACCAGGGCCGGTTTGGTTATCGGATCACGTCGTCAACTATGACGGATGCGCAAAAGATGGTCAAAGCGGCCTGTCGGGCGCCGGCACGGTGCGCATGACCGACGGCGACGAAGCAACATTCATGTTCGGCCCTGCCGCCGCCAGTTTCTGAAATCTCCCGCTGCAAATAGCTCCTTCCCGATCCCGGCACATTTGCGCTAGCCTGAGTGAGACGGCGACCCGTGCCACCGGGCGCCGTCTCTGACCGAACGAGCATCGCTGGAGGATGCCCGATGGCGCGTCGCCATTTTACCATTCTTGCGCTAAAAACAACACTCGCCGCGCTGGCATTGCTCGCCGCCGCGCTGCCGTCGCCGGCGCGCGCCGATCTGATTTCAGAACTCGTCTACAGCCTCACGATCTGCGGCGGGTCCGGGCCACCGCAGCCGGGCAGCCCGTGCTATGTCGAGCAGGCGCAAGCGCCGATCCCGTCGCTCGACGGCCTCGATGAAGCTATTCAGGAGTTCTACGATCCATATAATCCGGCCGCTCCGTTATATTACGGAGCTACTGGAGCTAACGCTTCCGGCTACACATACGGTAGTGTAACGGACGGCAATAATATACACGCTCAATTTGTTTTCTATCAGGGAGCCATATTGTGTTGCACGAAAGACTTTCCTTACCTCATAACCGGATTGAATGACAACGGAATATTTATCGGTAATTATCCTGGTCAATCATTCGTGTCTTCATTGATAAATCAATTTGAGATTGGTCCGCAAGTGCCAACGCTCGATGCGCCGTCGATTGCGTTGCTGGAATCAATGATGCCCACAGGTTACGAGTGGGAATATTTCTGGTTCGATATAGCGTTTTGGTCAATCGACAACGAGAACAGAATATCGGGCGACAGTCCTTTCGGCTCCTTTGTTCTCACTCCGATCCCTGAGCCGGCAAGCGGCTTGTTGATCCTTACTGCACTCGCCGGCCTATTTGCTACAAATCGAAATCGAACGGTGCCCACTGTGTCAGGTCCATGTAGGGCATAAACTCGTCGTAGCGGTCGATCAGCGGCTGCGTCACGTCGGGATGATTGTTTCGGAACCCCAGCAGCAGAGCATTGCGGTGCCACGGCACAAAGTTGTCGGCACCTATCGCCACTCCCAGCATCTCAGGGTCGTTCGCCCCTAACTGATTAAACGCCACCACAACAGGCGTATAATCGGACGCAAAGACGACGAGATCAGTCAACGCTTGATCGCGAAAAACCTGAATAGTTGCGGCGGAGATGTATTGGACGACCGGCAGGAAGCGGCCTACTTGTTCTCCACCGACAGACCGGGTTCACCCGCGACGTCGCCAAGGACCGCGTCGTGATCCCCGGTCAGGTCGAGGCAAGGGAGCGATCGCAATGGCGACCGAGGCGAAACTGCTGATCGTGCAATTTCTCGAATGGGTGGCGGCGCGGCCGCGCCGTTATGCCGAGCTTCGCGATGCCTGGAGCAGCACCTGCCCGCTTAATTGCGCCTGGGAGGACGCGCTGGCCGATGATCTCGTGCGCCACGCCCCGGACGGGCTGATCGTGCTGACCGAACGCGGCCGGGCGCGACTCGAGAGGGACGCGCGGACCGGCTAACGCGACTGCTCAGCCGAAGAATTTCGCGGAGGGGACGGCGGGCGCGACCACTAGGTAGTGCTCAGTTTGGTTGGAGGAGCGCCGTGCGTCCTTCGAGACGCCGCCTTCGGCGGCTCCTCAGGATGACGTTCTGTCTCAATGGCATCACAGGCTTGCGTCATCCTGAGAAGGGCGCGCAGCGCCCGTCTCGAAGGACGCGCGATGCCTGTGCAATTCAAACTGAGACACTACCGATCATCATGCCGCCGGGCCGGATCCGTGGTATTCAGCCGAATGACCAGCGATATCGGAGGCTGTCCAATGAGCGAGGCAAGCCATGCCGGGCTGATTCCCGATCAGTTCACCCGGCAGGCCACAGTGTTCAACACCGCCGGGACGATGACCAATGCGGAGACGCTGCGCATGATCGTCGCCGCAGCGCAGGCGGGACCTGACGACCGGGTTCTCGATGTCGCCTGCGGCGGCGGGATTGTCGCGCGTGCCTTTGCCCCTGACGTGCGCGAAGTGACCGGGGTCGATGTCACGCCAGCCATGCTGGACGTGGCGCGTCGGGCGGCGGCGGAAGCCGGGATCGCGAATGCCGCCTGGGACCAGCACGACGTGACGACGCTGCCCTACGATGACGGGAGCTTTACGATCGTCGTCACCCGCTACTCGTTTCACCATCTTCTCGACCCCGCTGCCGCGCTGCGGGAAATGGTGCGGGTCTGCGCGCCGGGCGGACGCATCGTCGTGGTCGACGGGATTGCCTCCGAGGACCCGGTGAAAGCCGCGGGTTTCAACCGCTACCACAAGCTCCGCGATCCCTCGCATGTACGGTCGCTGACGCTCAGCGAACTGATCGGTCTGTTTGTCGCGGCTGGCCTCGGAGAGCCGCGCGTGACCCGCTACGAGCTGACCGACGAATTGCGCAACCTGCTGGCGCGCTCCTTTCCGAACCCCGGCGACGAGGCGGAAATCATCGAGATGTTCAAGGAATCCGCGATCGAGGACCGGATGGGGGTACGGGTGCGCATCGAGGGCGAGGCGATCCGCTACGCCTCTCCGGTGGCGATCCTGGCCGCGCGCCGCCCCTGAGAATAGAGCAGCGCGGCGGGACTTCTTGATCGCGCGGCAGACGGCGCTATCGTGGCCGCCAGCCCGAAGCCATGCCTGCGACAGGAGATGATCCGTGAGCGTCACCGGTAACGACACCCTCAAGACCCGTCGCACGCTCGATGTGGACGGCAAGCTGTACGATTATTTCAGCCTCGACGCGGCGGCGCAGGCGGCCGGAATGGGCGACATCGCGCGCCTGCCGTTCTCGCTGAAGGTGCTGCTGGAGAACCTGGTGCGCCTCGAAAACGGCCGCACCGTCACGGTGGACGACATCAAGGCGGTCGGCGCCTGGCTCAAGGACCAGAGTTCGGATCGCGAGATCGCGTTCCGCCCGGCGCGGGTGCTGATGCAGGATCTGACCGGGGTTCCGGCGGTGGTCGATCTGGCGGCGATGCGTCAGGCGATGGTCGATCTCGGCGGCGATCCGAACAAGATCAACCCGCTCTCGCCGGTCGATCTGGTCATCGACCATTCGGTGCAGATCGACGAGTTCGCCAACCCGCAGGCCTTTGCCGCCAACGTCAAAAAGGAGTTCGAACGCAACGGCGAGCGCTACCGCTTTCTGCGCTGGGGCCAGGACGCGTTCCAGAATTTCCGCCTCGTGCCGCCGGGCACCGGCATCTGCCATCAGGTCAATCTCGAATACCTGTCGCAGGTCGTCTGGACCACCGAGGAGAACGGCCGCACGATCGCCTACCCCGACACCTTGGTCGGCACCGACAGCCATACGACGATGGTCAACGGGCTGGCGGTGCTCGGCTGGGGGGTCGGCGGCATCGAGGCCGAGGCGGCGATGCTCGGACAGCCGATCTCGATGCTGCTCCCGGAAGTCGTCGGTTTCCGCCTTGTCGGCAAGCTGCGCGAGGGCGCGACCGCGACCGACCTCGTGCTGATGGTGACGCAGATGCTGCGGCGGCGCGGCGTCGTCGGCCGGTTTGTCGAGTATTGCGGCCCCGGAATCGCCGAGCTGGCGCTGGCCGACCGCGCGACGATCGGCAACATGGCGCCGGAATATGGCGCGACCTGCGGCTTTTTCCCGATCGACGCCGAGACGATCCGCTATCTGACCCTGACGGCGCGCGACCCGGCGCGGGTCAGGCTGGTCGAGACCTATGCGAGGACGCAAGGGCTGTGGCGCGACGCCAACACCCCGGACCCGGTCTTTACCGATATGCTCGAACTCGATCTCGGCGATGTCGAGCCGTCGCTCGCCGGGCCGCGCCGGCCGCAGGACCGGGTCGCGCTGTCCGGTGTCGCGGCGTCGTTCGACACCGAATTGCCCAGGCTCGCCGGCGGGGTCGAGAAGCCGCGCGCGGTCCGGGTCGAGGGGACCAATTACGATCTGCACGACGGCGATGTCGTGATCGCCGCGATCACGAGCTGCACCAACACTTCGAACCCGAGCGTCATGCTCGGCGCCGGATTGCTGGCGAAGAAGGCGGTCGAAAAGGGGCTTAAGGTCAAGCCGTGGGTCAAGACCAGCCTCGCGCCGGGCAGCCAGGTGGTCAGCGACTATTACGAAGCGGCCGGGTTGCAGACCTATCTCGATCAGGTCGGGTTCAACCTGGTCGGCTATGGCTGCACGACCTGCATCGGCAATTCGGGGCCGCTGCCCGACCCGGTCTCCGACGCGATCGACCAGGGCGATCTCGCGGTCGCCGCGGTGCTGTCGGGCAACCGCAATTTCGAAGGGCGCATCCACGCGCAGGTCAAGGCGAACTATCTGGCCTCGCCGCCGCTGGTCGTCGCGTATGCGCTGGCCGGTTCGGTGCGGCACAATCTGACGACCGAACCGCTCGGCGAAAGCACTGACGGCAACCCGGTCTATCTGCGCGACATCTGGCCGTCGAACCAGGAAGTCAACGACACGGTCGCCCGCTCGGTCAAGCGCGAGGCCTTCGCACGACGCTATGGTAATGTGTTCGAGGGGCCGCCGGAATGGCGCGCCGTGCCGAGCACCGGCGGGCTGACCTACCAGTTCGAGGACAGCTCGACCTATCTCGCGCTGCCTCCTTATTTCAAGAACATGGCAAAGGAGCCGGCCCCGATCCAGGACGTGTTCGGCGCGCGCGAACTGGCGATCTTTGGCGACAGCATCACGACCGACCACATCTCGCCGGCCGGCAGCATCCGCCGCGAAAGCCCGGCCGGCGAATACCTGATCAGCTATCAGGTGCGCCCGGTGGATTTCAACACCTACGGGTCGCGGCGCGGCAGCCATCACGTGATGATGCGCGGCACCTTCGCGAATATCCGCATCCGCAACGAGATGGTGCCGGGGGTCGAGGGCGGCATGACCAGGCTCCAGCCGGACGGCACGGTGATGCCGATCTACGACGCGGCGATGGAGTACAAAAAGCGCGGCGTGCCGCTGGTGATCTTTGGCGGCAAGGAGTACGGCACGGGGTCGTCGCGCGACTGGGCCGCCAAGGGCACGCTGCTGCTCGGGGTCAAGGCGGTGATCGTCGAAAGCTTCGAGCGCATCCACCGCTCGAACCTCGTCGGGATGGGGGTACTGCCGTTGCAGTTCCGCGACGGGGTCACGCGCCAGACGCTGGGGCTGACCGGGGAAGAGACGATCGACATCGTCGGCGCCGCCGCCGGCCTCCGTCCGCGCATGGAGCTGACGATGCGCATCCACGACCCGGATGGATCGGTGCGCGAGGAGAAGGTCATCTGCCGTATCGATACGCTCGACGAGGTCGAGTACTTCCGCCACGGCGGCATCCTGCAATACGTGCTGCGCAGCCTCGTAAAGCAGGCGGCTTGACGGCTCCGCCACCCTGGCGAAAGCACGCGAGCGGTCGAAAGCGGGCTGCCATTCCGGGGCCGCCCGGAAGGGCGGAACCCGGAACCCATGAACACGGGTCTCTGGAACATGGCTTCCGGGTTCGCCGCGTCGCGGCGCCCCGGAATGACGATTTCAGGCCACGGTTCCCTGTTTGGTACTACAGCCGGGATTTTAGTGACGATCTGAGCGGCCATGGAGGGTGTGGGCATGGCCGCGACGGAGGAGAGTGTCGGTTGGGCGCGCGGGCTGGATGCGTTGATGGAGCGGATTGCGCCGCGCTTTCGCCGGGTCGCAGCGCGCCGGCGGGCACGGGCCTGTCTGCAGGGTCTGCTCGCTCCGGTGGAGCGCAAGAACGGCTGGCAGTTGGCCGAGAATGCGGGCCATCGCACCCTCGATGGGGTACAGGATTTTCTCGCCCGTATGCGACCGTATCAACTCCGGCTGAAATCTGACCCATCTGCAAGCCTCTCACTCGGCCGGTGCCGCCACGGCCTGCAACGCTGGGGGCGCTTTCGGCAGTCCGGTGCGACGCTTGTCCTTGAGCCTGTAGCTCTCGCCCTGGATGGCGATCACCGTCGAATGGTGCAGCAGCCGATCGAGCATCGCGGCGGTGAGTACCGGGTCGCCGGCGAAGGCCTGATCCCATGACCCGAAAGTCAGGTTTGAGGTCAGGATCATCGCACCTTTCTCGTAGCGTTTGGCGACCACCTGGAAGAACAGGCCGGCCTGTTCACGCGCCAGCGGCAGGTAGCCGATCTCGTCGATGATCAAGAGCTTGTAGACGCCGACGGCGCGGTGCCTCGCCGCTTTCCAGCGGCCCTGGCGCTGCGCCGGCTC
This sequence comes from Alphaproteobacteria bacterium, assembly GCA_050246595.1. Taxonomy (GTDB): domain Bacteria; phylum Pseudomonadota; class Alphaproteobacteria; order ATCC43930; family CGMCC-115725; genus DATARH01. The sequence goes on from JBFWVT010000010.1 coordinate 85,362, forward strand.
GAGCGTCCTGACCCGGTCGGCGGCCGCGGTGAAGCGCACCTTGCGGCCGTGCTGGGTGGCCGGATAACCGAGCGCGATCGCCAGAGGCGTCTTGCCAACGCCGCTGGGGCCGAGAAAGAGACGTTCTCGGCGCGTTTGATAAAGGCCAGGCTGGCGAGTTCATGGAGCTGTGGCCGCGGCACGCCGGCAGCGAAGCCGAAATCGAACCCGTCGAGCCTCCCTCATAGCCGCGCTCGCGCAGCTCACTCAGCGGCACACTACCAGGTATCCACTCCGGCGCTGCCGCGCGTAGCCGTTCGGTGATGTAGCCCTTGAACGGGTCGAGCCTTGGTCGGCCGGATCACGTCCGTCAAACTGGTGTAAATTTTGGCGGCGTTTGAGGTGGCCATCGATCAGGCCGCAACTGGGGCGGCAGATGCTGACCCGCGCTTTTGCCACCGGTGTGCTGTGTCGCTGGGAGACCGGCGGCAGCGCGTATGGGGCCGATGCTTTGTTGCGCCGCTGGATTGAGAGAAGTGGCCGCGGTTACAGGTTATATCCTGGCGGTGACCCGCACCCCGCGACCGGGGTTCAAGACAGCGGCGGACTGGCCCGAAAATGTGCCCTCCGGTGCCTGGCCGCGGCTGAGAGCGGGCGCCAGGGGTCCGTGGCTCCACGACTGGGCCTGGCTGCCCTATCGCCGGTTGGACACCGCTTGCGGCTGGCGGAAGGGGCTGCTGATCCGCCGCAAGCTGGCGCCGCCCGAGGCGTTCGCCTTTTACTGACGTTGGCGCCCGAGACGGCCGGCCTGCCCGATCCGGTCCGGGTGGCGGGCACACACTGGACCATCGGGGCTTGTTTTGAAGCCGCAAACAGCCTGCCCCGCGAGGGCGGGGGGCGGGGTCGGGCTGGATCGGTACGAGGTGCGCTCCCCGGTTTTCGCCGGGGCAGGCCTGGACCGGTTGGCACCGGCACATCACGCGGGCGATGCTGGCGCACGCCTGTCTTGCCGTAATGCGCCGCGTCGCGGGCGGGACCGGCAGCGGGCGCGGCAGAGCCATTGGAAAACGACAAACTTCCCTTCAACCCCGGCTGTGGTATTTGGGCCTGTTCAAAAATCACGCTTCGTCGTAACATGCGGTATATTTCTCTTCGATAAAATACATTGCATAGCGATTTTGCCTAATTCTCAACGGGCTCTTAGAGTGAGGCAGACTCGGAAATCTAGTTGGCCAGTAAGAGACATTTGCATTAGAGCAACACTCCACATTTCACTAATTCCTCACGCGCAAATTGCCCGGCCGGCGGTGCAAGGTTCGACGCACGTGTGTAATAGATTACAGCCTCGGAAAGGCGGCCCTGGATCTTCATCAGGTGTCCCATTTGGAGATTTATATCAGCGTTCTCAGGGCAAAGATCGATTGCCCGTCGATAGGCAATTTCTGCTTCTGTAAAGCGATCACTGTGTTTCAGACTATGGCCATACTGCACCCACATCGCAAAATTGTCCGGGTCTAACTCTAGCCCCTTTCCGTACAGATGTGCTGCACTCGACCAATCTCGCTGGTCCCTGGCTCGATCCGCTTCAACAAACGCCTCGGTTGCCGCAACTAGCTGAGCATGGTTCGAACGTACTCGCCATATCCTCCGACGTTTGCTACGTGCAGCGTCAATTTGCACCGGTCTCGGAGCCCCATATGTCGATGCCTGCTCGGCTATGTATGTCATCGAGCCAAGCCTGCCCAAGACGATCCCTCGAAACCGCATAGCTCCGGCCGGACAGCGATCCGTTGAAATTCGAAACTCAATCGATGCGTCATTTTTCTCTTGAATGAACTCAAGAGTAGGTTGAACGCCTGCCTTTAAATCTTTAAGCGACAAAACTTTCTGACAAAGCTGCCTTCCGGAATCTGCAATATCGAAGCGCAATCTGCCGGCAGCCGGATCATTTTCGCAATCTATTAATTCAACTTGAAAATCAACAGAGTACATTCCTTTTGGGATGGGGATATAGGGACCGAATATCAGATGGTCGTGTTCTGTATTCAGTGGTACCGTGACCGCGCTCTGTGGAAGTGGCCCTTCCATCGTCGAAAACCTGGAGGCAGGAATTAGAATACCGATCCGGCGATCTTCTCCGCGGCCATATGCCGGCCGTTGAACACCTCTGACATTTGTCTGTTCATCAAACGTAATCGATTTTATAGAAGTAAACTCCTCATAGGCTTCCAAATCGTAGCGTGTCATAAAGTTGCTCGGGATCTCACATGGAAGCTCCGAAAGAACCTGGTGTGAGTAATTCGCAGCTCGCTTGGTAAGGTACCGAATCTGCTCCTTGATATTATCATTAAATTCTTCATTCGCACACGGAGCCGGAGGTAGGTCCTCTGGGGTTCCGGCATCTGGCACCGGAAACAAACTATTAAGGCCTTGACGTATTTGCGAAACGACTATGCTATTTGTATATTGCGGGAGAATTCTGTCATTTTGATAGCGCAATATGTACGAGCGAATATTGACATCCTGCAATGCGACGATAGCGGCAGCGAACTGTGCTGCTGTAAACTCTGAGAATGCGAGGGGATAGGTCCCGAGTAGCTCCGCGATTGCGGTCTGCTTGAGGGCGACTGTGGGAAGGCCGGATCGCATTGCTTCAAAAATTGGCAAACCGAATCCTTCATGCTCCGAGAGGCAAACAAAGGCGTCGGCGTCACGGTAAAGTTGGTTAAGCTCGCCCTTATCGACTTCTCCAGGGAGGTAAAGCTTCACTGAAAGTTGTGCCGCCAGCTCCCTCAGATGATCGGCATAAGGGCGAAGACTGGAATCGATACGGCCGGGGCAGATTACTTCCGTCGACAAGCCAAGCTGTTCCTGCAGGCAGCCAGCCGTCGCGAGCAGGTGTCTATGGCCCTTATGCGGCACGATACGCCCGACAAACAGAAGCTTGCAGTAATTGCCACTTGGCCTGACTACCGAGGCTGCGTCAGAGAGTCCGCCATTTCCGGCTTCACCCATGAGATATCCTGAGGCAGGATAAACGACGTGCAGCTTCTCCGGCCGGATGCCAAGGACTTCCAACTGCCGAGCGCTGTACCGGCTGTTGCACCAAACGCGGACAAAGTTAGCCTCCGCCAATCCGATGATACGCCTGTAGCCGCGGATCGTCCTATCAACGAACTGTTTTCCATATCGCGCAAAAAACCAGGGTGGCGTATTATTGTGCCAGCGCACAACCAGTTCCGGCTTGCGGTCCAAAAGCAATTCTTCGATATCCGGCCAGCCATCACAATAATGATAGATAACGACGGTGTTTCGATTGTCCCAAGATGCTCTTGTTAGTTCATCGATCGGTTCCGCCGGAATGTCAGAATGGAGATTCTTGTCCAGTCGGGCACAGAAGAGACGAACATTGATCCGGCTCCCAAACAAATCATGCAAAACTCGCCAGTGATAGATCGCATCGAACCCTATGGAATCCCCCTTTTCGAACAAGCCTTCGACGCAGATAAACAGATTTGTCGGCAAGCGATCCATCGGTCGTCACCTCGCGACTGTCGGTCGCTGCGGCTTGCCGAAAATGGATATGTAGGTAATGTAATTGAAAATGCGCAAATGCTCGGCACCTGCGAGACGCGCCGATATTTGATAATTAAATTCGTATCCGCAATCTTTTGTAAAAAAATTGTAGCGCCATTTATGTAGAGGAGGTGTTTCGTGATTCTTGTCGGTTGGATCAAGTGTCGTGTCTTTAGGATATAGCGTCGGGGCGGTGCCCAAATATCTTTCGCAAGCAACCCATGAATTCCAGTCCGCGAACTCTAGACGGCTCTCCGGGACATACTCAATTGCATCGTTGGAGTGGTTGAACTGATAGGTGGAATCCAGCAGTGTCATGGCTACGTCGAAAGCGCTGATGCACAGAACTCCAACCCGCTCGATCGCCCATTCTGACCAATCGTAACCATAAGATTCCATACCAAGCTCGCGGAAGTGGTTGACGGTATAAACAGCAGCGCATCTCATATCGAGGGATATGCCGGGCCGAAACAGATTGAACAGTGTATCGGTCAGCATCCGCGAGCGATCTGACACGTTACTTATATAATCTCCATAGTTGCTTTTATCGAAGCCCTGAAAATAGGCGGCGTCATAGCGTGCTTTATGCAATTGACCTTTCATCGCGTACTCTTCAGAGCTGCCGCGGTCATGATGCACAGCAACAGCCCCGTGTCAACCCATAAGCTGACTCATGTGGTAGGACTGCTCAATCAAATCGGTACCAGAGGCAACGCGGTTGAAGCGGACGAAACCTATGTCGGTGGGGCACGACGAAGAATCGCGCCATCGAATTGGCGTTAGCGTATTTTTTGAAGAAGCGGCGTAGGTTGAACAGCATGAATTCACCCTTTCTTTTTGAACGACTCTGCTCTTTCCGCCATCATCGCGGAAGCGACAGCCCGAATTGGATTGGAGGGTGATCGACGCGCCAGTTGTAAGTACTCAATTCCGTGTGGTAGAACATGATTCTTAAACAGGTTCTAAAGCACCTGTTTCCGTCCAGCCTCCGAAGCCTGTACGCTCGCGTCGCGTCGAGCAGTCGATGGCGGGTGACCGCCGCGACAAAGCCTGGGCTGGCCGGCGTGCCTGCCGAATGCTTTCGGCCAGACGCGTGTAAAGCTGGGCGACATTGTACCGGCAATCCCGCACCATAGTGTCAGGGTCGGAGAAGGCGAGCGGCACCCCGTAATTGCCGCGCCGCAGCTTTGGCAGTTTCCCGGCGGGTCGTACAGAGCGCCGCGACCTCGAACTGGGGCAGCGGCGCAGCGCCGGGATATGGGCGATCGAGGCAAACCCGCAGCTTGCGCTCGCCCCGACAATGCCAACCCGATTCTCCGTTGCTCGCCATCAGCCCCCTCCCGCGAAAGGCGACCTGTCTGCAACCCGGCACATGCTGCGCCGGGTTGGCCGGTGCGTGTCAGACGATACCGTCGCGGCGCAACTCCGCCACCGCTTCCGCGTCGAGGTCGAGCCAGTCGGCCAGCACCTCTGCGGTGTGCTCGCCGAGCAGCGGCGCCGGTTTGACTTCGGTCGGCACCCCGTTGAAGCGAACCGGCCAGGTCGGCATCGCCATCCTGCGCTCGCCGTGGGTCATGTATTGCAGGATGCCGCGCTCGTAAAAGCTCGGCTCGTTCACCAGTTCGTTGGTGTCGAGCACCGCGCCGGAGGGGACGCCGGCTCCGCTCAGCTGAGCCATCGCCTCGTGCTTGCTCCGCGTTCGGGTCCAGGTGCTGATGATCTCGTTGACCTCGGCCTCGTGCGTTATCCGTGCGTCGGCCGCATCGAAACGCGGATCGCCGATCAGATCCTCGCGCCCGATCAGCTTTAAGAGGCGCGGCCAATGCTCCGGGTTGGCGCGGCTGGTCAGGATATAGACGTAATCGTTCGGGCCTTCCGGCTGGCACGGGAAGATGCCGCTCGGCGGGTTGGGAGCCGCCGCGCGACGCGGCGCCGCCTTGCCGGTGCGGGCCTGTGCGATAAACCCGCTGCGGCTGTAATGCATGATCGAATCCTGCATCGCGACTTGCAGGCGCTTGCCCTTGCCGGTGCGGGTGCGGTCGAACAGCGCGCTGACGATGCTGAACGCCATCACCATGCCGGTGCCGGTATCGCCGATCGTCGGGCCAGGCTTGATCGGCCGCCCGCCCGGCTCGCCGGTGATGCTCATCGCCCCGCCAGCGGCCTGCGCGATCGGGTCGAAGGCCAGCCCGTTCTCGTATGGGCTGCCGGCGCCAAACCCCTTGATCTGCGCATAAATGATGCCGGGATTGATCGCGCTGACGACGTCGTAGCCGAGCCCCAGCCGCTCGACCGCCCCGGGCGCGAAATTTTCGGCGAAGACATCGGCCTTCTTCGCCATCTCCTTGACCAGCGCCAGACCGCGCTCGGATTTCAGATTGACGGTGAGCGACCGCTTATTGGCGTTGTACATCATGAAATAATAGGCATCGCCAAAGCCGGTGCGGCCGGCTTCGCCGCGAGGCGGCTCAACCTTCGCTATGTCGGCGCCCATCCAGGCGAGCGCCTCGGTGCAGGTCGTGCCGGCCTCGAACTGCGTCAGATCGAGGACGCGAATGCCGGCCAGACAGCCGGGGGAAACGGGTGTCACGTCCATAGCGGACTCCTTTGTGATTGCGTCCGGTTGCTTGTCACCTTACCGGAGAGGCGGGTACGAGAGGTGAAAAGCGGCAATTGCTCCGGTGAGAACTGACGCAAAATGCCCATTAACGGTCAGCCGCGCGCCAGGGCATAGACCTGGGTTCCGCCGGGAGGCGGCGGCTGCGCAATCCATGTCTCGCCGGCGTCGCGGCTGGTCCAGACCTCGCCGCCATTGGTGGCGCACGACATCAGGCTCGGCCGGCGCTCGTCGAACGCGAGCTTGAACATCGTATGCGGCACCGGACCGCCGACATCGACCTGGGCCCAGCTCTCGCCGCCGTCGCGGCTGCGCAGCAGCACGCCGAGATCGCTGATAAAGCCCGATCCGGCCGCCAGCCAGAGATGGCGCGGGTTGCCCGGCACCTCGCGGATGTCGCGGCAGTAGATCTGGCCCTTGCTGTTGAGCGGCTCCAGCTTCACGTGGCTCCAGTGCTCGCCGCCATCGGCGCTGCGGAACATGCCGGCGCGGGCGATCGCGAAGACCGTGCCCGGCCGCCAGCGGCTCGCCAGAACGCCGTGCATATCGACCATGTCATCGTTGACGTACTGACCGTGGCTCAGATTTTCCCAGTGCTCGCCGCCATCGGTGGAACGGATCGTGCCGCCGACCTCGATCGCGCCGTACAGATGATCCGGTTCGCTGGTGCTGGCATCGAGCATCAACACGCGCTTGGCCGGGTTGGCCCCCGGCGCGGTCGTGATCTCCGGAAAGCGCACGCCAACCGGCAGGCGAGTCCAGCGTTCACCGGCGTCGTCGCTGCGGTAGATTTCGCTGTTTTCGCACCCGATCAGGATCACGTCCGGGTCGTGCGGGTGAAACAGGATCGACCAGACCGGCAGACCGTGGTCGGGAAGCTCGACCTTTTCCCAGTGCTCGCCGCGGTCGGCGCTGCGATAGGGGCCGGATTGAGTGCCGGCATAGATGACCGCCGGGTTCGCCGGATGCACCGCCAAGGCACGCACTTCCGGTCTCTCGGGCAGACCGCGCTGTATCGGCTTCCACTCGTTGCTGCCGTCAGCCAGGCGGAAGAGCCCGGCATCGACGGGCCGGCCGGGTCCGGTCTCTCCGGCCAGTCCGAGATATAGGTAGGATTGTTGCTCTGCCATGACGCCGCCCTCTTCCGCTGCTATTGCGCGATGATCGGGCTGGCCGTTTCCAGCTCCAGTCATTTGCCGGTCAGGCCAGCAGCTCGCGTAATCTTGCCCATGGGTCATCGCCAATCGCAATGCCGTCGCGCAACGCCTACTGACGCCGCGCATAACGGCGCTCCGCCGAGAGCTGTGCGACCCCGCTTTCGACGATTGCGGCAAACAGGCTGTCAATGCGCTCGAAATACTGGTTGCCGGGTATGCAACGCGGGTCGATCGGGATCACCGCCTGCCAGCCCGCCTTCGATGTCTGAGCGCCCGGATACGCGCCCGAGCGGTCCTCGAAACCGAAGTTGCCCCCGGTCAACAGGGAAGAAGCGGCCAGGTCGGTATGGTTGCCCGTCGCCTCGGGATCTCGGCCGGCCTGCCGTATAACCGGCGACCGGGTTGCCAGGCGGGGCCGGCGGTGCGGGCCATGGCCCGGCCGGCGGCGTTTGCTTGGATCGGTGTCATCACCGATGCATCACCTGCCGATTTTCGGGGGGTGACAGCGCGCCGGTGCCCAGGGCGGGGGAGGCGGCGTGCCCGCGGGGTGCCGGCTTGGGCCTGGCCGCGCGCATCGGGGTG
>JBFWVT010000011.1:0-90292 GCA_050246595.1 Alphaproteobacteria bacterium
CGAATCGCGCGCATGGCGCGATACTCCCTACACGCCCCTCTCCCTTAAACTGAGGGGATCGAGGTAGAGTACCGCCGGCCCGCGCTGGCCAAGCTCGGCTTGGTGGCGCATGCTACATAAGTCCGCTGAATTCGCTGTTCACCCGCTCCCCTTCCCTGTTCCGGGCCGTGGGAATTTCCGCGTAATCTCTTGGTGCTGAGTGCGGAATCGGGGCGGACGGAGAGCGGGTCGAAGAACTTCCCTGCCAGCAGGGAATATCGCCGCCCGCTGTCGCACGGCCCTCCTACATCGACGGCGACCGCCCTTCCTCGTCGCGCAATTTGTATCGTTGGATCTTCCCGGTCGCGGTTTTCGGCAAGGCATCGCGGAACTCGATCCAGCGCGGGTATTTCCACACCCCGATCTGCGCCTTGACGTGCTCCTGCAACACCGCGGTCAGCGCCGCGGGATCGTCGCGCCGCGCCGCTTCCTGTAGAACCACAAACGCCTTCGGCTTGATCAGCCGGTCCTCGTCCGGCTGACCCACCACGGCGGCCTCCAGCACCGCCTTATGGCCGATCAGCGCCTCTTCGACCTCGAACGGCGACACCCAGATACCGCCGACCTTGAGCATGTCGTCGCTGCGCCCGTTATAGCGGTAGTACCCGTCGGGGTCGCGCGTATAGGTGTCGCCGGTATAAGTCCACTCGCCGCGGAACGTCCGCCGCGACTTTTCCCTCTGGTTCCAGTACCCCTCGGCGGCGCTGGGTCCGCGCACCACCAGTTCGCCCGGCTCGCCGTCGGCGACCTTGTGGCCGCTCTCGTCGAGGATCATCAGCTCGTAACCCGGCACCGGCTTTCCGGTGGTGCCGTAGCGGATGTCGTCGGGACGGTTCGACAGAAAGATGTGCAGCATCTCGGTCGAGCCGAGCCCGTCGAGGATGTCGCACCCGACCTTCTCGCGCCAGCGCAGCCCGATATGCTCGGGCAACGGCTCGCCGGCCGAGATGCACCGCCGCAGCCGGTCGGACCCGGCCCCCTTGGTACTCCCTTGGCCGATCTCCGGGTGCGCCAGCAGCGCCGCATACAATGTCGGCACCCCGGCAAACATTGTCGGCCGGTGCGCGCGCATCGTCGCCAGCACCGCGTCGGGAGTCGGCCGCTCGGGGAACAGTATCGAGGCCGCCCCGACCGCCATCGGAAACGTCATCGAATTGCCGAGCCCATAGGCGAAAAACAGTTTTGCCGCCGAGAACATCAGATCGTCGGCCGCGATGCCGAGCACGCCCATCCCATAGGTTTCGGCCGTCGCGCGCAGGCTCGAGTGGATGTGCCTGACCCCCTTTGGCGCGCCGGTCGAACCCGACGAATACAGCCAGAACGCGATCTCATCGGGCGAGCATTCGGCCGGCCCCGGCCCGCCCTCAGCCCCACCTGCGGGAAAACCGCCGAAATCGCCGCCTTCCCCGTCCGGCGCACTGACGACGACCCGGCCCATACCGGCCGCCTCGACCACCCCCCGCAGCGGCTCCAGCAGCGGAGCCGAGACGAACAGAGCCGCGGCGCGGCTGTCCTTCAGGATATACCCGGTGATCTCGGGCGGCAGCAGCGTGTTGATCGGTACCGGCACAACCCCGGCGCGCAGCGCGCCCCAGAACGCGATCGGGAAATCGATCGTATCGAGCATGACCAGCGCGATCCGCCGCTCGCGCTCGATACCGGCGTCGCGCAGCCCGGCAGCAAACCGCGCCGTTGCCGCCGCCAGCTCGCCGTAGGTCAGACGCCGCCACGGGTCAGCAAAGGCGAGCCGCTCCCCGTGTCGCTCGCGCAGATGCCGGTCCAGAAAATAATCGACCGCATTGCCGTTGCCGTCGGTCATCGCCGCCCCTCGCTCGACGCCTTGCCCGTTCCCCGATGCCGATCCTGCATACTCCAACCATACAGGGCCGACCATATAGGGGAACAGAGTGCTGCCGGTTCACGTTCGACAGCGCAACCGCGAGGATGAGAGCGCCGTGCAGTCATCGACCACCGACGGTTCGTCCGGGCTAAGCGCAGCGGACGCGGACCGGGTCGCTCCCGACGACGAGACTGCCCGAGCCGCCGCGGAGCGGGTGCACCGCAAGGCGATGCTCAACGAGGCGATCCGCACCGAGCGCCGGGCGGTGCTTGTCGTCAACACCCGCTCGCGCAGCGGGCGCGACCTGTACGGCGACGCCAAAAGGCTGCTGACCGGCAACGGGCTGTATATCGAAGCCGCCTATCCGGTGCGAGACCCGGTACGGCTGCCGGAAATCGTGCAGAGCGCGATCGCCCAAGGCCACAAGCTGATCGTCGTCGGCGGCGGCGATGGCACGATCAGCTCGGTTGTCGATTATTTCGCCTATCACGACACGGTTCTCGGCATATTGCCGCTCGGCACCGCGAACAGCTTTGCGCGCACGCTCGGCATCCCGCTCGATCTCGCCGGTGCGGCCGAAATACTGACCGGCGGCGGCAAGGTCGCCGATGTCGATCTCGGCCGGATCAATGACGATTATTTCGCCAACACCGCCGCGATCGGTCTGCCGGCGCTGGTCGGCCGCAATATGCCGCACAATTTGAAACGCTATCTCGGCAAGCTCGGCTATCTGCTGGTCGGCGCCGCGCATTTTCTGCGGCACAAACCGTTCTGCGTTGCGCTGACCGAGGGCCGCCGTAAGATCGCGCGCATCGACGACGCGCTCGACATCCTGATCGCCAACGGCTCCTATCAAGGCGGCGTGCTGGTCGCCGACGAGGCCAACCTTGAGAGCCACGACCTCGTAATCCGCATCGTAAAAGGCCCGAGCCGGTCGAACCTGCTGAAGACCTGGCTGCGTCCGGCACGGAACAACCGCGCGTCGGACTTCACCGAGATAATCCGCGCCTCCGATCTCGTCATCGAGACCGACCCGCCGCATTACGTCTCGATCGACGGCGAAGTCGTCACCCGCACCCCGGTCCGCGTCTCGGTCGCCCGCCAAGCCCTGATGCTGATGGTGCCGCAGGGGCACGAGGCCGTGTCGTAGCGGCGGGGCGGAAATTCCCTGCCGGCAGGGAATTTTCCCCGTCCGGCGCCGGTCTTGAGGCGGTTTATCTTTTCATAACAGAGATTTGGCGGATTTTGCGGCGGTTTTGAACAGGGAAAGCGGCGGCCAGGAACAGCGAAGCGGGGCGGCCGAGCAGGCAATCAACATAGCGCACCGTCGTACCCCCTCGCGCGTCACCAGAAGCGCAGTGTGCAATCCGATTATGGCAATTTTCGCGACGTCGATTTCGCCGGCGGCGGTCACGGCACAGTCCCGGCGCCGCGCATCGCCGACACGATCTCGACCGTCTCGACGCTGACCCGTGTCACGCGCATCAGCAGATCGATCACGCGCTCCTTGTGATCGGCGAAGCGGTAGGTATTGAAGCGCTCGCGGATCGTCGGGTCCTTCGGCTTTTTTTCCTTATGCTGGTCGAGCACCCAGTCGAGCGCCGAGCGGTTGCCGAGCCGGTACTCCCAGGCCGATGGCGGGATACCGGTCAGTTGCGTCTCGCTGTCCAGCGCGATCGCCCCGGCGCTCCTGTCGGCGCGCAGGATCGTCTTTGGCGCCCGCTTTGCCCGTCGCGCCGTCTCGTCGGGCACGTCGATGCGCCGCAGCGGCCACTTTTCGACCGTTTCGTAGCCGATATGCAGCGCCACCAGCCGCTCGCCCCATTCGGACCAGCGCCAGAAATCGTCATAAAACGGGATGCGCGGAAACTCGCGTTTCAGGTTCAGCGCGTATTTCTCGCGGTAGCCCGGATCGTGCAATATGCCGTAGACATAGTGAAAAATGGCGTCCTTGGTGATCGGCCGCGCGATGCCGTCATAATGCGATTGGAATTTTTCCAGTGCCCAATCGGTAATGTTGTCAATACGTTCGCTGCCGTTGAAACGGTAGCGCGGCACCTGCTGAAAGGCGTCCACCGCAGCGCCGAAATGCAGATCGGCCAAGCCGCCGGTGGCGAGCACGCAATACTCGGTGCGCGATCCGATGTCGCTGAAACAAATTGTGGTATTAGACTGATCGGGCGGAAATAGGACATCGGCCGAACCGGGGCGGTCAATAAACAACGGGGATTGGTAAAGCCAAACCGCATGGAATGGGCGATAGGCAGCTTGGCGAGTAAGTTTAGAACAGAATGCCTCCGCTTGTCCCGCGTTTTTGCGGCGTTTCAGAGTTTCAGACCATTTAATCTCAGTTGAGAACTCCTTTACGCTTTGGTGAATCTGATCGTATTGGTCGATCAGAAAATTGACCTTTGTTCGCAGATGGTGCTTATCGAGATCATATAGCCATTCATCGCGATTGGTTGAAATGCCGAGCGAGTAGAGCCGAAAAATCGCGCGCTCCTGCGCTGCTACCTTTACTGATCTGGTTGCATTATCTGCAATCGGTAGAAAACTCTCGACATCGGCGCTCGGCTGATCTATCCAGTCGTGCCGTTTATCGGGCGCAAGTTCTTCGAATGCCTCCCTAGCAAGGCTGCTGTGACTGAGGAATGCGAGCTTTTCTTCGGCGGTTTCAAGCTGTGGGCGCCGTGCATAACGAATCCGGCAACCGTGTCCGCGCGCTCTCTTGACCATGAAGCTAATGGCCACGCCTGTCTGAATCCCGAACACATTGTGGCGAGTCCCAGATATGCGTGGGTCGGCCCTGACATCGCCGCCGAGATCCATGATCCAAATATCATTGAAATCGCTTGCAACTGTTTTGCGGAATCCATTGAAAGTCAGCCGTTCTATGAAGCTGCGGTTCGAAACGAACGCCACAATACCGTTTTCGTCAATCCGATCCGATGCCCAACGAAAGAACCGCGCATACATATCATAGAGCTTCGTCTTCTGTGCGGTTGAGGCGGCGATGTAGGTTTCCTTGATCCGCTTATCGATAGTCGGATATTCTCGATTCTTGTTGTTTTCATTCTCGTTCGCTTGGTTGGCATTGTAGGGCGGGTTGCCGATGATGACGCTGATCTTGCGCTCGTTCTGCCGACGGATGCGGGCGACGTTTTCCTCGGAGACGGCGCCGAACAGCTCGCCCTGCCGGCCGCGCTGGCGCAGCCCGGCGATGTTGTCGAGCGTATCGACAAAGCACAGATTCGGATATTCCTCGTACTCGCCGGTCAGCGCGGCGTAGGTCGCCTCGATGTTCAGGTTGGCCACATAATACGGCAGGATCGCGACCTCGTTGGCGTGCAGTTCCTCCTTGTATTTGTGTTTGAGCTTAGTCGGCTGGCCGCGGAAATGCTCGATCAGCTCGGCGATGAACGTGCCGGTGCCGGCGGCCGGGTCGAGGATTTCGACATCGCGGTCGATCAACTGCTTGCCAAAATGGTGCTGACACAGAAAATCGGCGCCCTCGATCATAAACCGCACGATCTCGTTCGGCGTATAAACGACCCCGAGCCGGTCGGCCGCTTTCGGGTTGTAGACCTTGTAGAAATTTTCGTAGACGACTTTCAGAAAATTCTGCTTTTCGTGGTGGCTCGACACCAGCGCGGCGGCGCTGCGGATCGCGGCGTAATAGGCGCGCAGCCGTTCCAAGGTCTGGCGCTTGACCGTTCCGGTGAAAAACGTCTCGGAGAGCCGGTACAATTCGCGCGCGACATTGTTCTGCCGATGGAAATCGGCGTTGTCGAAAACGTGCGAGAAAATCTCCTCGGTCAGAATGTGCTGGATCAGCATTTCCCTGACATCGGCCGCGCTGACGCTCGGGTTTATCGTTTCCTGTGCGTGCCGCAAAAAGGCCAGGGCGGCGGAATGGAACCGTGGGTTCGTCGCCTCGGCGTTGTCGATCGTCGCGCGCAGCGCCTCCAGCACGGCCGGCAGGTCGGTCTTGAACTGCGCAACCGCCTTGCGGAAATCGGCGATCTCTGGCCGTTCGTATGAAAAGAACAGCTCCAGCAGCCGGGAGAGTTGCGCCGGGTCGTCCACCGGGCAGCGTATGATCTCGTGCCGGTTCTGGATCAGGACGGCGTGCCGCGAATCCTCGAAAACGATGTTGTCCTGCGGATAGCCGCGGCGGAATTTCCGGTCGATCTCGGCGTCGAGATCGTCCTCCTCGTCCTTGGCCTCCCAGTATCCATAGGGGACGCGCAACTCGGAAGGCACCAGCGCGCCGTCGATCCGGCGCTGCTCCCGCCGCGGCGTCTCGAACGGGTATTCCGGGACAAGGATCAAATCCTTTGACCGGCCCCAATTCTTCAGCAGCGTCTTGAATGCCTCCCGAACGATCGACTCGTTCGAGCGTCCGGACACCCGCCGCAGATCGGCAAGCTCGTTCAGATAGAGGCTGACAAGATGCTGGCTCATCGCGGGCAGATTACCTCGAATTTTGCGTGTCGCCTATAATGTTGCCGCAATGTTCCGGTATGGTCCCGCATGGACAGGTCCGGCGCGGGGAGGCTCTTTAAACGCGGGTTTGCTGCAGATTCGCTGCAGATTCAGCGAGTCGGGCAATGCGACGAGCAATGCTTTCGTCATTGCCGGGGCAAACCGGCGCCTCTATAGATCGGCGGTCAGACCCGGAAACGGGATCGGGCACAACCGGAGGAGACGCCAATGCCGTTGCGCAGCAAGGTCGTCATCACCTGCGCGGTGACGGGGTCGATCCATACCCCGACGATGAGCCCCTATCTGCCGCTGACCCCGGACGAGGTGGCGCGGGACGCGATCGCCGCAGCCGAGGCCGGCGCCGCGATCCTGCATCTGCACGCGCGCGACCCCAAAGACGGCCGCCCGACGCCGGACCCCGAAGTGTTTATGCAGTTCCTGCCGCGCATCAAGCAGGCGAGCGATGCCGTCGTCAATATCACGACCGGCGGCGGGCACGGCATGACCCTGGAAGAACGGCTCGCCGCGCCGCTGCGCGCCCAGCCCGAGATGTGTTCCCTCAATATGGGGTCGATGAATTTCGGTCTCTACCCGATGCTCGACCGCTACAAGGACTGGAAACACGAGTGGGAGCGGCAGCATCTCGAAAACACGCGGGACTTTATCTTCCGCAATACCTTCAAGGATATCGAGCGCATCCTGAAGGATCTCGGCGAGGGTTGCGGCACCCGTTTCGAGTTCGAGTGCTACGATGTCGGGCATCTCTACAATCTGGCGCATTTTCTCGATCGCGGTCTTGTCAAGCCGCCGCTCTTTGTGCAGACGATCTTCGGCATTCTCGGCGGCATCGGTGCCGATCCGGAAAACCTGGCGCATATGAAGCGCATCGCCGACAAATTGTTCGGCGACAGCTACGCCTGGTCGATCCTGGCCGCCGGACGGCATCAGTTGCCGCTGATTACGATGGGCGCGATCATGGGCGGCAATGTCCGGGTCGGTCTTGAGGATTCGCTGTGGCTCGGGCGCGGGCAACTGGCCAGGAGCAACGCCGAGCAGGTCAGCCGCATCCGCGCGATCGTTGAGAATTTGTCGCTCGAAATCGCCACCCCCGACGAAGCGCGCCAATTGCTTCAGCTCAAAGGCGGCGACGCGGTCGCGTTCTGATCCTGGGTCGCCGGGGGTCGCCGGCTCAGCCGGCGGCGAACTCGGCGAGGATCGGGTTGAATTGCTCGGCCGCTTCGTATTGGACCCAGTGGCCGGCGCCGGGAATGATCGCAAAGCGGGCCTGGGGCTGGACACCGCGCAGGATGCGGGCGCGATCGTCAAGATGCGGGTACGCGGTCGCGTCGCGCTCGCCCCAGATACCGTCGAGCCGCGCCTTGATTTGCGGCAACGCCTCTATCAGCGCCCCCGAGCGCGAAAACCGCCGGCTGCGCATGCGGGCGCGGGCGTGGTTGGTCTTTTGCAGATAGAGCGCCAGCCCGTCGATCTTCTCGGGATCGGCGATCATTAACTGGTTCAGATTGTAGCGGTGCGTCGCAAACTCCTCTTCCTCGTCGGCGTTGGCCGGCACGCGCTTGAGCGGCGTCGGCGAGCGTTCGAGACCGAGGCCGTTCGAGCCGACGACCGTGAACCCGCGCAGCCGTTCCCCGAGCTGCGCCGCGACGCTGCCGCCGATCACGCCGCCGAACGAGAACCCGGCGAGGTGCAGCCTGTCCTGATCGGGCGGGTCGATGCGGCGCAGCACGATGTCGATCCCGGCGACGACGATCGCGGCCAGCCCGGCGGCGGTCCACGGCTCGGGCGGGGTCGCCGAATCGCCAAGACCGGGCAGGTCCGGCGCAATCACCGTGAATTGCCGCGACAGCGGCTGGACGTTGCGGACCCAGTGCATCCACGACCCGTAACCGCCATGCAGCAGTACCAGCGGCGGTCCGCCGCCCCAGCAGCGCCACGCCATCGCGCCGTCGCCGCACGGCGTGTCGATCCGCTCGGCCTCGGCCGTGATGCCGTGGACCAAATCTATCGTCGCTTGGCTGACTACCGGCACGTTCCGATCGCCTTTCGCAATTCCCGCTCCCGGCGGCATGTCGGAGGGCGTCATAGCGGGTTTTATGCCGCGGGCCTATCCCCGACGTGACGAAGCCGCGTACGGCAGGGGTGCTGAGGGATCGCGCGACGGCATCGCTCCGTTTCCGTTACCAGCAATGGAGGGAACATGCCCGAGCTGCGGATCAGTACGGAAAAAGTGTGCGCGTTTATCGAAGCGGCGCGCGAGGTCGCGGGAAAGGTGCTGTCAACGGCGGGCGACCGCACGACCACCGGCGACGACAGCAAGCTGGAAACGATCGTCGATGGACCCGGTCAGGATATTTACGAGGGCGACGACCGGCGGCCCCAGATGGTCGGGTTTGTCGCCGGTCTCAATGTCGAGGAGCAGACCGATCTGTTGGCGCTGATCTGGCTCGGACGCGGCGATTACGACATCGCCGAGTGGGGCGACGCGCTGGAAGAGGCCGAGGCGCGGATCGCGGCGCGCGACCCGGACTACATGATCGGCGATGCGGCGCTGCCGCAATATCTCGGCGACGGCCTCGAAGCCTTTGGCCGGAGCTGCGATTAGGCCGGAAACGGGCCGGGCACACCGCGATAGACGGCCCCGAGCGGGATGTCGATCCCGATCGTCAGAAGTTGCAGACGCGCTTCCGGCCCGCCGATCTCGATCGCGGTCCAGCCGTCGCCTTCCCGCCGGTACACGGTCGCGGCAATCCGCTCGCTCTCGACGTAAAGTATTTCGCGCAGGCTTGGGATTGCCTGATATTGCGGCAGCTTGACGAAATGGTCGTCGCGCTCGGTCGAGGGCGACAGGATTTCGACGATCAGCAGCGGTTCGGCGGCAATCCCGCGATGCCCGCCCGGCTCGCAGGTCATGGTAATGTCGGTCTCAAAATGGTTGCGCCCGAGCAGACCTTGCGGCGCGATGCCGGCCTGGCTGCGCGTCGTGCAGCCAGGGCGGTTCTGGCGAACCGCTAACCCAATCTGGATGGTCAGATTGGCCGCGATGATCTGGTGCGGGATCGCCGGCGGCGCCATCGCGACGATAACGCCGTCGATCAGCTGGTAATGCCGCTCGTCGTTCGGGCAGGTGTCGAGGAATTCCTCGACGCTCAATAACCTGTAGGCCGGTTCCACAGCCAAGATAATAGGTCGTCGCGGGCCGCTATTCCATCTCGGGACCGCTTTCCGCGAGAATCTCGGCAAACAGCGCGCGGTCGATATTGCCGCCCGACAGCACCACCGCGACCCGCTTGCCGGCGAGCCGCCCATGCTCCTTGAACGCGGCGGCGAAGGCGGCGGCGCCGGCCCCCTCGGCGACATTGTGCGTGTCGGTGAAGATGATCCGCATCGCCGCCCGCATCTCGGCCTCCGACACCGTGACGATGCGGGCCGCGTGCTTCAGGATGATCGCGAGCGCCTCGTCGTCGGGCACGCGGACGGCCAGCCCGCCGGCCATCGTGTCGGCGGAATTGGTCGGCACCGCGCGACCGGCGGCAAAGGACAGCGCATAGGTCGGGGCGTTCTCGGCGACGACGCCGACGATCTCGGCGGTTTCTCCGAGCGCCTCGCGCGCCGCGATGACGCCGCAGATGCCGCTGCCGAGGCCGATCGGCACATACACCGTGTCGAGCCGGTCAACGCTGCGAAACAGTTCGAGACCGTAGCTCGCGACGCCGCGCACCAGCAGCGGATCGAACGAGCGCAGCATGTGCAGCTTGTCGGAATCGGCGCGCGCCGCCGCGTATTCGTAGGCCGCCTGGAAATCGTGCCCATGCTCGACGAGGTCGGCGCCGAAGCCCCGCATCGCCCGGTTTTTCTCCGGGCTGTTGCCGTGCGGTACGACGATCGTCGCGGCGAGGCCGAGCCGGGTCGCGGCATAGGCGATGCTCTGCCCGTGATTGCCGGTCGTGGCGCTGATGATCCCGGCGATACCGGGCTGCACCCGCCGCAGCGCGTCGAGATAGACCAGCCCGCCGCGCAGTTTGAACGCGCCGATCGGGGTGTGGTTCTCGTGCTTGACCCAAAGCTCGGCGCCGATTCGGCGCGACAGCAGAGGCCAGCAATATTGCGGGGTGGGCGGAACGACCGTGCGCACGAGCGCGGCGGCGTCGTCGAGCCGGTCGAGCGAGGGGAGGGTGGGCGCGGTCATTTCGCGTCAGCCGGCGGGCTGTCCGGGAAGGGGATGCTGCGGCATCAGCGCGTCGTCGATCTGCCCGGCGCGCAACGCCGCAGGCCGCGACGCGAGGTGTTGCCAATAGCTTTCAAATGCCGGGCGCTTCTCGATCGTGCCGAACTCCATACCGTACCAGAGATGCGACCCGAGATAGACATCGGCCGCGGTGAAACGCTCGCCGACGATGTAGTCGCGGCCCGAAAGCGCATCGTCGAGCGTATCGATAACAGCTTGATAGGTGCCGTAGCCCATCATCATTTCCCGCCCCGGCGGCACGGCGAAACCCATCGCCTTGTTGGTCGCCGCGGCTTCCAGCGGTCCGGCCGCGAAGAACAGCCAGCGGTAATAGGGCGCGCGCAGCCGATCGCCGTGCGGCGGCGCCAGACCGGACTCGGGAAACGCATCGGCCAGATAGGCGCAGATCGCCGCGGTTTCGGTGACGACGGCCTCGCCGTGGCGCAATGCCGGCACCTTGCCCATCGGGTTGATCGCGAGATAGGCGGGCGCCTTCATCGTCGTGCCGTAATCGAGGATTTCGGTGCGATAAGGCCGACCGACCTCTTCGAGCATCCAGCGCACGATCCGGCCGCGCGACATCGGGTGGGTGTAGAATACGAGTTCGTCAGCCATCGAAACCCCCATTCCGAGCACTGTCAGCCCACCACAGATAGGGACAACGCGGTGTCGCCGCTATTATGGAGAGCCTTCCGGCGCCGTTCGTTTTGACCATGGAGGCGACGACCGCTAGGCTTGTCGCGATGCGAACCCAAGGTCCACAACCCGTCCCGCCGCCCGGTACGCCGCCGGTGCCGCCGCCCGACCCGTCACAACCGCCGCCGATCACCGAGCCGCCGCCGCCGATCCCGGTGCCGCGGCCCGATCCGCCGCCGCCGCCGGTGCGCAACCGGCTGGTCGGGCCGCCGCGCATCTGACTGTCGAACCGGGGTTCCGCGCCGCGTCGTCAGCCCTTCTGGCGCCATCCCTTGTTGCCGCGGCCGCCGACAAACCCGGCGCGAACCCGTTGTTTGAGCAGCGCCGGGGCGCGGAAGCGCTCGCCATAGGCCTCGTGCAGGATGTCCAAGGTCTGCAAGGCCAGTTTCGAGCCGATTGCGTCCATCAGCTCGAACGGCCCCATCGGATGACCGAGACCAAGCCGGCACGCCGTGTCGATGTCCTCCGGTGTCGCCACGCCATCCTCGACAAGGCGAACCGCCTCGGCGAGAAAGATCAGAAACATGCGGTTGACCGCGAAACCGGCGACATCCTTGACGTGGATCGGCGTCTTGCCCGCCTCGCGGCACAGCCGGATCGCGGTCTCGACCGTCTCGGGCGCGGTCTCGAAAGCCGGGATCACCTCGACCAGCTTCATGCGCGAGGCCGGCGAGAAATAATGCGTGCCGATAAAAAGCGGTCGGCGCGCCTCGCCGACATAGGAAGCCAGGGTCGAGATCGGGATCGTCGAGGTGTTGCTGGCGAAAATGCAACCGGGACCGCAGGCCCGGTCGAGGGTGCGGTAGATCTCGGCCTTGACCGCCTCGTCCTCGAACACCGCCTCGGTGACAAAATCGCGGTCGGCGAAATCGTCGAGCACTGATGTCATGCGGATGCGGGCGAGCGCCGGGTCCCTGTCCTCTTCCTTGAAAAAGCCGCGCGGGATGCCGCGGTCGAGCACCGTCGCGAGCCGGCTTCCGGCTGCTGCGAGCTGTTCGTCGGTGCGGTCGGAGAGCACGACATCGTGTCCGGCGAGCGCGAACACGAGCGCGATCTCCGCTCCCATCAACCCGGCGCCGACAACGCCGATTTTTTCCTTTGCCATATCGCAAACCTGTTTCGGGTCGAATGTAACGCGAGGTCACCAACGCAGTCGTCGTCCCGGCGGAGGCCGGGACCCACAGCCCCGGCGCCCGGGCGGTTGCCGGCATGGATTCCGGCTTTCGCCGGAATGACGACTCGTAGGAAGCATCACCGCGCCGCGAACTGCGTCGCGCCGAACGTGTTCTCGCGCTCGGTGTCGTCGATCTTGCGGTCGCGCTGCTGGTCGGACAGCACCGCGAGACCGCGCTGCACCGCCGGGCGCGCGTTGATCTCGTCGTACCAGCGCTTGACGGACGGATACTCGGCAAGATCGAGGCTGCCGCGTTCGGCGAACCGGATGCCGGCCTGTGAACCGGTCCTGATCCACGGAAAGGTGATGATGTCGGCCATGCTGTATTCGTCGCCGGCCAGCCACTGCGTCTCGTCGAGGCGACGGTTCAGGACGCGGGTCAGCCGCCTGACCTCGTTGGTGTAGCGCTCGATCGCGTAGGGTACCTTTTCCGGGGCGTAGGCGCCGAAATGGTTCCACTGACCGAACATCGGGCCGATCCCGCCCATCTGGAACATCATCCATTCCAGGCACTTGTAGCGCCCGATCGGGTCTTTCGGGATCAGCCTGCCGCCGGTCTTCTCGGACAGGTAGATCAGGATCGCGGCCGATTCGAACAGCGTGAACTTCTCGCCGCCGGGGCCGTCCGGATCGACGATCGCCGGGATGCGGTGATTGCGCGTGATCGCGAGAAATTCCGGCTTGAACTGGTCGCCGGCCCCGATATCGACCGGGATCACCTTGTATTCGAGACCGAGTTCCTCAAGCGCGATATGCACCTTGTGGCCGTTCGGGGTCGGCCAGGACCACACTTCCAGCATCGCGCGCCTCCGCGTCATGGCGTCTGTCCGGGCCGGTATTAGCCCGACAAACCGGTCCGGTGGCAAGCGCCGGAAAGCGGTTGCCGGTGCGCTCCGCCGCGGCCGGCGTTAACCCGCGGGAGGGCGGGTCCCATGTCCGCCTGTGTTGTCCAACCGGGAGACCGTGGCATGCCCAAGATGAAGGCGGCGATTTTTATCGAGCCCGGGCGCATCGTACTGGACGAGAAACCAATCCCCGATGTCGGGCCGCTCGACGCTCTCATCCGGGTCACGACGACGACGATCTGCGGCACCGACATCCACATCCTGAAAGGCGAGTACCCGGTGCGGCGAGGGCTGACGGTCGGTCACGAGCCGGTCGGGGTGATCGAGAAACTGGGCGCCGCGGTGCAGGGGTATCGCGAGGGACAGCGGGTCGTCGCCGGCGCGATCACGCCGAGCGGCTACAGCGAGGCCTGTCTGTCCGGCGCGCATTCGCAGGACGGCGCGGGGACGGCGCACGGCTGGAAGCCAATGGGCGGCTGGCGGTTCGGCAACACGATCGACGGCTGTCAGGCCGAATACGTGCTGGTGCCGGACGCGATGGCCAACCTCGCCCCGGTCCCCGATGCGCTTGGCGACGAGCAGGTGCTGATGTGCCCGGACATCATGTCCACCGGGTTTAGCGGCGCCGAGCGCGGCGGTGTGCGCATCGGCGATGCGGTCGTTGTGTTCGCGCAGGGTCCGATCGGGCTGTGTGCGACGCTCGGCGCGCGGCTGATGGGCGCGTCGTGCATCATCGCGGTCGAGAGCATTGCCGAGCGCGCCGCAATGGCCAAGCGTCTCGGCGCCGACCATGTCATCGACTTCCGCCAGGCCGATCCGGTCGCCGAGATCATGCGGCTGACCGAGGGGCGCGGGGTCGATGTCGCGATCGAGGCGCTCGGGACGCAGGCGACGTTCGAATCCTGTCTGCGCGTGCTGCGTCCGGGCGGCACGCTGTCGAGCCTCGGCGTCTATTCGCGGGACCTGGCGATCCCGCTCGGCGCCTTTGCCGCCGGGCTTGGCGACCATACGATCGTCACGACGCTGTGCCCCGGCGGAAAGGAGCGGATGCGGCGTCTGATGAACATCATCGCGAGCGGACGCGGCGACCTGCAAGCCTTTGTCACCCACCGCTTCCGGCTCGACGATATCGAAAAGGCCTACGATCTGTTCGCGAACCAGCGCGACGGAGTCGTGAAGGTGGCGATCACGCCCTGAGCCGGGGGCCTATCTGCGGCCGAACAGGCGTTCGATGTCGCCGAGGGCGAGTTCGACATAGGTCGGGCGGCCGTGGTTGCATTGGCCGCTGTTCGGCGTCACCTCCATCTGGCGCAAGAGCGCGTCCATCTCGTCGCGGCTGAGACGGTTGCCGGCGCGCACGCTCGAATGACAGGCCAGGGTGCCGCAGACGCTCTCGATCCGCTCCCGGAGCGCCAGCGCGTCGCCCCATTCGGCGAGTTCGTCGGCCAGATCGCGCACCAGCGCGTGCACATCGAGGCCGGGGATCAGGGAAGGCACTTCGCGCACGATCACCGCGCCGGTCCCGAACTTCTCCAGCACAAGACCGAATTCGGCCAGCTCCTCGGCGCGCGCCGCAAGCCGGTCGGCCGCCGTCGGGTCGAGTTCGACAATCTCGGGCAGCAATAATATCTGCCGCGCCACCCCGTCGCGCTGCAGCGCCTGTTTCATGCGCTCGTAGACGAGGCGCTCGTGCGCGGCGTGCTGATCGACCAGCACGATCCCGGTCGCGGTCTCGGCCAGGATATAGGTGCCGTGAAGCTGCGCCCGCGCATGGCCGAGCGGGGCGTCGGAGAGCGGTTCGGGTTCGGCGCGCGGCTCGGGGACGGCCCCGGCGAGTGCCGATGCGCCGGACGGCATAAACATTGCCGCCGCCGTCTCGGCCAGACTCGATGGCGGCGTGCTCGGCGGAAACAGAAAACGCGACGCGGTTGAGGGCCGCGCTCCGCCATTGCCGGGCCGGAAGGCGGCAAGCGCCGCGGCGCTCGTCGTTGTCGAGACGCGTTGACCCGCCGCCTCCAGCGCATGGCGCAGCGCGCCGACGATCAATCCGCGCACCAGCCCCGAATCGCGAAAGCGGATCTCGGTCTTGGCGGGGTGCACGTTGACATCGATCTCGCCCGGCGGTCCGTCGAGAAACAGCGCGACAACCGGGTGGCGGTCGCGCGCCAGCAGATCGTGATAGGCGCCGCGCACCGCGCCGACCAAGAGCTTGTCGCGCACCGGGCGGGCGTTGACGACGAGATACTGGTCGCGCGGCAGACCGCGGTTCAGGGTCGGCAGACCGATCAGACCGGCGAGGGAAAACCCGTCGCGCGAGGCAGCCACCGGCACCGAGTTCTCGGCGAAATCGCGCCCGAGCAGCGCTGTGAGCCTGTCCTCGCGCGACATCGCCGGCGGCAGGCGCAGCAACACCCGTTCGTCGTCGCCGATCACCGTGAAACCGATTTGCGGACAGGCCATCGCGAGCCGGCGCACCGCGTCGAGCGCGTAGTCGCGCTCGCTGCGCGCGGTTTTGAGAAATTTGAGCCGCGCCGGGGTGGCGAAAAACAGGTCGCGCACCTCGACCCGCGTCCCCGGCGGGTGCGCCGCCGGAACCGGTTGCCGCTTTGCGCCGCCCTCGACCATGATCTCCCAGGCGTTGTCGGCCCCCTTCGGGCGCGACACGATCCGCAGCCGGCTGACCGCGCCGATCGACGGCAACGCCTCGCCGCGAAACCCGAGAAATTTGATGTCTAGGATATCGTCGCCGGGCAGTTTCGACGTGCAATGCCGCTCGACCGCGAGGTCGAGTTCATCGCGGGTCATGCCGGCGCCGTCATCGCCGACCATGACCAGCGCCCTGCCGCCGTCGCGCAATACGATCTCGATGTTGCGCGCGCCGGCGTCGATCGCGTTCTCGACCAGTTCCTTGACGGCGGCGGCCGGGCGCTCGATGACTTCGCCGGCGGCGATGCGGTTGACCAGGACCGGCGGCAGAAGGCGGATGTTCATCGGATCATTCTACGCGATCGCGGATTGACGGAAATATGAGCACCGCCGAGCCGCAGACGCAGACCGCGCAGATGCAGGCGGCGCGGCGCAATCAGATCCCGCGCGGCATCGCTTATATGGTTGCCTCGACGGTGATGTTCGCCGGCGGCAATGCTGTCGTCAAATGGCAGCTCGAGAGCTACCCGCTTGGCGAGGTCGCGTTCTCCCGCACATTGTTCGCGTTTCTGACGGTGGCGATCATCGTGCTGCCGCGCGCCGGTCTCGGCGTGCTGCGCACAAGGCGCTATCGCGAGCATCTGCAGCGCGGGCTGTCGCAATTCGGCTCGATGGTGTGCTGGCTGCTGGCGGTCAGCGTGCTCTCTCTCGGCGCCGCGACCGCGATCGGATTTGCCGCGCCGCTCTTCACAACGCTGCTCTCGATCGTGGTCCTCAAGGAGAAAGTGGGCATCCATCGCTGGTCGGCGCTGATCGTCGGCTTTATCGGGGTCATCGTCATCACCGATCCCGGCCCCGGCATGCTGACCTATGGGGCGTTGTTCGCGCTCGGAAATGCCATCCTGATCTCGACCGTAGCGATCGCGATTCGCCGCATGAGCGTGTCGGAATCGACCGAGACGCTGACCCTCTACCAGATGAGCATCATGCTGCTCTGCACGGTCTGTCTGCTGCCGTTCGGGTTCCGGCTGCCGGCGTGGTACGACGCGCTGGCGCTGGCCCTGGCCGGGGTCGGCAACGGGATCGCGCAGTTCTGGTGGACGCGTTCGCTGTCGCTGGCGCCGCCCTCGGCGGTCGTGCCGTTCAATTATCTGTCGCTGGTCTGGGCCTCGATGCTCGGTTTTGCGATCTGGGGCGATGTGCCGACCCCGGGATTGCTGCTCGGCTCGGCGATCGTCGTCGCCTCGGGTCTCTATATCCTGTGGCGGGAGACGATGCGGCGGGGGCGGTCTGCAACATGACTCCCCTCTCCCCCCTGAAGGGGGGAGAGGGGAGTTCGGGGTCGTCCTACAGATGCCGTTCGAGAAACCCGGCCATTCGCTCCCAGGCCTGGTTGGCGCAGGCGACATCGTAGACCGGGCTGCGCTCGTTAAAGAAGGCGTGCGCCGCGTCGTAGCGATAAATCTCGGGCGACTGGCCGGATGCCTGCATCGCCGCTTCGAGATCGTTGACCGCTTCGGGGGTGCACCAATCGTCCTGGTTTGCGAAATGGCCCTGAAACGGCGCCTTGATCCGGGCCGGGGCGGCGAACTCCTTGGGCGGGATGCCATAAAAGCAGATTCCGGCGGCGAGATCGGGAATATGCACGAGAGCGGCGATCGTCAGTGCGCCGCCCATGCAGAACCCCATCACCGCGACCTTGCCGCTGCTGCTCCTGAGATGGTCGGCGGCGCCGCGCAGATCCTGGTTGGTCGCGTCGGCGAAATCGAGACCGGTCATCAGATGGTTGGCCTCGTCCGGAGTGGCGGTGATCCGGCCCTTGTAGAGGTCGGGGGCGAGCGCGTTGTAGCCGGCGCGCGCGAACCGGTCGGCGACGCCGCAGATCTGGTCGTTGAGACCCCACCATTCCTGGATCACGACGATACCCGGCCGACCCCTTCCGGCTTCGGCCAGATAGGCTTTTGTCCGGCCGCCATCGGGACGCGTGAACTCGATCATGCCGCCCATGTCTCGCCTCCACCGTGGTCAGCCGTACTTTAGGCCCGGCGGAGCGTGACGCAAGTCGCCATCCGGCCAATGGCAGCAGCTTGCGCCGCGAGGCGCTATTCGACGAGGCGGCCGCCGGTCAGGCTCAGCTTGCGGGTGCCGGTGCCGGCGCAGTTGTTCTGGAATACCGCGTTGCCGGTGAAGCGGATTTTCCAGGCGATCAGTTGCGTGCATTGCGCGCCGCCGGTCGCGGTGCCGCCGGAATAATCGACGCTCTGCTCCGGGAAATAGATCGCGCCGGTGATGTTCATCGTGGAGCCGCCGCTGAAGTCGCTCGTCAAGTTGTGGTCGGTGCTGCACTGGCGGTCCTGATAGACCGCGATGCCGGCCAGATTGCCGGTGGTCGGCGCGACCAGGTTGATAATGGCGCCGCCGCTGATCTTGGCGGTGGCGCAGCTTCCGCTCCGGGCGGTCAGAATGATCGTCGTGCCGCCAGTCGCGGTCAGGTGCGACCCGCCCGAAATGCTCAATTGCCCGCCGGCGATGATGTAGGTTCCGGGACCGAGCGTCAGCGACGAGTTGCCGCTCAATTTGATCCCGTCGCAGAACACGTAAATCCCGGCGGACCCGGCATTCTTTGTCGCGCTCTTGTTGCCGCTCAGACTGTAGCCGGTGTCATTGCACCCGGAATAGGCAGGGACCGCAACATTCCGATACGGATCGATCAGCGGATCGACGCCGGTATAGGTCCCGTTGGCGGGTTGCAAGCTGCTCCCCCCGCTGGTGCTATAGTTGCCGACAAGATACGCCTTCTTGGGCTGAATTGTGGCGTTGCCGCTCATCGTGAGCGCGGATTGAGAAGGGGAGTTGATGTAGAGCGAGCAGCTCGGAAATATCAGATCGGTGGTTCCGGTCGTCCGCATCGCCGTCTCGTTGTTCTTGTCAAGCGCAACGACGCAGGCCTCATCGGTCAGGTTGCGATCGGCGGACGCCACCGCGCGCGCGGTGATCGTCGGTCCCTCCGGCAGGAACAATGCCGAGAGCAGCGCCGGCTCCTGCCGGCTGATCGATACCTCGACCGCGTTGGAATTGCCCTGGTATGTACCAGAACTTGGCGGATGGTTGACCGTCACTGTCGTGCCGTTACTTCCATCCACGAAATCATGGTACGCTGCGATGCTTTTGGCCTCGTTCGCCAGGATGGCGCTACCGGTCGTGCCGGCTGCCAGAGAAGCGGCGGCGGTCGAGGCGGCGGTGTCGGCGGCGCCCTGCATCGTGCGTTTTGTCAGATACCAGCTGGCCGCCTCGGTGCCGAGACCGGCGAACCCGATGATTGCCGGCAGCGACAGCGCGAGAAAGACCGTCACCCCGCCCGCGCTGTCGGCGCGGAGGGCGCCAAACCGGCGGGCGATCGCGCGAAACCGGCCGTGCCCGGCGGGTTTGCCCACAACATCACGCTTTGGCATCGCCGGGCCTCAAATCGGATAGCACGCCTGCGCGCTCAAATTGAGCGAGATGCTCGCGAATGGCGGCGTCAGTGACAGGGGGTAGGCGGCCGAGACCAGGTTGCCGCAGCTCGCCTGAGGCTCGAACGAGAAGGTCGAACTGTCGAAACCGGCCCCCGACTGCGCGGCGGCGTAGGCCGTGACTTGGCTCGCCGTGCCGCACAGGCTCGGGTTCACAGTGGCGCAGCGCGCCGCTTGCGCGACGGAAGATTCGAGCGCGTTCTGCAACCAGAGCGCGTAGCCGGCATTGACGACGGCAAAGACGAACAGGAACAGCGGCAGCGCAATCAGGGCCATTTCGACCGTGGCATTGCCGTTCTGATCGCGCGCCAGATCAGGGGGCCGCGCCGCCGCCCGCAACCGGTCGGATATCCGTTTCATGATCGTCGCCTCGCGCCGTCAGCGGGTGCGAACCATCGACTGGGCGCTCAAGATCATCGAACTGCCGAGCAGCGAATACGGCAGAACCGGCGTGTAGGGCAGCTCGGCCGAAACGACGACGTAATACCCGGCGGTTTCGCCGTTTGCGCAGGTGCTGCCACAGGTAGCCGTCCCGATGCCGCTTGCCCCTATTGTCATGCCGCCGCCGCTCGCTGCCGCCGCGCCGCCGCTCGGACAACCGCACACCCGGTAGGGAGCGGGGGAAACGCTGACGCCGGACAGCGGCGTCGCCGTCGTCACCGCGCTGGTGATCGCGGCCGGCGCGTTCTGGTTCCACGCGTGGGTTGCCGCGTATTGCGCGCCGGCCTGAACCGCCTGCCGGAGCTGCTGCTGCGCTGCAAAGGCGACACCGAGATCGGCCACCGGCACCAGCGCCGCGAGCAGCAGCGGCGCTCCCAGACCGAATTCGACCGCCACGGCGCCGCGATTGCAGCGCAGGAGGCGACGCAAGCGAAGGACAGTGCCGCCCGTCACCCCCGTTCCGGTACGATCCCCGACGCAGAGCCTGCCCGTATCGACGGGCGCTCGGTCAATGTTATTGCTCATCGCGCACTCCCAGAGCGCGGACGCAGGCCCGACCGGAGCAGGCCCGTGTCCGACGCCTCGCAGGTAGCGCGTGCAGCTACTCTTGTCTAATTCTATCGCTTCGAATTTTTATATTGCTGTGTATTTTGTTAGGAACTTATTCATACCTGCTAATAGTCGGTTAAGACTGCCAGTGGCGCAGCTCATTATTTATGCGGTGGTCGCCGGCCAGCCAGCGGGCCAGTTCGCTGTGCGCATCGGCGCGGCGCAGCGCCTCGATCTCGGCCGCGTCGGGCGGGTCGCAGGTGAATTCGAGGATCATCCCGTCCGGTGTTGCCGTATAGATCGATTTGCAGTAGCCATGATCGGTTTCACGGAACCTCTCGCCGGCGCGGTCGAGGCGGTGTTTCAGCTCGTCATAGGTCGCCTCGCCGACCTTCAGCGCGATATGGTAGTGACTGCCGATCATCGGTTTCGCGGCCTGGGTCAGCGCGTAGACCTCCGGGTCGGCGAACTGGAAAAAGGCGAGCGCGCTGCCGTCGGCCAGACCGAAGAACGTGTGGCAGTACCCGACCTCGCGGCCGAGTTCGGCGCGCCAGCTCTTCTCACACCACGTCGCCACTAGCGGAATCCCGAGCACGTCTTCGAGAAAGCGCCGGTTCGCCTCCTGGTCCTTGACGACATAGGCGTTGTGGTGCAGCCGCTCGGGCAAAACGGCAAGCAATGGGGCGGCGCGCCGCGGCGATGCGATTTCCCGGCATTCGACGCTGTCCATGACGGTTCCTCCTCGCTGTCCGCGCCGACCGGGCGCGGTTCTGCCCGGACCATAGCGGATCGCGCCGCTTTGCGCACGGTCGGGTACTGTCTCAGTTTGAATTTTGGCCTTGTCGTTCTGCGGCGCAGGCCGGACCCGCGGCGACCGTACCGAAAGGAGGGTGCTTCAGGATCGCCGGCGTCCCGCCGGGACGCCGGCGATCCCTAGGGGTTGCTCCGGGGCGGCGCAGCGGGCCGATTTCAAACTGAGTCACTACCCACGGCCGGGTCTTGACAGGGTATGAACCGCCGGTGCGATCGAGCCGCCCCGGATCGGCCGCCATCCTCGGAACGGAAGCAGGAACCCGCGATGGATTTCGCCGAAGCTCCCGAAGACGCCGTCTTCCGCCGCGAGTTCCGCACCTGGCGCGACGCGGATCAGCGCTTTCGAAGGCTATACTTTGGCGATGTCAAATGGCCCGACGAGCCGATGGACACCTGGCTGCCGCCGGCGCCGACCGGCAATCACCCGATCAGACACGCAGTTCGAATTGAACGGGGGGCGTCGCGGGGCCGGCGTAGAGGATCGTCCCGTCCGGCAGCGGCTGCGCGCCGGAGGTGAGGCTCGCCGGCGCGAGCTGTCCCGGCCCCATGATGTGCGTCACGGCGTAGCCGCGCTCCAGCAGGTAATCGGCGATGATGCGGCGGTGGCAGCGCCACCACACGGCCTCGGCGCACATGATCGCAACGCGGCGCTCGCGCGCGAGCGCGCACAATTCGTCGAGACCGTCGCGAAAGGCGGCGGTCATCGCGTAGTCGGCGTAATTGCGGAACGAATTGTTGCGCCACAGCGTGTTCGGCGACGGCGGCGCGGCTTTCGGGCGGTGGCGCAATCCGCCGAGCGCGGCGAGATGCCGGTATTCGATCCCGGCTCCCGCCAGCGCTCCGGGCAAGGTGTCGGCGTTGAATTGCGGGTTGGCGCGCGAGCGCGGCACCGATCGCACATCGACGAGCATCGCAACGCCGGCCTGCCGCAACAGGCCCGTCAGCTCGCCGAGCGAGCGGGTCGAATGCCCTATCGTGAAAATCGGGTTTTCCGGCTGCATTCTCCGCGCCTCCATGACCGCTCCCGGCTTATACGAACGCGTGCCGCCGGGGCGCGGCGATCGGGTCCGATCAAATGGCTGCTGATGGATTACTGTTTTTCGAGCTTCTGTCGCCGGCCGGCGGGGTCAGGATCGCCGGGCTCGATCTGTCGCTGCCGCTGCCGCCCGACCGCATCGCCGCGATCCGCGCCGCCATTCTCGCCCACCACGTCGTCGTGTTGCCGGGTCAATCGCTGACCCGCGAGCGGCAATTCGCGTTTGCGGCCAATTTTGGCGAGGTCGAGGCGCACGGGCGCGAGCGCGGCGAGACAAAGCGGCGGGATGTGGCGCATGTGCTGTCGAACCTCGACGCCGACGGCAACCCGACGATCCGGGTCTCGCCGGCGGCGAATTATCACTGGCATACCGACAAGCCCTACCGGTCCGCGCCGCCCTCGCTGACGCTGCTTTATGCGGTCGAGGTGCCGCCGCCGGAGGCGGGCGCGGGCGGCGACACCGAATTCGCCAACACGGCGCTGGCCTGCGCGGCGCTGCCCGACGACATCAAGCGGCGGATCGCCGGATTGCGGGTGGCGTTCCGCCCGGCTTTCGACCCGCGCCTGCCGGAAGTCGATCATCCGCTGCTGCGCACGCATCCCGAGACCGGCCGCAAGGCACTCTATCTCGGCAATCACGCGACCCGCATTGTCGGCCTGCCCTCGGCCGAAAGCACCGCCCTGCTCGCCGAGCTTCTCGAACACGCGACACGGCCGGAATTTGTCTACGCGCATCGCTGGCGGGCCGGCGATCTCGTGGTCTGGGACAACCGCGTTCTGCTGCACCGGCTCGTGCCCGGCGACGCGCTGCGCCGCTGGCGGCGGATCATGCATCGCAGCGTCGTCGCCGGCACTGTCCCGTTCTGATCCGGCCCGTTCCGAGCTTGCCGGGCGATTGTCGTTGCGCATGGCCTCGCCTCTCCGGATTGGATAAGCCGGATTGCGGGTCTGCGGCCCGCGCGCGGGCAGGATGCTCGCACTCCGGTCGAGGCGGGCGGACGAGAGGGATATCGGTTTCAGCGAAGAGCAGGGTTGCTGCGCAACACCGCGCGCAGGTTTCTCGACGGCAACTGCACGACCCGGTTTGTGCGCGACATGATGCAGACCGAAGCGGCCGGCGCGCCGGAATTTTGGCATCGGCTCGCCGAAAACGGCTGGCTCGGCATCGCCTTCCCGGAAGCTGCCATACACTCGCGCCGAAGCCCTTGAGAGACCGGTCAAGGTAGGTTACCTGTTTGCTTGGCGCCGGCTTCGAATTGGCCGATCGCAGGATCGCAACGGTGATGACAGGCATCCTGCCGGGTTCGCCAAAAGCAAGAGCGGCAGGACTGTACAATGTCCGGGAACGCCGCCGGCCCGGAGCAAAAGAAAGGGAATACCGCCGAGCGGGCGGGCCGCACGTTCCCCGATGGGGCGTAGCCAAGTGGTAAGGCAGCGGATTTTGATTCCGCCATACGGAGGTTCGAATCCTCCCGCCCCAGCCAGTTTTCTCAAAAGCTTATGTTTCCACGATGGGCCGGCTGCCGCGGGGTGAACCGGAGATCGGAGGGTATGGCCGCGGCACGATACGCAACGCCCTGGGACGCAACGCCCTGGGACGCAGGCGACAACGCGGTTGTGCGCAATCCGCGGGTGCTCCCATAATCCGCCGATCCGCAGCGGCCCGACCCGAGATGCCCGATCTCACTTTGCGATAGCGGCCGGTGAAGCCCACGCCCTTCACCTATCACCGCCCCGCGACGATCCCGGAAGCAGTCGCGCTGCTCGCCGAATTGGCGCCGCAGGAAGGGCGTGTCCTCGCGGGGGGTCAGAGCCTGGTGCCGATCATGGCCTTTCGTCTGGCCCGCCCGGTGCATCTGATCGACATCAACCGGGTTGCCGGGCTCGACAGGCTGGAGGTCGCGGAGGGCAGGCTCCGCATTGGTGCGCGGGTGCGCCACGCGGCGTTCCACCGGCCGGCAGCGGCGGGGCCGCTCGGCGCCCTGCTGACAATTGCGGCGCGCGATATCGCGCATTATCCGATCCGGATGCGCGGCACGTTCTGCGGCAGCCTCGCGCATGCCGACCCGGCGGCGGAATGGGGCCTCGTTGCGGCGACATTGGATGCCGCGCTGGTCGCGATCAGCCGGCGCGGCGAACGGACCATTCCGGCGGGCGATTTCTTCCAGGGTGTCATGGAAACGGCGCTCTCGCCCGACGAGCTGCTGATCGAGGCGAGCCTGCCGGTGTTGCCGCCCGCCGCGCGGTTCGGCTTTGCCGAATTCAGCCGGCGCCCCGGCGATTATGCCCTGGCGATGGCGCTGGCGGTGCTGGAGATCGCGGGCGGCGCGATCGTAAACCCGCGTCTCGGCATCGGCGGTGTCGAATCCTGTCCGCGCCGCCTTGTTGCGGCCGAGGCGGTCCTGGCCGGTGCGGCGCCGTCGGCAGCCGTGTTCCGCGAGGCAGGCGCAATCGCGGCTGCTTCGATCGCGCCGCTCGAAGACCCGCAGACCGACGCGCGATACCGGCGCGAGCTGGTCGCGGCGATGGTCGGGCGGGCGCTCGCCCTGGCCTGCGCCGAGGTCCGCGCCGAGGCCCTCGAATGACCGGCCCGATCGAGATCGCGCTGACCGTGAACGGCAGCGACTACCGGTTGCGGGTGGAGCCGCGCCGCACCCTGCTCGACATCATACGCGACGATTGCGGGCTGACCGGCACGCATATGGGTTGCGAGCATGGCGTCTGCGGTGCCTGCACGGTCTTGCTCGACGGCGACCCGGTGCGCGCCTGCCTGATCTTTGCGGTGCAGGCCGAGGGCAGCGCGATCCGCACCGTCGAGGGGCTGGCGGAGGGCGGCGACCTGCATCCGTTGCAGCGCGCCTTTATCGAACACCATGCTTTGCAATGCGGGTTCTGCACCCCCGGTTTTCTGATGCTGGCCGCGGGGCTTCTCGAACGCGAACCCGATATCGGCGACGATGCGCTGCTCGACGCGCTGTCCGCGAATCTGTGCCGCTGCACCGGTTATCGCAACATTGTCGAGGCGGTGCGCGCGGTGTTTGCCGAACGGCGCGGGAGCCGGAAGTGACCGTTACCGCGAAACCGCCGCCGTCTCGGGTTTTCGGCCGGTCGGTGCCGCGGCTCGAAGACCCGCCGCTCGTGACGGGGCGCGGCCGGTTTGTCGGCGATCTGGGCTTTCCGCACCAATTGCACATGCGGATCGTGCGCTCGCCCCATGCCCATGCTGTCTTGCGCGGCGTCGATAGCGCGGCGGCGCTCGCAGTACAAGGTGTCGCGGCGATCTGGACCGGCAGCGACATCGCCGAACTGCCGCCGATCGATTTTCGCGACCCGGCGGGCGAGGCGTTGCGCCCATACCGTCAGCCGCTCTTGGCGCAGGACCGGCTGCGCTACATCGGCGAGCCGGTCGCGGCGGTGTTCGCGACCGATCCGTACCTGGCCGAGGACGCCGCCGATCTGGTCGCGATCGAGACCGAGGAACTGCCGCCGTTGCTCGACGCCGAGGCGCCGCCGGGCAGCTTCGCGCCGGGAATTTCGACAGAGGCGCTGGCGATGCGCGCCGAATACGGGGAGGTCGATGCCGCATTCGCTTCGGCGCACGCGATCGTCGCGCTCGACCTGACGATCGGCCGGCACAGCGGCGTGCCGCTGGAGACGCGCGGCGCCCTGGCGCGGTACGATCCTTCGCGCGACATTGTCGAGCTGTACGGCGCTGCGAAAGTGCCGCACCGCAACCGCGACGCGCTCGCCCGCATGTTCGGCCGCAATACGACCGAAGTGGTGCTCAAAGAGGGCAATACCGGCGGCGGCTTCGGTATCCGCGGCGAACTCTACCCGGAGGATTTTCTCGTCTGTCTCGCGGCGATGCGGCTCGGCCGGCCGGTCAAATGGATCGAGGACCGGCGCGAGCATCTGATGGCCGCCAATCACTCGCGCGAACAGCATCACCATGCCCGCGTCGCAGTCGATAAAGAGGGCCGCATCCTGGCGCTGGAGGACGAATTCATCCTCGATCAGGGCGCCTATGTGCGCACTCACGGCGCCCGCGTCCCGGAAATGACCCTCGCGATGCTGCCCGGCCCTTATCTTGTGCCGGCTTATCGCGCGGTCTGCCGGTTTCGCCTGACCAACAAGACGCCGGCGGCGACCTATCGGGCGCCGGGCCGTTTCGAGGGCAGTTTCGTGCGCGAGCGGCTGGTTGACGCGATCGCCGACCGGCTCGGTCTCGACCGGATCGCGGTCCGCCGCTGCAACCTGATCCCGGCCGGGGAGATGCCGTTTACCCGGAAGCTGCGCGCCCTCGGCACCGAGGTGCGGTACGATTCCGGCGACTATGCGAGGCTACTCGACAAGGCGCTGGCGCGGATCGGCTGGGACGCGCTGCAACAGGATCTGCGCCGCCGCCGCGAATCCGGCGAGCTGGTCGGGGCGGGGTTGGCGATCTTTGTCGAGAAGGGCGGTCTCGGGCCGCTCGACGGCGCCAGGGTGACGGTCGATGCGACCGGCGCGGTCGAGCTGGTGACCGGCGGGTCGTCGGTCGGGCAGGGCATCGCCACCGCGATGGCGCAGATCTGCGCCGAGACGCTGGGGGTCGATTACCGCCTTGTGCGCGTCGTACTCGGCCAGACCGACCGCATCCAGTACGGGATCGGGGCGCACGCCTCGCGCGCGTCGGTGATGACCGGCAACGCCACCCGCGCGGCGGCGCTCAAGGTTCGGGCCAAGGCGCTGGAGATGGCGGGCGCGCTGTTGCAGACCGCGCCGGACCAGCTCGACATCATCGACGGCGTGGTGGTTCATCGCGACCGGCCCGGCGGTCCTTCAATCCCGCTCGCCGACATCGCCCGGCATCTGGCGCCGGATTCGCCGCTGCTCGGCGAGCGCGCCCCGGGTTTGACGGCGGAGGGCTGGTTCCGCACCGAGCACATGACCTACCCCTACGGCGTGCAGATCGGCGTCGTGCGGATCGACGGAGAGACCGGCAAGGCGAGTGTCGAGCGCTTTCTGCTGGCCTATGATATCGGCCGGGCGATCAACCCGATGCTCGTCGAAGGGCAACTGGTCGGGGGTCTGGCGCAGGGGATCGGCGGCGCACTGTCCGAGGAGTTCGTCTATGACGCATTCGGCGAGCCGCTCAGCGTCACCCTGGCGGATTATCTGCTGCCGACCCTGCGCGACATGCCGGCGGTCGATATTCTGGTGACCGAGGACGCGCCAAGCCCGTTCAATCCGCTCGGCATCAAAAGCGTTGGCGAGGGCGGCATCACCGGGGTCGGCGCGGCGATTGCGGCGGCGATCGACGACGCGCTCGGACTGCCTGTCGGCGTGACCCGGCTGCCGGCGACGCCGCAGCGCATCAAGGCGCTGCTCCGCGCCGGCAAGGGTGGAGCGCCGAGATGACCGGGCCGTTGCTGACCCTGCTCGACGCTCCAAAGCTGGCCGCCTATACGGCCGCCGGATGGTGGGGGAGCGAGACGCTTTACACGCTCGCTCTTCGCCGAAGCCGAGAGATGCCCGACGCCTTCGCGATCCGCGACCGGCATCGCCGGCTGAGCTACGCGGCGCTGGTTGCCGCCGCCGACCGGCTCGCGTTCTGGCTGGCCGGCCACGGGGTGCGGCCCGGCGAGCGGATCGCGGTCTGGCTGCCGAGCCGGGTCGAGACCGCGGTCGCGCTGCTGGCCTGCTCGCGTAATTCCTATGTCTGCTGCCCGTCGCTGCACCGCGACCATACCGTCGATCAGGTCGTGGCGCTGATCGACCGGATGCGCGCCGCCGCGATCATCGCGCAGCCGGGTTACGGCGCTGATGCCGAGCGATGCGACCTGTTTGCCGCACTGGCCGATCGCGATTTCCTGCGCTGCGCCTTGCCTGTCGGGTCGGAAGGCGAGGCGGCGTTCGCCGATTTGCCGGAACCGGCGGCCGACCGGCCGGCCGGCGACGACCCCAACAAGATCGCCTATCTGGCTTTCACCTCCGGCACGACCGGCGCGCCAAAGGGTGTTCTGCACAGCGACAACACCCTGCTCGCCTCGGCGCGGATGATGGTGCGCGACTGGCGGCTCGACCGCAGCGTGCTCTACACGCTGAGCCCGCTGAGCCACAATCTCGGGCTTGGAGCCTTTATTACCACGCTGGCGGGCGGCGGCGAGCTGGTTGTCCACGATCTGCCGCGCGGGGCGAGCCTGCTCGACCGGCTGACCGAGACGAAGGCCGCTTTTGTGTTCGGCGTGCCGACCCATGCGCACGATCTTCTGGCGGAAATACGGGGGCGCGGTGTCGGGCGGATCGCCGGGTTGCGCGGGTTCCGCATCTCCGGCGCCGCGGCGTCGCCTTCGCTGATCGCCGAATTGCTGCGCCACGGGATCACGCCGCAAAGCGGCTACGGCATGACCGAGACCTGCTCGCACCAATATACGTTGCCGGACGATCCGCCGGAGCGGATCGCGCAGACCAGCGGGCGCGCCTGCGACGGGTACGAAATCCGCATCTGGCGCGAGGACGATCCGGACCGCGCGGCGGCGCCGGGCGAAATCGGCGAGATCGGCGGGCGCGGCGCCAGCCTGATGCTCGGCTATTTCGACGACCAACGCGCGACCGAGGCGGCGTTCAACGCCGAGGGCTGGTTTACGACCGGCGATCTCGGCCGGCTCGACGAGGCCGGCTATCTGCGCATCACCGGCCGCAAAAAGGATGTCATCAATCGCGGCGGCCGCAAGATCTACCCGGCGCGGATCGAGGAGCTGGCGCTGCGCCATGCCGGGTTGGAGAAGGCGGCGGCGTTTCCGGTGGCCGACCCGCGTCTCGGGGAGCGGGTCTGTCTTGCCGTCGTGATGCGCGACGCCGCCCCGCTCGATCCCGAGGAGTTGTTGCGCCATCTCGATACGGCGGGTCTGCCCCGCTCCGAGATGCCGGAATTCGTGCTGCGATTGGACCGGATGCCGCTGACCGCGAGCGGCAAGATCGTCAAGCGAGAGCTGATAACGGGGGTTGCGGAGGGCCGCATGGCGCCCGTGCCGGTTCGCCTTCCCAGTACGCCGCCCGGAAAGGACTAGAAGATGCGAGCCGTCGTCGTCGAACAGTTCGGCCCCCCCGAGGCGTTGCGCGTCCGCGAAACACAAGCTCCGGTCCCCGGTCCCGGCGAGGTGCTGGTCGAGATCCACGCGGCGCCGGTCAATTATGTCGATGTGCTGGTGGTGGGCGGCGTCTATCAGTTCATGCCGACGCTGCCGTTCATCCCCGGCAAAAGTCCGGCCGGGACCGTTTCGGCGATCGGCCCCGGCGTGACCTCGCTGGCGGTTGGCGACCGGGTTCTGGCGACCGCCGAATATGGCGGGTACGGCGAGGCCGTGACCTTGGAGGCCGATCAATGCCACCGCCTGCCGGACGGCCTGTCTTTTCCGGAGGCCGCCGCCATGGGGGTGGTTTACGACACTTCCTGGGTGGCTTTGCGCAGCCGGGCGCGATTGACGCCGGGCGAGACGGTGCTGGTGCTCG
Source organism: Alphaproteobacteria bacterium (assembly GCA_050246595.1). Taxonomy (GTDB): domain Bacteria; phylum Pseudomonadota; class Alphaproteobacteria; order ATCC43930; family CGMCC-115725; genus DATARH01. Next base: position 29,817 of record JBFWVT010000011.1, read on the forward strand.
GCGCATCGGGCGGGGTCGGTCACGCTGCGACATATCTGGCGCGGGCGATGGGGGCGCGCGTCCTCGCCGGCATCTCGCGGCCGGAGCGCGCGGCGGCGGCGCGCGCGGCCGGGGCCGACGCGATCATCGACCTGTCGCGCGACAATCTGCGCGATTCGTTGCGCGAACAGGTCTATGCCGAGACCGACGGGCGCGGCGCCGATGTCATCATCGATCCGCTGGGCGGACAGGTTTTCGAGGCGGCGATACGGGCGCTGGCATGGTGCGGCCGGCTGGTGGTGATCGGTTTCGCGGCCGGCGGCATCCCGGCGCTGCGGACCAACTATCTGCTGGTGAAGAATATCGAGGTCAGCGGTCTGCAAATCACCGATTACCGCAAGCGCCGACCGGGCGAGCTGCGGACCGCGTATTCCGAGATTTTCGGATTCCACGCTCTCGGTCTCGTCAAGCCGGCGCCCGTCACGGCCTTCGCGCTGGACGACGCCGGGACGGCGCTCGCCGGGGTACGCGACCGCCGCATCGACGGCCGCGCCGTCTTGCGGCTGCGTGCCGACTGAACGGAGAGAAAGCCGACTGAACGGAGAGAAAGACGTGGCGAAACTTACGGTCAGTGTCGCGGGGGTCGATTACGACCGGACCCGCGCGATTTTCGACGGCACGGTGGGGATCGAGGGGTGCGAGACGATCTGTGTCGCGATGTCGCCGGAGGAGGCGTTTCACCGCGCGTTCCGTTACCAGGAATTCGACATCACCGAGCTGTCGCTGTCGAACACGATGAACCTGGTCGCCAAAGGGACCTGCCCGTATATCGGGATCCCGGTGTTTCCCTCGCGCCTGTTCCGCCATTCCTCGATCTATATCCGCACCGATCGGGGCATCGAGCGGCCCGAGGCTCTGCGCGGCAAGGTGGTCGGCGTGCCCGAGTACCAGATGACCGCGGCGGTGTGGGTCCGCGGCATCCTGCGGGACGAGCACGGTCTGCGCGCCTCGGAGGTGAAATGGCGCAATGGCGGGCTGGAGCAGCCGGGCCGCGAGTCGCGCGTGCCGCTCGCCCTGCCTCCGGAAATCGAATTGCAGCCGATCCCGGCCGACGAGACCCTGTCGGCGCAGCTCGACGACGGCAGGCTCGATGCGCTGATCTCGGCCCTGGCGCCGTCCTGTTTTGGTCGCAACCCGAAGGTGCAGCGCCTGTTTCCGGATTACCGCGCGGCCGAGGAGGCGTATTTCCAACGCACCCGGATGTTCCCGATCATGCATCTGGTCGGCATTCGCCGCTCGCTGGTCGAGCGGCACCCCTGGCTCGCGGTCAATACCTACGTTGCCTATTTGAAGGCGAAGGAGCTGTGCTATCGGCACATGGAGACAATCGGGCACCTGTTCACAACGCTGCCCTGGCCGGTCGAGGAGTTCCAGCGCGCCCGCACCCTGATGGGCGAGGATTTCTGGAGCTATGGGGTCGAGCCGAACCGCCGCGAGCTGGAGGCGGTGGCCCGCTATGCGCACGAGCAGGGGATCAATCCGCGCGAAGTGGCGCCGGAGGAGCTGTTCGCCCCCTCGACATTGTCCCTGGCGAAAATCTGACGCCTTCCGGCCGCGCCGGCGCGGCCGATCGGTGCTCAGCCCAGCGCGACATCGAGAAACATCATCACGACCAGACCGACCATCAGACCGGTCGTGGCATGCGTCTTCATGCCCCGACGATGCGTCTCCGGGATGATCTCGTCGCTGACGACAAAGAGCATCGCCCCGGCGGCGAGGGCCAGCCCCCACGGCAGCAGAAAATGGGCCAGGGTCACGGTGCTTGCGCCGATCAGACCGCCCAACGGTTCGACAAGACCGGTCAGAAACGCGACCAGCACCGCCTGCGTTTTGGTGTAGTTGATCGCCAGCAGCGAGACCGCGACAGCCAGACCCTCGGGCATGTTTTGCAGCGCTATTCCGGTCGCGAGCGCAACCCCGTTCGCGATGTCGCCGCCGCCGAACCCGACGCCGACCGCCAGCCCTTCCGGAAAGTTGTGCAGCGTGATCGCGATGACGAACAGCCAGATCCGGCGGAACCGCGCCGACTGCGGCCCCTCCCGCCCGAGAATGAAATGCTCGTGCGGCACGTAGCGGTGAATCGCCCAGAGACCGGCCGCCCCGAGCAGAACGCCGCCGCCGACCAGCGTCACCGCCCCGACCTCGCTGGCGCCCTGTTCCTGCGCCGCCTCCAGCCCCGGAATAATCAGCGAGAAGAACGCGGCCGCCAACATCACGCCGGCGGCAAAGCCCAGCAGGACATCCTGCGCTTCCTCGGAAATCCGCCGCACCGCGAGGATCGGCAGGGCTCCCACCCCGCTGGCCAGACCGGCCATCAGGCTCCCCAGCGTGCCGAGAAGGATCGGCGATGCCTCGTCGAGCGAGCCGAACAGCATGACCTCTTACCTTGCCGCCCGCCTCCGGTTGACAGCCGGCACACGGGCCATGACCGCTGGCGTCAGGCATCCGTGGTGCTCGGACGGGCCGGTCCCAGGCAGTCATGCGCACGGGATCACGCGGGTGTTCCGACGGCAATCGCCGTCTTATACCAACCGCCCGAGACCTTGGCGCATGTCGTTCGTGGCCGTCCCCGGACTTGATCCGGGGATTGGCCCGTGGCCCTTCAGCCCACGCACCTGATCCGTGGGCATCCAGGAGCCAAGATCGATACCGGCTGGAATTACCCCCGCGTCGTCCGGTAGTGTCGGACCATGTCGGGAAGCTGCGACAGCACAACCACCAAGGCCACCGCGCCAAGCGTGATCCCGGCGATCCGGCATGTCGTCATCGCGGCGCCCCCGCCTCTGCGCGCCGGCAGCCAATCCCGCCGCAGCGGTGCGATCGCCCGTTCCATCGGCTCTCCTCCGTTTCATCCGAATTCCCAATCAACACGCGGGCCGATCGTTTGGCGTCATCCGCGGCGATGGCGGGAATGATGATCCGGCATACCCGTGCCGCGCCCGATACTCGCGGCGGGTACGGAGGGAAGCGCGCCTCCGCAGAGGCAGTCGGGCCTATTCGGCGGCGTCGGCGACGATCAGCCGTCCCTCGTCATCGACCGACAGACCGGTCCGGCGCGCCGCCTCGATCACGCTCGGGTGCCAATCGACCTTGCCCGGATCGGGACCGCCGACGATCGCGATCAAGGTCGCCTCGGGATCGTCGCCGGCGTTGCGGAAGCCGCGGTAAATCCCGATCGGCACATTGACGATGTCGCCCTGCTGCAATGTCACGCAGCGCTCGGTATCGCCTTCGAGCCAGAAAATCTCCCACGGTCCCCTGGCGGCGATAAACACCTCCTCGGTCGGGTGGCGATGCAGCGCCGCGCCGTGACCCTTTGGCGTATGGCGCACATAGGTCACCGCGAAGCCGTGCGCCGGCGCCTGGATTTTCGGCTTCAGGTCGGGATCGCCCATGTTCTCGACAACGCCCATCCCGATGATGTTGATGATCTCGCGCCGGTAGCCGGGGAGGCGCTGATCGAGAAATGCCAGCTCGGAGCCTTTCATCGCGCCGAGCCGGGCGACATTCCGCGTTTCCATCTCCGCGACCGAAACAGCTTCCGCTTTTTGATCGCGCAAGCGGGGATCGGTATAAGTCATCGCACGCCCCTTTCCGCTCAGGACATCCCACCGACCCTGACATGCACCCGGTCCCGGTTCAAGCCGCACGCGGCGGCCGCGAAACGTTCCGTGCGGGGAGCATTCAACACTGTTCGATGTTTGCCTGTTAGGAGAATTGCGATCCCGAACAGGAGCGTCACAATGCAGACGACCGGCGACAGGAATACGGGGATGGCGGCAAGTCAGAACCCGACCGATCAGCGTAACCGGAGCGGTGCGGCCGGCCCGGCGACCGAGTTGGGACGCCATTACGGCGAGCACGGTCATCCGGCGACGACAAACGCCGGCCCGGCGGCGCAGGACTCCGCCCGCGATGTCAGTCTCGGCGAGCAGGCGCGCTCGGCCGCGACCGGTGCCGCGGAAGCGGCGCGCGACGCGGCGAACCGCGCCCGCGAGCAGGTTGGTCCGGCGGCCCAGGCGGTCTATGACCAGGGTGCGCGCGCCGGTCAGTACGTCACGCGCAACGTCCACGAATACCCGGCGACGGCGCTGCTGATCGCCGCCGCGGTCGGATACGGTCTGGCCTACCTGCTCCACGGCGGCGGGCATTCGTCGCGCCGGGGCCGCCATGAGTTCCACAACCGCTACGACCAGGGGGCGCATTGACAAGGTGCGTATGGGCCGGCTCGGAGCGGAGGGAGTGACGGTGGCGGAACCTGCGGCGGACATGCCCTACATCGACACGGCCGAGCAATACCGGGAGGCCGTCGAGGAAGTGCTGCGGCTCGAAGAGGCGCAGGAGGGCAGCCCGGAATTCGAACGGCGGCAGGCCCTGCGCGCCGCGCTTGCCGACTACGAACGACGCCGAACGCCGCCACGGCCGCCAGGATTGCTTTAGCGCCGGACACAAGCGGGAGGGGTCGCGCTCGAACCGGGCGCGGAGACACGACCTCCGCAGCCGCTCGCCCGCCGCGAGGCGCGGTCGGATGCGGCGGTGTGCCGGCGGCACCCCATATTGACGCCGACTCTTCAGGATGGAGGCATTGATGAAGGTCGGCGTCTTTTATTTTCCGGTTGATTACGGGATCGACATCGCCGAACTGGCGCGCGCCTTGGAGGAACGCGGTTTCGAGTCGCTGTTCGTCCCCGAGCACACGCATATCCCGGTCAGCCGGCGGACGCCGTTTCCGGGCGGCGGCGAGTTGCCAAAGCGCTACGCCCATACGCACGACCCGTTTGTCGCGCTGTCCTTCGCCGCGGCGGTGACAAAAAACCTGCGGCTTGGCACCGGCATCTGCCTGATCCCGGAGCGCGACCCGATCGTCACCGCGAAGGAGGTCGCCAGTCTCGACCTTCTCTCGGGCGGCCGTTTCGAGTTCGGGATCGGCGGCGGCTGGAATGTCGAGGAGATGGAAAACCACGGCGCGCGCTACAACACGCGCTTCAAACTGATGCGCGAGCGCATCCTGGCGATGAAGGCGCTGTGGACGCAGGACGAGGCCGAATACCACGGCGAGATGGTCGATTTCGACAGGGTCTGGTCATATCCGAAACCGGCGCAGAAGCCGCACCCGCCGATCCTGCTGGGCGGCGAGACCGACTACACGCTGCGCCGCGTCGTCGAATACTGCGACGGCTGGTTCCCGCGTCCCGGCCGCGGCTACGAGATCAGGGAACAGCTCGCCCGCCTGCGCCGGATGGCCGAGGAAAAGGGCCGCGATCCAAAGGCGATCTCGACTTCGGTGTTCCGCGCCCCGCCCGACAAGGCGGCGCTCAAGGAATACGAGGAGGCCGGCATCGACCGCGCCGTGCTCGAAATCCCGGACGAAGGCCGCGACGAAATCCTGCGCGTCCTCGACCGCTACGCACCGTTGCTCAAATAGCCGGGCGCTGCCGGCTTACTCGCCGTTCGGACGTGTCCCGACGAGGTTGGCGGGCGGCGGAACCTGCACCGCCGCCGGCTCGCCGGCGGGCTTCGACCGGAAAACCCGGTCAGCGGCGCGGCCGAGAAGCTGCGTCAGCGCCGCGTCGACCCCGCCCACGACAACGCCGCCGACGACCGGCACCAGCTTGCTCATCTTCGCGACATTGCCGGCGCCGACCAGCGCCGGCGCGGCGGCCGCGGCGGCGCGCTCGGCCTTTTTGAGCAGCGCCGGTGATGCCCACCCGGCGATGTCGCGCGTCACCCGCACGCCGAGACGCGTGCCGGCATTCTTCAGCGTGTCGGCCGCCTTCGACCCGGTCAGACAGGCCAGCGCGAGACCGCGCACCTCCGGGCTGCGGATGTCATGCCCGCGCAGATGCGCGATCGCCGCGATCATCCGCACCTGTATGTAGAGAGCGCTGGCGAGGTTGGCCGGGATCGCGACCGGCAGCGAGATGAACCCGCCGATGCCGGTCAGAAACCCGGCGCTGCCCGCCAGCCCGGTCTGCGCCAGGATCAGCGCCTTGACCGCGGCGTCGGTGGTGGCGTGCCGCGCCGCGTATTTCGCCGCCAGCGCCTCGGCCCCGTCGAGACCCGGCAACCCGTCGAGCGCCCTGCCATAGGCCCAGTCGAAGGCTTGCAGAAAGCCTGCGGCAAGAGCGCTGCCGGTGCTGCTTGCCGCCCATTCTCCGACCCTGGTCCCGACCCGGCCCGCCACCCCGCCGGCCCGGCCCACCGCCGCGCCGACCCTGGTCCCGACCCGGTTGGCCGCCCGCATCACTGTTTTCATGGCTTCTATGTGGCCCGCCCCGCCGCCGGCCGCAATCAGCCTCGCCGCGGCGCTCAAAGCTTGATGATCGCGGCCAGGGCGGCGACCCCGACCGCAATCAGCCCGCCCATGCGCACTGTAAGGCGCAAGCTCATCGTATCGATGGCGGTCGTGACCCGCTGATCGAGCGCGGTTATGTCGGCCCTCAACCGCTGCTCAAGGCTGGCCGTCTCGTTTCTCAACAGAGCGATCTCGCTCTTCAGACCGGCAATATCGGCCTTCGTCGCGAACTCTGAATCGAGCAGCTCGCGCGTCGCGTCGGCCATCGCCTCGGCCTGCGCCTCCGGGACCCCGGCCTGTTTCAGCTTTCGCGCGTATGTGAGCGTATCGAACGCCATGGCGCCTCATATGGAATCCGTCAGCCACTCTACCATCCTCCATTGAGCGATGCGCCGCGGGCGTTCGGGATTCCGCGCGGATGACAGGCGTGTCAGGATGTGCGTGTGCCGGAAGCAACCGGGGAGGACCGTCCGATGCTGTTCACCTGTCTGCCCGAGGGGGCGCGGATACCGGGCCGGTTTCCGGGGCCGGCGCATGCGCGCGGCAAGTGGTTTACGATCGACATCCATTGTCACCTGTTGACCCCGAAAGCCGGGGAGATAGTGCAGAGCGCCGGCCTCACGATGGACTGGCAGCCGCGCCACCAATTCGCCAACGAGCTGACCCGCGAGGTCAATCGCGAACAGGCCAGCCGCACCCGCGTGCAGTTCACCGATATCGCGACCCGGCTGGCCGACATGGACAGCATGGGGATCGACATCCAGGCGATCACCCCGTCGCCGGCCCAGACCTTTTACGGCGTGCCGCCCGATCTTGGCATCGCCACCGCGCGGATCATCAACGACAACATCGCCGAAATCTGCGCCAGACACCCCGACCGTTTTGTCGGTCTCGGCACGGTGCCGTTCCAGGCGCCCGAGCTTGCCGTCGCCGAACTCGACCGGCTGCACAAATCGCTGGGGCTGCGCGGTATCGAGATCGCGACCAATGTCGCCGGCGCCGATCTGTCGGAGCCGCGCTTCCGGCCGATCTTTGCGCGCGCCGAGGAATTGGGCCTCGTATTGTTCATGCACCCGACCGGGTTTCCGGAGGCCGGCCGCTTCCGCGACCATTATTTCACAAACATCATCGGGAACCCGCTCGATACGACCGTCGCGGTGCATCACCTGATCTTTGGCGGCGTGTTGCAGGACCATCCCAACCTGAAGCTCGTACTGTCGCATGGCGGCGGCTATCTGCCGGCCTATTCGGGCCGCATCGACCACGCTGCCGCGGCCCGGCCCGACGCCTGCACCGATATCCGGCACATGCCGACGACCTATCTGAAGCGGCTGTATTTCGACACGATTGTCTACACGCACCCGCAGCTTCAGTATCTCGTCGATCAATACGGCGCCGACCACCTGCTGATGGGCACCGACTACCCGGCCGATATGGGCGAGATCGACCCGATCGGGTTTATCGGGAGCGCACCGGACCTCGACGATGCCGAGCGCCGTGCGATCCTCGGCGGCAACGCGGCCCGGCTGCTCGGCATCGAGATGCCGGCGCCCGCAAACCCGCGATAGCACGGGCCAAACCCGCCCGGAGCCGGGCGTGTCGCCGAACCGCGGCGGGGTAGTGACTCAGTTTGAATGTAACAGACAGCATTGTCATGCCGGATCATGGTTCGTTCGTGCCCGGCCTTGGGCCGGGCATCCACGAGCCGCCCCAGCCTCCCGCCTTCTCGTGGATGCCCACGGATCAAGTCCGTGGGCTGAAGGCCCACGGGCCAAGCCCGGCCAAGAACGACATGCGGCAAGGCCTCGGGCAGGTGATGTTACAATCAAACTGAGTCACTATCCGCGGCGGCGCCGACTTGCGCTGCGGCGCCCGCGCCGCTATAACGCGCCGCTTCAGCCGGCGGCTGGCCGCGCCTTTGGGCGCCGAACGGGCATGCCTCGCCGCCGCAACCCGATCCAAGGATGGAAAATGCCCAAGCTCAAAACCAAGAGCGGCGCCAAGAAACGCTTCGGCCTGACCGGCACCGGCAAGGTCAAGCGCAACTGGGGCCATAAGCGCCACCTGCTCATCAACAAGTCGAAGCGGGGCAAGCGGCTGCGGCGCGGCACGACGACGCTCGAAAAGGGCGACGCCAAGCTCGTGCTGACCTATATGCCCTATATGCGGGGCTGAGAAGATGGCCAGGGTCAAACGCGGGGTCACGGCGCATGCCCGGCACAAAAAGGTGCTGGGTCTCGCCAAGGGCTATCGCGGCCGCGGCGGCACCGCCTACCGCATCGCGATCGAGAAGGTCGAGAAGGCGCTGCGCTACGCCTATCGCGACCGGCGCAACAGAAAGCGCGATTTCCGCGGGTTGTGGATCCAGCGCATCAATGCCGGTGTCCGCGAGCACGGGCTGACCTATTCGCAATTCATGCACGGCATCAGGCTCGCCAGTGTCGATCTCGACCGCAAGGTGCTCTCCGATCTCGCGATCCGCGAACCCGAGGCGTTTGCGGCGATCGTCGCGCAGGCCAAATCGGCGCTCGACGCGGCCGTCGCGCCGGCGGCGGCGGAATAGCCGCTTGCCTATGCGTGGTTGGCGGCGGTCTATCATTCCCTCCCTCTCTCCGCTCGCGCAGAGAGGGAGGGACCTGCACTGTCAGGCGCGGGAGGATGAGAGAGACGCCGCGGCCACGGATTGCCGATTTACCGGGGATCAGGCTCGCTGAGGCCTCGGCTGCTTGCGTCGTGAACAAGGGGCCGCATCGAACGGCCCCTTTTTCTTGCTGCTGGGACTGATATGGCACGGACTGAGATCGACGATCCGACCACGACGGCGGAAGCCCACCTCGCCGAAATCGCGGCTGCGGAGACACCCGAGGCGCTCGAACAAACCCGCGTCAAGCTGCTCGGCCGCAACGGGGCCATCACCGCGGCGATGCGCGGTCTCGGCGCGCTGCCGCCCGAGCAGCGCCGCGACGCCGGCGCGCGGCTCAACGCGCTGAGGGATCGGATCGCGGCGGCGCTGGAAGAGGCGGGGGACCGGCTGCGCCGCGCCGCACTCGCGAACCGGCTGGAAGGCGAGCGCGCCGACGCGACATTGCCGGTGTCGCTCGGCGAACCCGGCCGCATCCACCCGATCAGCCAGACGATCGACGAGATCGTCGCGATTTTTGGCGAGATGGGGTTTGTCGTCGCCGAGGGGCCGCATATCGAGGAGGATTTCTACAACTTCACGGCGCTCAACATCCCGCCCGAGCACCCGGCCCGCCAGGAGCATGACACTTTTTACCTGCCGCCGCGCCCGGACGGCTCGCGCCTGGTGCTGCGCACGCATACCTCGCCGGTGCAGATCCGCACGATGCTGAAGCAGAAGCCGCCGCTGCGCATCATCGTGCCGGGACGCACGTTTCGCGCCGATCATGACGCGACGCACTCGCCGATGTTCCATCAGGTTGAGGGTCTCGTCATCGACCGCACGACCCATATGGGGCACCTGAAGGGCTGTCTGATCGAGTTCTGCCGCGCGTTTTTCGATATCGACGATCTGCCGGTGCGCTTCCGGCCGAGCTACTTCCCGTTCACCGAACCCTCGGCCGAGGTCGATATCGGCTGCTCGCGAAAGGGTGGCGAATTGAGGATCGGGGCCGGGGGCGCCAACACACCTGAAAGCTGGCTGGAAATTCTCGGGTCCGGCATGGTCCACCCGAAGGTGCTGCAAAATTGCGGCGTCGATCCGGCCGAGTATCAGGGGTTTGCGTTCGGCATGGGGATCGAGCGCGTGGCGATGCTGAAATACGGCATCCCCGATCTGCGCACATTCTACGACTCCGATCTGCGCTGGCTCAGGCATTACGGGTTTCTGCCGCTCGATATCCCGTCGCCGGTGCGGGGAACGCTCGCATGAAAACCACGCTGTCCTGGCTTAAGACCCACCTGGAGACCGACTCCTCGGCATCGGAGATCGCCGACAGGCTCGTCATGCTCGGCCACGATGTCGAAGGCGTCGAGAACCGCGGCGCGGCGCTGACCGGGTTTGTCGTCGCGCGCGTCGTCTCGGCCGAGCCGCACCCGAACGCCGACCGGCTGCGCGTCTGCGTCGTCGATGCCGGAGCCGGCGAGGTTCAGGTGGTCTGCGGCGCGCCGAACGCGCGGACCGGCATGCGCGGCGTGTTCGGTCCGGCCGGCGTGCGCATCCCGAAAACCGGCGCGGTGCTGAACGAGAGCACGATCCGCGGCGTCGCCTCGCGCGGCATGCTGATGTCGGCAGCCGAACTGGCTCTCGGCGAGGATCATGCCGGCATCATCGAACTGTCCGAGGACGCGCCGGTTGGGGCGGGTTACGCGCGCCTGCTGGGTCTCGACGACCCGGTGATCGATCTGAAGGTGACGCCGAACCGCGCCGATTGCCTCGGGGTGCGCGGCATCGCGCGCGATCTCGCGGCGTCCGGGCTGGGCCGGCTCAAGCCACTCGGCACAGCGCCGGTCGAGGGCCGGTTTCGCTCGCCAATCGCGATCCATATCGAGGATTTGACCGCCTGCCCGCTGTTTCTCGGCCGGCACATTCGCGGCGTGAAAAACGGCCCGAGTCCGCGCTGGCTGCGGGACCGGCTCGAATCGATGGGTCTCAGACCGATCTCGGCGCTGGTCGATATTACCAATCTTCTGACCTTCGACCTGAACCGGCCGCTGCACGTCTTCGATGCCGGCAAGCTCCGGGGCGATCTTGTCGTGCGCTTTGCGCGACGGGGCGAGCGGCTGCTGGCGCTGAACGGACGCGAATACGCGCTCGACCCGGAAATCACCGCGATCGCCGACGATAACGGCGTGCAGAGCCTCGGTGGCGTGATCGGTGGCGAACCGACCGGCGTTACCGACGAGACGACCGAAATTTATGTCGAGGCGGCGCTGTTCGACCCCGTGCGCACCGCCGCGACCGGCCGTCGCCTCGAAATCGTTAGCGACGCGCGCTACCGCTTCGAGCGCGGTATAGATCCGGCTTTTGTCGGCCCTGGTCTCGAAATCGCCACGCGACTGATCCTTGAATTATGCGGCGGCGAGCCGTCCGACATCGTCCGGGCCGGCGCCGAACCGGAATGGCGTCGCACCTATATGCTGCGCCCCGAGCGGACGGCCGGACTCGGCGGGCTGCATGTGTCTCCGGCCGAAAGCCGTGCGATCCTCGAAGCGCTCGGCTGCACGGTTGGCGACGCCGCCGCGCATGACGGCAGCCTGTCGGTGACACCGCCGTCCTGGCGCGGCGATATCGAGGGCGAGGCCGATCTCGTCGAGGAAATCCTGCGGGTCAAGGGCTACGACGAGATCCCGCCGCTGCCGCTGCCGCGCGAGACCACGGTGTCGCGTCCGGCGATCGATCCGAGCCGGCGCCGCGCCGAGCTGGTGCGCCGCACTTTGGCCGAACGCGGTCTGACCGAAGCGGTGACGTTCTCGTTTCTGTCGGCGAAGACGGCGGCGCTGTTTGGCGGCGCCAGATCCGAACTGACCCTCGTCAACCCGATCAGCAGCGATCTCGACGCGATGCGTCCCAGCGCGTTGCCAAATCTGGTCGAGGCGGTGCGGCGCAACACCGATCGCGGCTTTCCGGATGTCGCGCTGTTCGAATTGGGGCCGCTCTATCGAGACGACCGCCCCGAGGGGCAGATCACCGTCGCGGCCGGGTTGCGGGCCGGCCGTCTCGGTCCGCGCGACTGGCGCGAGACGCCGCGCGAACCCGATCTGTATGATGCTAAAGCCGACGCGCTGGCGGCGCTCGCCGCATTCGGCGCCCCGGCCGACAATGTGCAGACCGCCGCCGATCCGCCGCAATGGTATCACCCCGGTCGCGCCGGCATTTTGCGGCTCGGGGCGAGTGTGCTCGGGCATTTCGGCGAACTGCACCCCGACGTGCTGGATTCCTTCGAGGTAAACGGGCCGGTCGCCGCGTTCGAGGTGTTTCTCGACGCCGTGCCGTTGCCGCGAGCGGTGCGCGGCCGGCCGCCGCTGCTTCTGTCGGTGTTTCAGCCCGTCGAGCGCGATTTCGCGTTTGTCGTCGATCGCGACCTGCCGGCTGAGACATTGTTGCGCGCGGCACGCGGGGTCGATCGCAAGCTCGTCAGCGACATCCGCCTGTTCGATGTCTATGAAGGCAAGGGCCTGCCCGAGGGCAGAAAATCGCTGGCAATCGCGGTCACGTTGCAGCCGCGCGAAGCGACGCTGACCGACGCCGAGATCGATGCTTTTTCCAAACGTTTGATTGCCGCTGTCGAGAAGGCAACCGGCGGTATGCTGCGCGGATAGTGCATATTCCGGCGAGATTGCTTCGCTTCGCTCGCAATGGCGGCAAGGAGCGTCAGCGCGACGAAGCAGTCTCGGCGGGACGCATCCCAGGGACGCTCAGGCGAGCGGCGGCAGCCGCGGATTGGGCAGGTCGCGCGGCAGGATGCCCGACGCGCGCGGGTCCTCGAAGCGCAACGGTTGCCGGTCGTAGACGACGAAACCGGCCCGCTGGTAATGACCGAGCGCCTTCGGGTGGTCGTAGCTGCGGGTGTGCACCCAGAGCCGCCGAAGCGGCCGCGACCAGGCCTGATCGATCGCCGCCCGCAGCAGAAACGGACCGAGGCGGCGGCCGATGAATTCCGGGACCAAGCCGAAATAGCATAATTCGGTCTCGTTGGGCGCCGCCGTGTCCAGCTCAAAATACCCGGCCGGCACCCCGCCCACATGGAGCACGAAAATCTCGGTCGTCTCCTTCCGGATCTGTCCGGCCAGCACGGCATCGTCGAGCAGCCGGCGCTCGAACCACAGCCACGGCGTGCCAACCGTTTCGTATAGATACCGATAGAACGAAACCGTGCAGTCCTCGGCGCGCATCAGCGCGAGTTTCGTCATGGGGGCCGGCACCGGCGGCGTTCGCGGCTTCTCGCGCATTTCCAGGTAGGTAATGACATCGTCGAGAAGAGCCGGCATCGGCTTTTATCCCCTCGCCGGCCCGGTCTCGATCGGCGGGCCGTCCGGCAGACCCCATTCCGACCAGGAGCCGTCGTAAACGGCCGCGTCGGAATGACCAAGCAGGTGGGCCGCGAAGGCGACCGCGCAGGCGGTGACCCCGGAGCCGCAGCTCGTCACGATCGGCCGGTCGAGACGAACCCCGGCCTTGTCGAAAAGCCGTTGCAGCTCCTCGGCGCTTCTGATCCGGCGGGTCTGCGGGTCGGTGACCTGGTCGAACGGCAGGTTGCGGCTGCCCGGAATATGGCCTTGCCGCCGCCCCGGCCAGGTTTCCGGCGCGGTGCCCTCGAAACGGCCCGCAGCGCGGGCATCGACGACCTGTTCGCGGTGGCCCCCGAGATCGGCGATCAGCGCCATCTTGTCGCGCACCAGCTCGGGTCTGAAGCGGGAGGTAAAGCTGCGCGGCGGGATCTTTGGCGCGCCAGTTTCGAGCGGCCGACCCTCCGCCTTCCAGCGCGGCAGGCCGCCGTCGAGCAGTGCGACATTGTCGTGGCCGAACAGCCTTAGCATCCACCAGGCGCGCCCGGCCGAGGACAGGCCGGCCGTATCGTAGACAATGACCCGGTCGCTGTTGCCGATGCCGCGCTCGGCCATTTTCGCCGCAAAACGCTCGGCCGACGGGATCATATGCGGCAGGGCGGTGCCAGGTTCGGCGACATCGTCGATGTCAAAGAACACCGCCCCCGGAATATGGCCGGAATCGTAGCCCTCGCGCGCGGTCGGGGTGATCCCCGGCTGTTTGTACGAGCTGTCAAGCACCCGGACATCAGGATCGTCGAGATGCGCCGCCAGCCACTCGGTGCTGACCAGCGCATCGGGTCGGGCATAGGGCATGGCGGCTCCTCGTTGCAGGCGGACCGCCGGCGTCTCGCCGGCATGCCGGCCGGAGGCCGGCGATCCTTTTTATCGGCTATCCGGCGAAAGCGATAATGACGCGCCGGTTCTGCCGGCCCTTGCTTTCGATCTTAGCGACCGCGACCGGGCCGATCTCGGCGGTGTCGCGGATATGCGTGCCGCCGCACGGCTGGAGATCGATCCCGGAAATCTCGACCAAACGGACCCTTCCGACACCGGTCGGCGGTTTGACCGACATCGTGCGCACCAGTTCAGGGCGGGCGGCGAGTTCGTCGTCGCCGATCCAGCGCGGCGCCACGGCATGTCCGGAGGCGATCAGCGCGTTGAGGCTGGCGGCGATCGCCTCGCGGTCGAGGCTTGCCCCCGGTACGTCGAAATCGAGCCTGCCGCGCCCGTCAGAGACCTGCCCTCCGGTCACCGCGCCCGGCACGACCGCGCAGAGCAGATGCAAGCAGGTGTGCATGCGCATCAGCCGGTAGCGCCGCTCCCAATCGATCTCGGCCGTGATCTCGGCGCCAGGTTCCGGCAGCACGGACCCCGGCGCGGGGACATGGATCACCTCGTCGGGACCCTCACCCTTGATCGTGTCGGCAATCGCGACCGCGGCGCCGGAGGCGAGCCGCAGAACGCCGGTATCGCCCGGCTGGCCGCCGCCCATCGGATAGAACACGGTTCGGTCGAGGCGGATGCCGCGCGAATCGGCCGCGGCGACCCGCGCCGTACAGGACCGGACGTAGGCGTCGTCGCGGAACACAAGTTCGGTCATGTCACGTGTCCAGCCAGTGAGGAACCGGCAGGTTGCGCTCCTTCAGAAAGGCCGGGTTGAACAGCTTCGATTGGTAGCGCGTACCCGAATCGGCGAGGATCGTCACGATCGTCTTGCCCGGCCCGAGTTCCCGGGCCAGCCGGATCGCGCCGGCGATGTTGATCGCGGTCGAGCCGCCGAGCACCAGCCCCTCATCGGTCACGAGGTCGAACAGGATCGGCAGCGCCTCCTCGTCGGTGATCTGGTACTGGCCGTCGGGGGTGAAGCCTTCGAGATTCCGGGTCTCGCGGTTGTTGCCGATCCCCTCGGTGATCGAGCTGCCTTCCGGCTTGAACTCGCGGCGCGCGTACCAGGAGTAGATGCCGGAGCCCATCGGGTCGGACAAGTAGATCTTTACCCCCGGATTGCGCTCCTTCAAGGCGATACCGACCCCGGACAGCGTGCCGCCGGTGCCGACCGAGCAGGTGAAACCGTCGATCTTGCCGTCGGTCTGGGTCCAGATTTCGGGGCCGGTGGTCTCCAAATGGGCGCGGCGGTTGGCGAGATTGTCGAACTGGTTGGCCCAGATCGCGCCGTTCGGTTCCTTTGCGGCGATCTCCTCGGCGAGGCGGCCGGAATAGCGCACGTAATTGTTGGGATTGGTGTAGGGGACGGCCGGGACGAGGCGCAGATCGACGCCGCAGAGCAGCAGCATATCTTTCTTTTCCTGGCTCTGCGTCTCGGGCATGACGATGATGGTGCGATAGCCGCGCGCGTTGCCGACCAGCGCCAGCCCAATGCCGGTATTGCCGGCGGTGCCCTCGACGACGACCCCGCCGGGTTTGAGAAGGCCTTTTTCCTCGGCATCCTTGATGATGAAGAGGGCGGCGCGGTCCTTGACCGAACCGCCGGGGTTGAGGAACTCGGCCTTGCCGAGGATCGTGCAGCCGGTCGCCTCGGAGGCGCGGCGCAGCTTGATGAGGGGGGTGTTGCCGACCGTGCCGACAAACCCGTCGCTTATGTCCATCGCCTCACTCTCCGTCCGGGCGGCGTCGGGCGAGAGAGTAGCGGCGGGCGGCGGAGGCGGCAATTCCCTGCTAACAGGGAAATCTTTTCGCCCTCGCGCGCAAATGGTTGAAACAGCGAGAGATCGGCGGCGGGCGCAGGGAATTTTCCGGGACGAGCAGGGAACGGTTTCGCGGATTCAGGGATCGCCGGGAAATATACTCGCCGCGGTTCGGATGAAAGCAGGGGCTTATCTGGGACCGGAGAGGTCGAAATTCAACCCGCGACCAGAGTACCAGGGACGCTGGGGATGAGCGTGCCTGAGCTACGATAACGCAAAGCGCTTGTCCGAAATTACAGTGTATGCAACACTCCGCGCGGAGGTTGCATAGGAGCAAGATTATGATCTGGCCGTTGCTGTTGCTCTTCCTGCTCTGCCAACCTGCGGTTGGTCTGGCACAGGAAGTATCGGACGATCAACAGCGCTTCGTGTCTGGAAGTCTGCTCGAGGATATCGGCCAGCCACCGCTGGGAGCCGCGGAACTCCAGGCTGTAAGGCCCCTGCTCCCGGTTGCGTTGAATATGATCAAGGAATTCGAACAGTGGCAGCCAAACGCTTATAATGATCCCGCCGGATTTTGTACGATAGGCTATGGCCATCTAATCTCTCTAAACCGTTGCGAACAGATCGCGCTAGGACGATGGGCGAGACCTCTAACAGAAGCCGAAGGCATCAAACTGCTGAACGACGATACAGCAAGTGCCCGTTTGGCGATTCAACGATTTGTGTCAGTAGACCTCGACAATGAAGAATTTGGAGCGCTGACGTCATTCGTCTTCAATATTGGAAAGGGAAATTTTTTTAGGTCCACCCTGCTGCGATTATTAAATGATGAGCGATACGAGCTTGCTGAAAAGGAGTTCGCGCGCTGGATACGATCAAGGGGCAAAGTGATGCGTGGCCTAATCGTAAGGCGCTCGTGCGAGGCAACTCTTTTCGCTGGCTACTTAGACTATCCCAATGACCAGTTTAACCGGAACAGTTGCGGCGTCCTGGGCATCGCTTCGGACGCAGGTCCTTCGATCGATATAGAAACAGGAGAATAAAACAGGCCAGATTTTTTGATTGCATCGCCACGACATGCGCACCCTATAGTGTGGTCATTACTAAGATGGTCATTTTCTTGGCCGGCCGCAGCAACGGGAGGTAAAGCATGTTGCGGAAAATACTGATGCAAATGCCTTGGTGCCTCGTCGGATTTTCACTTCTGCTCAGCGGCACCCAGACGGCCCGAGCTACCAACCATTTCAGGTGTATTGATGAATACCTTGATGAACAGGAAGGTAAGGCTCCGGCGCTGGACCTGGACATCTCTCCTTCTGATGTTGAAATTGTTGTCGGAAAAGTTATGCAGGCAATTGGATTAAAGGAAAAAAGTGTCAAGGATATCGTGATTTACCCTTGTCGATTCGCGGACAAAGTGTTTGTCTGGGTCGCGAAACATACCTCAGACGAGACCGCTCGAAATAAAGAGCGCAATAAAAAGCGCATGGCTCTAATTAAAAAGCACATAGCCCCTGACACCGAATTCATTATCTATGATCCCACTTGGGTCCGTGAAGTGATTGGGCGGGATTATTTCCAGGCCGTTGTGTTATTCGGCCACGAGCTGGCACACCTGCTAAATCGACATTTTACCTCTAGGGCGGACCTCGATCCAAAGGAAAAAGAAACCGAAGGCGACTATTTTGCAGGCTGTGCGGTAGCTCATCTTGGTGGCGACCGGAGCGTATTTGAGAACTTGCTGGCACGACTACGCGAAGAGAAGAGTGACAAGTATCCCGACCGATTGAAGAGCCTGGAGGCCGCCGACGAGGGCTTCAGAAAATGTGAAAAGACAGTTGTCCTTGCGGGCGTCACAGTTCCGGCGCTCGGCTTAGACGCAAAATATGGAATGCCCCCGGGACAAGTGCGCCCTGTCTCGGTCACAGTGCCGCTCATCGGGTATGTACGGGTTCCGGTGGGTTATCTCAGCGAGGGTCAGGCAATCCAAATTTGTCTACCCACACAGGTTGACAATATACCCAGCACGACCCTATTCCGTTTTTGGCTTGTTCGAGAGGATCTGAATTTTGGCAGTCAGCCCAATATCGGGAGATTTCGAGCAATCAGCGGCAAATGCACTATTGAAGGACATGAGGGGATACTTGTGGAGAGCGTAGCGGATTCAGGAGAAAAATACATAATAGTTATAAAACAAGCGCCGAACGGCATAGTAGGAGGATTTAACAGGTCAATGGCATTCATAGGGGCGACGGTATTCGACCTTGATATCGTTCTCGATATTCGACGAAAGTAGAGACAACCCAAGCTCAAATCTGCGATTTGGATGCAAAACAGAAAATCAATGGAGCGTTAGAGACGGAATCCCTCCGGCTTGCTGGTAGGAAATTTGCACGTCGGGCGCCTATGAGGAGCGTCAACCGTCTTTCTTGAATGTCGATCGGATGACCAATATTATATATTTAGGAGACTGAAACTGAAATGATGCGCCATATAGATACTGGTCCGGCCGGAGTCGGCTAGAATGAAATAGCGACTGTTATTCTTTGTGTTGTCGCCGCGATTAGAAGCCGGAGTTTAGTCGTGTACGCGGGGCTGTAAAATGAATAAAGAAGCCAGGAGAAAGAGATGCTTGAGCGTTTTGCCTACGCGCTCGCAGTTGCTGTCGGGTGTCTTACCATCACGCTAGCAACGGATAACGCCTACTCACAACCGGCGGGCTCCTATCAGCAGACCTGCCGGAACAGCAGGATGCAGGATGATACCCTCTATAGTTCGTGTCGCGACACGCGTGGCCGTTACCGGGATACGTCGCTGGCGCAGGTGAGCCGATGTATCGGGAGCATCTGGAACGAAAACGGGGCGCTGCGCTGCTCCCGCGGCTCTCCCCCAAACGGAACGTATCTTCGCACGTGCGATCAGGTTCGGATCGACAATGGAGTCCTTTCCGCCGAATGCCGCGCGATCGGCGGTGGCAAACGCTACACCTCATTGGCCGATTATCAGCGTTGCTGGTCAGACATCGCCAATGTCCATGGTTTCCTGGCGTGCGATCAGGGCGATCGAGCGGCGCCGCCGGGTACATATCGCACAACCTGCCGCGACCGGGTAATGACCGGAACGGTTCTGAAGGCTCTTTGCCTGAACAACAGACGGGGTTTCCAGAGAACGAGCATCGAGACTGCGAATTGCCAGCAGCCGATCGAAAACAGTAACGGTGAACTCCGCTGCGGTCCTCGGCCGAAACCGGGGCCGCCCCCGTCGACGGCCCAGGGATATTCCGCCGTCGAGGTGTTCAACTGCCATTCCAGCCGGCGCACGCTGGTAATCTGGAAGGCGAGCGCCAGCAATCAGAATTGGACCAGGCAGGGCGTCGTTGACTCAAGCTATAGCGGCAACCTGTGCCCGTCCGGATCGGGTCTGCGGGTCCGGCTCGATGCCGGAGCAAATCTGATCCGTGCTCTCGATACCACGTCGTGCGGGCAGGACAACCCGACGCTCTTCAATTGCCAAGTCGGCGAACTAACCGTCGTCGGCCGCCCCGAGGGAGAGGTTCTTCCTTACACGGTCGGGTATTGAGTCCCACGATTTAGGGCGCTGTCACCGTTGTTTTCTCAACCGCTATAGCCATACAGCCGGAAGCAGGATTGCACTGAGGGTCTTGGACGTGAGCGAAGGCGAGGCAGGCGCGCCGGTTGCGGCTGACGGGGAGCGCTCGACCGGGCTGTTGCCGGCGCAGTTGCTGCGGGCGGCGGTTCGGGGCGGGGGCGAGGTCCTGGCGGCGGCGCCGATCGGCGAGGATCAGATCCAGCCGGCCAGCATCGATCTGCGGCTCGGCGAGGTCGCGTATCGGGTGCGCGCGAGCTTTCTGCCGGGGGCAAGGGCCAGCGTCGCCGACAAGCTCGCGCAATTGTCGATGCACCGCATCGATCTGACCCAGGGCGCGGTGCTCGAAAAGGACTGCGTCTATATCGTGAAGCTGCTCGAACATCTCGCGCTGCGCAAACGGATGTCGGCGATGGCGAACCCGAAAAGCTCGATCGGACGGCTCGACGTGTTCGCCCGGATCATCACCGATCAGGGGATCGAGTTCGACCGGGTGCGCGAGGGGTACAAGGGGCCGCTTTACGCCGAAATCAGCCCGCTGGCGTTCAGCATTCTGGTGCGGACCGGATCAAGGCTCGTGCAGTTGCGCATCAGGCGGGGGTCGCCCTTGTTCCGCGATACGGCATTGCGGCGGCTGCATGCCGAGACGAAGCTGGTCGAGGCGGCGGAGGATGACGGGGCGGCGGGCAATGTCGAAATCCGCAACGGGCTGCCTTTTACGGTCGATGTGTCGGGCGATCCGCGCACCGGGCTGGTCGGGTTCAAGGCGCGACGGCATACCGATGTGATCGATGTCGACCGGATCGATCACTACGACCCGCGCGAGTTCTGGGAGCCGGTCTACCCGCATCACGGCGGGCGCGGTCCGCACGGGGTCGTGCTCGATCCGAACGATTTTTACATCCTGGCATCGCGCGAGGCGGTGGTCGTGCCGCCGGATCATGCGGCGGAGATGCTGCCCTATGACGCGTTCGCCGGCGAGTTCCGGGTGCATTACGCCGGGTTTTTCGACCCCGGTTTCGGCTCGGTCGAGGCCGACGGCAGCGGCAGCCGCGCCGTGCTCGAAGTGCGCGCGCGCGAGGTGCCGTTTCTGATCGAGCACGGCCAGGTGGTCGGACGGATGCTCTACGAAAAGCTGATCGCGCGGCCGGACCGGCTCTATGGCGGCGCGATCGGGTCGTCGTACCAGCGCCAGGGGCTGGCGCTGTCGAAGCATTTCAAGAAGGTGGCGTGGAGATAGGCCGCATTACCCTCTCCCGCATGCGGGAGAGGGAGGCGGCGCGTGAGCGGCGACCGGGTGAGGGCGGTGATGCCGGAAGCCCTCACCCTCCCATCGCTGCGCGATGGGCCCCTCCCTCTCCCGCGGTGCGGGAGAGGGGTTTTCCATGCGCCCAGCCACTCACGACGCAGGCGGTCGCGGTGGCGCAAGAGCCACTACAGCGCGACCAGCGTGTGGCCCCTCTCGATCTGGCCGGTGTCGAGCATTGCTTCGGCTTCGGCCAGGGTCTTTACGATCACGCGGATGTCCTCGTGCTCGTCGGCGAGACCGTAGAGACCGGCGGCGCTGCGCGAATCGATGCGGGCGCAATAGAGCCAGATCACCTCGTCGAGGCTGCCGCTGGCCGGCAGCATGCGCTGGATCGGGATCAGCGGGCCGAGCGGTTCGAGATTGCTCTCCTCGCGGGTCTCGCGTCTGGCGACCGCTTCGGGGGTTTCGTCGGCGTCGATCAGACCGGCGACGTTCTCGATCTGCCATGGCGAGCGGCCGCCATACAGCGCCGCGAGGCGGAACTGCTCGACCAGCACGACGCTGTCGCGGTCCGGATCGTAGAGCAGCACCGCGACGGCCTCGCCGCGACGGATGATGTCGAAGACGCGCTCCTCGCTCCAGCCGCCCGCGAACAGTCGATGGCGAAAGCGCACGACATCGACCCGGATGTGCCGGGCAAACCCGGTCTCGGCGCTGACGAGCTGAAGATCGGGATGCGACGGCACGGGTACCGGCGGGCGCGCTTTGGCGGACATCGAAGCTCCGGACGGTGGCGGACAGGCGAGAAGTTCAGGACAGGATCGGCAGGTCGAGCAGGGTTTCGGCCGCGCCGCCGTCGATCTCGACAACCCACAGATCGGGGTCGCGGTTGCGCTGGCGCGCGATATAGGCATCGGCCTCGTGCTCCGCGACCGGGTCGGGGCCGGTGGCGCGCAGCCATACCGCGGTCCCGTCGGCGGAGCGCGCCTGCGCCAGCACGGTGACACCGGTGTCGCGGTCGATCAGCTTCAGCAGGATCGCGCCGGCATCCGGGTCGCCGCGCGATGTGACCGCGACGCCGATCGCGGCGAGATCGCACCGCCGGATCAGCGCCTTGACGCGGATCGCGCTTTTCAGCCGGGGTTCCATGCTACCGGGGACGGCAACCGCGTCGCGCGAGGCGTGCCCCCACCCCAACCCTCCCCTCCTCGGACTTGATCCGGGGATCGCGGGGGAAGGGGTTCCGGCATATCGCTGACTGACAACGGCGACGCGCGGCCGGGTCCATCGACGCGCTCCTCACCGCGACAGGCGCTCGATCGCGGCGATGTCGCGGTCGCGGTGGATCGCCAGCAGGTCGCGCTCGCCAAGCAGCACGTAAGTCGTGCCGCCGTCGCCGCAGGTCAGTTCGGCGACGCGATAGTCCGGACCGGTCAATTGCGTGGCGAGGCGGCGGTACAGATCGGGCTGCTGCGGCGCCAACGCCAGCAGCGCCTCACGGCTCCTGCGGTCGTAGCCGAAGCGGAAGCGCCCGTCGCAGACGGCGGCGGCGAGGGGGGTGGGCGGCGCTCCGGGCGGGTTCATCACGACGGTGTCGTCACGGAACGCGATCCGGTGCCGCTCGGCGGTGGTCCAGGCGCCGATAAACGGATCGGCGGGCGGCCGAGGCGGCGCCATCGGTCCGGCGCAGGCGGCGGGGAGCAGCGCGGCGAAGGCCAGCGCGATGCCGCACAATCCTTGCCCGCCGCGCTGCCCGCTGCCGCGCCTGGCTTGTCGGTCACAGCCGGTCAAGCGATCCCTCCTGCCACAAAAGACGGCTCAGGGCGCGCTGGATCTTGCCGCTGGTGGTTTTCGGCAGAGCGCCCGGCCGCAGCAGCGCGATATCGTGCGGCACGATCTCGTGCCCGGCGACGACCGCCTCGCGCATGCGGCCGATAAGATCGCCGGTGTCGATGCGGTGGCGCCAGGTGCGCTCGACCTCCTGGACGATGACAAGCTTTTCCGGGCGGCCGCCGTCCTGTACCGCGAAAGCGGCACCGCCATGACGGCGCAGCGCCGGATGCGCCTGCTGGACAGTGTCCTCGATATCCTGCGGATAGTGGTTGACGCCGCGGATGATGACGATGTCCTTGATCCGGCCCGTGACAAACAGCTCGCCGTCGTCGTCGAGAAAACCGAGATCGCCGGTGCGCAGCCAGCACAAGCCCGCCTCGCCGGCAATCGCGGCTCCGAATGCGGCGGCGCTCGCCTCCGGGTTGCGCCAGTAGCCGCGCGCGACATTGGGGCCGCTGACCCGGATTTCGCCGATCCGCCCGGTGTCGAGACGCAGTCTTGTGTCGGGATCGACGATCGCGATCCGCTCGTCGGCGATCGCGCGACCGCATCCGACGATTTCCTGCGCGTCGTCCGGGGTGTCGGGCGGCGCGACATTGCCGGCGCGCAGCCGGTCGCGGCTGACGGTGCGCATCACCGGTCCGGCGCCGCGCCCGCCCGCGGCAACCAGGACGGTGGCCTCGGCCAGACCGTAAGCCGGCAGCATCGCCGAGGGCGCAAAGCCGTGCGGTGCATAGGTCTCGCAAAAACGACGGATCGACCCGGCCCGCACCGGTTCGGCGCCGTTAAAGGCCACCTTCCAGCGGGACAGGTCGATGCCTTGCATCTGCTCCGGATTGTAGCGCTCGACGCACAGATCAAAGGCGAAATCGGGTCCGCCGGCGACTTCGGCGCGGTACTCGCCGATCGCGCGCAGCCACAGGAGCGGGCGCTGCACAAACGCGACCGGCGTCATCAGCACGCAGACCGCGCCGACATAAAGGCTTTGCAGCGCGTTTATGATCAGCCCCATATCGTGATAGAGCGGGACCCAGCTGACATGGGTCGAGCTTTTCGTATTGCCGAAGGCGCGCGCGATCATCGCCAGATTGGCGAGCAGATTGGCGTGGCTGACCATCACCCCCTTTGGCGCCGAGGTCGAGCCGGAAGTGTATTGCAGAAACGCGATATCGTCCGGGTCGGGTTTGCGATCGATCGCGAGGTCCGGCGGCGCGGCGGGGTCGGGGGCATTATCGGCATCGTCCACCGCGAGACATTCGATGCCGGCGCCATCGCGGCCGGCTGAGGCGAAGCGGGCGGCCAGATCGCCGCGTTCGCCGCCGAGCAGCGCGCGCGGGGCGAGGGCGAGACGCGGCGTGCAGTCGGCGATAATGGCGGCGGTGGAATCGCGGGCGCTGTTGCGGCGCGGCACCATGATCGGGACCGCCGCCACCCGCGCCAGCACGCAGGCGAAAAACCCGACCATAAAACCGACGCCGTTCGGACAGACCAGCAGGGCGCGGTCGCCAGGCTCGGCGCGATCCGCGACATGCGCGGACAGCGCCGCCGCGCGGCGGGCCAGTTCGGCAAAGGTCAGCCGCGCCGCCTCCCGACCGCGATCGGATAGCTCGATATAGGCCGGGTCCTGCGGTGTTGTCGCGGCGCGGTGACGCAGCAGATCGGCGAGCGTGGCGATGTCTGCCGGGGATGCGGTGTCGGCGGCCTCGATCACAGCGCCCCCGTCACGTCGAGCGGTCGCCATCGGCGGCGGTTTGGCGGGTTGCGATGTGCCGGGCCAGCTCGGTTACGGTCGGATAGTCATAGACCAGCTCGGGTTCCAGCTCGACCCCGACCCATTCCTCAAGCTCGACGATAAAATAGGCGGAGGTTGCCGAATCGAGACCCATCTGCGGAAACGGGATGTCGGGTCCGATCGGGATCGACGGGTCGGCGACGATGCGGGAGAGGTAGGCGAGGCACCAGTCGCGGATCTCGGTTTCGCTCGGCATCGGTTCCGGAACTATGACACGGCGTCGTCAGGGCGTCCGCTACCCTCTACCACCGGAAGGGCGATCTGCCCAGCAGCCGCCGGTAGTGTCTCAGTTTGAAATTGGCCCGCTGCGCCGCCCTAGGAGCAACCCCTCAGGACCGCCGGCGTCCCGCCGGCATGGGGCGAAGCAAAACTTCGCCAGAGCCGGCCGGAGGCCGGCGGTCCCGAAGTGCCCTCGGCAAGCTGACTTGTCTTCGGATGGGGCCTCGGTTTGGGATCGGATCATACCGCCATCTCGGGAGGTCGCCGCGGGTCCGGCCTGTGCCGCAGAACGACAAGGTCAAAATTCAAACCGAGACACTACCGAGTTTTGCCCCCACCCCGACCCTCCCCCGCTTGCGGGGGAGGGGAGAGGGGTGTTGCCCACTCCGGGATTTACCCGCGCGCCGCCTGGTGGCGTGCGTTGCGCAGGACGCGGCCGGGCAGGTTGCCGGTGTGCTCGCCTTCCTTCATCAGCATGCTTCCGTTGACAAAGGTCGCGTAAATGCCCGCCGCCGGTTCCTTGAAGCGCCAGCCGCCGGCGGGGAAGTCGTGCACGATAAACTCGGGCAGCGGCCTGACCGTGTCGGGGTCGAAGATCGTGATGTCGGCGACCATGCCGGGGCGCAGCAAGCCGCGGTCATAAAGACCGAACATCGAGGCCGAGTCGAAGGTGAGGCGCCGCACCGCCTTTTCGAGGCTCATGACCTGCTTTTCGCGCACCCACTCGCCGAGCAGCCGGCTCGAATAGCCGTAGCCGCCGTGGAACTGCACGTGCGCGCCGCCGTCCGACAGACCGATCAGCGCGTTCGGGTAGTTCAGGATCGCCCGCATCGCCTCGGGGTCGATATTGTTCTCGGCCTGCATAAACACGGTTTCGAGCTTTTCCTCGACGACCAGATCGAGAAACGCGTCGATGATCCGCTTGTTCTGCGCCTCGGCGAGCTGCTTCAGGGTTTTCCCCTTCATCCATTTGTTCTTTTCGAGAACCGGCTCCTCGACCCAGATGTAATTGTACCAGTCGCGCGCGATCGTGTTGCCGGGGATCTCGACCTTGCCCTCGACCATTTCCTCGTGCAGCTTTTGCCGCACCGCGGGATCGGCATAGGCGCGCAGTTTCTCGTCGTCGGAGGCCAGCAGGATCGGGTGCCAGGTCGGCGAGCCGCGGAACACCTGCGTATTCGCCATGTTGAAGGTCTGCGTCGTCGTGTTCGGCGAGCATAGCGGATAGGCGCGGATACCCTGCGCCGCGGTCTCGTCAACCCGCGCCATGTGCTTCTGCCAGTCGCCCGGACGGCGCACGCTCTGGCCCAGATTGTTGTAGATGACCGGACGCCCGGTGGCCTCGGACAGGCGCGCCATCAGCCCGTCCGCCATCTCGGCGTCACGGCCGCCGCCGGATTGGATGATGCCGGTGCCGAGTTCGCGCAACACGTCGGCGAGCGCGAAAATCTCCTTCTCGTCGGCCCACAGCGCCGGGATATGGACGCCCTGCGGGTCGTAATGACCCTTGTTGCGCGACACCGACAGCCCGAGTGCGCCGCCTTCCATGCCGTCGCGCACGACCTGCTGCATCTGCTTGATTTCGTCATCGGTCGCGGTCCGCGTCTGGCACGCCTCGCCCATCACGTAATAGCGCACCGCGGTGTGACCGATCAGCGTGCCGACATTGACGCCGAGATTGCGGTCGAGCCGGTCCATGTATTGCGGGAAGGTCTCCCAATCGACCTCGATCGTGTTGAGGACCTCCATCGGGATCGCTTCGACATAGGACAGGAACTCGGCCATCCGGGTCGCGTTGCCCTTTTTGACCGGCGCAAGCGACAGCGAGCAGTTGCCGATCACGACCGAGGTGGCGCCGTGGTCGCACGAGAACGAGCACAGCGGGTCCCAGGTGACTTGCGCGTCGTAGTGGCAGTGGTTGTCGATAAAGCCGGGCGCGACGGCCTGTCCGCCGGCATCGACGATCTGGTCGGCCGCGCCGGAGAGCTTGCCGATCTCGACGATCTTGCCGTTTTTGACCGCGACATCGCCGATAAAGGACGGCATCCCAGAGCCGTCCACGATCCGCCCGTTTCTGATCAGCAGGTCATACGCCATCGGTTTCCTCCGTTATCGTGTTAACCGGGTGCTACCTCTTGTCGCAACGATAGCGCAGCAGCGCGGGACGGGACGCGCGACATCTGCGCACGACGGCCATGCGCGCCCGTGCCGGACCCGAGCGGGTATCGGACAACAGAATTTGTCGCAGCTGGGATTAAAGAAGTAGCAGAAAGCAGGGCGGGCGGCGCTCCGTCGCCGGCCGGCTTCGGGGCCCGCCCTGAGCGGCAAGAGGAGGTCAGCCGCCCTTGGCGGTTGCTTCCTTGCCGGTCACTTCCTCGATCGTCTTGAGAACGAAATCGAGCGTTTCCTTGGCCGGCAGGCCCTTCGCCTCGTTCTCCTTCACCCATTTGTCCCATACCGGCCTGCCGGCCTTCTCCTGGAAGGCGGCGAGCATCTCGGGTGTAAAGGTGATGCGCTCAAGCCCCGCCTTGTCGAACATCGGGATGTATTTCTTGTCCGCTTCCTTGTACGCCTTCTTGACCACTTCGTATTGGCCGGGACGCGCCTCGTCCAGAAGCTTTTTGTACTCGGCCGGGAGTCGATCGTAGTCCTTCTTTGAAAACACCCAGGCGCTGTTCACGATCGCGAACTGCATGCCCATCGTGTACCAGTTGGAGACCTCGTAGAGACGGTAGGCCCCGAACGAATAGGAGAACGGGAACGACGCCGCCTGGAAGGTGCCGCGCTCCAGGGCGGTATATACCTCGGGCGCCGGGACCGAGGTCGGCACCGCGCCGAGCGTGCGCATCGCGTCGCCGTGCGGGCCGAGCGCGCGAACCCGCATACCCTTCCAATCGTCAAGCGTCTTCGGAGCGTTGCCGGTCCCCATGAATTCGTAAGGCGGCAACAGCGTCGCATAGAGCGCCACCCCGTTCCATTTCTCCAACTCCTTTTTGATCGGCTCCCAGGCGTAGAACTTCTCCTGCACCTTCTGCCAGGTGTCGAGATCGGGGACTGGCAGATAGGGCAGGTCGAGCGCCAAGTGCAGCGGCGTCTTTCCGGGCACGTAGGTGAATGTCGCAAACGCCCCGTGAATTGCCCCGATCTTCAGGCTGTCGAGCATTGCCTTGGCCGGGGAGATCGACTCGCCATAGTGGAGCTTGAAAGTGAAATTGCCGTTGCTCTTTTCCTCGATGTATTTCGCGACATATTCGATCTGGGTCGTCACCTCGCGCGGCGGGCCATAAATCGCGATATCCCACACGATCTTCTCGGCGGAAGCGGCTTCGCGTGCGCCGAAGGCGGCGGCCAGAACGCAGCCAACCCAGAGAAACTTCGTCAGTCTAGGCATAGATCCTTATCTCCATTCAAAATCATCGATTGCGGATTGCCGAGAAATCTTCTCCAACTGATCGCCGGGGCGGTTATCCGGGCGCGCCGGACATCTGCGCCGGGAGGAAGGTGACGATTTCCGGATAGGCGATCAGCAGCGCGATCGTCGCGCAATCGGCCACGACAAACGGCCAGATCCCGGCAAATACGGTAGTCAGGGGTATATCCGGTCTGACGCCGTTGACGACAAAGCAGTTGAGCCCGATCGGCGGCGTCACCAACCCGATTTCCACCATCTTGACCACGATGATGCCGAACCAGATCGGGTCGTAGCCAAGATTGACAATGATCGGGAAGACGACCGGCAGGGTCAGCAGCAGCATGCCGATCGCGTCGAGGAACATGCCGAGCACAAAATACAGACCGAGGATCATCAAGAGGATCGCCAACCGGGGGACCTCGAGATCGCCGATCCACTCGGATATCGTTGAGGGCACTCCGGTAAAGCCGAGAAACCTGACCAGGATGAGGATGCTCCAGATGATCGTGAAAATCATCACGGTGAGCTTCGAGGTTTCCCGGATCGCCTCCCAGATGTCGCGCCATTTGGTGCGGTGCGCCAGCGCCAGAACGAGCATGATGAACGCGCCGGCGCCGCCGACCTCGGTCGGCGTCATCCACCCGGTATAAAGACCGCCCAGGATGATGCCGATCACGGCGAGAATGCCCCAGGTATTCTTCAGCGACCGGAACCGCTCGGCCCAATCCACATCCGGAGCGGGGCCGGCGAGGCGCGGATTGATCTTGCACCAGATAATGATGATCAGGGCGTAATTGATCGCCGATATGAACCCCGGGATAAAGCCGGCCAGCAGCAGCGCGCCGATCGACTGCTCGACGATGATCCCGTAGATCACCAGGATCGCGCTGGGCGGGATCAGCGAAGCCAGCGTGCCACCGGCCGCGACGGTCGCGGCGGCCAGCTTCTTGTCATAACCATAGCGCAGCATCTCCGGGATCGAGACGCGCGCGAAAACCGCCGCGGACGCGGTGCTCGCGCCCGAGACGGCGCCAAACCCGGCGGCCGCGAAGACGGTCGCGATCGCCAGTCCGCCCGGCAATCGGCCGAACCAGCACCGCGCGGCATAGAACGCACCCTGCGTCAGCCCGGCATGGAAGGCGAGATAGCCGATGAGAATGAACATCGGCAGCACGGAGAGCGTGTAGTGGGTCGATTCCGAATAGGCCAGCAGACCCGCGAGACCGGAACCCGGCTCCCAGCCGCGGATCGCGATCAGACCCAGAGTGCCGGTTATGCCCGCCGCAAACGCGATGCGCACGCCCAAAAGCGTGAACAGGATGACGCCGAAAACCGCGAACAACCCTGCCGTCAACGGATCCATTGCCGCCCCCTAGCGCCGCTCGCCCGGAGGGCTGTCGCGATCGATCTTGCCCAGAACCTCGCGGATCTGGTCTTCTGCGATATCCTCGACGTGCTGCGGTTTTGGTACTGCCAAAGGCGTCGCATCGGGCAGTACGATCAGCCGCAAATAACCCCAGAGCTGTACCAGCAGACGCAATTCGAGAAAGGTCAGCGCCAGCGGCACGACCATTTTCGACGGCCAGATGGGCAGGTTGATATCGATCGTTTCGTCGCCGAATTCATACGAGCGCCAGGCATCCTTGGCGCTGGCGATCACGATGATGCCGATATAGACGGCGGCGATCAGCACGCCGAGCGCTTCGACCGCCCACTGCACCCGGCCTTTCAGGTTGCTGACCAGCAGGTCCATGCGCACGTGCCCGCCGAGGCGCTGACAGTACGCCGCTCCCATGAAGGCGAAGAGCACCATGCTGACTTCGATGTAGTCGATGGCTCCCGGGATCGGCGCGTTGAACAATCGACGACCGAGTACTTCAGCCATCGTCACGAACATCAAGGCGAATATCGCGACCCCGCTGATGTCGTTCAGAAAATTCTCGATCCGCGCCAGTATGCCGTCGACCGCCAGAAGGGCGCTGCTCTTATCGGATTTGTCCTCGCTTGCCGCCACTGGCACTGTCCCTCGCTGCGCGCAACCGGCTTGTCATCCGATTGCGCCGATATGCGCCGGGTCCTCCAGCCGGAGGCGCGCTTATAGCCGAGAAGCGGACTGCGATTGCAGCAAAAAATCCGCGACACACCGCGCCTTGGCGCCGCGCCTGTCTCACTCCAGCCCGGCGCGGCGGAACCCGTCGAGATAGTGCTCGCGATCGCGTGCCTCCCGGATCGGCATCCGGGTGGCGAGCCAGGCGAGCGAGAGGTTGGGCTGCGCCCGGCGGCATGCGTCGAGCGCCGTCCTGGCTGCGTCGGCCGACCCGGCCATCCCCGCCGCCGCGGTCAGGACGCGGTGGGCGCCGACAAAATCGCCGCGCTGGCGCAAGGACTCGCGCGCCAGCCGCATTGCTTCGTCGTAATCGCCGCCGAGAAATCGGGCATAGGCGGCGATCCCCATATAGACGGCCGAAAACGGGTCGCGCGGGCTGAGCCGCAGCGCGTGCCGGGCGGAGGCGTCGGCCTCCCGCCAGCGCCCGCTATAGGACAGCGACAGACCGTAATACCCGTGCGCCAGGGCGAAATTCGGATTGAGCCGCAGCGCCGTCTCGAATTCGGCCAGCGAGTCGTCGAACCGGCGCTGGAACAGGTAGACATGGCCGAGCGCGCTGTGCGCCCAGGCGTCCTCGCCGTCGGCGATGATGGCGGCGCGGGCGGCGCGCTCGGCATTCGGCATCGCCGCATCCATGTCGATCCAGCCCATATGGGCGGTAAAGGCGTAGCTGCTCGCCAGGACCCCGAGCGCCTGACCGTAACCGGGGTCGATCGCGATCGCCTTTTCCAGCAGCGCCTGCGCGACCAGGTGATCCGCGCGGGTCACGCGCCAATAGTGCGACAGCGCCCGCATCACGAGGTCCCAGGCGTCCAGATTGTCCGGCGATTTGCGCCGCGCCCGGAAACTCTCGGCGGCGTAGAGTTGCGGCTCGATGCTGGCGACAATGTTCTCGGTGATCTCGTCCTGCACCGCGAACACGTCGGTCAGCGCCCGGTCGTAGCGCTCGGCCCAGATGTGGCTGCCGGTCGTCACGTCGTTGAGCTGCGCCGTGATCCGCACGCGGTCGCCGCTCTTGCGCACGCTGCCCTCGACGACGTAGCGGACCCCGAGTTCCGCCGCGACCTGTCCGATGTGGACCGGTCTGCCCTTGTAGACAAACGACGAGTTGCGCGCGATCACAAAGAACCAGCGCAGCTTCGACAGCGCGGTGATGATGTCCTCGCTGATCCCGTCGGAAAAATACTCCTGCTCCGCCTCGCCGCTGATATTCGCGAACGGCAGGACGGCGATGGCAGGCCGCTCCGGAGCCGGGATATCGGAGGCGTGAGCGCCGGCAATATCCGGAGCGGGTTGCCCGGTCCCGCTCTCTCCTCGATCGTCGCGCACCGTCCCGACAAAGCGGAACCCCTTGCGCGCCACGGTGCGGATCAGCCGCTGCGCGTCGCCGCTGTCGTCGAGGGCGCGGCGGGCCGCGTTGATGCGGCTGGTCAAGGTCGATTCCGAGACGATCCTGCCGTTCCACACCGCATCGAGCAGATCGTCCTTTGTGACCACCCGCTCGCGGTGTCGTACCAGATATTCGATCAGATCGAAGACCTGCGGTTCGACGGCGATCGGCACGCCCGCGCGACGCAGCTCGCGGCGGTCCGGGTCGAGCACGAAATCTTCGAACTGGAGCGGCAAGGTGGCGCCGGCAAAAGTTCGCGGCGTCGCCCGACGCCGCGTCAGGCGATAATCAAGCACAACTCACGGCGAAATCAAGCCGCTCTCAAAGCCAAACGGCCGCGTCCGCCGCATCCTCCCGGTCGCTGCACACGCAGACACGCCAAGGAGGAAGCAATGTCGATGACGAACACACAAACCGCCGCCGGCCGGGCGCAACCCGATCTCGCCGCGGTCAAGACCCGCCAGCAGGCCGCCTGGTCATCCGGCGATTACGCCGTCGTTGGAACGACGCTGCAAATCGTCGGCGAGCAGCTTTGCGAGACGCTCGATCTGCGGCCCGGCAGCACGGTGCTCGATGTCGCTTCCGGCAACGGCAACGCCACCTTGGCGGCGGCCCGCCGCTGGTGCGAGGTGACATCGACCGATTACGTCCCGGCGCTGCTGCGTCGCGGGCGGGAACGCGCCGCGGCGGAGGGCTTGAACATTGAATTCCGCGAGGCCGATGCCGAGGCGCTGCCGTTCCCCGATGCGAGCTTTGACGTGGTGATGTCGACGTTTGGCGTGATGTTCACCCCGGACCAGGACAAGGCTGCCGCCGAGATGCTGCGGGTCTGCAAACCGGGCGGGATGATCGGTCTCGCGAGCTGGACCCCGGACGGGTTTATCGGCCAGTTGTTCAAGATTCTCGGCAAACACATCGCGCCGCCGGCCGGGGTCAAATCGCCCGCGCTCTGGGGCACGCGCGGCCGGCTCGACGAATTGTTCGGCGCGCACGCCGCGAGCATCGGCGCCGAGCCGCGGATGTTCGTCTTCCGCTACCGCTCGCCGCAGCACTGGATCGACGTGTTCAAGACGTATTACGGGCCGATGCTGAAGGCGTTCGAGGCGCTCGGCCCGGAGGCGGGAGCTGATTTGACGCGCGATGTCGAAGCGCTGATCGGCGAGTTCAACCGGGCGCGGGACGGCACGATGGCGGTTCGCGGCGAATATCTCGAAGCAATCATCGCGAAGAAGTGAGCGCGGCGGCGGCCGGGATGCAGTTTTTTGGTCGGGGAAATCAGCCTTCCGGATAAGCCGCAGACTTGTACCAGCGGTCCGAAACCGGGCTCCATCCTGCAGCGCACCCCCACCCTAACCCTCCTCCGCAAGCGGGGGAGGGGAAACTCCTATCACTCGATGCGTCGGTCGAACATAACCCCCCCCCCCCCCCCGCAACCCCCGGATCAAGTCCGGGGAGGGGCGGGTGGTGGCATCGGTCAGTGGCGCGGGCGGTTGGCATTACCCCATCCCGAGGCGTCTGTTTGCGAGCCGGAAACCGCGCCGCCGATTACCGCTGCACCCATTGCTGAAGACAGCGGAACGTGCCGCGCAGGGTGGCGGCGGAGGTGAAGTTCGCGGGGGTGACCGGTGCCGCGCCGGTCGCGCCCGTCTGCTTGATGTCGAGCGTGCCGGAACCGCCGGCCGCCCGCACATAAAGAGCGCCGGTCAGCCCCGTCATGTTCGCCGCATCAACGAGCGCCACCCCGCTCTCCGCCGGAGTGGCCGAGCAGGGGACCGCCGGCTGTCCGGTGATCGCGGCGTCGCCCTTCTGCGCCGGCAGCGCGCCGTTCAGCGCGAGCGAGAAATCGAGGTTCTGATACGGCCATTCGGTCATGTACCGCCCGTGCCGCGCGCCGTAGGCGAGACCGGTGCCGTTGCCGCCAAACGCCAGAGCCGGAATCCACAAACCCTGGCTGTAGGTAAAAGGCGAGCCGGCGGCAAACACGGGCCGACCGCCGACCACGAGCGAATCCAGAGCGGTCCGCTGGTTCTGCGGGAACAGGTCGAGGCGGGGCATGTTGCCGCCGGTGAACACCTTCCGGCCCGCGCCCTGGTATATCCACAGCTCGCCCAGCACGCCCGGCGCGTCGCAGGCGGTCCCGCAGGTGCTGAACATGCCCGTGAACTGGACATCGCCCACCCCCTCAAGGCTCGCCTGGACCCACGGGCTGGGATCGGGGCGGATCTGCATGCCGACAAACGAGGTGACGCCGGCCCTGCCGTTATCGTTCAGAAATGTCGCGGTGCCGCCGCCCTGCCCGCCGATAAACGAGGCGCCGACCGGGTTGCCGGTAAGTTCGATGCAGACCCGTTCCGGGTCCCTCCACGTATCGCAGGAAGCCATCGAGAATTCGGGCCACACCGCCCCCGAGCCGATCACAAACCCCTTTTTCCAACCAAAATTGAAGACGTTGGTGAACTTGCTTTCCTCGCCGTTTGTGTAGGAGATAAAGGTTTCGAGCGGTTCCATCGAGGGGCGGAACTCGACCGTGCCGCCGCTTGTGTAAGCGCCCGGATCGGCGAAGGTCAGCGGGACGCGCGCTCCCGCGCCGGTTGTCGGGGCCGAGAGCCGCACGACTTTTTTGTTGAAGTCGATCGCCTGAACCGTGGCGCCCGCCGGGATGTCGGGGCTGCCCGAGACGACCGACCCTTTCCAGATGCCTGCGGGCAAGGTCGCCAGAAACACCAGCGTCTCGCCGCCCGCCCATGTCCCGCTCGCGGCGACGCCGCGCGGCGCCGAAGCTTGCAGCTCGATCGTCCTGGAGTCGAGAACGGTGACGGTTTTCTTGCCGTTCGCCCCGACCGTGCCGCCGACCCCGTACACCATCACCCGGTCGCCGGTGGCGAGGTTCGCGGTTGTGGGGACGGTCAGACGGTACTTGCCGCCAATATTCGCGACGGCCGAAACCGGCTGCCGGTCGAAGTAATACTTGTGAACCCCGGGATAGAACGGCCAAGCGTGGATATTGCGGATATAGCTGTCGTCGCGGATGCCGTCGAGGGGCAGCACGTTTTTGCAATGCGCCCACATATCGCTGATCCGAACCCGCCCTTTCGCGTTGTTGTCGACGCATTTGTCGCCGCCGATGATCATGATGTTGCGGAGTTGCGCGTCGTGCGCCATCAGCGTGACGGCGGTGCCCGACATTCGGTTGACCTTGTTGTACACGTCCCGGTGCGAGGTCGGCGCGATGTTCAGCCCGGTCTCGATGATGGTGACGTTTTCGAGCGCGCCATACAGGCGGATCGTTTTGTCCGAGGCGCGGATCAGTGCCGGCTGGGCGAGGTCTGTAGCCCCCTTTATCGCCACGAGCGGGACCGATTCGAAGGCGAGTTTGCACCCGATCGGAACGGTGATGTCGGCGGAGGCGACGACATATTGCCGGGAGCCGAGAACCACCGTCCCGCCGCCGGAATTTTCGCAATCGGCAAGCGAGGCGTTGATCGCCGCCGCCGCGTCCGTCACGCCGTCGCGCGGCGCGTCGTGATCGGCGTCGGGGTGGAACCGGAAGGCGGTGCGCTCGGTGTCCGGGAGGGGGCTTCTTGCGTGGGCCGCGTCAGGGACAAGGGAAGACAGTTGCGACAGAAGCGCCGTCGCGACGAGAAGACCCGCTTTCGCCCCGCTTATTTTACGACGCTCCGGATGCCGGTCGTGCTCCCGGCGATCCAAAGATTGTTGAAAACTCGGCATGCAGGCTCCGATAGGGACGGGCGGGCGAAAAGTGCCGCCGACCAATGATTCGACCGGGCCGGTGGCGATTCCGTGGCCGGGAGCTGCCGCCACGTTCAGGGGTTATACCAGCCGGCGTTGACATTGGCCGTTCGTGCCCGGCCCCGGGGTCGGGGCATCCACGAACCACCCCCCAAGCGTCCCCGGCTTCTCGTGGATGCCCACGGATCAAGTCCGTGGGCTGAAGGCCCACGGGCCAATCCCCGGATCACTCCCGGACTGTGATCCGGGGGTTGGGGACGGCCGTGAACGATATGAGTCAAGGTCTCGGACAGTTGGTATTATCCGGCGGGAATGGGCGCATGCGGCGATCCGCTGCCGGAGGAAATTGACGCGACGGCGCGGGCTGCCCCAAAACCGTCACCGATCGGCCGTAGACCCCCGGGGGGCCAGCATGGGCCGATCCGCACGGAATGGTGCATGAACGACCTCGAACTGTTGCGCCCCGTCACGACCGGTCGCGATGGGGATCGGCCGCTTGCGATCGCGACGCGGCGGCTGGTCAAGCGCTTTGGCGCGGTGGCGGCGGTCAACGGCATCGACCTCGACGTGCCGCGCGGGACGATCTTCGCGATCCTCGGACCGAACGGCGCGGGCAAGACCACGCTGATGCGGATGCTCGCGACATTGACGGCGCCGGACGAGGGCAGCGCCACCGTTATGGGATATGATGTCATCGCGGAGCCGCACCGGGTGCGCGGCGCCATCGCGATGACGGGTCAGTTCGCCTCGCTCGACGAGGATTTGACCGGCCGCGAGAACCTGTTGCTGCTGGCCCGCCTGTTGGGGTTTCGCGGGCGCGCGGCAAAATCCCGCGCCGACGATCTGCTCGCCGCCTTCGATCTGGCGGGTGCGGCGAAGCGGCAGGTGAGAACCTATTCCGGCGGTATGCGGCGCCGGCTGGACATCGCCGCCTCGCTGGTCGTGACCCCAGGCGTGCTGTTTCTTGACGAGCCGACGACCGGGCTTGATCCGAGCGCGCGTCAGGGGGTGTGGCGCATGATCCGCGCCCTGGCGCAGGAAGGGGTCACGATCCTGTTGACGACGCAGTATCTCGAAGAGGCCGACCAGTTGGCGGACCGGATCGCGGTCATCAACCGCGGCTGCAAGATCGCCGAAGGCAGCAGCCGCGAATTGAAAAGTGCGATCGGTTCGGGATTCCTTCATGTGGTCGTTGCCGATCCGGCGCGGCTCGACGATGCGGCGCGGCTGCTGGAGAGAAGTCTGGGGGGCAGCACGCATCGCAATGCCGAAGGAGCGGAGCTGTCGATTGTCGCCCGGCGGCCGGAGGAGGCGAACGCGGCACTCGGCGCATTGCTGGCCGAGGGTATCGAACTGTCGAGCTTCGCGATGGGCAGCCCCAGCCTCGAAGAGGTGTTTTTTGCGCTGACCGGCGACGAGGCCGGATTGGACGAGGGGGGCGGGGGCGGGGAGATATGAGCGATATCGGATCGAACCCGGCTGCGATCGTCCGCCTCGTCGGCGCGATCCGGCCGCCGCCGCCCTCGGCGCTGTCGAACGCGCTGGTGTTCGGCTGGCGCGCCGTCCTGAAGTTTCGTCACGTGCCGGAGCAATTGTTCGATCTGATCCTGACCCCGATCATGTTTACGCTGCTGTTCACCTTTGTGTTCGGCGGCGCGCTGGCCGGGTCTCCGGGTTCGTATCTGCAATTCTTTCTGCCGGGGGTGCTGGTCCAGACGGTCGTGTTCAACGCGGTCTATTCCGGGATGGGGCTGTCGACCGATCTCGGCAAAGGGCTGTTCGACCGGTTCCGATCGCTGCCGATCTGGTCGCTGGCGCCGTTCGCGGGGCTGATGGTCGGCGATGTGCTGCGCCACCTGATCGCGTCGGCGATCATCCTGGCGATCGGGCTGGCGCTGGGCTACCGGCCCGAGACGGGAGTTCTCGGGGTCGCCGCCGCCTTTGTCCTGCTGATTGCGATCGGGTTTGGCACGGGGTGGGTGTTTCTGCTGCTCGGGCTTTTGATCCGCACCCCGACAACGGTCATGACGCTCGGTTTTACGTTTCTGTTTCCGCTCGTCTTCGCTTCGAACATCATGGTCGTTCCGGCCACCATGCCGGAATGGTTGCAGGCATTTGTCGAGGTCAACCCGGTGTCGTTGATGACGACGGCGATGCGCGGGCTGATGAATGGCGGCGCGACTCCCGGCGATATCGGGCTGGCGCTGATCGCTCCGGCGGGGCTGACGGTATTGCTCGCGCCGACGATCCTGTGGCTCTACCGGCGGCGGTAACACCCATGCGCCCTCTCCCCGATCGGGGAGAGGGAAGGGGTGAGGGGGCGAGCCGCCGCACAACGGCCGACGCCCTCACCCTCCCACGCCTTGCGGCGCGGGTCCCTCCCCCGGATCAAGTCCGGGGCAGGCTCTCTCCCGCAATGCGGGAGAGGGGTTATTAGGCCCGGTATTTCTCGATCGCTCCCTGATCGAAGTCGAGGCCGAGACCGGGGGCGGTCGGCATCATGAGGTCGCCATCGACCGGTTGCGGCACCGCTTTCCACAGCGGGAACAGGCGCGGCATGTATTCGACCGTCAGACCGTTCGGCGCGGCGCCGACCAGATGCACATGAATCTCCGGGACGCCGTGGCTGACGACCGGCAGGTTGAACGCCTCGGCCATGCCGGCGATCTTGAGCCACGGGGTGATCCCGCCGCAACGGACCTGATCGATCATCGGGATATCGACCGAGCGCGCTTCCATCATGTGACGGAACGGCACGATGCCCCAGAGATACTCGCCGCCCGCGACCGGGGTTGCGAGCGCGTCGGCGACCCGTGCGAGACCGGCGTAATCGTCATGCGCGGTGACGTCTTCGAGCCAAAACAGCCCGACCCCGGCATCCTCGACGCGGCGGCCGATATCGATCGCCTGCTCCGGCCGCCAGCGCTGGTTGATGTCGCACATCAAATCCATCTCGGGGCCGACCGCCTCGCGGATCAGACGCGCCTGCTCGACCTCGCGCGCAGGGGTCGTGATACCGGGAAGGCCGAGCTGCATCTTGGTCTGACGATAGCCCTTTTCGCGCAGCCT
This sequence comes from Alphaproteobacteria bacterium, assembly GCA_050246595.1. GTDB lineage: Bacteria > Pseudomonadota > Alphaproteobacteria > ATCC43930 > CGMCC-115725 > DATARH01. The sequence goes on from JBFWVT010000011.1 coordinate 68,237, forward strand.
TCCGGCAGCGGTGACGGCTTCCTCCAGCTTGAGACCGCGCCTGAGCGCCCCGCTGGCGTAGGTGCGGATACGGTCGCGCCCGCCGCCGAGCAGCTTCCACAGAGGCAGGCCGAGCGCCTTGCCCTTGATGTCCCACAGCGCGACATCGATCCCCGACATCGCCATTGTCAGAATGCCGGCCGGACCGGAGGAGCCAGCGGCGTCGCGCAGCTTTTGCGCGATCGCCTCGACCCGCAGCGGGTCGTCGCCGACGATCAGCGCGCCGAGTTCGTCGACCGCACGGCGCAGGGTACGGGTCAGCGCGCCGCCGAAATAGGTGACGCCCAACCCCTCGATCCCGTCATCGGTGCGCAGGCGCAGCCAGACGATCGGGTTTTTCGCGTTCGGATTTTCCGAGAACCCGGCGAGCGGTTCGTCATTCGGCAAGAGGACGATGCCGGTTTCGAGCGAGGCGATTTTCATGATTTTACCCTTAAAGAAAACAAAGCTTCAACGCAAGGTCGCAAAGGACGCCAAGATCTGCTTCATCGCCTTTGCGTCCTCTGCGTTTCCTTTGCGTCCTTAGCGTTAAATCATTTTTTCTTTTTCAAACCTTGTAGCGGTCGAGCGTGGGCTGGTCGAATTCGAGACCGAGACCGGGGGCGGTCGGCATCGCCAGCTCGCCGTTCTGCTGCTCCGGCACCTGTTTGAACAGGGGGCGCAGCCACGGCATGTATTCGACGGTCAGCCCGTTCGGCACGGCCGCGATCAGATGGACATGCACCTCCGGGATCAGATGGCTGACAACCGGCAGGTTGAAGGCCTCGGCCATGCCGGCGACCTTGAGCCATTGCGTGATGCCGCCGACCCGCACCAGATCGACCATCGGGATATCGACCGAGCGCGCCTCCATCATGTGGCGGAACGGCACGATGCCCCAGACATATTCGCCGCCCGCCACCGGCGTGGAAAGGGCATCGCTGACCCGCGCGAGACCGGGATAGTCGTCGGCGGTTGTGACATCTTCGAGCCAGAACAGCCCGACCCCGGCATCTTCGACCCGTTTTCCGATATCGACCGCCTGCTCCGGCCGCCAGCGCTGGTTGATGTCGCACATCAGCTTGATGTCGGGGCCGATCGCCTCGCGAATTTTGACCATGCGCTCGACTTCGATGGCGGGAGTCGTCTCGCCGGGCAGGGCGAGCTGCGTTTTCATCTCGCGCCAGCCTTTTTCCTTCAAGGTGGCGGCCGATTTGACGACCCGGTCGAGCGACAGCCCGCGCATCAGCGCACCGCTGGCATAGGTCGGCACCCGCTCGCGTGCGCCGCCGAGCAGTTTCCACAGCGGCAGATCGAGCGATTTGGCGCGGATGTCCCATAGCGCGATGTCGATCGCCGACAGCGCGAGATGGTAGATGCCGCCCGGTCCGGCCGAGCCGCCGGCGGCGTTTTTCAGCTTCTGATGAACCGCCTCGACAAGCACGGGATCGTCGCCGACGATCAGCGCGCCGAGTTCGTCGATCGCGTGCGCCAGCGTGCGGGTCAGCGCGCCGCCGAAATAGGCGACGCCGATCCCCTCGACCCCGGCATCGGTCTGGACCCGCAACGTCACGATCGGACGCTTGCCGTTCGGGTTCTCGGCCGCGCCGGCGAGCGGCTCGTCGGCCGGCAATTCGACGATCTGGGTCTGCGTCCCGGTAATCTTCATCGCGTCACCATCAGGTTCGGGTTGTCGTGCGGGTTCGGGGTTGTGGTGGCGGTTAGCCAAAGAACTTCGCAGCCAGCAGAATACCTGTAACGATAGCCAGCATGCCGCCGAGGCGGATCGTCATGCGCTGCTCGACATCGCGCAGCCCGGAGGCCAACTCGGCCCTGACCGCCTTGAACTCGGCCTGCATCTCGGCGCGAAGAGCGGAGAACCCTGTCTGCATCTCCATGCGGACTGCGGCGAACTCGGACTGCATCTCGGCCCGCAGCGCGTCGATCTCGGAGCGCATGGCGGCGGATTCGGCTTTCATCTCGGTGCGCAGATCGGCGATGTCCTGCTTTGTTGCGACCTGTTCGGGCACGGCTTCGGCGAGCGCGTCGGCAGCGGCCTCGGCGTGTTCCTGCGAGAACCCGGCCCGGTCGCGCAAGGCGCGGGCGAGTTTCAGTGTGTCGAACGGCGCGGCCACGGATCGGCGTCCGGCTTCTGTCCTGTTGCGGTCCACGGGGCGGCCCGCAGGGCGGTCCGCGGGGCTGTCTGTCCCGGAATAGCGGAGCCTCGCAGACCCGTCAAAAACATTCCGGACGCTGCCTCCCGCCCCCGGCTACTCGCCGATCAGGGTCAGGATCAGCTCGCGGCGGTGCGGCCGGGCGCGGTGCTCCAGCAGAAAGACGCCCTGCCAGGTTCCCAATTGCAGCCGCGCATCGATGACCGGGATCGTCAGCGTCACCTGGGTCAGCATCGCCTTCAGATGCGCCGGCATGTCGTCCGGACCCTCGTCGTTGTGGCGGTAGCGGGCCGGGTCCTCCGGCGCGAGCCGGTCGAGAAATGCCGCCAAGTCGCGGCGCACATCCGCAGAGTAGTTCTCCTGGATCAGCAGCGAGGCGGAGGTGTGACGGATGAACACGCTCAAGAGTCCGCCGGCGATGCCCTGACGCAGGGTCCAGTCGGCCAGGTCGCGGGTGATCTCCTTGATTTCACGCGGGGACGTGGCGAAGGTCAGTCGCTCCTGCGCGGTCCGCATCGCGCGCCCTCCTGTGTTGCCGGTCGGTATACGATATAACGCCGGAAAGCCCCGGCGTTGCGCCTTCCGGGCGTCGGCGTCGCGGCTCCCGCAAGGCGAACCGGAGAGGTGGTCGCATGAAACGCAAGGTCATTGCCGCGGCGCTGGTCTGCATGGCTGCGATGACGGCGGGGATCGGGAGCGGCGCGCGCGCCGAAACGGTCGACCTGCTGCTCGTGCTCGCCGCCGATGTGTCGCGCAGCATCGACGACGACGAGTTCAATCTGCAGCGCAAGGGCTACGCCGCCGCGATCACCGATCCGCAGGTGTTGCGCGCGATCACCGGCGGGCGGCACAACGCGATCGCGGTCACCTTTGTCGAATGGTCCGGCGCCGCCGAGCAGACCGTGGTCATCGACTGGACCGTCGTGCGCGACGAGGAGGGCGCGGCCGCGATCGCCGCGACGATGCGGTCGGCGCCGCGCTCGTCCGTCGGGCGCACCGCGATCGGCTCGGCGATCGATTTCGGGGTCCAGCGATTGCAGGAAGCCCCGGCCCGGGCCGAGCGGCGCGTCATCGATGTTTCCGGCGACGGCACCAGCAATTCCGGCCGCTCGTTGACAGAGGCCCGTGACGAGGCCGTCGCCACCGGGATCACGATCAACGGGCTGGCGATCGCCAACAACCGCAGTACGCCGGGATACGCGTTCCACACGCAGCCGCCGGGCGGGCTGCCAAAATATTTCCGGGAGAACGTGATCGGCGGCGCCGGCGCTTTTCTGATCACGGTCGAGGATTTTCACAGCTTCGCCGACGCGATCACCCGCAAGCTGGTGGCCGAGATCGCCGGAACTTCCGATCCCGGCTCCAGCCGCCGGGCCGGTCTGCCATAGCCCGGAAGGAGCGGCGGGGCGGGTAGCGCGGTCGTGCCCTGCCGCAATGATCTGCCGGCCGCGGCCCGCCTTCTAGCGGCCCGCCTCCTTCTTTGGAGACACGGGGGCCTCCGAGGAACCGAGCAGCGCCTGGTGGACGGGTTCCCGGCCCTTGATCAGCGGCCGCAATTCCGGTTCGAGCACTTTCAGCAATTGGGTCGCCAGGGCGCTGGTAAAGCTGAACCGGTCGGCGTCCTCGCCGTCCACAAAGGCCGTCACCGTGCCAAAGAACCGGTCGCCGATAAAGAAGACAAAGGTGGCGGTGCGGTTGACCGCGGTCGATGAGATCAGCGCGCCGCTCGACGAGTAGCGCTGGTGCCGGTTGTCGCCGGTCCCGGTCTTGCCGCCGACGACAAGCGGCTTCCCGTCGGCGCCGGTGAAGACACCGTTGATCCGGCGCGCGGTGCCGTTGGTGGCGACCGAGGTCAGCGCGCGCCGGAGCGTCTCGGCGACTGCCGCGGGCATCACGCGCTCCGGCTGGACGGCCAGTCCGAGATTGGTCTCGTAGGGCGTATCGGCGGCGAAACGCAGCTTTTCGATCGAGGCGATCGGCAGGCGCATGCCGCCGTTGAGGATGATCCCCATCAGTTCGGACAGAGCCGCCGGCCGGTCGCCGGACGAGCCGATCGCGGTGCCGAGCGAGGGCACCAGATGACCGAACGGAAACCCGACCGAGCGCCAGTTCTCATAGACGCGATCAAAGGCATCCTGTTCCAGCAGGATGCGAATCCTTGTGTTCTGGGCGCGGGTGTTGCCGTTGAGCAGCCACGCATAGGCGTCCTGCCGCACCGCTGCGCTGGCCTCCAGAACATCGTCCCAGGACGCGTCCCGGTGGTCCTGTAAGTAGCGCACCAGCCACAATTCGAGCGGATGAACGCCGGCGACATAACCGCGATCGGACAGCGACATCCGGTCCGGCCCGTAGCTCAGATAGAGATCCCAGAGCTGATGCTCGGTGAATTTGGTCTGCGGCAGGTGCGCGACGAGAAACTTGTAGAAATCGGCGAGGCGCGCGCGCGGATACAGCGTCATATAGACCGCCGCCAGCCGGCGCGGCGTCGCCGAGACCCGCCCGGCCAGCAGCTCCACCGCCTCGGCACCGCTCAGCCCCTTGTAGTCGCGGTAGTAGCGGTACAGAAAACGGCGGCTGTCGGTCTCGACAAAGCGCCGCAGATACTCCTCGCGCTGCGGGCTGTCGGGGTCGGCGAGCAGGCGCTTGGTCTCGATCCCGTCCGCCGCGATGTAATAGTTCACGATGTCGCGCATGATCCGGACAAAGGGCAGGTTGATCGAGTTCTCGAACGCGTGCAGGACGGTCGGGTTGGCGTGGTTGTCCGATGACGCGAAATTCGAGAAGCTGTGCGACCCGCCGCCGGTAAAGAACTGTTCCGGAGCCGCCGAATAGCGCCGCTGCAACGCCGCCTCAAGCATCGGACGCAGGTCGCGGTCCTGCGCCCGCGACAGATACGAGGCCGCCCAGGCGCTCAGCGAATCGTCGGCCTCGGCGGCGAGACGCGTCAACTCGCGCGACGGAAGCTCCGCGAGCCGATCGTGCAGCTCGGCGACAACCTCCAGATAGGTGGTCAGCGTGCGCAGCTTCGCGGTGGAACCGAGCTGCAGTTTCGACCCCGAATTGATGTCGAACGGCCGGTTGAGGCTGTCCGCCTGGACGCGCAGATGGTTGCGGCGGTCGTCGCGTTCGTACAGCACAAAACTCCAGGCGACCTTTGAGGGGTCGGCGCCGCCGGTCAGCATGCCGTGTCCGTACATGCCGGCGCTGCGCAGAAAGGCCGGGTCGGAGAGCCGCTCCATCACGTTCGCGACGCGCGTCTGCGTATCGGTGTCGATCGAGGTCTCGACGCTCAGATCGAGCCGGTCGAGCGCATACAGATCGGGCAGATGCAGCAGCCCGACCAGCCGGTTGCGCACCTGCTCGGTCGATTTGCGCTTTACATAGGACACTTCGGCCTCGGATGTCGGCGGCGGCTCGGTGCGGAAAGTCAGATCGGCATTGAGCGTGGCGTCGCGCAGCGAGGGGCTGATGATTCCGGCGCCGGCCAGCGCATAGAGATGGCTGTCGATCAGCACGCCGAGCGCGGCCCGATCGTCGAGCAGATAATAGCTCGGCCGGCGCCCCGACACGATAAACGCCAGAACCTGCCGATAAATCTGGCCCTGGCGCGCCAGTTCGGCGGCGCTGCGCGGCGTCTTGTTCAGGACCTCCGCAAGCTCCTTGAGGTCGGTGCCGAACCAGGTCCACAGCGCGTCGGGCAACCCGATGATCTCGCCTCGGCCCGGCATCGAGGCGAGCGGGGTCGAGTTCAGATAGGTCGCGACAATCTCCTCGCGCCGCTTGAGCGTGTCCGGCCCGTCGTAATAGGCGCGCAGCGACGCGGTAACCATCTGCCGGATCTTGTCCCCGGCGCCGCCGGTGCGACCGCCCGGCGAGTGCCGGTATTTTTCGATCTGGGTCGCCAGCGTGCTGGCGCCGCCGGCATCCGCGTCGGAGACGACCAGTTCCGCCACCTGCCCCGCGGCGGCCAGCGCAAAACGTTTCCATTCGACGGCCGGGTTGCGCACCGGGTTTTCCCGGTCGAGCACGTAGCGATCCTCGACAAACAGCAGCGTGTTCACGACGAGGCTCGGAATGCTGGCGAAGTCGGGGAAGACCCGCTCCGGGAAGCGGGCGCGATAAATCTCCTCGCCGCTGCGGTCGGTGATCAGCAGCTCGGCCCGATCCTTTTCGCGATAGATCGGGAACAGGTTGTGGTCGGCAGCCTTGACGAGGTTGGGCGACCATTGCGCCTGGCTCTCCACCTTGTACCCGTTTCTGGTCAGCGACTCGACAAAACCGGGCAGGCCGACATAGCCGAGCCGCTCGTCAAAGGGACCGCTTTGCGGATACCGGATCGCCGCGCTCGCGCCGTCCGCGACATCAAAGGTCATGCCGTTCGCCAGGCGCGAAAAAATCTTTGCCTGCAGGTGCGAAGTGCCGATCTCCCAGATCACCCCCCAGGCGATCAGCCCGAGAACCGCCGCCGCGGTGAGCCAGCGCAGCGCCGCGATTGCGGGCAGCGCGCGGGGCCGCCGCGCTCTGTTCGGCCTCTCTTCCGCCTCGCCCCCGGCCGGGATAAAAACTTCCGAACCGGTCCCGGACGAGCCGGCGTCAGGCGGATTGCATCGGGTGAGCCGTCCCCATACGGTATCGACGATGGCCATGCCTGCCGCTCTTTCTTACACCACATACATGGGAGGTGCCGCGATTTCACTGGAGGATGAATATCGCGGCCCAAGATGCGCCCATCGAGATGCGCCCCTCGGCAAGAACGCTTCGAACTCGGAAAGCGATCCTGTCTTTGTGCCGGGCGATCATTTCGGATTGTAAGGTTTCGGATGGTGATCCCCTCTCCACTGCAGAGACAAACCGAGACAGCTGCAATGCCGGCGGTTGCGCAATGAAAATAGGCGTTGTTTCCGACATTCACTGCAATGCGCTCGGCCTCTCTCGGGCTCTTGCGCTGATGGGCGATGTCGACGAGCTGCTCTGCCTGGGCGACAGTATTTACGAATACCGTTTTTCAAACGATGTCGTCGCGCTTCTGCGGCGGCGCGGCGCGCGGGTGATCGTCGGCAATCACGAGGAACACTTTTTCGGCCCGCACGGCGCGCGCGCCAGGGCCCGCGACGGCATCGACCCGGAGCTGGCCGCCTGGCTCGCCGGGCAGCCGCACCGCCGCGAGCTGGTGCTCGGCGGCAAGCGCCTGTTGCTGATCCATTCGACGCCGTGGGAGCCGCGCGGCGCCTATATCCACCCCGGCAGCCCGCTGCTCGCCGGCTTTGCCGAGGCCGAGGCCGATTTTGTGCTGTACGGCCACACCCACCAGCAACTGGCCGAGCGGGTCGGGCGGGTGCTTGTGATCAACCCCGGTTCGACCGGCGACGCGCGCGACCCGCGCAACGGCGGGAAGCTGAGCTGCGCCGTGCTCGATACGCAAAGCGAGGAGGTCGCGATCCTGGAATTCCCGGACCCGCAGCGACAGGCCCCAGGGACATGACCTCCGACGACATGACGGCGGGTCGGCAGGCTGACATCCCGGCGGCCGGGGAGGGGCGCTATTTTGAGGATTACGTGCCGGGGGCGGTTCATACCGCCGGCGCGATCGCCGTGACCGGGAGCGACATCGTCGATTTCGCGCGCCGCTACGATCCGCAGCCGATGCATATCGACCCTGACGCCGCGGCGCGCGGCCGGTTCGGCGGGCTGATCGCAAGCGGCTGGCACACTGGGGCGATGATGATGCGCCTCTATGCCGACCATTTTCTGTCGCCGGCCTCAAGTCTGGCGTCGCCAGGGCTCGACGAGCTGCGCTGGCACCTTCCGGTGCGGCCGAGCGACGTGCTGAGCCTGCGCGTCACGATCCTGGAAGCCCGCCCGTCGCGCAAGAACCCGGAGCAGGGCGTCGTGCGCAGCCTGGTCGAGGTGCTGAACCAGACCGGCGCGGTGGTGATGAGCCTGAAACCGGTCAGCCTCGTGCGCCGCCGGCCCGAGGCGGGGTCGAGCGCCGCAGGCGAGGACCGCGATTGACAACGAGCAGTACCCGGTCCGTTTCGGGAGGAGAGGCGATGCAGCGCAACGAAAACCGTATTCTGACAACCCATACCGGCAGTCTGCCGCGCCCGCCGGAGCTGACCCGGCTTTATGTGCGGCGGGCGCGCGGCGAAGCGGTCGATCCGGCCGAACTCGACCGCCTCGGCAAGGCGGCGCTGCGCCATGTCGTCGCCAAGCAGATCGAGTCCGGCATCGATATCGGCAATAATGGCGAGCAGCAGCGCGAGGCGTTTTTTCTGTATGTGCGCCACCGCATGAGCGGGTTCGGCGGGCGCTGGAAGCGCTGGCCGCGCGGCGATGTCGAACGCTATCCGATCCTCAAGGAGCAGATGGCGCGGATGCTGGCGGCGCGCGAGGCGGTCGGCAATTACGAGCCGCCGCTCGCGATCGGCGAGGTGCGCTATGTCGATGACAGCGAGCTGAAATCCGAGATCGCCGATTTCCGCGCCGTGCTGGACGAGCGCCTTAATGGCGAGCGACCTGGCGGGTTTGTCGAGCCGTTTATGACCGCGCCGTCGCCCGGCATCGTCGCCGCCGCGATGAGGAATGAGTATTACGACACCGAGGAGGCCTATCTCGCCGCGCTCGCCGCCGCGCTCAAGATCGAATACGAAACGATCGTCGCAAACGGGTTTTTGTTGCAGCTCGACTGCCCCGATCTCGCGCTCGAACGGCACCTGTCGTACAACGAGCGGCCGCTGGCGGATTTTCTCGGTTTTGTCGAGCGGGTGGTCGAGACGATCAACCGCGCCATCGCCGACATCCCGCGCGACCGGGTGCGCCTGCATGTGTGCTGGGGCAATTACGAGGGGCCGCACGATTGCGACGTGCCGCTCGCAGAGATCCTGCCGCTGTTGCAGCGGGCCAAGGTCGGCGGGTTTGTGCTGCCCTTCGCCAACCCGCGGCATCAGCACGAATGGCGCGTATTGCAGAAATTCCCGCTGGCCGACGATCAGATCATCGTGGCCGGCGTGATCGACGATCTGACCGGGTTTGTCGAGCACCCCGAGGTCGTCGCCGACCGGCTCGAAAATGTCGCGCGCGCGGTCGGCGACCCGCATCGCGTGATGGCCGGCACCGATTGCGGCTTTGACACCTCGGCCGGCATGGGGCGGATTACCGAGGATGTCGTCTGGGCCAAGCTGAAGGCGATGGCGGACGGCGCCCGGATCGCCAGCCGGCGGCTCGGTCTCGCCTGACCCGCCGGCTGCCGGGGCGGCCAGCCGCCCCGGTCAGTGCCCCCGGGTCAGTGCCCCCGGGTCAGTGCATCGAGCCGAACAGCGCGGCGACCTCGACCATGCGGTTCGAGAAACCCCATTCGTTGTCGTACCACGACAGGACGCGCACAAAGCGTTTGTCGAGCACCTGCGTCTGGGTCAGGTCGAACGTAGAACTGTGCGAGTCGTGGTTGAAATCGACCGACACGGTCGGCGCCTTGTTGAGACCGATAATGCCCTTGAAGCGGTTCGAGTTCGCCGCCTCTTCCATCAGTGAATTGACTTCGTCGGACGTGGTGTCGCGCGCCGCGTCGAATTTGAAGTCGATCAATGACACGTTCGGGGTCGGCACGCGGATCGCGGTGCCGTCGAGTTTGCCTTTCAGGGCCGGCAGCACGAGACCGACGGCGCGCGCCGCCCCGGTCGAGGTCGGGATCAGCGACATCGCCGCCGCGCGGGCGCGCCGCAGGTCGCTGTGCAAGGTATCGACCGTGTTCTGGTCGCCGGTATAGGAGTGGATCGTTGTCATGTAGCCGCGCTCGATGCCGATCCCCTGGTGCAGCACATAGGCGACCGGCGCCAGACAGTTGGTCGTGCAGGACGCGTTCGAGATGACCTGGTGCGACGGTTTCAGCTCGTCGTTGTTGACGCCCATCACGACGGTCAGATCGACGCCGTCGGCCGGGGCCGAGATGATGACCTTTTTCGCGCCGGCTTCGAGATGCTTCGCGGCGGCGTCGCGCTTGGTAAAAATGCCGGTGCATTCGAGCGCGACATCGACATTCAGCTCCTTCCACGGCAGTTTGGCCGGGTCGCGCTCGGCGGTGACGCGGATCCGGCCGCGCCCGATATCCATCCAGTCCTCGCCGGTCGTGATCTCGCCGGGAAAGCGGCTGTGCACGCTGTCATATTTCAGCAGGTGCGCGTTGGTCGCGACCGGTCCCAGATCGTTGATGCCGACGACCTCGATCTCGGTGTGCTTGTGCTCGTAGGCCGCGCGCAGCACCAGCCGCCCGATGCGCCCGAACCCGTTGATCGCCACCCGTACCGCCATTTTTCTACCCTCCAGGGAAACCGCTGTCGGCGCAGCTTAGACCAGACTCGCCTGACGCGAAAAGCGGCAGGGGTCGCCGAAGCGGTCGAACTTCCCGCAATATGCCGCGTTTGGGTTCGATTGCCACGCGAGGCCGGCCGATGCGAGCCACGAGAGCGCTGCACAAGCGCATTCTGTTGACGTTCGACTTCGATCTCACGCTCGCCCCGGCGACGATCGACACATTGCTCGAAGTTCTCGGCATCGAGCGCGAGGCGTGGCAGCGCGAGCGGGTCGATCCGCTGATCGGTGACGGCTGGGATCAGATCCTGGCGCACGGTTTCGCGCTGATCGAGGCGGCGCGCGCGGTCGGCCGGCCGCTCGATTCCGCCGTCATCCGCGAGACGGCGGCGCGGATCAAGCCCTTTCCCGGCGTGCCCGAGATGTTCGACCGGCTGCGCGCGGTGGCCGGCGAGATCGCCGACGACATCGCGCTCGAGTTCACCATCCTGTCCGCGGGCTTTGTCGACATCATCATCGACACCGAGCTGGCGAAAAAATTCGACAACATTTGGGCCTCGCAATTCCACTTCAACGACGACGGCGTCGTGACCTTCGTCAAGCGCACGATCACCCACCCGGAAAAGGTTCTTTATCTCGAAGCGCTCGGCAAGGGTCTGGGTCCCGCCGGCCCGAACGCGCCCGACAGCGCCGTGCCGGTCGAGGGGTCGGAGCGCCACGCGCCCATCGACCAGATGATCTATGTCGGCGACGGCGCCTCCGACTTGCAGGCGTTCCGCTTTATCGAGGAAAACGGCGGTTACGCGATCGCGATCGCCAAGGATGACGGCACGTTCGCCGCGCAGAAGAAAATGCAGCCGGACCAGCGGGTCGAAAACGTCGCCCCGCCCGATTTCTCGGGAGGCTCGGAGCTGCTGCGCTCGCTGACCCTGGCCGTCAAATCCGCCGCCGCCCGCATCGAGCTGCGCCGTCTCGGGCAGGAGAAGTGAAGGCGGAGATTTACGGCACCCTGTTACGCATTCGATCTTGCGGGCGATCTTGCGGGCGATCTTGCGGATTGCGACCGCACCAGGAAAGCGTACCTACGGTGTTTTGGCGTAGCGTTCAGCCTGTAAACTGCTACTCTGGAATTGCATCGGGAGCAGCAATAATTGTGCCATACCGCAGGCATCGCCCGTGCCAGGAGGAACCGCCATGAATCCTACGCAGATCGTACCGATCCCTGCCGGGATTAACCCAGGGTTGCGGTCGGCAAAGAGCAGCACCATGCTGCAAATTCTTGGCAGACCCAGGGACACCTTTGACAACGAGTGCCGGCCCGCGACCAACCATCCGATCAGGGCGCTGCTTGTCACCCAGGATGTCGGTCCGTTTCGGGTGACCGGGATCAGGCCGGCGGTCGACTCGCTCCGCGAGGTGTTGGCGCAGGTCAGGAATGCCCATCCGGAAGTCCACGCCGTTCTCGGCACGGCCGGAATGTTCTGCGCGCGGCTGATCCGCGGGAGCCGGAATATCAGCAATCATTCCTGGGGCACCGCCGTGGATATCCGGATCGGCAGCGTTCTCGACGGGGTTCAATCGCCATCGGCCCGGATGGACGGACGGACTCTGGCGGGACTGGCGGCGATGGCTCCGTTCTTCAATCAGGCCGGGTGGTACTGGGGCGTCGGCTTCAGCACCTTCGAGGACGGGATGCATTTCGAGGTGGCGGACGAGACGATCCGCAAATGGCACGCCGAAGGGAAATTCGGTCCGGCGGCGGCGAACCGGACGGTGACCGAGACCAACCTGTCGATCGGCGATCGCGGGGTCGAGGTCCGCCAATTGCAGGAAGCGCTTCTGGCGCTGGGTTTTGATATCATGCCGGACGGTGATTTCGGACCGATAACGCGGGCCGCGGTCATCGACTTCCAGGCCGCCAACGGGTTGCGGCCGGACGGAATTGTCGGGCCGCGGACAAAGGAAAAACTCGGATTGACCTGATCCGATCGGGGGGACGACCCGCTCCGCTGCGGCGGCGGAAGACCCGGAGGGCGAAACCCGGTGTATTGTTCAGGCTGCGGGCGGAGATGGCGGCATGATCCAGGTGCTTCTTCGCGTGGTCGCGTTGCTCGCCGCGCTCGGCCTGCCCGCTGCCGCTCTGGCCTATGATCCGTCCTGGTATCGAATGGAGCAGTGGAGCGGAGAGTATCCGGGCGGCTTCACGATGACCGGGACGCGAACGGTCGCGCTGCGCGAGCGTCCCGATCCCGAGGCGCCGCGAACGGTCCCCTGCCGTTTCGAGAAGGATGCGACTTATCACCCCTGGAATCAAAAACGCGTCGCGCAACAGGACCTGCAATTCGTGTCATTCACAAAATCGCGGGAATTCGTCGTGCAGACGGGTTTTCGGGATGTTCTTTTCGACCAGGCTGCGCAAAGGGAGGTTCCGGTAGGCTTCAACCCCGGCGACCGCTGGCGCTACCTGGCGTATCTGGCCGAGGGACGGATCGTTCTGGACTATCGAGGGTCGCGATATACCGGCGACCAGACCTTGTTCGAACATTCCGCCCCTCTGTCGCGCGGCGGCGATGCGCCGGAAGCCGGGTATGACGAATGGATGCGCGTCTCCTGCCCCGATGGCGCCCAGGGATGGCTGTTCATACGCGATATCGCCGACGCGCCCGGCTTTGACGCGCCCCATATCATCCGCTACGGCACGGCCGCCGATCGTGCGGCCGACCCGCGCTAAAGCGTGATCCGATCAGGTTCGATCATACTCTCGTTCGTGCTCGGCCCTGGGCCGGGCATCCACGAGCAACCGCAACCATTTGCCAAGCGACTCGTGGATGGCCGGGCCAAGCCCGGCCAAAACGACACAATGGGGTGCTTCGATCTGGTTGGACAATATAGCTCTAAGCTCTGACGCCGGGTCCCGGTCAGGACAGGACGGCGCGGCGGCGCAACTCGGCCAGGATATGGTCGGCCAGCATGTCCGGATCGGCGTCGATTGTTTGCAGGCGGATTTCGGGGGTCTCGGGCGGTTCGTAGGCCGAGTCGATACCGGTGAAGTTCGGGATCGCGCCGGCCTGCGCCTTGGCGTAAAGCCCCTTCGGATCGCGTCTGATGCACTCGCCGATCGGGGTATCGACAAACACCTCGATAAATTCGTGCGAACCGGCGATCTCGCGCGCCAGCTGCCGGTCCGCCCGGAACGGCGAGATAAAGGCGCAGATAACGATCAGCCCGGCATCGCCCATCAGCTTGGCCACTTCGCCGACCCGGCGGATGTTCTCGACGCGGTCGGCATCGGTGAAGCCGAGATCGCGATTGAGCCCGTGGCGGATATTGTCGCCGTCGAGCAGCATCGTGTGCACCCCGATCGCGCGCAATTTCTGTTCGAGGCGGTTGGCGATCGTCGATTTGCCGGCGCCGGACAGCCCGGTGAACCACAGGATCGCGGGTTGATGACCGTTGAGTTCGGCGCGCTGCGCCGGGCCGACCGAAAGCTCCTGCCAATGGATGTTGGTGGCCCGCCGCAGCGCGAAGTCGATCACCCCGGCCGCCGCGGTCTCCTGCGTCATCCGGTCGATCAGGATAAACCCGCCGGTGGCGCGGCTCTTTCTGTACGAGTCGAAGGCCAGCGGCGCGCCGGTCGCGAGATTGCAATAGCCGATCTCGTTCAGCCCCAGCGTGCGCGCCGCTTCATGCGCGCCGGTGTTGATGTCGATGCGGTGCTTCAGCGTGGTCACCGAGGCCGACACCGTTCTGGCGCCGCTTTTCAGCCAGTAGGAGCGGCCCGGAACGAGCGGGTCATCCTTCATCCAGACGAGATGCGCGGCGAACTGGTCGGCGAATTCGGACGGCGCTTGCGGATGCACCAGCATGTCGCCGCGCGCGATGTCGATCTCGTCCTCCAGGGTCAAGGTTACCGCGTCGCCGGCCGCGGCGCGCGCCAGCGTGCCGTCGAAGGTGACGATTTGCTTGACCCGCGATGCGCGCGACGACCCCATGACCTGGATCGGATCGCCCGGCGTCACCTCGCCGGATGCGATAGTGCCGGAAAACCCGCGGAACTCCTGGTTCGGGCGATTGACCCATTGCACCGGGAAGCGGAAGGGCTGGTCGGCGGTGTCTTCGGTAATATCGATTGTTTCAAGGTGTTCGAGCAGGCTCGGCCCCTGATACCATCGGGTGCGCGGCGAGCGCTCGGTCAGATTGTCGCCGTGACGCGCCGAGAGCGGGATCATGACCAGCGAGGCGAAACCGAGATCGGCGGCGAACTCGGCATAATCGGTCGCGATCTTGTCGAATACCTCGCGGTCGAAACCGACGAGGTCGAGCTTGTTGACCGCGAGCACGACATGGCGGATGCCGAACAGCGAGCAGATCAGCGAGTGCCGGCGGGTCTGCGGCAGCACACCCTTGCGGGCATCGACCAGCAGCACCGCGAGATCGGCGCCCGAGGCGCCGGTTGCCATGTTGCGCGTGTACTGCTCGTGACCGGGGCTGTCGGCGACGACAAACGAGCGGCGCGGGGTCGAGAAATAACGGTAGGCGACATCGATCGTGATGCGCTGCTGGCGCTCGTCCTCGAGCCCGTCGAGCAGCAGCGAGAAATCGATGTCGCCGCCGGTCGTGCCAAAGCGCCGCGATTCGGTCTTGAGCGCTTCGAGCTGGTCGCTCATCACGCTGTCGGCGTTGTAGAGAAGATGCCCGATCAGCGTCGATTTGCCGTCATCGACCGAGCCGCAGGTCAGAAACCGCAACAGAGAGCGGTCGCCCGCGCCTGTCCCCGAAAACGGGACCCGGATCGCATCGTCGGGCATCAGAAATACCCCTGTTTCTTTTTGCGCTCCATCGAGGCCGTATCGTCGGTGTCGATCAGCCGGCCCTGCCGCTCCGAGGTGCGCGCGGCGCGCAATTCGGCGGTGATCTCGGCGACCGTCGCGGCAGAGGATTCGACCGCTCCGGTCAGCGGATAGCAGCCGAGCGTGCGGAAGCGCACCAGGCGCGGCTGCGGAACCTCGCCCGGACGCAGCTTCAGCCGGTCGTCATCGACCATGATCCAGACGCCGTCGCGCTCGACGACCGGCCGCGTTTTCGCGAAATAAAGCGGCACGACAGGAATCGCCTCGGCCGCGATGTAGTCCCACACGTCGAGTTCGGTCCAGTTCGACAGCGGGAATACCCGCATCGACTCGCCCGGCGCGAGGCGGGTGTTGTAGAGATGCCAAAGCTCCGGGCGCTGGCGTCGCGGCTCCCAGGTGTGGCCGGGGCCGCGACAGGAAAACACTCGCTCCTTGGCGCGGCTTTTCTCCTCGTCGCGCCGCGCCCCGCCCAGCGCCGCGTCGAAAGCATATTTGTCGAGCGCCTGTTTCAGCGCCTCGGTCTTCATGATTTCGGTATGCAGGGCGGACCCCGACGCGATCGGGTTGATACCGCGCGCCAGCCCGTCCGGGTTGGTGTGGACGATCAGATCGAGACCCAGCGCGCGCGCCGTCGCGTCGCGAAACGCGATCATCTCGCGGAATTTCCAGGTCGTGTCGATGTGCAGCAGCGGAAAGGGCGGCTTGGCCGGATGGAACGCCTTGCGCGCTAGATGCAGCAGGACGCTCGAATCCTTGCCGATCGAATACATCAGGACGGGATTGCGAAATTCGGCCGCGACCTCGCGCATGATGGCGATCGCCTCCGCCTCCAGCCGCCGGAGATGGCGCGGCAGGACCGGCCCGGCGGGCGCGACCGCCGCCGGCGCGAGCATCGTTTCGCTCACTTTGGAAATCCCCCCTGATGCCGCCGGACCCGTGACGCTGCCGCGAATACCGGCGCAGCTCGACGCCTAACCGGCGGCCTGGCTGCCGTGTTCCAGCGCCTCGCGCAGGCTCTCAAGCAGAACGCGCTCGTCCACCGGCTTTGTCAGGTACGAGACCACCCCCAGAGACATCGCGCGTTCCCGCTCTCCGCTCGTCGGAGAACCGGTTATCAGGATTATCGGGAGCCGGCAACCCTCGGAGGCCAGATGATCGTGCAGCCCCAATCCGGTCATTCCCGGCATGCGGACATCGAGGATCAGACAGGATGCGTTTTCCGGACGACCCGACGCCAGGAACTGCTCGGCCGAGGCGAATACCGCCGTCGCGAATCCGTGCGACCGAAGCATGCGCTGCAAGCCTTCGCGCACCGCCTGGTCGTCATCGACGATCGAGATCAGCGGCCCCATCGCGAATAAATCCGTCTGTCCACCGGCGCGAGGATATCGGGGCGCGTCGCCGAAGATCGAGCGGCCATCGAGACACTCGAATAGCGAGTTAGGGAGACCCGGAATACTCTTTCGGGTAACGCTGCTGCGGCAAACAATGTTCTCGCTGCACGGCGAGCGGCAGGTTGAAGCCGACCACGGCGCCGACCGGCGTGCCGGGCGTGGCCCACATCGAGCCGCCATGCGCATCGACGATCGAGCGGCTGATCGCGAGTCCGACGCCGATACCGCCCGGTTTTGTCGTGTAGAAGCTGTCAAACATATGCGCGACGCGATCGGGATCGAGACCGGCGCCGTTATCCTCGACGGTGACCGCGGCGGTGTCGCCTTCGATGCGCGAGCGCACGGTCATTACGCGCTCGTCTTCGGGGGTGTCTTCCATCGCTTCGAGCGCATTGGTGACGAGATTGACGAGAACCTGCTGGAGCTGCACCGGGTCCGCCCGAACCAGCGGCGGCGGGTCCGCCGGCTCGGCGCGGACGGTGACCCGCTGCCGTTCAATCGCGCCGCGCGACAGGGCGAGGACAGCCTCGACAATCTCGTTGAGGTTCAAAAGCTGCTGCCGCGGCGGTTCCTTGTTGAACAGCGCGCGGATGCGAGCGATGACGTCGCCGGCCCGGTGACCGTCGGCGACAATGCAGCTCGCCGCCTCGCGCGCGTTGTCGAGCAGCGGCGGATCGCGCTGCAGCGAGCGCAGACAGGCGCTGCCGTTTGCCGTGATCGCGGCCAGTGGCTGATTGATCTCGTGCGCGATCGTGGCCGCCAGTTCGGCCATTGTCGCCAAGCGCAAGGTGCGGGCCAGCTCCGCCTCGGCTTCGCGCAGCGCCCGTTCGGTCGCCTCGCGCTCGGCCATTTCGGCCTTCAGCGCCGCGTTGGCGCGCACCAGCTCGGCGGTGCGTTCCTGAACCGTCGTTTCGAGCGCGTGCTGGGCGCGCCGCCGCTGTATGCTCCAGGCTAGGCTCATCAGCGCGAAAACGACAAAAGCGGCGAAGGAGGGCAGATCGACCGGCTCGATTTCCCAGGTGTATCGCGGCTTTGTCCAGAAATCCGCCGCCGCGACGGCCGAGAGCGCGAATGACAGCAGACCCGGGCCGACCCCGAGCCACGCCCCGGCAACAACGGCGGCATAAAACGGAAAGGCGGCGAACTTGCCGGTTCCGACTTCGAGCAGGATCGCCGCAACATAGGCCGCGACGGCAAACACCAGCGCCAGCCCGTATCGGGTCGTCGGCGAACGCGGCGTGAGAAAACGCGATAAATCCGCCCACCGGGCGGCAAAGCGGCGGCCGCCGCTTTGCCGCCCGGGCGGAAAGCCGATCTGCCGGCCGTTGGGCGACCGCTCCTCCTCCCCGGCCGCCGGAAGCGATTCGTTTGCCTGCACCTCGTCCGCCTTCGCGGGGTTCGACATCGGAGCGGCGCGCATCGGTATGAGCCCGCTGATGCTCGGCATGCACTGTGAGGCGAGCGCTTCCGCCGGTGCAACTTAAAACGATTTAATCCGCTGCGCGCCTTTGCGGCAGGCGAGCCGGTCCCGCGTCGATACGCTCCGCGGTTGACCGCACGCGACGCGCGATGCTTAGCTTTTTGCGGGTCGGGCGGAGGCAGCGATGACCGGAGCGCAGGCACTGTCGGGCAAGGTGGCGATCGTTACCGGAGCCGGCAAGAATATCGGCAAGGCGATCGCGCTCGCGCTCGCTGCGGACGGCGCCTCGGTGATCGTCAACGGACGCGGCGACCGCGCCATTGTCGAGCAGACCGCTGGCGCAATCCGCGCCGGCGGCGGCCATGCGCTGCCCTACCTGGCCGATGTGTCAAAGCCGGATCAGGTCGCGGCGATGGTCGAGGCAGCGGTCAGGGAATTCGGCGGGATCGACATCGCTATCGGCAATGCCGGGCTGCGCCGCCAGACGCCATTTCTACAGATGAGCCTGGAGGAGTGGCACGAGATCCTGTCGGTCGCGCTCGACGGCGCCTTTATTCTCGCGCAAGCAAGCGTGCCGGAGATGATCAAGCGCGGCGGCGGCAGCTTGATCGGGTTGTCCGGCGTCTCGCATCACGCCGGAGCGGTCGGGCGGGTCCACGTCAACGCCTCAAAGGCCGGGCTTGAAGGGTTGATGCGCGGTCTCGCGATGGAGCTGGCGCCGCACGGCATCACAGCCAATTGCGTCGCGCCCGGCTCGATCGACACGGCGCGCGGCGCCTCGGCCGGCGGTCCGCAGGGGCGCGGCAGCCTCGCGCGCGGCATTCCCCTGGGGCGGCAGGGGCGGGCCGAGGAGATCGCGGCGATGGTGCGCTTCCTGGCCGGACCGGAAGGGCGCTACATCACCGGACAGACGATCCACGTCAATGGCGGTCTGTTCCTGGGCAAGTAGCCGCTCCGGCGGGCGCGGTTCCCCGGAGCGCGGCGGGTCCGCGGCACGGTCGGCGCGATGGAGCCGGACGCCCTTCACCTGCTGGGACTGCTGTTGCTGCTTGCGGTCGCGAACGGAGCGCCGCTGCTCGCCAAAAAGGCCTGGGGCGGCGCGCTGGCATGGCCGCTCGATGGCGGCATGTGCTTTGTAGACGGGCGCCCGGTATTCGGCTCGTCAAAGACCGTGCGCGGTGTCCTGGTTTCGGTGGCGGCAACGGCAGCCGCCGCGCCGCTGGTCGGGATTGCGTGGTGGCTCGGCGCGCTGATCGGGGCGACCGCGATGGCCGGCGATTTGATTTCGAGCTTTATCAAGCGGCGGCTCAACCGGCCGCCGAGCAGCCGGGCCCTCGGTCTCGACCACATTCCTGAATCGCTGCTGCCGCTTCTCGCTTGCCACAAGGCGCTGGCGCTGACGGCGGCGGATATCGCCATCGTCGTCGCGGCGTTTTTTGTCGGCGCGGTCGTGCTGTCGCGCCTGCTGTACTGGGTCGGATTGCGCGACGAGCCTTATTGACTTCTGCCTGCGAGGCCCGCCTGCGGCGCGGCGCGGATCAGAGGCGGTGCAGGCGGTGCAGGCGGTGCAGCGTGACCGCCGGCGGGCAGTTCAACCGCACCGGTTCGACGCAGGACCCGACCCCGACCGAGGTGTAGCCGGTCAGACCGCGATAGACCCAGCCTCCCGCACCCATATGGCGCGGCAGGACCGAGTCGAGCGTGATCGGGATCGCGCCGGGCAGGCAGATCTGGCCGCCATGCGTGTGCCCGCTCAACATCAGGTCGAACCCGGCGGAAGCCGCCTCGCGATATACCTCGGGGGTGTGCGACAGCAGGATCGAAAACGCGGCTGCCGGAATCCCGGAAGCCGCTTTTTTAATATCGTGCAGGCGATAAAGATGCGCGTCGTCGATGCCGGCGAGATGGACCGCGCGATTGCCGCGGACGATCGGGTCGCACTCGTTGAGCAGAACCCGGATGCCGATCGCTTCGAGCCCGGGCACCATCAGGATCGAATCGTGATTGCCGAGAACGGCATAGACCGGCTCCGGCAGATATGGACGCAGCCGGGCCAATCCGGCGAGGCAGGCGTCGAATGGTCCGTATGTCTGGCCGCGGAAATCACCGGTCAGAACGCAGAGATCGCAGCGCAGACCCGGCAACAGCCCGGCAAGCTGGCGCATCGCCTCCGCGCTGATATCGACGTGCATGTCGCTGACATGCAGGATCGTAAACCCGTCAAACGCCTCGGGCAGGGTTGCGAAGCGCAGCAGGTTTTCCTCCACCTGCACGCGCGCCGCGTTGGCGCGGGCGCGACGGTACAGCCCGACCGCTTTCAACGCGCCGCGAACAAGAAGCGGCGAGTATTGAAGATTCCTGAGGCGCAATGACGCGAGCCCGCCGCGCGATACGCGCTGCTCATGGCGGGATTCACGCCGCAGCCGCTCGGTTGCATGCGCGGTTCCAAGACGGCGGTCGAGCTGGTGCAGGATTTCCGGTTCGGGACGCATCGATTTTGGCTGAGCGGCTTAAGGACGTGCCACAACGACTTTGGCGCGGCGCGTAATCCGAGACGTACCGGTTCTTAGCAAAAAACTACTTAACAGAGAAGCAGAGAACATGCTCGTCATCGCGGGTTGTTGCAACCGGCTCCGCGGGCGCCGGCAATACGCGTGCCAAAAGGCTTTAAAATGCCCGGCCGCGATCCGATTGCCGCCGATCGGTCGCCGCTTGTTTCGGGAGGACGGGGAGCAGGATGTGCGAGGGTCGCTCGGCCGCTGCGAAGATCCGGTTGCGGGCCGGGCGCGGATAACACCACGCGCCTTCCGGCTCGCCCGAGTTCGGGTTGACGTCGAAATGCGGGAAGTTGCTGCTCGATATATCGAGCCGCAGCCGGTGACCGCGGCGGAACAGGTTGCCGATCGGGAACAGCTCGATCGTGATCGCGTAGACCTCGCCCGGGGTCATTGGGGCGGGATGCTCCCAGCTATCGCGGTAGCGCACCCGCAGCAGCCCCTCGGTCAGGTTCATCGCGAACCCGCTCGGGTGATCCGCGCTCGGCGGATAGAGGTCGATCAGCCTGGCGGTGAAATCGGTATCCGGCGCGTCGGAGGCGATCCACAAACGCGCCCTCACCGGCCCGACGATTTCGAGATCGTCGTCGAGCGGCGGCGTCGTAAAGACCAGCACATCGGGACGGTCCGCCGCCGCGCTTTGGTCGAAGGCGCCGGCCTGCATGACCGGCTCTCCGGAGCTGATCGCGCCGCCGCGTGTCGATGCCGGGTCGCGCGGGTCGAAGACATAATCGAGCGCCCCCGTGCCGGCGGCCGGGACCGGCCCGAGACCGCGATCCGGGTGCAGATAAAAGCGCGTCCAGCGCGTCTCGGGCAGCGGCCACTCGGAGGCGGCACGCCAGCGCCCGCCATGATCGAGCCTGCCGTCGCGGTTGCGCCGCCCGGAGCCGCCGCCCATCACAAAAACCCGCACCTTCGGTTCCGCCTCGACCCCGTTCGAAACACCGCGTACCCAGCAGTCGAACCAGCGCCGGCGCAGCTCGAAAAAATCCCCGGCGAGGTTGCCGTCAACCGGGGCCGCCTCGCCAAAATCGACCTCGCCGGCATGGCTCAGCGAGCGATCGCCATGCGTCCACGGGCCGAGGATCAGACGCTGCGGAGCGCGCCCGGCGCGCGACAGACCGAGATAGTTGTCGGTCGCGGTGCGGGCATAGGGGTCGTACCAGCCCGACAGATGCACGACCGGGACCGGCGAGTAGCGGTCGTAAAACCCCTCGGCCCAGATGCCGGGCTGCTTCCAGTACGCGTCGAAGACGCCGCGCGACCACTGCTCGAACAGAGAGTCCTCGTATTCGGGAGCGGCGCTGACCGGCGAATTTCCCCGGCGCCACGGCAGCC
>JBFWVT010000012.1:0-85715 GCA_050246595.1 Alphaproteobacteria bacterium
GGCTCCGCCGCCGCCGTTCAGCGTGTCGTTGCCGGCCCCGCCGCTCAGCTCATTGGCCGCGGCGTTGCCGGTGATCGTGTTGTTGAGAGCGTTGCCTGTGCCGTTGATCGCGGCCGCCCCGGTCAGGACCAGGTTCTCGACCTCGGCGCCAAGCGCATAGATCAGCGAACTTTGCACCGTATCGGTGCCGCCGCCCGCCGCCTCGGTCACCGTGTCGCCGGCATTGTCGATGACATAGGTGTCGTTGCCGTTGCCGCCGCTCATCGCGTCCGCACCGGCCCCGCCATTGAGGATATCGTTGCCGCCGCCGCCGTTGAGCGTATCGTTGCCCCCGCCGCCGTTCAGCACATTGGCCGCGGCGTTGCCGGTGATCGTGTTGGCGAGAGCGTTGCCCGTACCGTTGATCGCGGCCGCACCGGTCAGGACCAGGTTCTCGACCTCGGCGCCAAGCGCATAGGTGATCGAACTGCGCACCGTATCGGTGCCGCCGCCCGCCGCCTCGGTCACCGTGTCCCCGGCATTATCGACGACGTAGATGTCGTTGCCGGTGCCGCCGCTCATCGCGTCCGCACCGGCGCCGCCGTTCAGCGTATCGTTGCCGCCGCCGCCGTTCAGCGTGTCGTTGCTGGCCCCGCCGCTCAGCGCATTGGCCGCGGCGTTGCCGGTGATCGTGTTGTTGAGAGCGTTGCCCGTGCCGTTGATCGCCGCCGCACCGCTCAGGACCAGGTTCTCGACCTCGGCACCGAGCGTGTAGGTGATCGCGCTGCGCACCGTGTCGATGCCGCCGGCTGCCGCCTCGGTGACCGTGTCGCCGACATTGTCGACGAAGTACGTGTCGTTGCCGGCGCCGCCGATCAGCTGATCGGCACCCTGACCGCCGTTCAGCGTATCGTTGCCGCCGCCGCCGCTCAGCACATTGGCCGCGTTGTTGCCGGTGATCGTGTTGTTGAGAGCGTTGCCTGTGCCGTTGATCGCGGCCGCCCCGGTCAGGACCAGGTTCTCCACCTCGGCGCCGAGCGTGTAGGTGATTGAACTTTGCACCGTGTCGGTGCCGCCGCCCGCCGCCTCGGTGACAGTGTCGCCGGCATTGTCGGCGACATAGGTGTCGTTGCCGGTGCCGCCGCTCATCGCGTCCGAGCCGGCCCCGCCATTGAGGAGATCGTTGCCGCCGCCGCCGTTGAGTATGTCGTTTCCGGCGGCACCGCTCAGCGCATTGGCCGCGGTGTTGCCGGTGATCGTGTTGTTGAGAGCGTTGCCCACGCCGCTGATTGCGGCCGCACCGGTCAGGACCAGGTTCTCGACCTCGGCGCCAAGCGTGTAGGTGATCGCGCTGCGCACCGTGTCGATGCCGCCGGCCGCCGCCTCAGTCACCGTGTCCCCGGCGTTATCGACGGAATACGTATCATCCCCGGCGCCGCCGATCATGGCGTCAGCGCCGGCCCCGCCATTAAGGATATCGTTGCCGCCGCTGCTGTTGAGCGTGTCGTTTCCGGCGGCACCGCTCAGCGCATTGGTCGCGTTGTTGCCGATGATCGTGTTGGCGAGAGCGTTGCCCGTGCCGTTTATGGCGCCGACACCAGTCAGTTGCAGGTTCTCGAACTCGGCAGCGAGCACATAGGTGATCGAGCTCGCCACCGTGTCGATGCCGCCGCCGGCCGCCTCGGTGACGGTGTCGCCGACATTATCGACAAAATACGTGTCGTTCCCGGCCCCGCCGATCAGCTGATCGGCACCCTGGCCGCCGTTCAGCGTGTCGTTGCCGCCGCCGCCGCTCAGCACATTGGCCGCAGTGTTGCCGGTGATCGTGTTGGCGAGAGCATTGCCCGTGCCGTCGATCGCGGCCGCACCGGTCAGGAGCAGGTTCTCGACCTCGGCGCCAAGCACATAGGTGATCGAGCTCATCACCGTATCGGTGCCGCCGCCCGCTGCCTCGGTCACCGTATCGCCGGCATTGTCGACGAAATAAATGTCACTACCGGCCCCGCCGGTCATCGCGTCCGCGCCGGCGCCGCCGTCGAGCGAATCGCCCCCGTCATCGCCGAACAGGATGTCGTCGCCGGCCAGGGCCGAAATTATATCCGGTCCCGCCGTGACGCCGACCACGTCGCTGAAACCGGGGGGCGGCACCAAGCCATCGCCCGCTCGATGGATGAAATCCCTGCCAATGCTACCGGTTACCGTGGCCATGTGCTGCTCTCATCAGGTTTGGCGACTGCCCCGGTTGGAACAATCGATGTTACAGTTTGTGGCAGTTCCCATATCATTAGTAACAGAACGGCGTCAACAACTCTCCTAAAGAGCGTATTTCTTAACCTGATGGACGAGGAAGCCCCGCTCCTTCGCCATCTCGGTGGCGGATTATCGACTGGTTTGTTGGTCTTCCGGCTTTCGCCCCCGCGCCAGCTCGGCTCGTATGGCCTGCTTGCGGGAACAGCGCCGCTTCCGGCATGCCGTCGAGACGCCGCTCTCGATCGATTTGTCGCCAGGGCCTATATCCGGGGCGCGGTGATTGGCTGGCGGCGTGTATCCATTGAAATAGCCGCCAGCCGATGCCGCCGGGCCTGCTTTTGCCGATAATTTCTGGAGCCGCCGTGTCCACCCTTGCCGACAACCCGCTGCTGCAATCCTGGGACACCCCGTTCGGATTGCCGCCCTTCGACCGGATAAGACCGGAGCATTTCCCGCCGGCCTTCGAGCGCGCGATGGCGGAGCACGAGGCCGAGATCGCAGCGATCGCGGCAACACCCGAGCCTCCGGATTTTGCGAATACGATCGAGGCGCTGGAGCGCAGCGGCAGAACCCTGATCCGGATCGGCCGCGTCTTCGATAATCTGACATCGAGCGCGACCAATGAGGCGCTCGACGCGATCGACCGCGATTACGCGCCGCGTCTTGCCGCGCATCACACGCGCATAATGCTCGATCCGGCGCTGTTCGCCCGGATCGATGCGGTGTACCGGGCGCGCGGCACGCTCGGATTGGCGCCGGACCAGCAGCGCCTGCTCGAACGCCATCACCTGCGCTTTGCACGCGCCGGGGCGCTTCTCGGCCCGGAGCAAAAAACGCGCATGGCGGCAATAAACGAGCGTCTTGCGATCCTGCATACGCTGTTCGGGCAGAATGTACTGCATGACGAGGACGATTGGCAGCTTGTGCTCGCCGAAACCGATCTCGACGGGCTACCCGATTTCGCCCGTGCCGCCGCTGCCGCGGCTGCCGCCGAGCGCGGTCTTGCCGGCAAATACGTCATTACCTTGGCGCGCGCCTCGGTCGAGCCGTTTCTGACGTTCTCGGCGCGCCGCGATCTGCGCCGCACCGCCTGCGAGGCCTGGGCGGCGCGCGGCGAGCACGGTGGCGCTCATGACAACAGACCGTTGATCCGCGAGATCATGGAATTGCGCGCCGAGCAGGCGCGGTTGCTAGGCTACAAGACCTATGCCGATTACCGGCTCGACGATGCGATGGCGAAAACACCGGAGGCCGCGCGCGATCTGCTGCGGCAGGTCTGGGAACCGGCCCGGCGCAAGGCCGCCGAGGAGCGTGCCGAACTGGCCGAGGCGGCGCTGGCCGACGGAATGAACGAGCCGATCGCGAAGTGGGACTGGCGCTACTACGCCGAAAAGGTCAGGCAACGGAAATACGCGCTCGACGAGGCCGAGCTGAAGCCGTTTTTTGTGCTCGACAACATGGTCCGGGCCGCGTTCGACACCGCCGGACGGTTGTTCGGCATCAGCTTTGTCGAGCGGACCGACTGTCCGCTGTACCATCCGGATTTGCGCGCCTACGAGGTGCGCGATATCGGGACCGGCCGCGCGATCGGGCTGTTTCTGCACGACAATTTTGCGCGTCCCGGCAAGCGCTCGGGCGCCTGGATGAGCAGCTATCGGGTGCAGCAGACGCTCGACGGCGAAGTGCTGCCGGTTGTCGTCAATAACAACAACTTCTCAAAGGGCGAACCGACGCTGTTGAGCTTTGACGACGCGCGCACGCTGTTTCACGAATTCGGTCACGGGCTGCACGGGCTGCTGTCGCGGGTGCGCTATCCGTCGCAATCGGGCACCTCGGTGCGGCGCGATTTTGTCGAGTTTCCGTCGCAAATCTTCGAGCATTGGCTCGACGTGCCGGAAAACCTGCGCCGCCATGCCCGGCATTACCGCACCGGCGAACCGCTCCCGGAGGCGCTGCTCGAACGGCTGCTTGCTTCGCGCAACTTCAACCAGGGTTTTGCCACGGTCGAGTACACTTCCTGCGCGCTGCTGGACCTCGATCTGCATGCGCGGCCCGATCCGGCCGGGATCGATATCGAGGCGTTCGAAACGGATTTTCTTGCCAGGCTCGGGATGCCGGAAGAGATCGGGTTGCGCCACCGTCCGGCGCATTTCCAGCATCTGTTCGCCGGCAGCGGCTACGCGGCCGGGTACTACGCCTATCTGTGGGCCGAGGTGCTCGATGCCGACGGGTTTGCCGCCTTTGCCGAGAAGGGCGATCCGTTCGACCCCGATCTGGCGGCGCGGCTGAAGGCGATCTACAGCGCCGGCGATACCGAGGACCCGATGACGCTCTATCGCGCCTTCCGCGGCCGCGACCCGGCGATCGGGGCATTGCTGGAGCAGCGCGGCCTGACCGGGTAGCAGTCTATGGCACGGGTAGAGAAAAGCCTGCCGGCGGTCCTGCCCACTCCCTCCCCCGCAAGCGGGGGAGGGCCGGGGTGGGGGTGCGGTCATGAAAGTGGGGGTCGGGGCCTCGGAAAAGCCCGATTTGCAGGCGCTCAGCATCAGTTGTGCGGCGCCGGGCCGGGATAGCGATCACCGCTATATGGTGCCGCTCCGGAAACATCTCGTGCCTGCGGCTCCGCCGCGCCGGTGAGCCAGCCGAGCAGCCGATCGAGCGCCGACCCGTCGCCCGCCTCGGACGGTCCCCTGTCGCGCGACACCGGACCGCTCGGCAGCGGCCGCGCCGGCGTTCCGCGCGTCGCCTCCAGCATGAAGTTGCGCCAGGCAACGGCCGGCAAGGTGCCGCCTGTCACCTTGTTCATCGGCGTATTGTCGTCATTGCCGAGCCACACGCCGGCGACCAGCTCGGCCGTGTAGCCGATAAACCAGGCGTCGCGGTATTCCTGCGTGGTGCCGGTCTTGCCGGCGGCCGGCCGCCCCAGAGCGGCATTTCTGCCCGTGCCATGGGTCATTACGCCGGCCAGCATCCGGTTCATCGCGCCGACCAGTTCGGGAGCGATGACGCGCCCCGCCCCGGTTCCGGCCCGGTGATACAGAATGTTCCCGTTAGTATCCCAGATATCGGTGATGCCGTAGGCGAGGCTGCCATAGCCGCCATTCGCGAACGGCGCGTAACCCGAGACCAGCTCCAGCAGGTTGACCTCGTTGGTGCCGAGCGCGAGACTGGCGTCGCGCGCCAGATCGGAGGCGATCCCGAGCCGGTTCGCGGTGGCGATCACACGGCCGATGCCGGCGCGCTGCGCGACCTGCGCCGCCACCGTGTTGACCGACTGCGCCACCGCCGTCGCCAGCGTCATCTCGCCCTGGTAGCGGTTCGAGTAATTGTGCGGCTGCCAGTTGCCGATACGGATCGGCGCATCGACGACACGGTCCTGCGGGCGCAGACCCGCTTCCAGCCCGGCGAGATAGACAAACGGCTTGAACGCCGAGCCGGGCTGGCGCTGCGCCTGGGTAGCACGGTTGAACTGGCTGCGCCCGTAATCGCGCCCGCCGACCATCGCCAGCACCGCGCCGTCCGTCGCTATCGCGACCAGGGCACCCTGCCCGACGCGATACCGGGCGCCATGCCGCGCCAATATGTCGGTCACGGCGTTTTCGGCGATCGCTTGCAGCCGCGGGTCCAGCGTCGTGCGCACGATCAGGTCGCGTCTGCCGGCACCGGCCAGCTCGCGGAGCTGCTCGGTGATCCAGTCGGCGAAATAGCGCGGTCCCGGCCGGCTGCTCGGCACGACCGCGAAACCGTGCTTCTCGGCGGCATCGGCCTGGGCGCGGGTGATAAAGCCGGCCTCGACCATATTGTCCAGCACCTGCAACGCGCGCCCGGCGGCAGCTTCGGGGTCGCGCGCCGGGTTGAGCCGGCTCGGCGCTCGGATCAGTCCCGCGATGACGGCGCTTTCGAACAGCGTGAGCTTTGCCGCCGATTTGCCGAAATAGCGATCCGCCGCCGCGTCAACCCCGTAAGTCCCGGCGCCTAGATAGACGCGGTTCAGATAGATTTCGAGGATCTGGTCCTTGGTAAAGCGATGCTCAAGCCACAGCGCGAGCAGCATCTCGCGGATCTTGCGCGAAATGTTGCGATCCGGGCTCAGAAACAGGACCTTCGCGAGCTGTTGCGTGATCGTGCTGCCGCCCTGGAGAACCTCGCCGGCCCGGACATTGGTCACCGCGGCGCGCAGAATGCCGATCGGATCGAGGCCGAAATGGCTGTAGAACCGGCGGTCCTCGGCCGCCAGAACGGCGTGCGGCAGGTAGGGCGACATCTCGCGCAGCGACAGCGGCTTGCCGAACAGATCGCCAAAACTGCCGATCAGACTGTCATCCTCGGCCAGCACCGTAACGCTCGGCCGGCGCTCGGCTGAGGCGAGCTGGCTGGTATCCGGCAGGGTCAGCGCGAAATAGCCGAGGACGCCCCCGCCGATAATGAGGCCCCAGAGAAAAAGGAGCACCGACAGCCGGAGCACGGCGCTTCGCCACGAGCGGCGCGCGGGGGCGGTGCGACGAGCGCGGTTCGCCGGACCGCGCGGCGGCGCCGATCCGCGAGGCCGTTCGCCGCGCTCGATACGCAGCGGGCGGGGTTTACCCACGGCTTGCATTTCCGCCCGCGGCTGCTGCCCGGGCCATCCCGTTCATGATTCCCCGCCCCGCCCCTGAGAATTTTCAGCGCCGGCGGATTATAGGCCGTAAAACCCGCGGCAGTCCCGCGGCTGCATAGGGAACCGCTCGGGCGCGGCGATGTTTCGACAACGCGATCCATCATTCCATCATTGCGGAGCGGCTCGATGCCGAACACGCTCGCCTCCGGGCGTTCAGGAACAAACATTGGAAACGCCGAGCGAATCGGGTCGGCCGCGCTCGGCGCCGTGCTGGTCGGCCGGGCGCTGCTGCGGCCGTCATTCGGGCGTGTGATCCTCGGCCTGGGCGGCGCGGCGCTGCTCCAGCGCGGCCTGTCCGGTCATTGCTCGCTGTATCAGAGGCTTGGCGTGAACACCGCCGAACCCGGTCGCGCCGGCCGCGACTCCATCGATGACGACCCGGTCGAACTGGCCTCGGACGACAGTTTTCCGGCTAGCGATCCGCCGTCCTGGACGCCGGTCACCGGCACCGTCCGCAGGCGGAGAGGTCTTCCGCCCGGATAGGATCGGCCGTCGACACCGCCGCGTATCCGAACGGGTCTCACAGTAGTACGCCATTGACAAAGCCGGGCGAGAACCCTCGCCCGGCTTTCCGATTGCGGCATCGGCAGGTTAGCGGGAGCCGGACCCCGCCCCGCCGGTCCCTCCCGAGCCACCGGTTCCGCCAGCGCCGCCGGTGCCCGTCGTGCCGGCGCCGCTGCTCCCGCCGCCCATCGAACCGCTGCCGCTGGTGCCGAGGCCGCCAGTACCGGTCGTGCCGGCGCCGCTGCTCCCGCCGCCAACCGATCCGGCGCCGGTTGTGCCCGTGCCGGTCATGCCGGTGCCGCTGCTTCTGCCACTCATCGAACCGCTGCCGCCGCTGCCGGCGCCGAGCGTGCTTCCGCCTGTTCCGGAGGTGGTGCCGGCCGTACCGCTCGCGCCGCCGGTACCGGCTCCCACGCCGGAGCTGCTGCCATTGCTGCGCCAAGTCCCGCTGGTTTGTGCGTGCGCGAGAGCAGCGGTGGCGGTGAGAAGACCAACGACCAGAGCCGTGCGTTTAACGCTGTTCCACATCGGTTGTTGTCCTGCATGGTTGACAATTGCGGAGGCGGAAATCATGCGCCGCCTGTAAAAGGTACGATCGCTCGAGCCGCGTACCGGCTTTCCGGGGCGTACCGGGAAGGCCGCATCGGCGGCGGCACATGCATCAACAGACCGTCGCAGGAATTCATTTCCTTCATGCATTATATGCTTTGAACAAAGCAAGACGATTAAACTTCAACGCTCTTTGCTTTGCATAAATCAAGAAACGGTCCCGCAGGCTGGTCCGGGACGGGATACCCGTCGCCGAGCGGTCAAACGGAACCCGGTCCTGACCGGCGCCGATCCGTGCTAGGCTGCGCCGCGGTTCAGAACATCGCCGCCGAGGTCAGAAATGCCCGAAATCCGCACCAGGCACCTGTTCGACATGGCATTGCAGGTGTCCGGCATGCAGCCGGTCGGCGCCACGCCAAACGGCAACCGCCGCATCGGCCTGGTCGCGGGCGGCAATTTCGCGGGCGAGCGGCTGCGCGGCACGGTGCTGCCGGGCGGCGCCGACTGGATCATCGCCCGCCCCGACGGCGTTACGACGCTCGATGTGCGCCTCGTGCTGCAAACCGATGACGGCGCGGCAATCGGCATGACCTATCGCGGGCTGCGGCACGGGCCGGCGGAAATCATGCAGCGCCTCGACCGCGGCGAGAAGGTCGATCCGTCGCAATATTATTTCCGCACCGCGATCATGTTCGAGACCGCTGCGGCGACATACGACTGGCTCAACCGCATCTTCGCGATCGGCACCGGCAGCCGCCCGCCCGAGGGTCCGGTCTATCAGATCTACGAGGTACTCTGAGCCGGCCGGCGACAGGAGAACCGCATGCCGGGGCCGCTCGCGGGAATTCGCGTTATCGAGGTGGCGATCGCGGTGCTGGGGCCGCTCGCCACGCAGATCCTCGGCGACATGGGCGCCGAAATCATCAAGGTCGAGACCCCTGAAGGCGATCCGATGCGGCAGATCGGTCCCGCCCGCAATCCCGGCATGGCCGCCTATTTTCTGACGCTGAACCGCAACAAGAAAAGCCTCGTGCTCGATCTGAAGCAGCCGGCGGCGCGCGCGGCAATATTGCGGCTCGCCGCGACGGCCGATGTCTTCATCCACAATATGCGGACCGGCGCGGCGGCGCGGCTCGGTATCGACTACAAGACGATCGCCGCCGCCAACCCGCGCATCATCTATGCCTCGGCGACCGGCTACCGGCCGGGCACGCGCTATGCCGAGCGCGCCGCCTTTGACGACGTGATCCAGGGCGAAAGCGGTCTCGCCGCGCTCAACGGCGGTGCTGACGGCCCGCCGCGCTATGTGCCGATGGTGGTGTGCGACAAGGTGACGGGGCACGTCCTTGCCGGCGCGGTGGCGATGGCGCTGTTTGCGCGCGAGCGCAGCGGCACGGGCCAGGAGATTCATGTGCCGATGATGGAGACGATGGCCGCGTTCAATCTCGTCGATCATCTCTGGCACGGCGTGTTCGGCGAGCCGGAAAAGGGTCTCGGCTATCCCCGCATGCTGACCCCGTACCGCCGGCCCTATGCGACGCGGGACGGGCATGTCTGCCTGCTGGCGACGACCGACCGGCAATGGCAGGGTCTGTTCGCGGCGATGGATTGCCCCGAACTCGGCCGGGACCCGCGCTTTGCGACGATCGCCGGGCGGACAGAAAATATCGACGCGCTGTATACGATCGTCGCCGAGCGGATGCGCCTGCGCTCGACGCAGGAATGGCGCGTGCTGCTCGACCGGTTCGACGTGCCGAACGGGGTGGTCAACGATCTCGCCGGTCTGATCGCCGACCCCTATCTCAACGACACCGGGTTTTTCCGCAAGATCGCGCACCCGAGCGAAGGGCCGATCGTGACGACTGCGGTCCCGGTCAGCTTTTCGCAGACGCCGGGCGAGGTCCGGCTGCCGCCGCCGCATCTCGGCGAACACACGGCGGAGCTGCTCGGCGAACTCGGCTACGCGCCGGCGGAGATCGCCGAGATCGCCGGAAGCTGAGCCGGGTGCGCCCTTGATGCTATCGTGCCGCCCCAACCATAGCGGGAGACCCGGATCATGACCGTGCGCATCGGATATCTGCTGCCGACCCGCGAGCGGGTCATGGAGGGTCGCCCCGAGGCGGCGCCGCTGCTGGCGCTGGCCGAGCGCGCCGAGAGCCTCGGCTACGATTCGATCTGGGTCGGCGATTCGATCCTGGCCCGGCCGCGGCACGAGCCGCTGACCCTGCTGTCGGCGGTGGCGGCCCGCA
Organism: Alphaproteobacteria bacterium; assembly: GCA_050246595.1. Classification (GTDB taxonomy): domain Bacteria; phylum Pseudomonadota; class Alphaproteobacteria; order ATCC43930; family CGMCC-115725; genus DATARH01. The sequence goes on from JBFWVT010000012.1 coordinate 10,189, forward strand.
CCAAACGCGCCGAACTCGGCACTGCGGTGCTGCTGCCGGCGCTGCGCAACCCGGTCGTGCTGGCGCACGGCGTCGCGACATTGGACCAGATCAGCGAAGGCCGCTTTATCCTCGGTGTCGGCATCGCCAGCGACGTGCCGAATATCCGCGCCGAGTTTGTCGCCTGCGGCGTGCCGTTCGAAAAACGCGTCGGACGCATGCTCGAAGGCTTGCGCCTGTGCCGCGAGCTGTGGACCGGCAAACCGGTTTCCTGGAACGGACGCTGGGTGGTCGAGGAGGCGACGCTCGGTCCGGTCCCGCACCGCCCCGGCGGCCCGCCGATCTGGATCGGCGGCATGGTGCGGGCGAGCCTCGAACGGGTCGGAAGGCTGTACGACGGCTGGTTCCCGAACTCGCCCGACCCGCAGCGCTGGCGCGCGCAATGGGACGAAATCAGCGGCATCGCGCGCGAGGCCGGCCGCGACCCGTCGCAGCTGACCGGCGCGGTCTACCTGACCCTGACGATCGATGCCGACAAGACGCGCGCCGAGGAGCGGATGAACGCCTTTATGCAGAACTATTACGGCCAGCCCGCTTCCGTCATGCGCGCACGGCAGGCGAGCTATGCGGGTCCGGCCGAAGGCGCCGCCGAATGGCTGTCGTCGTGGATCCGGGCCGGGGTCGGCCATCTGGTGCTGCGCTTTGCTGGTGAGGCCGAGCGGCACCTCGACGCGATCGCCGAGCTGCGCTCTAAAGTCGCCGGTCAGTCGGGAACGGCGTCAAATTAACGCATGTTAGCGCTAATAGCCCCGGGGCGCTTCACCTCACTTCGGGGCTGAGGCCGGGCGGGACTCCCGCAGTCCCGCCCGGTTTTAACTGGCGAACCTCCTGCCTGGTCAGGCGCGACGACAAATCATAGGCTGCGGCGACGCAGTTCGATGGATGCCCGCCGATGACAACGACGACCGCGCCGCCCCGACAGAACTGGCAATTCGGCCATATCTACCCGCCGGGCGAGACCTGGCTCGCGACCGCCGCGCCGGAGCCGATCATCGAACCGGAGCTGCCGATCGTCGATCCGCACCATCATCTGTGGCTGCGCGGCGGTCATCGCTATCTGCTCGACGAGTTTCTGGCGGACACCGGCACCGGCCATAACATCGTTGCCACCGTGTTTCTCGAATGCCATTCGATGTACCGCCAGGACGGCCCGGCGGAGCTGCGCTCGCTCGGTGAGACCGAGTTTGTCGCCGGCATCGCCGCGATGAGCCAATCGGGCAATTACGGGACGACGCGGGTTGCCGCCGGGATCGTCGGCAACGTCGATCTGACTCTCGGCGACCGGGCCGAGCCGGTGCTGCTGGCGCATATCCGCGCCGGCGGCGGGCGGTTTCGCGGCGTGCGCCACTCGGCCGGCTACGATCCCGACCCGGTGATCGGCAACAGCGGCTCCGGCGTCGAACCGCATCTTTACGCGCGTCCGGATTTCCGCGCCGGCCTGAAACGCCTGAGCGCACTCGGGCTGAGCTTCGACGCCTGGCTCTATCATCCGCAGCTCGCCGATGTGATCGACCTGGCGCGCCAATTTCCGGCTACCCCGATCGTCATGGGGCATGTCGGCGGGTTTCTCGGCTACGGCCCCTATCGCGGCCGGCGGGACGAGGAATTCGCGCAATGGAAAAGCGCGATGACCGAGCTGGCGCATTGCCAAAATGTCGTCGTCAAACTCGGCGGCATGGTCAATCGCGGCGCCGCGTTCGATTTCCACAATGCGGCGGCCCCGCCCTCCTCGGAGACGATCGCCGCGATATGGCGTCCCTTCGTCGAAACCTGCATCGAATTGTTCGGCGCCGAGCGCTGCATGTTCGAAAGCAATTTCCCGGTGGATAAGATGGCGATCGGCTACGCGGCGCTGTGGAACGCGTTCAAACGCATCGCCTCCGGCGCCTCTCCGGACGAAAAGCGGGCGCTGTTCGCCGGCACCGCCGCGCGCTTCTACCGGCTCGGAGATATCGTATGAGCGGGCTTGTTCACGACCATTCGCAATGGCCGCATTCCCGTTGGAGCGAAGGCGACCAGGTCGGCGCCGGCAACCTGCTGACGGTCGAGCGCCGGCTCGCCGCGCTGCGCTCGGTGCAAAGCGGCAGGCTCTATGATCTAAGCCACGAGATCAGCGCTGCCGCGCCGTATCTGCTGCCAAACCAGACGCCGTATCTGCTGTCGATCTGGGCTTCGTTCCGCGATTCGATCAAACGCCGCCGCAAGACCGGCGCGACAAACGATGCCGGCACCAATCTCGAACGGGTCGAGATGACGATGCATGTCGGCACGCATATCGACGCGCTCGGCCATTTTTCGATCGGCGACCGGCTCTATAACGGCTTTGACGCTGCCGAGGTGGTCACCGATTGGGGTCTCGACAGGCTCGGCATCGAGCACGCGCCGCCGATGATCGCGCGCGGTGTGCTGCTCGATGTCGCCGGATTTGATGGCGGGCAGTTCCTGAACCCCGGTCGCGCGGTGTCGCCCGATGACCTCCAGCGCGCCGCCGACAATGCCGGCGTCGCGATCGAGACCGGCGACATCGTGCTGATCCGCACCGGTTGGGGCCGGTTTTTCGGTGTCGACAACGCGCGCTATGTCGCGGGCGAACCCGGTATCGACGTGGCGGCGGCGCGCTGGCTGACCAGCCGCGATGTCGTCGCGATCGGCTGCGACAACATGGCGGTCGAGGTATTGCCAAACCCGGACCGCAATCTGATGATGCCGGTGCACCAGCACGTGCTGGCCGAAGCCGGCGTCTATCTGATCGAGAATCTGGCGCTCGACGAGATCGCGCGCGAGCGGCTGACAAATTTCTGCTTCATCCTGCTCGCGACGAAATACAAGGGCGCCACCGGCTGTCCGGTGCGCCCGGTCGCGCTGGTATAGCATTGGGGCAAACGGGGTTTCAGGACCGCGGGCCTCCGGCCCGCGCGCCCGATGCTGAAGCGAATAAACGATTGCAAGGCCCCGCTCGCGCAGGACCTTGCCGGCACCGCGAACCTTGGTCAGCTCTTCCTGGCTGTCGCCATAAAGGCGTCGTAGGCGAATTCGTTGAGACGGAACCACTGGACCTCGTTGTCGAGAAATTGCTTCCAGGGTTCGTAGATCGCTTTCCATTTCGGGTTTTGCTGCGACAGCTCGGCGTAATAATCCTGCGATGCCTTGTACGCCGCTTCAAGAATCTCGCGCGGAAATGCGCGCAACTCGGTGCCGTTGGCGACCAGGCGCCGCAGCGCCGCAACATTGTCGGTGTCGTACTTGCCGAGCATCCATAGATACGTGTCGGCCGCCGCTCCGGTCACGATTGCCTGATAGCTCTTTGGCAGCTTGTTCCATTGATCGAGGTTGATAAAGACGACATTCTGGGTCTGTCCTTCCCACCAGCCGGGATAATAATAATATTTCGCGACCTTGTAGAAGCCGAGCTTTTCGTCGTCATAGGGTCCGACCCACTCGGCCGCGTCGATCGTGCCTTTTTCAAGCGCCGGATAGATGTCGCCGCCCGGGATCTGCTGCGCGACGACCCCGAGCCGGCCAAAGATCTCTCCGGCAAGTCCGGCGATCCGCATCTTGACGCCCTTCAGATCGGCCAGTGTCTTGATTTCCTTGCGCCACCAGCCGCCCATCTGCGCCCCGGTATTGCCGACCGTCAGATTGTGGACGTTGTAGTCCTGGAAAAACTTGCGCAGCAATTCGGTGCCGCCGCCATGCGTCATCCACGCGTTCATCTGCCGCGCGTTCATGCCGAACGGGATTGTCGTGTCGATCGCGAAGGTCGGGTCCTTGCCGACATAGTAATAGCTCGCAGTGTGCCCGACTTCGACCGTGTTGTTCTGCACCGCATCGAGCACCTGGAACGGTGGCACGATCTCGCCGCCGGCAAAAACGCGGATCTGGAACTTGTTGTCGGTCGCCTCGGCGATCTGCTTTGTAAAGCGCTCGGCGCCGCCGTAAAGCGTGTCGAGGCTCTTCGGAAAGCTCGATGCGAGACGCCACTTGATCTCGGGTTGGGATTGCGCGATCGCCGGAGCCGCCAGCGCCGCCGCGCCCGCCAGCCCGAGACCGCCGCTCGCGATAAACGCACGACGCCGCATCGGTATCTCCGCTATTCAATGCTCATTTAATACGCAACTTACGGCTGGGCTTACGCCAAGTAAATACGGCGACACCGCCCGACCGCGATATTTGGTAGCACCCGCCTATACAGATTGCCGTATCGGGGCGGTTGGACCCGCTCCCGAGCGTTGCGGCGTGTATGATCCTCGGCAAGATCGATGTCATCGGAGTCTCGGCATTGGAACAGCGCAATCTCGGCCGGTCCGGCCTGATCGTCTCGGCGATCGGTCTCGGCTGCAACAATTTCGGCGGGCGGATGGACCGGGAAGCGACCCGCGCCGTTGTGCACAAGGCGCTCGATCTCGGCGTCACGTTTTTCGATACGGCCGACACCTACGGGAACCGCGGCGCCTCCGAGGAATATCTCGGCCGCGCGCTGGCCGGAAAGCGGCACGATATCGTGCTCGCGACCAAATTCGGCCGCCCGATGGGCAGCACCGGGGATCAGGAGGGCCGGCTGCAAGGCGCCTCGCGCCGCTACATCATGCGGGCCGTCGAAGCCAGTCTCGGACGGCTCGGCACCGACTATATCGACCTTTATTACCAGCACATCGCCGACCCCCGCACGCCGATCGAGGAAACGCTGCGCGCGCTCGACGACCTCGTGCGGCAGGGCAAGGTGCGCTATATCGGGTGCTCGTGGCTGTCGGCCTGGCAGGTCATCGAGGCGCAATGGACTTCAACGCATCTCAACCTGGAGCGCTTTGTCGCCTGCCAGGAGCAGTATAACGTTCTGGAGCGCGCACTCGACGACGCGCTGATGCCGGCGCTGCAATCCTACGATCTCGGGCTGATCCCGTTCGCGCCGCTCGCCAATGGTCTGCTGACCGGCAAGTACCGCCGCGACGCGCCGCCGCCTCCCGGCACCCGCATGGAAGCGATGCCGCAGGTCGCCAAGCACTATCTGACAGAAGCCAACTGGGACAGGGTCGAGCGTCTCGCTTCGTTCTGCGCGGCGCGCGGACGCACCCTGCTCGACCTTGCGTTTTCCTGGCTGCTGCATCGTCCGATGGTGGCGAGCGTTATCGCCGGCGCGACCACCCCGGAGCAGGTCGCGGCGAATGTCGCGGCGGCGGGTTGGGTCCTGTCGCGCGAGGACATGGACGAGATCGACCGCATCACGGCAAAGTAGGGCCGGCAAACCAGAGACCGGGCCGGCGCGGGTCGGCACGGTATTTCGGGAGGGAGTTGTCATGGAAATCCGGTTGGACGGCAGAAGCGCGATCATCACCGGCGGCAGCAAGGGGCTGGGTCTCGCAATCGCACAGGAATACGCCGCTTCGGGCGCCGATGTCGCGATCCTGGCGCGCGACCCCGGCGCGCTCGCCGAGGCCAAAGCGCAGATCGAGGCCGGCGCGCCGGGCCGCAAGGTCGCGGCGATCAGCTGCGACGTCGCGAAAGCCGACGCTATCCGCAGCGCCTATGACGAGGTGATGTCGGCCTTTGGCAAGATCGACATCTTTGTCAACAATGCCGGGCAATCGACGCGCGGACCGTCCGAGACGATCACCGACGAGATGTGGCAGGCCGATCTCGACCTGAAACTGCTGGCTCAGATCCGCTTCTCGCGGCTGGTTTTCCCGCAGATGAAGGAACGCCGCTGGGGCCGCATCATCAGCGTGCTCAATATCGGGGCCAAGGCTCCCGGAGCCGACAGCGCGCCGACCTCGGTCAGCCGCGCGGCCCAGCTCGCTTTTACAAAGGTGCTGTCGCAGGAGGGCGCGCCGTACAATGTGCTGGCCAATTCGCTGCATGTCGGGGTGATCGTCAGCGACCAGATCGTCCGCCGGCACCGCCGCGAGGGCACCAATGTCTCGCTCGAAGACTATATCGCGCAGGCCGGGCGCGGCGTGCCGTTGGGGCGCATGGGACGCGCCGAGGAATTCGCCAGCATCGCGACCTTCATGGCCTCCGACGCGGCCTCCTACATCACCGGCACCTCGATCAATGTCGATGGCGGCCGTTCGCCGGTCTGGTAGAGCGGGGCTGTCCGAGGCGGCGGACCGCGGTGCGCCGCCTCACACCCCGTAGCGGCGACGCCACGCGAGACCCTCGACCGTGTCGCCGAGCGGGGCGTATTCGCAGCCGATCCAGCCGGCATAGAAGAGTTCGCCGATCCGCCGGAACACGTAGTCCCAGCCGATCTCGCCGGTGCCCGGCTCGTGCCGTCCGGGCACGTCCGCGAGTTGCATGTGATTGATGACCGGCAGCAGCGCCGCGAGCCGGGTCGTCACATCGCCCTGCGCCGTCTGGCAATGGTACAGGTCGAATTGCAGCCCGATCCGGTCGCGTCCGATCGCGGCGACGATCGCCGCTCCCTGTTCCTGCGTGCGCAGCAGATAACCCGGCGCGTCGCGCGGGTTGAGCGGCTCGATCACAAGCCTGATTCCGGCGGCAACAGCGCGCTCGGCGGCCCAGGCGAGATTGGCGGCATAGAGCGCCAGCGCCGTCTCATACGCCAAGTCGGAAGGCGGCACCCCGGCCATCACATGCACCAGCCGGCAATCGAGCGCGGCGGCGTAATCGAGCGCCTGGACGATGCCGTCGCGAAACGCTGCTTCCCGACCCGGCAGACACGCGAAACCGCGCTCGCCGGCGGCGCGGTTGCCGGCCGGGCTGTTGATCAGCACCTGCGTCAGCCCGTTGTCGCTGAGCCGCGAGCGCAGCTCGGCCGCCGGATGCTCGTAGGGCGAGGCGAATTCGACCCCGGCAAACCCGGCCCGCGACGCCGCCGCGAACCGGTCGAGAAACGGCAACTCGGGAAACAGAAACCCGAGATTGGCGCAGAAGCGGAGCATGTTTCCTCCTGGAGCGCGGGCCTCTCGCCCGCATCTGCGGCCGGAGCGGAAGAGGTCCCCGAAATTGGTAGTGACTCAGTTTGGATATAACGGGCAGGATTGTCATTCCGGGGCCGCCCGCAGGGCGGAACCCGGAATCCATGAACACCAACCGTTCCAAGAATTTAAGGGCCTGTGTTCATGGCTTCCGGGCTCGCGGGCTGCGCCCGCGCCCCGGAATGACAACCTTACGGTTCAAACTGAGTCACTGCCCGAGAATTACACCTTCAGCATTTCGGCGCCGGGACCGGCTTCGAGTTCGCAGGTGTTCACGGTCATGCACAGCATGCTGTAATAGCCGATCGCGGTCGTCAGCTGGATTAGCTCGTCATTGCCGAACCGCTCCTGCATTGCCTTGAACGTCGCCTCGTCGATCCGGTGCCGGCGCAGCAAGGTCCGGGTGAACTCGATGATCTGCGCGTCTTCCGGCGGCAGACCGCGCGAATGGTTCTCGCGGATCGCCGTAATCGTCGCCTCCGGTACGCCGAGCCGGCGCGCGCCGCCGGTCTGCGCCCCCCACACATAGAGCGCCTCGAATTCGCGCGCCACGGTCATCGCCGCGAGCACCCGCACGCGCATGTCGAGCGACCCTTCGAACCGGACATAGGCGCCGAGATGGGCGACCCGTCCGGCGATTTCGGGGCTGTGCAGCCACATCGTGAACGGCCCCTGCACGGCGCCGCGGCTCGCGACGATGCTGTCGAAAGTCGCGTGGTCCTTTGCCGGCACCTGTTCCTTGCCGGTAATCGGGGGCAGCCTGGCCATGTCGGCTCCTTTCCGTTGCCGCTGTTCGATCTCGCCGCGAAGGATACGACCGGTTGCGGGCGGCGCGCCAGCTATTCGCGATATTCCCCGTTGTCACTAAATCTTAACAAAACTGTCATGCCGGCGTCGCCCGCCCCCTCTATAAGCGCGGCCGACCCTGCCGGGAGCGGCCGCGCGCCGTTGCCGGATCGCACATTCGATGTGAACCCAGAATGGAGTTTGCCGTGGCTCTTTTCCGCAAGACGCTGCTGGCGGCGGCGGTCGCCGTCCTTGCCGCGTCCGGAGCCGCTTCTTCCGCCGAGATTTCCGGCGCGGGCGCCAGCTTCCCGTACCCGATCTACGCGAAATGGGCGGAAGCCTACAAGCAGAAGACCGGGATTGCGATGAACTATCAGTCGATCGGTTCGGGCGGCGGGATCAAGCAGATCACCGCGAAAACGGTCGATTTCGGCGCGACCGACATGCCGCTCAAGCCCGAGCAGTTGCAGAAGGAAGGTCTCGCGCAATGGCCGATGGCGATGGGCGGCGTCGTGCCGGTCGTCAACGTGCCGGGCATCAAGCCGGGCGAGCTGAAGCTCACAGGCGAGGTGCTGGCCGGGATCTACTCGGGCGGAATCCAGAAGTGGAACGCGCCGGAGATCAAGCAGCTCAATCCCGACCTGAACCTGCCCGGCACGGCGATCGCCCCGGTGTATCGTTCGGACGGGTCGGGCACCACCTTCCTGTTCACGAACTACCTGTCGCAGGTCGGTCCCGAGTTCAAGCAGAAGATCGGTGCCGGTACGTCCGTCCAGTTCCCGACCGGGCTCGGCGGCAAGGGCAATGAGGGCGTCGCCGCGCTGGTCGGCCGCACCAGGGGGGCGGTCGGCTATGTCGAATATGCCTACGCCTTGCAGAACAAACTGACGCATGCGCAGATGCGCAACCGAGACGGCAATTTCGTCTCGCCGGACATCGAGAGTTTTCAGGCCGCCGGATCGGGCGCCGACTGGAAGAGCGAACCCGGTTTTGGCGTCGTGCTGACCAATCAGCCGGGCGCGGAGAGCTGGCCGATCACCGGCGCCACATTCATCCTGATGCACAAGCAGCAGCCCAATCCACAGAAGGCCAGGCAAGTGGTCGAGTTCTTCGACTGGGCCTACCGTAACGGCGACAAGCTGGCGGAAGAGCTGCACTACGTTCCGATGCCGAGACCGGTGGTCGGTTCCGTTGAGGAAATGTGGAAGAACGAGATTGTCGGTCCGGACGGCAAGCCGGTCTGGACCGGGCCGGCCTCCTGACCGCTGGTCCGACCCGCGCTTTCTCGCGAGACGCGCCCGCTCTCCGTGACGGGAAGCGGGCGCGTCTCGCGGGTCGCGCACCCGCGATACTTCGGACGCCGGGATACCGGCACGATCTGACGCGGCGCATGACGCGTAGCGCCGGTGTTGGTGCAAAGGGGGTACGTATTGGCGTTAGAAACGGCAGGAGCGGATCGCATTCGCCTCGCTTCCGGTGCCGGGCGGCGCGGCGTCCTCGGCGATCTGATCTTTCACGGCACGACCCTGTTCTTCGCCGCGCTGGTGCTGCTGGTTCTCTGCGGCGTCATTGCGGCGCTGGTATTCGGATCGCTGCCGGCATTGCAGAAATTCGGGTTCGAGTTTCTGATCACCGAAACCTGGAACCCGGTCACGGAAACCTTCGGGGCGCTGGCGCCGATCTACGGCACGCTTGTCACCTCCGCGATCGCGATGCTGATCGGGATCCCGATCGCGTTCGGCATCGCGCTGTTCATCACCGAACTGTCGCCGATCTGGCTGAAGCGGCCGCTCGGCACGATGATCGAGCTGCTCGCCGCGATCCCGAGCATTATCTACGGCATCTGGGGTCTGTTCGTCCTGGCCCCGTTTCTGCAGGAATATGTTCAGCCGGCGCTGATCGACACGCTCGGCGAAATCCCGCTGATCGGCATCCTGTTCTCCGGACCGCCGCTCGGCATCGGCGTTCTGACCGCCGGGTTCATCCTGTCGGTGATGGTGCTGCCGTTTATCGCCTCGGTCATGCGCGACGTGTTCGAGACCGTGCCGCCGGTCCTGAAGGAAAGCGCCTATGCGCTCGGCGCCACGACCGCCGAAATCGTCTGGAAGGTCGTGCTTCCCTATACCAGGATCGGCGTGGTCGGCGGCATCCTGCTCGGGCTCGGGCGCGCGCTCGGCGAGACGATGGCCGTGACCTTTGTGATCGGCAACGCGCACCGCATCAGCGCTTCGCTGTTGCAGCCCGGAACCACGATTTCGGCCGCACTCGCCAACGAGTTCACCGAGGCGATCGGCGATATCTATGTGTCGTCGCTGATCGCGCTCGGACTGATCCTGTTTGTCATTACCTTTATCGTCCTCGCGGCGGCCAAGCTGCTGTTGATGCGTCTTGAGCGCCAGGCCGGGAGATAAGAGATGGGTCTTTACCAACGCCGCATCCTGACCCACCGTATCGTGATGACGCTGTCGGTCGTCGCGATGGCGATCGGGGTATCCTGGCTCGTGCTCGTTCTCGCCGCGCTGCTGGTCGGCGGCATCGGCGCGATCGATCTCGACATCTTTACAAAGATGACCCCGCCTCCCGGCAGCGACGGCGGTCTGCTCAACGCAATCGTCGGCAGCCTGATCCTGGTCGGCATCGCGACCGCGATCGGCACTCCGACCGGCATCCTCGCCGGCACGTTTCTTGCCGAATACGCGCGCGGCCACTGGATCGGCGAGGTCATACGGTTTGTCAACGACATCCTGCTCAGCGCGCCGTCGATCATCATCGGTCTGTTTGTTTACACGGCGCTGGTGCTGCGGATGGGTCATTTCTCGGCCTGGGCCGGCGCGGTCGCGCTGGCGATCATCATGATCCCGGTCGTCGTGCGCACGACCGAGGACATGCTGCGCCTGGTGCCGAGTGCGCTGCGCGAGGCGGCGGCGGCGCTCGGCGCGCCAAAATGGAAGGTGGTCGTGATGATCGCCTATCGCGCCGCCATCCAGGGCATGCTGACCGGCGTGCTGCTCGCCGTCGCCCGGATTTCCGGCGAGACCGCGCCGCTGCTGTTCACCGTGCTCAACAATCAGTTCTGGAGCACAAACCTGAACGCGCCGATGGCCAATCTGCCGATCGTCATTTTCCAGTTCGCGATGAGTCCTTACGCCGATTGGCAGGCGCTCGCCTGGGGCGGCGCGCTGCTGATCACCGCTGCCGTTCTCGTTCTGAACATCACGGCCCGAATCGTGGCCTCATGGAGCAGTTTCAAGCCATGAAGACGCCGTTTGCGCGATCCGCGCTCTCCGAACCGGACCCGAGCGCCCCGGCGGGTCCGGATGGCTCCGGCCGGTCGCAATCCCGCGGCCGCGTTGCCGCCCCGGAAACACGGCCGCGATCCGCCGCAGCGAACAGGTCCGGACCCGAACGCGAGGCTGCCCCGAGCATCAAGGTGGACATCCGCGACATCGAGTTCTTCTACGGCAGGTTCAAGGCGCTGCACGGTATCACGCTGCCGCTTCGCGACCGGCGCGTCACCGCGTTTATCGGTCCCTCGGGCTGCGGCAAGTCGACCCTGCTGCGCATTCTCAACCGCATCTACGAACTCTATCCCGGTCAGGTCGCGACCGGCGAGGTGCTCGTGGACGGGGTCGACATTCTGGCGCCGGGGGTGGATGTCAATCTGCTGCGCGCCAGGATCGGCATGGTGTTCCAAAAGCCGACGCCGTTTCCGATGTCGATCTACGACAATATCGCGTTCGGCATCCGGCTCTATGAAAGACTGCCGAAATCCGAACTCGACGGCCGGGTCGAGGCCGCGCTGCGCGGCGCCGCGCTGTGGGAGGAGGTCAAGGACAAGCTGCCTCAAAGCGGGTTGAGCCTGTCCGGCGGCCAGCAGCAGCGGCTGTGCATCGCGCGCGCGATCGCGATCCGTCCGGAAATCCTGCTGCTCGACGAGCCGGCCTCGGCGCTCGATCCGATCTCGACGCAGCGCATCGAGGAACTGATCGCGGAACTGAAGCAGGATTATTGCATCGCGATCGTGACCCACAACATGCAGCAGGCGGCGCGCACGTCGGATTACACGGCATTTCTCTATCTGGGCGAGCTGATCGAGTTCGATCGGACCGAGACGATCTTTACCAATCCGGCGAAGCGGCAGACCGAGGATTACATCACCGGACGTTTCGGCTGAGGGCGTTTCGGCCGAGGGCGTTTTGGTTGAGGATGGGGGACGCGCGGATGGCTTCCGAACACATCATCAAGAGCTATGACGAGGAACTCGACCGTCTCAAAAAGATCATCGTCGAGATGGGCGGCATGGCCGAAAGCCAGCTCGCCGCCGCGATCGAGGCTGTCGTCAAGCGCGACAGCGATCTGGCGGCGCGGGTCATCGAGGCCGACGACAAGGTCGATCAGCTCGAACGCGATCTCGATAATCTCGCGGTGCGCCTGTTGGCGCTGCGGCAGCCGATGGCGCGCGATCTGCGCGAGGTCGTCGCCGCGCTGAAGATCGCCAGCGATCTCGAACGGATTTGCGACTACGCCGCCAATGTCGCAAAGCGCTCGATCGCGCTCGCGCAATCGCCGCCGATCCAGCCGGTGCATGCGCTGCCGCGCATGGCGCAGCGCGCGCTGCTGCTGGTCAAGGACGTGATCGACGCCTATGTCGAGCGCGATCCCGACAAGGCGCTCGATGTGTGGAACCGCGACGAGGATCTCGACGAGATGTATTCGAGCCTGTTTCGCGAGTTCCTGACCTACATGATGGAAGACCCGCGCAATATCGGCGTCTACACGCATCTGCTGTTCATGGCGAAGAACATCGAGCGCATCGGCGATCACGCGACCAATATCGCGGAAGACCTCTATTATCTCGTTTACGGCAGACCGCTCGATCAGGCGCGCCCGAAAGGCGACAAGTCGAGCCTTGAACTGGTCGGATCGGACAGATCGAACGAGCGAGTGTCGGGCCCTAGCGACGAACGCCCATAACGACACACCTTGGAGAAACGCAAACTTATCCCGCTCGGGTCACGAAGAAATCGCGAAGAGTCCGGTAGGTTCCGTCCGGCTTTCTTCCGGAATGAGATGGCCGCTGTTGTTGTAAATGGTGGAGAACGGCTTGTTACCAAGTGAGATTGAATGATCTGGTTCGGTACAAATATCCTTCGAAGGGTGAAAGAGAAGATTAATATGCTGGATTAAACGATCTCTGAGCCGCACCTTTCGGAGCGTTTCGTGTGCAACCTCATCTCTCTCGCTAGCCCGATAGCAACTATCATAGCTGCTGGAGTTGCTGTCTACGTCACCTGGAAATTAGGGCAGGGCCAGCTAACTATAGCGCGACGACAGGCCCGCATTGCAAATCAACAGGCCCAACTTGCTGATATCAGGTTGCGTCATGATCTCTTCGATAGGCGATTTGAGGTCTGTGAAGCTGCACGAACTTTACTCCTCGAAGTATTTAAATACGGGAACGTGTCAAATGAGGATTTAGGGAATTTCGTTAGGAACACCGAAAAAGCCGCCTTTTTCTTCGATCAAGGTGTAGCAGACTATCTTGCCACCCTTCGGAGGCAGGCAATCTTACTTCAGGAGGCCGCCTCGCTACTGGACGACCACCACGGAGTACCGGTCAGCCCTGAACGTACAGCAGCAGCTCATAGGCGGCGCGAACTGTCCGAGTGGTTCGTCGCTCAGTTCGACGTTCTGCTTGAACGCTTCAAACCATTCTTGGCTCTCGACAATGTCACGGCTTCTCACGCGCCACCCGAATAGGTGCCCGCGGTGACCTTACCGGCCCGGTATCGTCTGGCCGGGTTCCGGCGGTCCCTTCAGCTCGACCGTGTTGCCGTCCGGATCGGTGATATAAATCGACGAGCCGTAGCCCTCGGCGCCGTAGCGGCGTCTGACCTCGCCCGGATCGACGCCGTGCCGGTGCAGATGCGCGCTGAGCGCCTCGACATCCATGCTCTCGATCTGGACCGCGTAGTGGTCCATGTTGCGGCCGTCAGCCTTGCCCTCCTTTTGCGGGACGAGGTCGATCATCGCGCTGCCTGCGCGCAACTGCACCAGTCCGATCTCGGACAGGCGGCGCTCGATATGCAGACCCAGCACCTGTTCATAAAACGCGATCGCCCGATCCATGTCCGCAACCCGCAATACGACATGGTCGAGTCCTTTGATCCGCAGCGGCGAACCCGCTGGCGCTGCGGTCCTGTTGGCGAGAGCGGTGTCGTCCGGCATGTCTGCTCCTTTCCTCGACCCGGCCCGGCTATTCCTGGGAGGGCTTTTTCCGGCGAGTGGCGCGGCGTTCATCGGGACTCAACACGCCGTCATGGTTCGTGTCCAGCCTGTCGAAGCGCTTGGCGGCGCGTTGCTTCGCCCGCTCGATATATTGCTCCTTGGCGACGCGTTTGCCCGATGTTGTTGCTTTTGCGTCCTCGCTCTGCGCGCCGGCCGCAGCCGGGAACAGCGCGGCGACAAGGCCCAGGACGACTGCGCGCATGGTCGCTCCCCCCCTTTTCTGGTGCAACCTAGCGTAGCGGAACACGCGTTTCCCGGCAATGCCCGCGCGTTCCGGGCCGGCTTACCCGGCTGCCATGACCGTCAGTCCGGGCGTCAGTTCGGGAGCCAGCAGAGGGCGCGGATCTCGGTGAATTCGCGGCGCAGCTTTTGCCATGAATCGCCGGCATCCGAGGTCAGGTACAACTCGCCGTAATGGCTGCACGCGGCGATCAGACCGGGATCGGCGGGATGCGTCGCGAAGGCCCAGATCGGCGAGTTCGGCTCGACCGGCAACACCGCGGTTTCCCAGCTCCTGCCGCCGTCGCGCGAGCGTTCGATCGCGCCGGTGCTGCCGACCGCGGCGTCGCCGGTCGCGGCGAACAGCGTCTTCGGGTCGTCGGCCTTCTGCGCCAGACCGCGGCAGTAGCGCAGCGAAAACCGGTCGCGCACCCCGAGACCCTGCCAGCTCTCGCCGCGATCACCGCTGGCGAAAATCTCGCCGGGCGTGCTGGTCAGCACTGTTGTAGTGCCATTTGGGGTGCCGCCGTTGACCGTCACCGCGATGTCGTGGATGTCGAGATCGTAGACGCCGTTTGTGATGCGGCTCCAGCTTTCGCCGCCATCGGTGCTGCGGCGCACCCCGTCCACCTCGATGCCGGCCCATACGATTCGAGGATCGGACGGATCGACCGTCAGCGCGGTGATCCGAGGGGTGCCGACATTGGGGCATTCCTCGACGATGTCGGCCGGCAGCTTCTTCCAGTTCCTGCCGCCGTCGGTCGAGCGGAACAGCGCCGCCGGCCGCGTCCCGGCGAAGATGATGTCGGGGTCGGAGGGGTCGATCGCGATCTTCCAGACATCCGATGCGTTCATCGGCGAGTCGAGCCGGGTAAAGCTCCGCCCGCCGTCGCGGCTCTTATAGAGACCGTCCTCGGCGCCGGCGAATACGGTGCGCGGCTCCGTCGGGTGCACCGCCAATCCGTATACGCGGCTCTCGCCGTGCAGCCCATCGCGCACCCGGTTCCAGGTGTCGCCGCCGTCCGGACTGAGCCACAGCCCGCTGCCGACCGTGCCGACGCAGATCGTGTAATTGCCTGGCATGACGCTTCCTCCCATTTAGATATTGTATCCGTCATGCCCGGACTTGATCCGGGCATCCACATCCAAACGCAGGCAGCTCCGTAGATGGCCGGGTCAAGCCCGGCCATGACGAGAAATCTAGTCGTTCGCGATGTCGTGCGTGCCTTCCCAGCCGGTATGCGAGATGTCGATCACGACGCCGTCGGGGCCGGACCATTTCATCTCGAAATTGGCATGGCCGCCGCCGGCCATCGCGGCATCGACCCCATCCTTCGCCGACAGGCGTTGGGCGTGCGCCTGTTCGAGACTGTCGCAGGCCCGATCGAGGTCCTCGACCTCAAAGCCGAAATGGTGGATGCCGCTGAAATTCGGTCCGTGCGCGCCCATGTCGAGCGAGCGCTCGTCCTTGTGGTTGAGGATCGCCAGATTGATGTGACCGTCCGACAGGAACACGGCGCCGTTCGGGCTGCGCCGCAACTCCTTGAGGCCGAATGCCGCCTTGTAGAATTCGGCGACCTTCGCCGGTTCCCTGGTCGTCAGCGCGATATGCCGGATGCGTGCCATCGGTTCCTCCCGTCGATATCGGTTGGGAGATTTAACCACGGAGACACGGAGGGCACGGAATAATTTTTTGCTGTTATTGCGAGCGCAGCAAAGCAATCTCGACCGTCAAAGAACTCGCGGGACCGAGACCGCTTTGTCCCGGCAGGTCTTTGCAACAACATCAGCCTCCGTGTCCTCCGTGCCTCCGTGGTGAATTCCGACTTTCCCGTGATGCCTCTTGGATCGCCCGCCACACCCGCTCCGACGTGGCGGGCATCTCGATATGCGTCACGCCAAACGCGGCAAGCGCATCGACGATCGCATTGATGACTACCCCCAGCGCCGGGGTCGTGCCGCCCTCGCCGGCCGGGCGCATGCCCAAGGGGTGCGTCGGGCACGGCACCTCGGACAGTTCGGTCGCGAAAAACGGCAAGAGGTCGGCGCGCGGCATCGCGTAATCCATAAACGAGCCGGTCAGAAGCTGCGCCGTGTCGCGGTCGTAGACGATTTGTTCCCATAGCGCCTGCCCGACCCCCTGCACGATGCCGCCGTGGATCTGGCCGTGGACGATCATCGGGTTGATCGCGCGCCCGCAATCATCGACCGCGCTGTAGCGCACGATCTCGGTGCGCCCGGTCTCGGGATCGACCTCGACCTCGCAGACGTGGCAGCCATAGGGAAAGCTGGCGATATTGACGGTCTCGTCGCCCTCGCCCTTGAGCGGACCGCGCAGGTCTTCGGGCAGGTCGGGCCGGGTCTCGGCGGCGCGCGCCACCGCGAACAGACTCACCGCGCGATCGGTGCCCTTGACGCGAAACCTCCCCTCCGCGAATTCGAGATCGGGGGTGGCAGCTTCGAGCAGATGGCCGGCGATGCGCAGCCCCTTTTCGATGATGATATTGGACGCGTTCAGCATGACGATGCTGGCGAGCCGCAATGCGCGGCCGGAATGCGCGCCGCCGCCGACCGAAACCCGGTCGGTGTCGCCGGTCACGAGACGCACGCTGTCGAGCGGGACACCGAGCCATTCGGTGACAAGCTGCGCAAAGCTGGTCTCGTGCCCCTGGCCCTGCGAGACGGTGCCGACGACGATTTCGATCTCGCCGCTGTCATTGTCGAGCGGTTTGACGGTGATCTCGGCCCGCTCGCGCGGCGCGCCGGTCGCGGTATCGACATAATTGGCGACCCCGATCCCGCGGCATTTGCCGCGCGCCCGTGCCGCCTGCCGCCGCGCCGGGAACCCGTCCCAATCGGCGAGTTCGAGCACGCGCTCCATGACCCGCTGATACGCGCCGCTGTCATAGATCATGCCGAACGGGTTGGTGTACGGCATCATCGATTCCGGCACGAGATTCCGGCGGCGCAATTCGATGCGGTCGATGCCGGTCTGGCGCGCCGCCAGATCGATCAGCCTTTCCATCACGAACATGACCTCGGGGCGGCCGGAGCTGCGATAGGGCCGGGTCGGCGCGGTGTTGGTCAGCGCGGCGCGGGCGCGGAAATGCACCGCCGGCACATGATAGATGCTCGACATGATCTCGACCCCCTTGTTCAGGGAGCCGAAGGCGAGCGCGTAGGCGCCCTGGTTGACGAGGTTCGAGCCGCGCATCGCCAGGAACGTGCCGTCCTTGTCGAGCGCCAGTTCGGCGGTCACAGCAAGATCGCGCGCCTGATGGTCGGCCGCGAAATACTCGCTGCGATCGCTTGTCCATTTGACCGGCCGGCCAAGTCGCCGCGCCGCCCAGGTCACGATCGCGAATTCCGGGTTGAAGCCGCCGCGCGTGCCGAAATTGCCGCCGACATCGTGCATCACGACGCGCGCCCGCTCGGGCGGGACGCCGAGCACGACCGCCAGATCGCGCCTCGGGCTGACCGCGCCGCCGGCCCCCGCGTGCAATGTGTAGCCTCCGGTGGCCGGGTCGTACTCGCCGATTGCGGCGCGCGGCTCCATCGGCACGCCGGCGATGCGCTGCACCCAGGTCTCGAAGCGGACGATGTGGGCGGCTGAAGCAAAGGCGGAATCGGTTGCCATGGGGTCGCCGACCTCGCCGTCGAGGATGATATTGGGACTGGCCTGCCGCGCCTGCGGGGCGTCGGGTTTGGCGGCAACAAGGCTGTGCGCGACGGCCGGCAGCGGTTCGTAATCGACCGCGATCAGTTCGGCGGCGTCCTTGGCCGCGGCAAGCGAGGTCGCGACGACGCAAGAAACGATCTCCCCGACATGACAGACTTCCGGGCCGACGATCGCCTGCTGCGGCGGGCGGATTGTCGGAGACCCGTCCTTGTTCCTGATGCTGATATCGGCCGGATGGTTGTTGGCGATATTCGGCAGCGGGTTGATCCCGTCGGCGCGCAAATCGGCGGCGGTCAGCACGGCCAGCACGCCGGGAGCGGCGCGCGCAGCCTCGGTGTCGATAGCGCGGATCAGCGCGTGCGCGTGCGGCGAGCGCAGCATGACCGCATAGGCCTGCCCCGGCAGGTTGAGGTCGTCGCTGTACCGCCCCCGCCCGGTCAGCAAACGCAAATCCTCGCGCCGCCGCACCGGCCGGCCGATACCCGTATCACTTACCCCGCCGTCCATGTTTCTCTCACTCCCGTGCCGCCCCGTATTCCCCTCTCCGCCCTTTAGGGGGGAGAGGGAGGGGCCCGGCGCGCAAGCGCCGGGAGGGTGAGGTGGGCCCCCGGCAATCTCTCTGGAATCCCCCACCCCGGATCAAGTCCGGGGCAGGCTCTCACCCCGACCCTCTCCGCCCCCAGGGGCGGAGAGGGGGTATTTTCAAATCGGGTTTGTGTTACGCCGCGTCGAGCTTGAAGAACTTCACCGCATTGCCGGCCCACATCTTCGCCTTCTCGTCGGCCGGCACGTTCTCGTAAATCTCGTCGATCAGCGGGCGCGAGTTCGGCCATTCGTTTTCGATATGCGGGAAGTCGGTTGCGAACATGATGTGATCGACCCCGACATGGTGCCGCATCTC
This sequence comes from Alphaproteobacteria bacterium, assembly GCA_050246595.1. Taxonomy (GTDB): domain Bacteria; phylum Pseudomonadota; class Alphaproteobacteria; order ATCC43930; family CGMCC-115725; genus DATARH01. The sequence continues at coordinate 29,036 of JBFWVT010000012.1, forward strand.
GACCGCAACCCGTTCGTACTGCACCGTGAAATGGACGTTTTCGCGGACGTAGTGGCTCGGTAGTTCTTTCAATGGCTTGAAGCCGAGCATCTCCTCGGCCCAGTTCAGATGCCGCTTGTACCAGAGGTCCATGTGTTCGAGCCAGAACGGGACCCATCCCAATCGCGTCTCGGCGAAAAACACCTGGAGCCGCGGATAGCGCTCGAACACCCCGGCCAGCACGAGCTGCGCGATGCTGACCGAGGGCGGCAGGCCGAAATTGCAAATCCATTCGAGAAACGGCCGGCGCAGCCGCGCCATGATCTCGGGGTCCTCCTTCGGGTATCTAAAGGTCGGATGGTTGGCGCGCGCTCCCGTGCGGTAGAGCTGGACATGCACCGTCACCGGCATGTCGAGATCGAGCGCGGCGGCCCAGAACCGGTCGTCCTCGGGTGTCGGATACCCCTTCGCGTTCGGCAAGGCGCCGAGCAATACGCCTTTGAGGCCGAGCTTTTTGCAATGCTCCATCTCGGCAATGGCATCATCGACATTGGTGATCGGGATGACCCCCATGCCAATGAGACGATCCGGCGCGACGGCGCAGTATTCCTCGCCGAGCCAGTCGTTGTAGCCGCGGATCACGGCCTTGTAGACCTCGTCATGCGCGATGTTGCGCCAGAACACCGGCCCCGCGACCATCGCCGCGAACAGAACCTCGGCGTCGATCCCGTCCTGGTCCTGCTCGCGGACGCGCTGCTCCGGGCCGCCGGTGCCGGCCGCGTCGGCGACCTTGAGACCAAAGGGCTGCCACGTCCCGGCCGCCCGCCCGGCGCGCAGATCGAGAAAATTGGCTTCCAGCAGCGGCTGACCCTCGATCATCAGCGCGTCGCCACCGTCGGGGAGCTTGACCGTATGCGGCGCCCGTTCCCGGTATTTTTCGGGCACCCGGTGCACCCAGCGCTCGGGCGGCACTTCGAGATGCCCGTCCGCCGACATCAGCCTGTATTGTCTCGGCATTTCCGCCCCTCCTGCGTATCTCCCGCCATCTTAGCAAGCGCCGCGCACAGGAGCGATATCCGTTCACCGGACATCGAAAACGCAAGGTAATGGGCGGATTGGCCGCCCCGTGCTAAAAAACGGCAACGATATTCGGAGAGCGATCATGGATCTTCGCTTCAGCCCGGAAGAACAGGTGTTTCACGCCGAGTTGCGCGGCTTTATCCGCGACAACCTGCCGGAAGAGATCGCCGCGCGCATGAAGGACGGCCGAGCCTCGCGCAAGGAGGACATCGTGGCATGGCAGCGCATCCTGAACGCGCGCGGCTGGGCCGCCTATAGCTGGCCCCGGGAATGGGGCGGGCCGGGCTGGTCGGCCGTCCAGCGCATGATTTTTCTGGAGGAAATCCAGACCTACCCGGCCCCCGAGGTACAGCCGTTTAACATCACGATGATCGGGCCGGTGCTGATCCAGTTCGGCAGCGAGGAGCAGAAAACGCGCTTTCTGCCGCGCGCCGCCAATCTCGACGATTGGTGGTGCCAGGGCTTTTCGGAGCCGGGCGCCGGTTCGGACCTCGCGGCGCTGAAGACCGCCGCCCGCCGCGAGGGCGACGAGTACGTCGTCAACGGCCAGAAGATCTGGACCTCGACCGCGCACCAGGCCGATTGGTGCTTTGTCCTGGTGCGCACCAACCCGAACGCTCCGAAGAAGCAGGAGGGCATCTCGTTTCTGCTGGTCGATATGAAGACCCCCGGCATCACGGTGCGGCCGATCATCTCGATCGACGGCAGCCATCACCTGAACGAGGTGTTTTTTGACGATGTGCGCGTGCCGGCCGCGATGCTGGTCGGCGAGGAAAACAAGGGTTGGGACGTCGCGAAATTTCTGCTCGGCAACGAGCGCACCGGCATCGCCCGGCTCGGCAAGTCAAAGGAGCGGGTCAAGTTCGCCAAGCAGCAGGCGAAGGAGATGCGCGAGGGCGGCCGCCCGCTGATCGAGGACCCGGAATTCCGCCGCCGCATCGCCTTGCTCGAAACCGAGCTGAAATCGCTCGAAATCACGCAATTGCGCGTGCTGTCCGCGCAGAAGGCCGGCGAGCGGCGGCAGGACCCGCTGACCGCGGTGCTGAAGCTGAAGGGCACCGAGCTGCTGCAAGCCACCACCGAGCTGGCGATGGATGTCGGCGGTCCGCTCGCGATGCCGGACTGGGAAGACGAGCTGGAGGCGCTCAGCAACGAGCCGGAACTGGGTCCGGTCTGGGCCACCGAGGCGACCCGCTCCTACCTGTTCCTGCGCGCCGCCTCGATCTACGGCGGCACCAACGAGATCATGAAGAACATCGTCTCAAAGGGCGTATTGGGGCTGTAGCGCTCTCCCATCTGCGTGAATTCTATTCCCCTTGCGCGGGCTTGACCCGCGCATCCACGTCTTTCGGCGGGCAAAGACATGGGTGGCCGGATCAAGTCCGGCCACGGGGTCCAGAGTGAAGGACCTTTTGTATGGATTTCGACCTGACCGACGAACAACGGCTTCTGCGCGACAGCATCGACCGGCTGCTGGCGGACAACTACACGTTCGAGAAGCGCAAGGGTCACCTCGCCGAACCCGAGGGTTGGAGCCGCGCGCTGTGGTCGCAATATGCCGAGTTGGGGCTGCTCGGGCTGCCGTTCCCCGAACAATATGGCGGGTTCGGCGGCGGCGGGGTCGAGACCATGCTGGTCATGGAGGCGTTCGGCCGGGCGCTGGCGCTGGAGCCGTATCTCGCGACAATCGTGCTGGCCGGAACCGCGCTGCGCCTCGCCGGCAATGAGACGCAGCAGAGCGCGCTGTTGCCGCAAATCGCCGCGGGCGAAAAACTGTTCGCCGTCGCGCATGGCGAGCGGCAGGCGCGCTACGATCTGCCCGACGTGCTGACCAAAGCCGCCCGCAAAGGCGATAGCTGGGTCATCGACGGCGCCAAAAGCGTCGTATTGCACGGCGACAGCGCCGACACGCTGATCGTCAGCGCCCGCAGCTCGGGCGACCGCAACGACACCGCCGGGATCACGCTGTTTCTGGTCGATGGCAATGCCAGCGGCGTCGCCCGCCGCTCCTACGCGCTGCGCGACGGCACCAGAGCGGCCGAAATCGCGCTGAGCGGGGTCGAAATCGGGTCCGATGCCGTGCTCGGCGAAATCGGCGGCGCGTTCCCGGTCATCGAGCGCGTTGTCGAGGCTGGTATCGCCGCGATGGCGGCCGAGGCGGTCGGCGCGATGGAGACGATGCAGGCGATGACCCTGGAATACCTGAAGACCCGACAGCAATTCGGCCAGCCGATCGGCCGCAACCAGGCCTTGCAGCACCGCGCGACTGAGATGTTTGTCACGCTCGAACAGGGCCGCAGCATGGCAATGCTGGCGGCGATGACGATCGACGAACCGGATACTGGTATCGAGAATAGGGCCGAGCGCGCCCGCAACATCGCGATGGTCAAGGCCGGGGTCGGGCAGGCGGCGCGCTTCGTGTCGCAGAACGCGGTGCAATTGCACGGCGGCATCGGGATGACCGAGGAATACGCGGTCGGCCATTATTTCCGGCGCGTCATGGTCATCGAGCACACCTTTGGCGACACGGCGCACCATCTCTCGCGCCTCGCCCGGCAGGCGGCCTGATCGCACCGCCCTTGGTGTCTGCGGCACCGATCGCGGGGCCGCCCGATTGCGTTCCCTGTCGGTCCCGTGCCGGTGCCATCCATCCGGCAATGCGCGGTTCCGCTGCCGCCGGCGCTGTCGATTGTCTCGCAGGCGGTGCTCGGCATGCTGTTCGGAGTGCTGGGCCTCTGCTGGGCCTCTGCTGGCCTCGGCCCTGATCGTTGTGATCCCGATCCTGGTCCCGGCCGTTTATCTGCGAACCGTGCTCGGCGATCCGGCCGAGCGCTTCAATAAGCGCCAATGAACTTTCGGTTTTCGGTATTCGTTCAAAGGCAGCTTTGAACCGGCGGCAACAGCGCGCATGGACCAGTTCACGATTCTTCCACACCTGCTGGCGCTCTCGGCGGCCTATGCGCTGGCGTTTCCAATCGCCTGGGATCGGGAAAGCGAGGCGCGCAGCGCCGGATTGCGCACTTTTCCGCTGGTCTCGATCGCCGCGTGCGGCTTTGTGCAGGCGACCGAAAGTTTCGCCGCCTCGGAACCCGAGGCCATGGCCCGAATCATCGAGGGGCTGATTACCGGAGTCGGGTTTGTCGGCGGCGGCGCGATCATCAAGCATGGCAGTTCGGTCCGCGGGACCGCCACGGCGGCGAGCCTGTGGGCGACCGGGGCGACGGGCGCGGCTGTCGGGCTCGCCGAGTATGATGTCGCCGTCATCATCTCGGTGTTTACGTTCTTGACGCTCCGCCTGACGCGCTTCTTCAAGAAGGAAGCGCAAGACGACCCAGAACACGAGGACTCTTGTTGAGAACGCTTTCCGCCCGAGCGCGTTACGGCCAAGTCAGACTTTCGGCGGGGCGTAAATGCAAGGCGGGGCGGCGGGTCAGAGCGGTCGAGCGTTAATACACCGCCCCCCGCGCGGTGATCGGCCAGACGCTTTCGACGCGGTCGCCGCGGATGCCGACATACCAGTCGTACAGGTTGACCGTCGGGTCGCAATGACCGGGCACGAGCCGCACCTTGTCGCCGAGCTTCAGGCGGTTTGTCGCGCCGCCGATCGCCAGCCTGCCATGCTCGTCGGAAGCGCGCTCGTAGGTCGCGGCCGGCTCGTCCCACACGGTCGGCGGTCCGGAATCGAAGGCCAGCGCCTTCAGCCCGGCATCGACGATCGCGCGCTCGTCGTTGGGCCGGCTCATCACGGTCGCCCAGACGAACAGCGAATGCTCGAACGCGTCGGTCATCCTGCCGTCGCGCTCCAGATTGCGGCCGTAATCGGCGTCCATAAAGACATAGGAGCCGCATTGCAATTCGGTATAGACGCCGCTGCCGGTCTCGAACTCGAACGTGCCGGTGCCGGCGCCGGTGATGTTGTCGCAGGCGATGCCGTTGGCGCTCAGCAGATCGCGCGTCGCCGCCGCCTTCTCGACCGCGCCGGCGATCGCCTTTTGCCGCTCGTCCCAGCCGCGCAGATGCTGCGCCGAGCCGTGATAAGCCTGCAAGCCGGCAAAGCGCAGCCGCCGCGAATCGCCGATGCGGCGCGCCAGATCGAGCGCCGGCTCGCCGGGTTCGACGCCGCAGCGATTGCCGCCCATGTTGATCTCGACATGCACCGGCAGGCTCGCGACCCCGGCCTCGGCCGCCGCGGTATCGAGATCGGCGATCTGCGCCGGATCGTCGACGCACACCCCGACCCGCGCGGTGTGCGCCAGCGCCATCAGCCGGCGCAATTTCTGCCGTCCGACCACCTCGTTGGTGACGAGCACATCGCGCACGCCGCCATAGACCATCGCCTCGGCCTCGCTGACCTTTTGCACGCAGACCCCGACCGCGCCGAGTTCGATCTGTTTCAGCGCGATGACCGGGCATTTGTGCGTCTTGGCGTGCGGCCGCAGCCGCACCCTGCCCCGCACGCGCTCGGCGAGCCGCTTGAGGTTGCGCTCGAACGCATCGAGATCGACGATCAGCGCCGGGGTATCGACCTCGTCGAGCGACATGCCGATCTCGGCGGGCGGGCGGGTAGTCATCGCAGGCTCCGCGGCTGAATGCGCACGACCGAAACCTTGTGCAATCGGACGGGAAATGCAACGGGCGTCGCGGTTCTGCCGCGGCATCGGGGCATTTGCCCGAGGAGGCGCGACAAGCACCGCATTCCGGGCGGAATGCCGTTTGCCCAGACCGAGGGGGAAGAGCCGCCCGGCGCTCCCCGCCCTTGATTGGCGAATGGCTTTGGCGAGCGCCGGGTGACACGCGAGACGGGTGATCAGGCGATGAACTCGAAATCGCCGGCTACGAGCTGGTTCCCGCTGGTCAGCCCGGTGAGCCTGGTCGCGATATCCGACGCGCCATTCCCATCGACATCCATCAATACGAACCCGCCCGAGACACGCGCTTGCGTATTGCCGTTTATCAAGAAGGCCTGGTTGCCGCGATACTCGAACGTACCGTGCAGCAGGTTTTCATAGACCAGCTTGTCGCCCTCTCCGGCGCCGCCGGCAAAGGCGGTGATGCCGCTGAAATCGGTGACAAGATCGGTGCCGTTCGGGGACGCGTTGTACATGAACCAGTCCGCCTCGCCGCCGCCGGTCAATATATCATTGCCGGCGTCACCGGTGAGATAATCGCTGCCGTCGCCGCTGATCAGCGTATCATTGCCGCTGCCGCCGAATATGTAATCGGTCCCGTCGGCACCGGTCAGCGTATCGTTGCCGCCACTGCCGTTGAGGATCATGGTGGCGGCGGTTCCGAAGGTCGGATTTAGGACCGTAACCGTATCATTCCCGGCGCCGCCGTTGACTCTGTAAGGGCTGGACGAAAACGAATCGGAGGCAAAGGTCAGGCTGTTGCCGCTATTCGACAGGTTGAAGATTCTAGTGGTGACAGAGGCGTCCGAAATATTGGCACTGCCGGCACCGGACAGCGTGACCCGGGAGATGCTTATGGAGCTGGTAAACGCGTCGAGTTGACTTGCCGTGAGGATCACGTCAGCAAAGCCGCTCAGCGACTCAAGATTCACCAACGTGACGTCGGTCAGGTCGATCGCCGGGTCACCAAAGACAGGAGAGACGCTGAGCTGATCGAAGTCCCCGGCTCCGCCATCATAGATTTCGCCGGCAACGACATCGCCTACTCCGCCGAAATCTGGCCCTCTTATAGTAAGGGTGTCGTTATCCGCGCCACCCGCCAGCCTGTCGAACCCGGCCCCACCGGTAAGCGTATCACCCCCGTCACCGCCCGCGAGTATATCGTGCCCATCCCCGCCAGAAATCGAATCCCCCCCGTCACCACCGGACAGGATGTCATTGCCGCCCCTGCCGTCTATAAAGTCGCTCGCTCCCGTCGTCACGATGGTGTTATTGTTATTGTTGCCGAAGAAATCGTTGCCGAATATAAATTGGTTGAACAAACCAAACACGGAACTCGCATCGACATTGTTGAAACCGGTTTGGGTCTGTGCGTGAGAAGTCAGCTGGTCGAATTGCGTCAGATCGACGGTGATTGGCGTGAACAATGCGTTGCCGACCAGCACCATCCTGTCGCTGGCCTGTCCGCCGGCATTGGCGATATCGGTGTTGCCGCCGGTCAGGTCGATGATGATCGTGTCGTGGCCGGCGCCGCCGATCAGCGTGTCGAGACCGGCGCCGCCATTCAGCGTATCGTTCCCGCCGCCGCCGTTCAGGACGTTGTTCCCGGAATTGCCGGTGAGCCTGTTGTTGCCGCCATTGCCGGTGCCGTTGATGTTGCCGGCTCCGGTCAGGATCAGGTTTTCGAGATTGGCTCCCAGCCCATAGGCGATCGAACTCTTCACGGTATCGGTGCCGCCGCCCGCCGCCTCGGTCACCGCGTCGCCGGCATTGTCGACGACATAGGTATCGTTGCCGCTGCCGCCGGTCATTGCGTCGGTCCCGGCGCCGCCATCCAGGTAATCGGCGCCGTTACCGCCGTTCAGGAACTCGTTCCCGGCCTCGCCGAGCAGCGAATCATTGCCGTCGCCGCCGTTGATCGTGTCGTTGCCCGCGTCGCCGTAAATGATGTCGTCGCCATCCAATCCGTTGATTATGTCCACACCGGTTGTCACCCCGGTGATGTTGCTGAAGCCGGGCGGGGGCAGCCGCCCATCGCCGGCACGATGGATAAAGTTGTTGCCAGCGTTGCCGTTCACATTCGCCATTGGTGCTGCTCCCCCACCCCGTATTGGGGCTGATTTGACACCTCAGTATGGCGATATTGCCCAAATTTGCCGAGCCTGTTTACATTCTGCCGCCGTCTCGATGGATTTGTTATGAAAATACGCGAATGAAAACAACGTATATTGCAAATATATGCAATTCACGCATATCAAGCCTGCATTTAGCGCCACCCCGGTCGGGACCCGCCGACCCGTCCCGCCTCCTTTGATTGCGAACGCGATTTCCGCCGCAATGCTAGCGCGGTTTTGGCGGCGGCAGGTCGAGGCGGATGTGCAGTTCCTTGAGCCGTTCGGTCGGCACCGGGGCGGGAGCCTGCATCAGCAGGTCCTCGGCCTGCTGGGTCATCGGAAACGCGATGATCTCGCGGATGTTTGGCGTGTCGGCGAGCAGCATCACGATCCGGTCGATCCCCGGCGCCGATCCGCCATGCGGCGGCGCGCCATAGCGGAACGCCTTCAGCATGCCGCCGAACCTGTTCTCGACCTCCTGCGCCGAATAGCCGGCGATGGAGAAGGCCTTGTACATGATGTCGGGCCGGTGGTTGCGGATCGCGCCCGAAGACAATTCGATACCGTTGCAGACAATATCGTACTGATAGGCGAGGATCGAAAGCGGGTCCTGGGTTTCGAGCGCTTCGAGACCGCCCTGCGGCATCGAGAACGGATTATGGCTGAACTCGATCCGCCCGGTTTCCTCGTTGCGCTCGTACATCGGGAAATCGACGATCCAGCAGAAGCGGAACGCCCCCTCCTCGACAAGACCGAGTTCGCGGCCAATCCGCATCCGCGCCGCGCCGGCCAGCCGCTCGGCTTCCGGTTTCGACCCGGCCGCGAAAAACACGACATCGCCGGCCCCGACCCCGCTCAGCCCGGCGATCCTCGCGATTTCGTCCGGTGACAGATTGTTCGCGATCGGCCCGCGCCCGGCCGGTTTTCCCTCCGCCTCGCCCGGCTCCAGAATGATATAGCCAAGCCCCGGTGCGCCCATCTCGGATTTCGCCCAGGCATCCATCCGGTCCTGGAACGATGAACGCGGTCTCGATGCCGATCCCGGGGCCGGAATCGCCCGAACAATCCCGCCATTCTCGACGATGCGCCGGAACGCGCGGAAATTCGACCCGGCAAACACCTCGGACACGTCGGCGATGACCAGCGGGTTGCGCAGATCGGGCTTGTCGGTGCCGTATTTGAGCGCCGCCTCGGCAAAAGTGATGCGCGGAAACGGCGGCTTCGTCACCGTCCTGTCCTGCCCGAATTCCTCGAACACGCCGTGAAGGACCGGCTCGATCGCCGCGAACACGTCCTCCTGCGTCACGAACGACATCTCGAAATCGAGCTGGTAGAACTCGCCGGGAGAACGGTCGGCGCGGCTGGCCTCGTCGCGGAAGCATGGCGCGATCTGGAAATAGCGGTCAAACCCGGCGACCATCAGTAATTGCTTGAACTGCTGCGGCGCCTGCGGCAGCGCGTAAAACGTCCCCGGATGCAGCCGGCTCGGCACCAGATAGTCGCGCGCCCCCTCCGGCGAGCTGGCGGTCAGGATCGGCGTCTGGAATTCGTTGAACCCCTGCTCGATCATGCGGCGGCGGATCGAGGCGATGACAAGCGAGCGCAGCATGATGTTGGCATGCACCCGCTCGCGCCGCAGATCGAGAAACCGGTGCGCCAGCCGCATCTCCTCCGGGTACTCGGCATCGCTGTTGACCGGGAACGGCAGCGGCTCGGCCGCCGAGAGCAATTCGTAGGCGTCGATGACCAGCTCGACCTCGCCGGTCGGCAGGTTTGGGTTGACCGTGTCGGGCGAGCGTTTGACGACCCGGCCGGTGAACGACACGACGCTTTCGAGCCGCAGCCCGTCCACCTGGGCGAACAGCGGCGACGACACGTCGATCACGCATTGCGTGATCCCGTAATGGTCGCGCAGATCGACAAACAGCAACTGGCCGTGGTCGCGCTTGCGGTGCACCCAGCCGGCGAGACGGGCCGTGACGCCGGCATCGCCGAGGCGGAGGGCGCCGCAAGTATGGGTGCGATAGGCGTGCATCGAGAGGGTCCGGCGCATTCTCGGGAAGGCGCGGAACACGGCACGGATCGGCGGCTCTTGTCAAGAAAACCGGGTGCGGGGCAGTGGGTCAGTTTGAATGTAACAGGCCACCCTGTCATTCCGGGGCCGAGCAAAGCGGGGAATCCGGAAGCCATGAACACCAGCTTTCCATAGGCTTCGGAGTCTGGGTTCCGGGGTTCCTGGATTCCGGGTTCGCGGGCTATGCCCGCGCCCCGGAATGACAAGGTGCCAATTCAAACCGAGACACTGCCGGGTGCGGGGCTGCCGCCTCGGTTTGCGTGTAATACCAAGCACCCGAGACCCCGTCCGCTGCCTCCCCTTTCGCAATCCCCGGATCAAGTCCGGGGAGGGGAGAAAGACGCACTCGGATGGGTTGAGACTCGGTAATACAACCCTCCCCCGCTTGCGGGGGAGGGCGGGGCGGGGGCATCGGCCGAGTCTCGGGCCGCTGGTATTAATCCATCGAGATGCGGCTGGGTAAGACAGGACCGCCCCATTCCGCCAGCGGAGCGACACGCAGAGGCAGCTCCGGCATGGCGGAGTGCCCGGTATCGGTCAGGGAGATGGGCCTACCCGCATCGGCGAAAGCGAGGTGTCGATCGGTTTCTTGAGCGGACCGGGTAAACGATCAGCCCTGGCGGGCCTTGTACCGCGGATTTGTCTTATTGATGACGTAGACGCGCCCCTTGCGCCGCACGATGCGGCAGTTCTTGTCGCGCTTTTTCAATGTCTTCAATGAATTGGCAATCTTCATGGCACGCATCCCTCGCGAGCCGCGGAACATAAGGAGCGCGGCTGCCCGAGTCAATGGGAGCGGGTCGCCGATTTCAGCGCCGGGCGGTCTTGACGATCGGCCGCGCGCATCTATTTGCAATGGAGCAATTGTGAATATCGCAACGATCCGGACGGTCGTCGCGACCCCGCCAAATCCCTGCTTCCCCGCGATGCTCCCTGAATATCAGCGAAAAGACCGTATAGCGAACCCTCTCCCGTCTCGCGGGAGAGGGTTCGGACGATGTCAGGCGTGGTTGGCCTTGTAGTAGGTGTTGCGCAGCACGCGGCCGGGCAGGTTGCCGGCATGCTCGCCTTCCTTCATCAGCATCTGGCCGTTGACAAAGGTCGCGTAGATGCCCTGTGCCGGCTCCTTGATGCGTTTGGCGCCGGTCGGGAAGTCGTGCAGCACTTCGAGCGGCAGCGGCTTTACGGTGTCGGGGTCGAAGATCACGATATCGGCGACCATCCCCGGCCGCAGCAGACCGCGATCATAGAGACCGAAGATCGAGGCCGACTCGAAGGTCAGCCGCCGCACCGCGGTTTCGAGCGACATCGCTTGCTTCTCGCGCACCCATTCGGACAGGAGCCGGGTCGAGAAGCCGAAACCGCTCTGGAACTGCACATGCGCGCCGCCGTCCGACAGACCGATCACCGCGTTCGGGTAGGTCAGGATCTGCGCGACTGCGTTGTCATCGACATTGTTTTCGCCGTGCAGCCATTCGGTGTCGAGGTTCTCCTCGATCGTCAGATCGCACAGGCAGTCGATGATGCCCTTGCCCTGCGCCTTGGCGATCTCGCCTAAGGTCTTGCCCTCCATCCATTTGTTCTTTTCGAGCGCGGCGGTCTGCACGACCATGTAGTCCCACCACGTCGAGCAGATGCCGATCGGCGGGCCGTCGCAGAACTCGATCGCCTCGGCGTGCAGCCTTCTGCGGATTTCGGGATCGGCATAGGCCCGGAGCTGCTCCTCGGGCGACGACAGACAGATCGGGTGCCACACCTTCATGCCGCGGAAAGTCTGCGTGTTGCGCATCTTGAAATAGTCGGTGATGCGGTTCGGCGTGCACATCGGGTAGGCGCGGATGCCGCGGGCGGTCGTTGCGTTGACCTGCTCGATCTGCTTCTGCCACTGGCCCGGCCGGCGCATCGTCTGGCCAAGATTGTTGTAAACGACGACGCGGCCCGTCGCTTCCGACAGGCGGCTCATCAGCCCATCCTTCATCTCGGCGCCGTTGCCGCCGCCGGACTGGATGAGGCCGGTGCCAAGCTCGCGCAATACGTCGCCGAGGGCAAAAATCTCCTTCTCGTCGGCCCAGATCGCCGGGATATGGACACCCTGCGGGTCGAAGTGACCCTGGTTGCGCGACACCGACAGCCCCAGCGCGCCGGCCTTCATGCCCTCGCGCACGAGGTCCTGCATCTGGCGGATTTCGTCGTCGGTCGCGGTGCGCTTCTGGCAGTCGTCGCCCATCACGTAATACCGCACCGCGGTATGGCCGATGAAATTGCCGACATTGACGCCGAGATTGCGGTCGAGTTCGTCGAGATATTGCGGGAAACTCTCCCAGGTGAATTCGAGCGTGTCGAGGACCTCCATCGGGATCGCCTCGACATAGGACAGGAACTCCGACAGGCGGCGCTGACTTGCGCGGTCCTTTTTGACCGGCGCCAGCGACAGCGAGCAATTGCCGAACACGACCGAGGTCGCGCCGTGGTCGCACGAGAACGAACAGAGCGGGTCCCAGGTGACCTGCGCGTCGTAATGGCAGTGATTGTCGATAAAGCCGGGGGCGACGACCTGACCGCCGGCATCGACGGTCTGTTTGGCGGTGCCGGACAGTTTGCCGATTTCGACAATCCTGCCGCCGCTGACTGCGATATCGCCGCGGTACGAGGGGGCACCGGAGCCGTCAACGATGCGGCCGTTTTTTATCAGAAGGTCGTAGGACATGAGGTTCTCCTTCATTCCCTCTCCCGCATCGCGGGAGAGGGAGGGGCCCACCGCGCAGCGATGGGAGGGTGAGGGTCTTTGCGGCGCAGCGAAACCCTCACCCGGCTCGCTGCGCTTCGCCACCCTCTCCCGCAATGCGGGAGAGGGAATTATCGGGTCAGTTGACCAGCCCGTAGAACTTCGCGGCGTTCTCGCAGGTGATCTTGTGGACGGTCTCGGCCGGCAGACCGGCGAACTGCTCCTCAATGTATTTGGAGCTTTCCGGCCAGACGCCGTCCGGGTGCGGGTAATCGGAACCCCACATCAAGGTTTCGACGCCGATCTCCTCGATCAGCTTCGGCCCGATCCGGTCGAACTGGAAGGTTGCGCGGCACTGGCGGCGCCAGTATTCGGACGGCTTCAGCTTCATCAGATCGCGGAAGCGGTCCTCGTACTCGAAATCCATGCGGTCGAGCGCATAGGGCAGCCAGCCGATCCCGCTTTCGCCGAACCCGACCCGCATGTTCGGATAGCGCTCCAAGACACCGGCGCCGATGATCGCGGCGATGATGTTGATCAGGTTCATCTGGAACCCGGCGACTGTCGTGAACTGTGCCTGGCGCCGCATATTGGGCGGCAGGCTCGCGCGCACTTTTGGCGACATCGCCGGGAAGGTGTGGAAATGCAGCGGCAACTGCACGTCGTTGACGGCCTTCCACAGCGGGTCCCACATCGGGTGCCACATCGGCTCCATGTCCCACGAGCACGACAATTCGAGACCCCGGAGACCGAGCTTCGCGACCCGGTGGACCTCCTTGACGGCCGCGTCGATATCGCCATAGGGCAGGCACGCCAACCCGATCTGGCGATCGGGATAGTGGCTGCAAAACTCCTTCAGGAAATCGTTGTAGATGCGCAGGCACTCGCTGGCCGCCTCGTGATCGTCGAGACGCGAGACGACGCCGAGAATGCCGAAAATGATCTCGGCATCGACCCCGTCCTTCTCCATCTCCTTGATGCGCAGATGCGGATCACCGGGCCGCGCCTCGCCGCGCTTGCCGGCCTCGTACAGCCCGGTCTCGGCCATCTTGTCGACGCGGTAATTCTGCCCCGGCACAAACGGGCCGCCGACCGAGCCGACGCCGCCCCATCCTCCCATGTCGATGCCGCGCTTTGTCACCCAGTGCGGCCCGTCTGGCCGCTCCTCGACATAGGGCATCCGGTCCTTCAGCTCGCGGCTCGCCTCGGAGACAAACAGCTCCTTTGGCAACCAGGGCAGATCAAGGTGGCAATCGGCCGAAATCCGGCGGTACTGCATATGCAATCCTCCACGGCAGGCGTTTTGCCGCAGTGTAAAGCGGAATCCGCAGGTCGGGCCGCGCTTTTTTCACATTGCCGGCCGCGCGGCCCGCGCATGGCGTGACGGTAGGACAGTCAAACGGCCCGGACTCGTCGGAGGCTCGGAAATCTGCGATAGGCGGTAATGCCCGACGAAGTCCATAGTGGCGGCGATTACCCCTCGGGACCGAGCCTGGAAGCACGGGTCTCTGCTGTTGAGGCTCGCCTTGAGAGCATCGTTGAGGAAATCCGTGCCGAGCTCAAGGCTATGCGGGGCGAATTGACCGCGCTCCGGTTTGACGTGGCCGAGATTAAGGGCAGGCTGACCAATATTCCGAGGACGTTTCAGCTCGTCTTCATGTTGGCCGCGTTCACCATTGCCACTTTTATCGGCGCCACAGGGCTGGCGTTGACGGTCCTGAGGCTCGGCGGCCACTAAGATCACGCCGCCCGCGCATCCTCCAGGATCATCTGCGCGCATTTCTCGCCGATCATGATCGACGGTGCGTTGGTGTTGCCGCCCGGCACCTGCGGCATGATCGAGGCGTCGGCGACGCGCAGCCCCGTGATCCCGTACACCCGGAGCCGCGGATCGACGACCGCGTCGACCTCGCGTCCCATGCGGCAGGTCCCGACCGGGTGCAGGTTCGAGACACCGCGCACCCGGATCTCCTCGATGAGCTGCTCGTCGGTCTCGACATGCGGCCCCGGCAGCACCTCCTCGACGACAAAGGGCTTCAGCGCCGGCTGTGCTGCGATCTTGCGCGCCAGCCGCGAACCATAGATCAGCGCTTGAAAATCATAGTCGCTGGCGAGGAAGTTGAACCGGATTTCGGGCGGTGCCGCCGGGTCCGGGCTTTTGATGCGCACCGTGCCGCGACCCTCGGGCCGCAGATGCACCGGCGACATCGTAAACGCTGAAAACGGGTGCGGCTTGATGCCGGTGCGCAGCCGTTCGAGCGCGCTCCAGCCGAACATGTTAATTTGCAGATCGGGCTGTTCGAGACGCGGGTCGCTCCTGACGAACGCGCCGGCATAGATCCCGGCATTCGACAGGTGCCCCGAGCGCGTGAAGACGTATTGCGCGCCGGCGAGCAGCTTTTTCATGCCGCTCATCGCCAGATCGTTGATCGTGACCGGTTGGGCGCAGCGCCACACCAGATAGGTGTTGAAATGGTCGTGCAGATGGGCGCCGACCCCCGGCATGTCGCGTGCCACCGCGATCCCATGCTGTTGCAGCAACTCGGCCGGGCCGAGCCCCGACAGTTGCAGCAGTTGCGGCGAGCCATAAACCCCGCCCGACACGACGATCTCGCCGCTTGCATGCGCCGTGAACAGCCCTTCGGGCGTGCGGTATTCGACCCCGACGGCGCGCCCGTCCTCGATCAGCACGCGGGTCGCGTGCGCGTTTGTGACGATCTTGAAATTCTGCCGTTTCCGGGCCGGCTTCAGATAGGCTTTGGCGGCACTCCAGCGCGCCCGGTTGCCGGTCGTCGTCTGATAATAGCCGACACCTTCCTGGTGGGCGCCGTTGAAATCCGGGTTGGCCGGAACGCCGGCTTCGATCGCGGCCTGGACCATCGCATCGCCCAACGGCGAGCGCACCGGGTTCGAGACGCGCAGCGGTCCGCCAACGCCGTGAAACTCGTCGGCGCCGCGTTCCTGGTGCTCCGCCTTCTTGAAAAAGGGCAGCACGCTGTCCCAGTCCCACCCCTCGCAGCCGCGCTGGCGCCAGTTGTCGTAATCGGTCGGCGTGCCGCGCATATAGACCATGCCGTTGATCGAGCTGGTGCCGCCCAGCACCTTGCCGCGCGGCTGGTACAGCGTGCGGCCGTTGAGCTGCGCTTCGGGTTCGCTTTCGAACATCCAATTGACGCTTGGGTCGGTGTAGGTCTTCGTATAGCCGAGCGGAATGTGAATCCACGGGTTGCGGTCGGGGCCGCCGGCTTCGAGCAGCAGCACGCGGTACTTGCCGCTTTCGCTGAGGCGAGCGGCGACCGGACAACCGGCCGAGCCGGCCCCGGTCACGATGAAGTCGAATGTTTCTGCCGGGTTTCTCACAATGTGCCCCTGCGCGCTTGGCTGTCCTTTTCCGGACGATAGTCGAACCCGGCAGCAGCGGGAAGGCCGCAGACGAGCCGTGTGCCGGCGATCTCGTTGCACATTACTGCTCATTCGTCGTCTGTGCGAAGCGGACCGATTTGAGCTTGGGTTCCGGCAGGACGGGCGCAAATGCGTAGGCTTGCTCGCCCGCGAAACACGATGCCGGAGCACGCCCGCTCGATTCGCGCCGTTCCCTCCGCAAGCGCCGGTTCCGCTGCGGGCAGATGAGAGGCCGCCAGACTGGAGAGATCGGCCCGCCGGCCTGGGTTCCCGGGCGGCGGAGTTGGCGGCGGCTCCAGGCACGGCTACACTTCGACCGATGCCGGCCGTTGCCGATACGCATTGGACGGCACGAGGCCGGAAATCGTTCAGTTCTCGGGTGTTGTTGCATGGTTATCCTGTTGTCCAGCCGCATTTCCCGCCGTCACCCGCTGCCGCCGGGATCGAGGTAGCCGGCTGTGGTCGATCGTCCGCGCGATAGAATGCAGGGGGACCGCGCCGCCTCGCCCGAAGCTCCGGGACAGATCGGCGGCCGCGATGTCCTCGCCTATCTCCGCCGGCATCCCGATTTCCTGACACGCCATCCGGAGGCGCTGAGCCTGTTGCGCGGTCCGGTCCGCGAGCTTGGGGAGGGAATACAGGATTTCCAGCATTTCCAGATCGAACGGCTGCGCCGCGAGCTGGCGCGGGTGACTCTCGAGCACCGCACCTTGCTGGCCGCGAGCCGGGGCAATCTGGCGAGCCAGGGCCGCACGCACAAAGCGGCGCTGGCGATTCTGTCCGCTTCCAGCTTTGAGCAGTTGCTGCAGATCGTAACGACCGATCTGGCCGTGCTGCTCGATGTCGATGTCGTTACGATCGGTGTCGAGAACGCCACCGCCCCACCCGGCCGGCTTGGTCTGCACGGCATTCATCTGCTCGGCGAGGGCAGCATCGACGCGCTGCTCGGCGCTGAGCGGAACATCCTGCTGCAAGCCGATACGCCGGGCGACCCGGCGCTGTTCGGCGGCGCGGCCGGGCTGGTGCGGTCGCAGGCGCTGCTGCGCCTCGGGTTCGGCCGCGGTTCGCCGGCCGGTCTGTTGTGCATCGGGACCCGCCAGAAGGGGCGGTTCCATCCCGGTCTCGGCACCGAGCTGCTGACATTCCTCGCACGGGTAATCGGTATTACGATCTCGCAATGGCTAAATCCGCCGGGATGAGGGTCGCCGGGACGGGGGAACGCAACGCCCCCCATTTGCCGCCGAATTTCCCGGCGCAGCCTGAGCCGGTGCCGCTCGCGCGGTTTCCCGCGGGCGACGATCTGCGCGCTGCCATCGAAGCGTGGATGAGCTGGCTGTCCGGCGAACGGCGCGCCTCGGCGCACACGATTGCCGCCTATGGCCGCGATCTCGCCTTTTTTCTCGATTTTCTGACCGTACATCTCGGTGAGCAGCCGAAGCTGGCGATGCTGAGCGCGCTGATGCCGGCCGATTTCCGAGCGTTTCTCGCCCATCGCGCTGCGCAGGTCGAACGGCGCTCGGTGGCGCGCGGCCTGTCGGTCGTGCGCGGGTTTTTTCGATTTCTCGAACGGCGCGGTCTCGCATCGAGCCCGGCGCTGGCCGTGCTGCGCGCTCCGAAGCTGCCGCGCACGATCCCGAAGCCGCTGTCGGTTGCCGATGCGGCCGAAATCATCGAGGCCCCCGCCGGGGTCGTCGCCAACGATTGGCAGGCTAAGCGCGATATTGCCGTTCTGACAATGCTTTATGGGAGCGGGCTGCGTATCTCGGAGGCGCTCGGGCTCCAGCGCGCCGCCGCTCCGCTCGGCGAGCAGATCATGGTCACAGGCAAGGGCAACAAACAGCGGCTGGTCCCGGTATTGCTCGCGGTGCGCCAAGCCGTGGCGGATTATCTCGCCGCCTGCCCTTATCCACTGCCGCCGGAGGGTCCGCTGTTTGTCGGGGCGCGCGGCGGGCCGCTCAGCCCGCGTATCGTGCAGCGCCTGATGGAAACCCTGCGCCGCGCGCTCGGCCTGCCCGAGACCGCGACGCCGCACGCGCTGCGCCACAGCTTTGCGACGCATATCCTGGCCGGCGGCGGCGATTTGCGCGCGATCCAGGAATTGCTGGGCCACGCCAGCCTGTCGACGACACAGCGTTATACCGCGGTCGACAGCGCGCGCCTTCTCGAAGTCTACGACGCGGCGCACCCGCGGGCGCGCTGACGGTGATGTATATTCTGAACCTCGACATCGCCGAACGGGTCGTCATAAGCAGGTCATAATAAAATTTCACGGACCCGGTCCGGTTGTTCGGCTTTATCCGGAGACGCTGAATTTTGTCGAACCATGGCAAAACGGCCGGCAGCCGGCTCAGCCGGCTGCCCCACCGCGACTTGGGGTTCGAGACGGATATACCATCCCTCATCAATCATGCGGCGGTCTTGGCGACGATCGCAACCTCGGGGCCCCGTTCGTCAAGCGGCCGGCGCGCGACGGGCACCCGCGGACGCGGGCGTCGATTGCATCACCTCGAAATCGACCTCGTACCAGGTTCCCGAGGTCTTGAATGTCAGAAACGGCGGGTTCCCGCTCTCGAAGACATTGACGGCGGCCCCGATCTGCTTGGGCTTGGTGCCGTTCATCTCCTCGGCGATCACGCTGGTCCTGTCTTCGAACTCGCCTTCCCAGCCGATATCGACCGAGCCGTCCTTCCGCACGACACCGTTCCAGACCGCCACGCCGTCCACCTTGATCCGCGGCTCGTCCTTGCCCGTGACGTCGTTCTTGCGGATGCACCTCAGCGTCGTCAGCTTCAGTGTGGCCATCTTCCTCTCCTTCGCAGGCCGGGGCGTACCGCTTGTGCGTGTCGCGCCCCATGACCCAACGATAGCTCGGGGGATCGGCCGGGAGATGTGAAGCAGTTCACAGTCGAGAAAATTTTCCAAATCAGAGATAGCACGTCCCGTCGACGCAGACCGGTGCGGTGTTCGACCCCGTGCCTCCGATGCTGCGCAATACCGGAGCGGTCATGTGGCCCCAGCCGGGGATAAAGGCCGAGAACCGCCCGGCCGCGCCGCCGATCACGAACAGATGGATGTGGTCGGGGCTCGGCACGATCGGGATGCGCGAGTCCGGCTCCCGCTTATACCAGCGCGGCAGGTTGCGGTTGTAGATGCGGCCGTAGCGATGGCCGAAGGCCAGGTCGCGGAACAGGTTCCAAGCGTTCATGTGCAGGTAATTGCGCACGTCGTGCCGGGTCCAGCCCTTGGCGGCGATGGTTTGCGCGTGCTCCGGGCCGATCACGACCGCGCAATGCCCGGACGACACCGCGTTGTTGTTCGCGATCGTGCTCATCGCCGAGCAGATGCTGTCGAGAATGCCCTCGGGATCGTCGGCGACGTGGTTCGTCACGCTGTGCGGCGGCTCGGCCGCGATCACGAACACGGTCGAATCGCCCGGAGAAAACCCCTTTTCGACGTGGTAGGGCGCCCACGGACTGTCGGATTCGTTCTCGGCGACCGCGTAGGTGTATTTGCCGGGGTGGCCGAGGGTCGATTTGTCGAGATCGCCCGGCCAGCCGCCGCCGACATTGAGCAGCACCAGCCTGATCGCGCGGCCGATCGTGGCATTGGCGCGGTTGCCCGAGCCGAACGCGTTGACCCCGCCGTTCATGCCGATCCGGCGCGCCTCCGGACCGTTGACGACGAGCAGCGGCGCGGCCATGTGCGTCGTCGCCTGCACGCCGTTCAGGTTGAAGGCGGGCATCGTCAGCGCCAGCAGCGCGGCGCGCACGACCGGCGCATAATCCGGCTTGCACCCGGCCATCACGAGATTGATCGCCAGCACCTCGCGCGTCATATTGCCGAGCCGCGGCGGCACCCGGCACTCGACGAGATCAGGGTCGCCGCCGAGCGCCGCGACGGCAGCATCGACCGTCTCGCGGGTCGGCGGCACGACTGGCAGCCCGTCGGTCCAGCCCTGCTCGAAATACCACTCGACCAGATCGGTGCCGGCCGGCACGCGCAGCAGGTCGCCGTCCATATTGCCTCCAGTCGAAGTCTCGGTCGGTCGCGTCATTCAGCCGTCGCAAGCCCCTCACCCCGGCCCTCTCCCCACAGGCGGGGAGAGGGGGGATGGGGCGGCCCAAAACCACCAATGCTCACCCCCGCCATCTCCAGCGCGTTCCCTCTCCCCGTTTGCGGGGAGAGGGACAGGGTGAGGGGTCGTTGCCGTCGAGTGTTACGATGCGCCGCGCGAGGTCGCAGCCGAATCGACCGGCGCGTAGCCGGGTTCGACGCGGACATCGACAACCGCGACGCCGCCGCGTTCGACGCACTCGATCGCGGCACGCAGCGCGCGCGGCAATTCGTCGGGCCGACGGATCGGGCCAAACCCCTCGGCGCCCTGGGCCTTCGCCAGCAGACCGAGATCGGGTTCGGGATCGGCGATGCGCTGACCGATCCAGCGGTTCGCGACCGGTCGGTTGCGCTGCCGCGCCATGCGGTCCTGGTGCAGCTCGTCGTTGAAGAAGGAATTGTTGTTCGACACGACGACGAGCAGCGGGATGCCGTAATGCACTGCGGTCCACAGCGCCGTCGCCCCCATCAAAAAGTCGCCGTCGCCGAGCACCGCGACCGGCAGGCGGCCGGCTCCTTGACCGCCGCTTCGGGCGCTGTCGCGCAGACCGAGCGCCGCGCCGATCACCATGCCGGGACCGCTGCCGATGCCGCCGCCGCCATCGCCGCCGAGCGCATCGAGCGGATGCGCGACGTCCCAGGTGTTGTTGGCCCAGGCCAGCGGGCTGCGGATCAGGCATGACGGCCGGCTACCGAGCGCCTCGCGCAATGCGGCGGCCACCATTAAAGGCGGGATCCTGTCGCCGCCAATTGCGGGCAGTTCCGCCGGCGGGGTCGGCTGGCGGCCGGCCCATCCCGGTCCGCGCGGCTTCAGCAGCGGCAGCAGCGCGGCAACGGCGATGTCGGGTTCGACACCGAGAGAAATATCGACCGGGGGCAGACCCTGATAGTCCATGCTCCAGCCGTTGTGGACGAGGTGGTCGAGCGAGGCCGAAATCACCTTGGCAAGCGGCGGCTCGGCGCCGCAAGCGGCCTTAAACATGCCGGCGAGATCGACCCAGTCGAGGCTGAGGATCGCGTCGGCCTCGCGGATCAGCGCGCAGGCCGCCTCGCTCGGATTGTTGCCGGCCGGCGGGCCGTGCAATTCGTGGCGCGACGGAAAACCGGCCCCGGCCTTTGCATCGGTCAGCACCACCGCGCCGAGCGTCTCGGCCAGCTCGATCCGGCGGCGCCACGCGGTCTCGCTGTGCGAATTGCGCCCGACCAGGATCAGCGGCCGTTCGGACCGGTGCAGCAGCGCGGCGGCCTCGGCCAGCGCGTCCGGGTCGGGCGCGGCGGCGGCGGGCGGGCGGAACCGGGCGGCGCCCGGCAGCGGCGGCAATTGGCCGATCCGGCTCTCCTGCAACGCCGCGTCGAGGCAGACATAAACCGGGCCGCGGGGCGGGGTCATCATCATCCGGTACGCACGCAGCAGCGCTTCGGCGGCGGCCGGCACCGAGGCCGGCTGGTCGTCCCATTTTGTGTAGTTGCGGATCAGCGCGCCCTGGTCCTGCGCGGTGTGGATCCAGTCGATCCACGGCCGGCGCTTTGCGGCGTCTACCGGCCCGGTCGCGCCGATCACAAAGACCGGCACCCGGTCGCACCAGGCGTTGAAGATCGCCATCGTCGCATGCATCAGCCCGACATTGCTGTGCACGATCGCGCCCATCGGGCGGCCGGTCGCCTTGTAATAGCCGTGCGCGATCGCGACCGCGTGCTCCTCGTGCAGACACAGCAGCATTTGCGGGTCGCGGTTGCCGAGCAGGTTGACGAGACTGTCATGCAGCCCGCGATAGGAGGCGCCGGGGTTCAGCGCGACATAGGGCAGGTTCAGCTCGCGCAGCATCAGCGCCACCGCGTCGCTGCCCCAGTAGTCGCCCGGCTCGTTGGCGAGGACCGGCCGCTCGACGGCGCCCGGCCCGGTTGCGTTGTCGCTCATCGGCGCTCTCCCCTGAAAAAAGGCGAAGACTTGCGACTATACTACTCCAGGGATCGCCAAGTGCATGCATGCGTCCGGTTCGGCTTGCCGGGCGGGGCTGCTGGTGGTGAAGAAGATGAGGCGGACCGTGGACGGCGCGCTGCAGCCGGCATGCGCCAGGGTACATCGAAGACGGACAAAGTCGGAGCGACCCGCTGCTCAGACAGTTTGCGGGCCGCTCCACTGCGTCCTAGCTCAGGCGTGCGACCCGCCGGATTCGGCAGGTCTCTCCCGCGGACCGATCAGCCGCGTGCGCGCCGGCGGCGGATCAGCCCGAGGCCGGCCAGCCCGGCGCCGAGCAACACAAGAGTGGAAGGCTCCGGAATGTGCCGGGCCGCGATTCGGATGACGAAATTGTCGATGTCGTTGATGAGAACCCCAGCATCCACAGTAAACGTCACACTCGCGGTCGTGATTTCATCCTGATGGCTGCCGTGCGGTTGCGGATTGGCAGGAAGGATGTTTGCATTCACCGTTTGCGCCCCGCCCGCAAAATCCCCCGCATCGATATGCGGCCAATTCATCGTAAACAGCGGACCTTGACCTTCGCCATGGGGCGGAATGATGTGCCGCAGCGTCGCAGTGATGTCCAGCTCGTCATCCAGGGTCGAGTCCTCGGTCACGGTCAAGTCGACCCGCCAATTTACGCCGAGCGGTCCTATCACGGTGACATGATCGGCGACCGGGGTCGCGTGAGTAAAGGTTGCCTCGAACCGGCTCGTCGTGTCCGTTATGACGTTCGACACGATAGCGCCGGCCATGGCGGGCGCAGGCAGGGCGAGCAAGGCACCGGTAAGCATAAGCACCTGTCTCATTGGTGTCGTCATCGGGACCCTCCCTCGTGATAACCGGCTTCCCATCGGGTCGTCCGGTTTGGGCCGACGCATCGGCCCTGTCTTCTGATATGCAAACGACATGCCAAAATAGAATTTTATTAAAATACAACTCTTTAGCGGAAGCACGCGGGAGGCCATGTAAAGAGTTCCGACGGAGCTTTTCAGGGAAATTTTTAAGATTTTAAATTTTTCAGAGTGTTATAAAAGTTGCGGAATGTAAGTTTTTCCGACAGGGTTTTGTCATCAGACAGCCCCCTGGGAGGGGGGGTCGTCGCACCGGATGAGCGCACAGACTTCGTCGACCGAACGCGGCACGACTTTTACGTTCTGAACCCCGGCAGAGAATCAGGCCGGCCTTGCCTCAGCTAGGGCGTGAGCTGCCCGCTCCCGCCATGTCCGCGCCCCGGTAGAATTCGACAAAGAACCGGACCGGACCGTCGGGCGCGACCTCATGCGGCTGTTCCGGGGCCACCGCCATCGGCGTGCCCGGCGTCAGCACCGTCTCGCCGACCGGGCGAAGCGACCGGAAGCGCAATCGTCCTTCGATGACCGTGATCAGCCCCCAGACGCCGGGGGCGGTCCGGTGCTCGCGGCGCAGCCCGGCCGGTATCGTATCCTGGTCGAAGATCGGCGTGCGGCGATACGCGACCACCCCGTCCGGCAATTTGGCGGGCAGCAAACCGGAGGGTGCGGTGGCGTCGGTCATGCCGGCTCGCGGGCGGCAGCGATCACGCCGGGCTTGTAGAACAGCGCAAGCTTGAGGCTCTCGGCGATGCGCCCGGCCTTTGTCTCGAACCGAGCGGCCAGATCGGGCGCGAACAACTCCCTTGCCGTCTCACCCCACAAGGCAAGCCAGCGGTCGAAATATTCGGGTTCGATCGGCAGCTTCAGATGCGCCGCCATCGGATTTCCCTTGTAGCGGCCTGAGGTCAGCATCACCGAGGACCAGAACGCGTTCAAGGTGCTCAGGTGCTCGTCCCAGTCGTCAACCACGTTGTTGAACACCGGCCCGATCAGCGGGTCGCGGCGCGCCTTTGCATAGAAACGGGCGACCAGCACGGCAATGGCCGGCTCGGTGATCTCGGCAAAGCGTTCCATACCTCGAACATGGGTCGGCAATGCTCGACCGGGAGGCGGCAGAGCGCCGCAGCGCCACCCGGACGGGGGGTCAACGCAACCCCAGGAAAGCCAGAACAATAAGAACAATGACGACCAACCCGACAATATAGATGATGTTGTTCACGAGGTGCGCTCCAGGTTCGGCTATCTCAAATCGCCAAACACGAGCGCCGCGCGAACGTTCCGATTGAAGCGGCCGGCGCGTCGTCGCCACTCTCGCGGAGCCGCCGCACGGGCTCAGTTCAGCTTTGACCTGAGCTGTTGCAGCAGGGCGGCGGCCTGGTGGCGTGCGCCGCCTTCGGGAGCGCGCACAATAAACTCTTGCAGCGCCTCGACCGCGGCAAGCATGTTCCCGAGCCGCGCGTTGAGCACCCCCGCCTCGTGCCACAGCCCGGCAAGATCGGGCGCGAGCAGCAGCATCGTCTGCACGATGCGCAGCGCCGCTTCGGCGCGGCCGGCCTGCAACAGCCGCGACTTGATATTGTTCTGCAACCGCAGCAGCACGTCGCGGTCGGAAACCGGCGCGTAATGCGTCGGCGTCAACTCGACATCCTGCCCCGCCATCGCCTTCAGCAGTTCGCGCAGGGTGGCCGCATCGCAGATGCGGCCGGCATGGAACGGGTCGAGGATCAGCCGCTCCGGACCTCCGCCGAGGCGAATCAGAAAATGTCCAGGGAAGGCGAGCCCGACACTGTCCCAGCCCTGCGCGCGCGCGGCGTGCAGATAGAGAATCCCGAGCGCCACCGGCAGCCCTTTGCGGCGATCGACGACCCGCATCAGGTTGGCGTTCTGCACGTCGTCGTAGGTCAGCTCGTCGCCGCTATAACCGTGTTTCACCAGGATGATCTCGTTGAGCGCCCGCGCCCGCGCCGCGAGATCGCCGCCCGCCTCGCCATGCCGGCCGACATCGCGGGCGAGCGTCTCGAGATGCTGACGGTAGCGCGCGAGAGCGACACGCGGGCGCTCGAACGAGGCCAACGCCAGCGCCGCCTCGCCGATCGGCAATACCGGCGAGTCGGAGGAGGCGAGACTGCGCAGATAATGCGCGTATTGCTCCGGGTCGAAGGTGTCGGGCAGCTTGGTCATCTCGGCCGCAATATATCCGCGATATATTAACGACGGGATATTACAGCTTCTCCACCTCGATGGGAGTCCGCGGCGCGGCGGCGGGCCGAGCGGGTCCGGGCGGCGGCATCAGCGGCGTCGGTCCGGAGGCGATCGGGCCGCCCGCGGCCACCGGCGCCCCCGAGCGCAGCTCGACATAGGACACAACGCGCTTCACCCCGCGCACCCGGCGCGCGATGTCGGTGACCCGCTCCAGTTCGCGCGGCGTGCGCGCCGAGCCGATCAGATACACCGAGCCGTTCTCGGTCTCGATCATATAGTTGACGCCCCGGATGTCGGGGTCGAGAACCATCTCGGAGCGCAGTTGTGTGCTGATCCAGCCATCCTTGGCGTCGTCCCAGAACGTGTCATTGCCGGTCACCTCGATCTCGTCATGGACCGCGCGCACATACCGGTTCTCCCGGGCAAGCCGGACCGCCGCCAGCTTCATTTCCGGCGCGGGCACCTGACCGGTCAGCAGCACCCGCCCTTCGTAAACGGTGGCCGTGACCGCGGCGTCGAGCTTCGGGTCGGTTTTCGCGAGAGCCTGCCGGATGTCGGTCGTGATCGCGAAATCGCTGGCCAACCCGTCCGCGCCGCGCTCCTGGCCGGCCACATAGCCGCCACCGGCGGCCGCGGCCAGACCGCCGACCACGACGGCTCCGACGCAGCCGCCGAGCATGAGCGGCAGACCCAGCACAGCGGCCAATGCGACAATCGACGGCAATCGCGCCATGTTCCCCCCGGCGACGGCAATCCCCTCGCCAATTCTGCGATTTTCAGCCGGGCGCGCCAACATCGCCCCGCTGAAGCCGCCAGGCATTGTCACCTCTCCGGACCGGGTCGGGGTCGCGCAGCGGCGTCATTCCCGCGAAGCCGCGCTGCGGCAAGAACTTGCCGCGCCGCGCCGCGCGCCGGCCTCACGCATCCGCGCGCCACACGCCCGGCAGATGGCAGGGAACCCGCAGTCCCGCGACAAGCATCACGTCGAATCGCACCGTCAGCCCGGCGAGTTCCGGCCGCGTCACGAGGAACGCCGAGGCCGCGCGCGCGATGCGCCGGCGCTGCCGCGGCGCGATGGCGGATATGGCATCGGCGGCCGTCGCGCGGGATTTCACCTCGATGATCGCGAGCACCGTCCCGCGCCGCGCGACGATGTCGATTTCTCCGGCCGGGCAGCGCCAGTCGCGCGCAACGACCCGCCACAAGCGCAGCCGCAAATGAACGCGGCAGAGAAACTCCGCGAAATCGCCGCGCCGGCGTGCGCGTTGGCGTCCCAACCGCGTGCGCGCCGCCGTTTTCATTACCCCTGCTCCGGCTCTTCATGCGTCAAGGCGAGCGCATGCTCATACAGCGTGCGGCGCGCGATGCCGGTTTCGTCGGCGAGCAGCGCCACCGCGTCGCGCAGACTGTGCCCGGCGAGCAGCGTCCGCAGCCGCGCTTTGACATCCTCCTCGGCCGGAGCCGGCGCGTCCTCGGGCGGTCCGACGACAATGACCGCCTCGCCGCGCGGCGGGCCGCAATCGCGATAGTGCCGGGCCAGCGCGTCGAGCGGGCGGCGGCGGATTTCCTCGTGGCGCTTGGTCAATTCGCGCGCCACCGCCCCCTCGCGCGCGCCGAGGATCTCGGCCATGTCGGCGAGCGAGGCGGCCAAGCGCGAGGGCCCCTCGAAAAAGATCAAGGTCGCGTCCAGCGCCGCCCATTGCGCCAGCGCCCGGCGCCGCGCTGCCGAGCGCGACGGCAGAAACCCGGCGAACAGAAACCGGTCCGGCGGCAGACCCGACAGGATCAGCGCCGTCAGCGCTGCCGAGGGTCCCGGTGCGGCGGTAACGGGAAGATCCTCGGCGAGCGCCGCGCGCACCAGCTTGAAACCGGGATCGGACACCAGCGGCGTGCCGGCATCGGAGACCAGCGCCAGTTTTTCGCCGCGGCGCAGCGCATCGAGCACGGCTGGACGGACCCGGTCGGCATTGTGGTCGTGATAGGGGTCGAGCGGCTTGTCGATCCCGAACCGCGCCAGCAGCCGGGCGGTGACCCTGGTATCCTCGCACAGGATGCGATCGACGCCGCGCAACACCCACAGCGCGCGCAGCGTGATGTCGCCGAGATTGCCGATCGGCGTCGCGACCAGATGCAGACCCGGCGCCAGCTCGTGCGCCGGTTGCCAGTCCAGCGGGTCGCGCCCGGCCGCGGTGTCGGCCGGTTCGCCGCAGGACTCGGACGATCGCCGCTCCGATTGCCGCGTTGATTGCTCCGGGGCGGGTTTACTTGCCGGGGCACGATGGCTAGGGTCGCCCCCGCCACTTGCATCGCGGCCGGAGGCCTTCCTTGCTGCACGGGCGTCTTCTGCGTTTTGCCTCAATCCTTGCCGCTTTCGCGCTGCTGCTCGTCCTTGCCGGATGCACCGGCGGACGGATGGTAGCGGCACCGCTCGGACCGCCGCAACCGCCGAGCCTCGCTCCCAGAGTGCCGCCGCCGATCCGGCCGGAACCGCTGCCACCGCCCGCTATCGGGGAAATCAAGGTCGGCGTTCTGCTGCCGCTGTCGGGTCCGAACGCCGAACTCGGCAAGGCGATGCTCGAAGCGGCGCAGCTTGCGCTGTTCGCGACCGAGGGCGAGAGGCTGACCCTGGTGCCGCGCGACACGGCCGGTCCGGGCGGCGCCGCGGCGGCGGCGCGGTCGGCGATCACCGACGGCGCAACGCTGATCCTCGGCCCGCTGCTCGCCGCCGAGGTCGAGGCGGTGCGGCCGATCGCAGCCGCGGCCAGGGTCAACGTCATCGCCTTTGCGACACAGACCCAGGTGGCCGGCGGCAACGTCTTTCTGATGGGATTTCTGCCGCGCCAGGAAGTGGCGCGCGAGGTGTCGTTCGCCCGCGAGCGCGGGCTGCGCCGGTTCGGCGCGCTGGCGCCGGGCACACCGTATGGACGGCTGATGACCGACGCGCTGCGCGACACGGTCGGTGCGGCCGGCGGGACGGTGACAAAAGTCGAATACCTGAACTCCGGCGGGACCGACACGGACGCCGCCGTAAAGCGGCTGGTTGGTACGGGTGGGCCCCCGGCTGCCGGACCGGAGGCACAGGTCGAATTCGACGCGCTGCTGCTGCCGCTCGGTGGCGACCGGCTGAAACAGGCCGCGCGCCAGTTCAAGGCGGCCGGCGCTGGGGCCGACAAGGTCCAGCTGCTCGGCAGCGGGTTGTGGGACGATCCCTCGATCGCCGGCGAGCCGGCGCTGTATGGCGGCTGGTTCTCCGCCTCGCCGCTCGACCAGCGGCGCGCGTTCGAGAGCCGCTTTCAGGCAACCTATGGCCGTCCGCCGCCGCGTCTCGCCTCGCTCGCCTTTGATGCCGCCGCGCTCGCCGCCGTGTTGTCGAAGCGCGAGCGCGACCCGTTCTCGCGCGAGGCGATCCTGAACCCGAGCGGTTTTACCGGCGTGGATGGGCTGTTCCGCTTTACCGAGCGGGGGCTGGTGCAGCGCGGCCTGGCGGTGCTCGAAGTGACCCCGCAAGGCGCCAGGGTCATCAGTCCGGCGCCGCAGAGCTTTCGCGACCTCGCGTTTTAGAAGCAAGCGCGCGACGCCGCTTCTGGCAAACACAGCCGCCCTGGGATAGAAAAGCCTATCGCGGCTTCTTGACCGCGGATGCGAACGGAGCGCTGTTCATGCCTGAAGCCGAACCGTATCGCCTCTCGGCGGCGGCGCTCGCGCGGCTGATCGAGGCCGGCGAGCTGACCGCCGAGATCGTCGTGCGCAGCTGTCTCGACCGTATCCGCGACCGCGACCCGGTCGTGCGCGCCTGGGCCTGGCTCGATCCCGAACAGGCGCTCGATGCGGCGCGGGCATGCGACAGGAGCGGCGGGCGCGGGTTGCTGAAGGGCGTGCCGTTCGGCATCAAGGATATTTTCGACACGCCCGACATGCCGAGCGGGTACGGCTCGCCGATCTATACGGGGTGCCGGCCGAGCTTTGACGCGAGCGCGGCGTCCCTGCCGCGTGCCGCCGGGGCGGTCCTTATCGGAAAAACCGTCACGACCGAGTTCGCCAACCGCCATCCCGGCCCGACCGGGCACCCGAAAAACCCGATGCACACGCCGGGCGGCTCGTCGAGCGGGTCGGCGACGGCGGTCGCCGATTTCATGGTGCCGCTGGCGATCGGAACACAGACCGGCGGCTCGGTGATCCGCCCGGCCGCCTATTGCGGGGTTGTCGGGTTCAAACCGAGTTTTGGCCTGTTCCCGCCGGCCGGCATGCACCCGAATACCGAAAGCCTCGACACGGTCGGCACGATGGCGCGCTCGGTCGAGGATACGGCCCTGTTCCGCGCCGCGCTGATGGCGGTCCCTTATGAACCGCCGCATATGCCGGAGCGTCCGCCGCGTCTCGCGCTGTGCCGCACGATGCATTGGGACCGGGCCGAGAAGGAGGGTCGGGTCGTCCTTGAAGACGCCGCCGCGCGGCTGCGTACCGCCGGAGCCGAGGTGATCGAGAGCGAACTGCCCGCCGCCTGCGCCGATATCTCCGAGACGCAGCGCCGCCATAGCGCCTACGAAGCGCCGCGCGTCCATGCGCCGGAACTGCGCCGGCACGCGGCATTGCTGAGCGGCGATCTGATCGACGGCAAGATCGCCGAGGGTCGCGAACTGCGCCTCGACGATTTCCGCCGGGCTTGGCGACGCGCCGACGAGGCCCGCAGAGCGGCGAACGACTGGGCCGGCGGGTTCGATGCGATCCTGACCTTGCCGGCTCCGGGTCAGGCGCCAAAGGGTCTCGGCTCGACCGGCTCGGCGGTGTTCAACGCGCTGTGGACCGTGCTCTATATGCCGTGTCTGAC
This sequence comes from Alphaproteobacteria bacterium, assembly GCA_050246595.1. GTDB lineage: Bacteria > Pseudomonadota > Alphaproteobacteria > ATCC43930 > CGMCC-115725 > DATARH01. Next base: position 58,998 of record JBFWVT010000012.1, read on the forward strand.
CTTGCCGGCGGGCGAGGGGCCGGACGAGCTGCCGGTCGGCATCCAGCTCGTCGGAGGCCGCCACGACGACGCGAGGCTGCTCGATGTCGGGCTGTGGGTCGAACGCGCATTGGGGGCACGGCAATGACAGAGTCAAACCGACTTTCCGCCGCCGACGCCATCGCACGGCTCGCCTCGGGCGAACTGACCGCCGAGGCGCTGACCCGCGCCTGTCTCGACCGCGCCGCCGAGCGCGCCTCGGTCAAGGCGTGGATATGGCTCGACCCGGAGCAGGCGCTGGCGCAGGCGCGTGCCGCCGACCGCGCCGGACGGCCCGGTCTGCTCGCCGGGCTGCCGATCGGGGTCAAGGACATCATCGATACCGCCGACATGCCGACCGGGCACGGCTCGCCGATCTATCAAGGCAACCGGCCGTTCGCCGACGCGGCCTGCGTGGCATTGCTGCGCATGGCCGGCGGCACGATGATCGGAAAAACGGTCACGACCGAGTTCGCCAACCGCTTTCCGGGCGAGACCGTCAATCCGCACAGCCCGGCGCACACCCCCGGCGGCTCGTCAAGCGGTTCGGCCGCCGCGGTGGCCGATTTCCAGGTGCCGGCGGCGCTCGGGACGCAGACCGGCGGCTCGGTGATCCGCCCATCGGCGTTTTGCGGGGTCGTCGGCTACAAGCCGAGCTTTGGCGAGTTCAGCCGCGGCGGCATCAAACTGCAATGCCACAATCTCGATACGCTCGGCCTGATTTGCCGCACGCTCGAGGACATCCCGCCATTGCGCGCCGCAATCCTCGACCAGAAGCGACGCGACATCGACCGCAACGTGTCGGCGCCGCGCATCGGTCTGTGCCGCACCCCGGCCTGGGAGCGCGCCGACCCGGCGACGCAGGAACTGATCGAACGTGCCGCCGGGAAATTATCAGCGGCGGGCGCCCGCGTTTCGGAAATCCGGTTCGCGCCGGAATTTGAAACCATCCTCGAACACCACCGTCGCGTCTTCAATTTCGAGGCGGCGCGCAACTACGCCTACGAGTACGAGCGGCACCACGAACGGGTCAGCCAGGTGTTGCGCGACACGGTGCTGACACCGGGGCGCGAATTGCCGCTTTCGGCCTATGTCGAGGCGATCGAAACCGCGGAAAAATTCCGCCGTCATCTCGACGACATCTTTTCCGATGTCGATGTGCTGCTGACCCCGAGCGCGGCCGGCGAAGCACCTGAGGGTCTGGGTTCGACCGGCGACCCGAGCTTCAACGGGCTGTGGACGCTGGGTTGGGTCCCGTGCGTCACGCTGCCGGCCGGCACCGGTCCCAAAGGATTGCCCCTCGGGGTGCAGCTCGTCGGCGCACGCTTCCGCGACGAAGCACTGTTCGCCGCCGCCGCCTGGGTTCAGCCCCGCCTTTAAGAGCGCAACCCGACCGCTCCGCCTGCCCCGAGCCGCCGTCTCAGCCGATAAGCGGAGCTGTTCCGTTTCGGTTTGACGACGAACCCTTCGCGCCGATAGCGGGTTTGCTGTGACGGCGGTCAAAATCGGCTCCAAACATGCCCGTGGCAATTTACTCGCCATTCGCGTCGCATAACGCGGTGGGGCATCTTTCATGAAATGACCGTCATCAACGGGCTGATCGCGACGGTTGGGAGGGATTCCAGAGTGCAAGCCGTTTTCCTGAACCTGCACCGCTTCATCAGCTTACTGGTTTTCTATTGGGCCATGAGCTGGTGTGGGCCAGGGATCCTATCCGGGGCGGCACTGGCCCAAACCGCGCTGCCGGCGGCGTCGTATCCCGTCGGCATGAAGCAGATGGAATATACCGATCCGGCTGAAGGCGGCCGACATCTGGCTTTCGCGCTATTCTATCCTGCCGCATCGATTGATAAGGCGGCCACTCCGTACAAAATGACGTTCTTTACCAATTTGCACCTGTACGTGGACGTGCCGATCGCGGGTGATAAGCTAAAACGTCCACTGGTCATATTTTCCCACGGAGCCGGCAGCAACGGTCTGTATTATGCCTGGTTTGGAGAGTATCTTGCCTCGCATGGATATATCGTTGCGATGCTATACCACTACCGGGCCAACACATACGACTCGACTGTGATGTACACGCGCAGCAAGCTCTGGCAGCGGCCGCGCGATATCAGCCTCATCATCACCGGTCTGCTTAAGGACCCGGTCTGGGGGCCGCATATCGACGCGGATAGAATTGGCGTGGCGGGTCACTCGCAAGGGGGCTTTACCTCACTGTAGATTGGCGGTGCCCGGATCAATCCCGACCTGTTTCTGGCCTATCAGACTTTTTGGCGGAACAACCCGGTGGTGCCGGCCAATTTGCGCGCCGACCTGCCGCTCGATGCGGGACCTGCGCGCGACGTGCATGACGGGCGCGTGAAGGCTGCCTTTTCGATGGCCCCCGGCGACCTTCCAGGCTTCGGCATGGACGAAGCCGGGCTCCGGCACCTCACGATCCCGACCTACATCATCGTTGGCGCCAGGGATACCCAGGCTCCGCCAAAAGACAACGCAGAGTTTGCGGCCAAGCACGTACCGAACGCGCATCTGGACATCCTACCCGGTCTGGTGGACCACGAGATATTCGTCAATGAGTGCGATGCGCTCGGACAGGATACATGGCCGGAAGCCTGCATCGATGCGCCCGGTGTCGATCGGAGAAAGCTGCACCAGTATATCGGAAAGGCGGCCTTGAAATTCTTTGACGAAACGCTCGGAATACACCGCGCAATTCCGAACTGAGATAGTGCGCTGATCCGCCTTGTGAGAACCGCGGAGACGCTCAATCGTCCACGCACACCCTTGTCGCAGCTGTCCGAAGGACAATCAAATCATACGCGGCTGTAAATGTCGGCTTTGGGGTAATTGCGGGGTCGCAGCCTTTTGGGCAAGACCGCGGTGCCACCAGCAATCACAAGGCTTTGCGGTCCTCGGTCGAATCGGTCAATCTGGGGCGCGTCCGCTGCTTGGAGAGAAAAGATGGAAACGCGCGCCGCCATCGCCCACAAAGCCGGGCAGAATCTGTCGATCGAGACCGTGCAGCTCGACGGGCCGAAAGCGGGGGAAGTGCTGGTCGAGATCAAGGCGACCGGGATCTGTCACACCGACGCCTATACGCTGTCCGGGGCCGATCCCGAGGGGCTGTTCCCGGCGATCCTCGGGCACGAAGGCGCCGGCATCGTCGTCGATACCGGACCGGGGGTGACAAGCGTCAAAAAGGGCGACCACGTGATCCCGCTCTACACGCCGGAATGCCGGCAATGCCCGTCCTGCCTGTCGCGCAAGACCAATCTGTGCACCGCGATCCGCGCGACGCAGGGTCAGGGCGTGATGCCCGACGGCACCAGCCGGTTCTCGGTCGGCGGCGAAAAGCTGTTCCATTATATGGGGACCTCAACCTTTGCGAATTTCACGGTATTGCCCGAGATCGCAGTGGCAAAAATCCGCGAGGACGCGCCGTTCGACAAAGTCTGCTATATCGGCTGCGGCGTGACGACCGGGATCGGCGCGGTCATCAACACCGCCAAGGTCGAGCCGGGGACGCGCGTCGTCGTATTCGGGCTGGGCGGCATCGGGCTCAACGTCGTGCAGGGAAGCCGCATGGTCGGGGCCGACATGATCGTCGGGGTTGACATCAACCCGCGCCGCCGCGAGTTGGCCGAAAAATTCGGCATGACGCATTTTGTCAACCCGAAGGAGGTCGAGGGCGACCTCGTTCCGTATCTGGTCGATCTGACAAAAGGCGGCGCCGATTACAGCTTCGAATGCATCGGCAATGTGCAGACGATGCGGCAGGCGCTCGAATGCTGCCATCGCGGCTGGGGCGTCTCGACGATCATCGGCGTCGCGGCCTCGGGTCAGGAGATCGGCACGCGCCCGTTTCAGCTCGTCACCGGCCGCGTCTGGAAAGGCACCGCGTTCGGCGGCGCCAGGGGCCGCACCGACGTACCGAAGATCGTCGATTGGTACATGGACGGAAAGATCAATATCGACGACCTGATCACCCACACGATGCCGCTCGACGACATCAACAAGGGGTTCGACCTGATGCACAAAGGCGAGTCGATCCGCAGCGTCGTCGTTTATTGACGCCTGAGTCCCGGACGGAGGAAGGAGGGTCGGCCAGCCTTCCGGCGGCGCGTCATTGCCGCACCCATTCCGATCAGCGCGGCGCCGAGGAGGACCAGCGATGCCGGTTCCGGAACGCCGACCGGACTGCTGGTCGTCCAGATCAGCTTCCCCGGCGGTGCGCAGCATTGGCCGTACAACAGCTCAAACGCATAATCGCCGGTCGCCGGGGCAACCACGTTGAGCGGTGCGTCGTCAGCCGGTCCGGGAGCCGGCTCGTCGACGACCAGCCCAATACCGGCGATAGACAGTTGCACGCCATCGTCGTGCGAGAAAAGAAAGGGGTTGTTGCCGGCATGCAGCGCGACGGTGCCGGTCAGCAGGATGACGATGCTGTACAGGTCGCGGCCCGCAACGACACCGGGCTTGCTGAAGGTCGGGTTGTTAAGAAATTCGCCGATGGTGAAACCGGTGACCGTGCTGTCGAAATCGATCTCCGTCACGACGAATGTCGTGTCGGGGGCACCGATCCCGGCGACCTGGTCAAAGGTCGGGTAGGCGGCCATGGCCGGTTTGTCGAGCCACAATTGCCCGGTGATTGCGGCGGCATGACCGGCGGCACCGCCGGTCAACAGGCAGATCGCCAGCACGATCGCGCGGAATACAAGTCCGGACAGGAATCCCTCTCCCTGGAGCGTCAGCCAATAGCTGTTTGCACTTGGTGCGATTACTAGGATGCAATTACCATGCCGAACAGCCCGGACCCCCGGTTTCCGGGCAGAACCGACCCGGCCTGTCGGATTTTCCGGGTCTTGATGCCCGTTTTATATCCGTTTTGTAAAGAAATCCGACAACGAGCGGTGTCGTCCGCCAGCGCCGCTTGCGCCCCTTTTTGGCGATTCCTCAAGAAGGTCAACTGCTTAACTGGTCATATCGAGGCGACGGCAGTGTCGGACGCGTTTACATTCGGCGGCCCCCTGTCGGCGGCCCCCTGTCATCACCGGCCGGCGCCCGATCCCATGACCCGGTCGCGCCGGCCGTCCTCTCGCGCTACGCTGACGGCAAGATGCCGCCGATCGATAAACCGGGGAGCCGCATTTGCTCGTTGACACAGGCGTGCCGGATTATCTGCTGGCGATCGACCAGGGTACGACCAGCACCCGCGCGATCCTGTTTGATGCCGCCGGCGGCATTCATCACATTTCCCGGATCGCGCTGCGGCAATTCTACCCGCGTCCGGGCTGGATCGAACACGATCCCGAGGAAATCTGGCATTCCGTCGTCGCGACCTGCCGCCAGGCGATCGCCGCCGCGCGAGACCGCCCGATCGCCGCGATCGGCATCGCCAACCAGCGCGAAACCACGGTGCTGTGGGACCGGAGCACCGGCCGTCCCGTGCACAACGCAATCGTCTGGCAGGACCGGCGCACCGCGAGACTGTGCGAGACCTGGCGCGAGGCCGGGCTCGCCGGGTCGGTCGCAACCCGTACCGGTCTCGTCATCGACCCGTATTTCTCGGCATCGAAAATCCGCTGGCTGCTCGATGAAGTCGCGGGTCTGCGCGAGCGCGCCGCCGCCGGCAAGATCGCGTTCGGCACGATCGACAGTTATCTGCTGTGGCGGCTGACCGGCGGCAGGCTGCATGCGACGGATGCAACAAACGCATCGCGGACGATGCTGTTCGATCTGCACCGCCTCGCCTGGGATGACGAGCTGCTGCGGGAATTCGATATACCGCCCGCGCTGCTGCCCGAGATCCGCGACACCGACGCCGATTTCGGGACCGCGATCCCCGATCTGTTCGACGGCTCGATCCCGATCGCCGGGGTGGCTGGCGACCAGCACGCGGCGCTGATCGGGCAGGGTTGCTTTCGCCCGGGCATGGTCAAAGCGACCTACGGCACCGGCGCGTTCGTGCTGCTGCATACCGGGGAGCGGCCGGCCGTGTCGCGCAACCGCCTGCTGACGACCTTGGCCTACCGGCTCGGCGGCGAGACGGCCTACGCGCTGGAGGGGAGCATCTTTATCGCCGGGGCCGCGGTGCAATGGCTGCGCGACCGGCTGCGGGCGGTCGGCGCCGCTGTCGAGACCGGCATCCTTGCCGCTGCGGCCGATCCGCGCCAGCGGGTCTATTTCGTTCCGGCCTTTGCCGGGCTCGGCGCGCCCTATTGGGAAACCGGAGCACGCGGAGCGCTGAGCGGACTGACCGCCGAATGCGGTCTGCCCGAGATCGCGCGGGCGACGCTTGAATCGGTCGGGTTTCAGACGCGCGATCTGATCGCGGCGATGACAGCCGATTGCGGTCTCGCGATCGAGGCGCTGCGGGTCGATGGCGGGCTTGCCGCGAGCGACTGGGCGATGCAGTTTGTCGCCGACATCCTGCCGGCGCGGATCGAGCGGCCTCATTCGCTCGAAACGACCGCATGGGGCGCGGCCTATGTCGCCGGTCTGTCGCGCGGGCTGTGCCCGCCGCCGCAGGAAATGACGACGCGCTGGTCGGCGGAGCGGCGCTTTGCGCCGGTGATGGACCGTGACGAGCGCGAGGAGCGCTATGCCGGCTGGAAGCGCGCCGTCGCCGGCGTGCTTACCGCGGTCCCGCCGCAATGATCCCCCCGGCAAATCTGCTGCGCGATCTGCCGGATGCGCGCGACGGCGAGATCGCCGAAACCCTGCTTGCCGTGCCGGGATTGCGGATCGAGCGCATCGTCTCGCTCGGCCAGGGAAGCCCGCCCGATTTCTGGTACGATCAGGGCGAGGCGGAATGGGTGCTGTTGCTGGCGGGCGCGGCGCGACTGCGCTTCGCCGACGAGATCGAGGACCGGACGCTCGGTCCCGGCGACTATGTTCATATCGCGCCGCATCGGCGGCACCGGGTCGAATGGACCGACCCCGCCATGCCGACCGTGTGGCTCGCGATTTTTTGCGGTGGGTGAGGCGGCAGGGGGGATGGCGGCAACACGATGCTGAACGCTCCGCGGCTCAAACTGCACAAGAAGCTCGGGAAACCGCTGCCAAACCTGCTCGGAGAGTCGCTGTTTCCGGCCAGCCGCAGCATCGCGACCCGCTACGACAAGTTCGGTGCTATTTTCTCAGCTCTGCCCCCCTCGCAGCGATCGTCGCCTATCACCCCCATCGAGCCCGAATCCTAGTCCCGTGGCCTGCTTGCGCCGCTATATAGCCGCGCACCCAAGTACAGCGTCACCGGCGCGCAGGCCAGAGCCTGCAATACGCCGTAGATCATCAACGTGACGCCGATCATCTCGCACCCTTCCTCAAGTACGGCCCAGAGTTCCTTTCCAGTAGCAGAGAGGGACAGGAACTTCATGGGGAGATCAATACCGACCGCTCCGATCCCCAACAACAGAAAGCCAGCTCCGAAAGCGATCTTACCTCTTTCGATACCCTGAAGTGTTCGCATAACGGTAATTACCGCAAAGGCAGCAATTGCAAGACCCGCTAAACCGATAGCGACCTGCGCCAGGATGGTACCGACGTCGAGATAGCCGGTGACGCCGGTCGGGAAGCGATTGTCAATCGCGCGTTGCAGGCGCTCGTGAACCGCCGCTGCTTCGTCGCACGACATCGCGAGGAATACGAGTGCCGTACCGAGCAGCGCCCATTTCGGCCATGGGCCCGCACTAATCGATACGGAGAGCGCAGCGAGCAGGCACGCGAGCAGCAACAGCTTCACGCTGGAATACCAGGCGGGTATGGTCACCTCAACATCCAGCGAGAACAGCTCATTGAAAAGTGTGAAGGGAATATTGAGCAGTAAAAATCCGGTCGCGATCAACAGGATCAAGGCGTCAAAAAAGAGAAGGGACCAGAGCACCGTCGTTGCGGTGATGCCGCCTGACATCCGGGCTCGGTGGGCACCGTCCGATCTTGAGTCGGCGGTTGGATTGCCCGCATTCCCCTGCAAATCGGTCATATGCCTGTTCATTCTTGCAATGACATCCGTCGGAGGAGCGCGCGGCCCTCCTCCTGGGGCGCAGGTCCCCAACCCTTCCGCAAACGGGGGAGGGTTGGGGTACACATCTATCGAGGTTACTTCGCGGCGTCGAGCAGGCGCGGCGGCTTCTGCGCGGTCAGCACCTCGGCGGCCTGTCTGGCGATGGTGGTGCCCTCAAAGAAGCGGGGGTTCTGCGTGCCCCACAGCTTGACGGCATTGGTGAAGGTGAAGTCGCGGAAGTCGTCGAGCGTGATCAGCCCGTCCTCGACAAGTTCCCACGCCTCGGGCAGCACCTTGTTCATGTCGGGTACATCGAAATGCCCGATATCGGAGCTGTAGATCGCCTGGATCTTGGCGCCGAACGGGTTGAAGTTGCTGAACGCGACCGCGTTCATCCGATCGTCGGCCTCGCAGCCGAAGAAATACGGCGTCACAAACAGGTCGATCCAGTCCTGCTTCTGCGTGATGTTGCACGCCGCGTAATCATCGAGCGCCGGGACGCCGCCGGTCAGCGAGTCCTCTTCCTTCTGCGGCCAGCCGTCGCGCTTGTCGAGTTCGGCGGCGATCTCCTCGTAGCCGTATTTGTCGACCATCTGGCGCAGCAGCTTCCGGTCGAGCTTCGACGGGTCCATATAGGCGATGCCCTTGGCGCCGCGCCGCTCCCAATGCTCGATCAGATCGGCGAACAACTGACAGCCCCAGCCGACCCCGCCTTCGAGAAAGCCGAAGCGCAGATCCGGGAACCGCCGTGTGACGCCGCCGAGAAACAGCCCCTTTGCCACTGCGTGCCCGGCCGCCGCGAAATGGCCGATATGGTTGAAGGTGAAATTGCTCGGGTTGTTGCGCAGCCCGAAACCGCGACCGCCGGTGTGGAAGGTCGGCGCGACGCCGAGTTCGCGGCATTTGTGCCAGACCGGATCGTAGTCGTAATTGCTGTCGAGGCCGAACTGGTCGTACAGCACGGCGTGGCGGGCCACTTGCGGGTCGAGACCCTTCGCGGCGGCGAGCGGACGAGCGACGCTGCTGCCGAACATGCCGACCTTCGAGCCGAGCTGCCTGGTGCAAAACTCAAGCTCAGCGATCGCCTCCTCGGGGGTGTGCATCGGGATCACCGCGGCCGGGGTCAGCCGGTCGGAGAGTTTTGCGAAATACTCGGCCGTAACGATGTTGAAGCCGCGGATCACGGCGCGGCGGGTCTCGTCATCGGCGATGCGCGGGATGCTGAGACCCGCGGTCGGATAGACGATGCCGAAATCGATGCCGAGTTCGTCGAGCCGGTCATAGAGCATGCGCGGCAGCATCGCGGTGGCGCGGTCCAGCGTATTGGTCGATTGCCTTCCCCAATACCCCTCCATCGCGGTGCCGCGCGCCTTGCGCTCGGCGATCGAGAGCTTCAGCGCGTCAGGGATGCGTTGCTGCGAGGCGATAAACCCGTCAGCGCCCTTGTCGCCGACGACCTTGCGCATCCGCTCGGCGAAGACCGGCGTGTATTCGATCCAGTGCCCGTCGCCGTCGATAACCGGATGCGACAGGTTTGCACGGATCTGTTCAGGGGTGCCGTGAGCGCTCATCTAGAATCCTCCCGGAGAACGGCGGCATGTCGGGCCGCTTCCACCGGGGCCAAGGCTACGTGCGGGCAGGCTGCAAGTCAAATAAAGGACCGCCGATTGCGACGGGGACAGGCTCTCGGTCAGGGCACAATCGAATTCGGCGAGATTAGCGGCGGCGCTGTCACGCGACTGCGGCCGCATCTCTAGCGGCCGAAGCGTGGGCGCGGTTTCGGTCCCTGGATCGGCGGCCCAAGCTCTTCGATCCGGTAACCGTCGGGATAGGAGCGGTGCGTCATCTCGGTGCGAAGACGCGGACGGCGCCGGGCCGGCAGAAAGCGGAGCAGTCGCGCCCGCAGCCGTAGCGCCCCGCCCACAAAAGCGCGCATCGCCGGCGACGGTTTTGGGAAGCCGAACCCGTCGATGACCGGATCGTCCATGATCGCGTACATCGATCGTCGCACGAGCGGCCGGAGGAAGCGCGGAAACCAGCTCGCAAACATTTCGACCGTTGCGGTGCCGACGCGGCGATTGGCCTCGGTGTAGCGGAAATGCCTGATCTCATAATCGATGTTGCAGCGTTCGAAGGCGGCATAATCGGCAGGGATATCCCTGATTCCCATGCGCTTTCCGACCTCCCGCCAGAAGTGGAAAAAGGCCAGCCGCTCGGTCTCGCACATCTCGCGCCAGCCGTACCGCGCGTTCCAGCGGATCGGCTCGTAGATAAAGGTCGAGAGGACATACAGAAAATCGTCGTTCGCGATCTTGAAGCGGCCGTGCTGCGCGTTCATGCGCGCCAGCGCCCGGCTTCCGCGTTCGCTGCTGTAGCCGTGTTCCATCAGCTCGCTGACGATGATGTCGGTATCGTCGTAGCGTTTCTGCGCGCGGTTGCGGAACTCGCCGGTCCGGTCGAGAAGGCCGGCGATGCGCGGCACGCAGAAGGTGCGGAACAGCGCGAATTCCAGCGCGCGCGTCGTATCGAACGGGAAATCGTAGCAGCTGCTCAGAAACACGATGCGCTCGTGGTCGCGCTCCGGGTCGAGCGCCCGGACCTGGTCGAGGATCGTCGGGCGCCGCATGAGCGTCTCTCCGATGAAGCTGACCCTTACCAATCCGTCGTCCCGGCGCAAGCCGGGACCCACGTTTCGGCCGCTCGTGCGGCTGTATGGTGCATCCCGGCCTTCGCCGGGATGACAACACTGGAGGTAAAGCCAATCGACATTCCCGAGTGGCGATTACCCTAGCGGAACGCGAATTCCCGGTAACCGTCGCGCGCGACCTCGTCGCATTTGCGCCGGTAGTGGACGCCGTTGCCGTTATAGCCGAGCACGCGGCGCACGCTGCGACCCTCGACATTGCGGTTCACCCCGGTCTGCCACGAATCGATCTTGCTGGAGAGCAGGGGTTCGGACGCCTTGATGACGGTCTCGGTCCATTCCGCGACCTGTTCGGGCCTTGTCTCGACGCGCGCGTAATCGTGGGCGCGCATGAATTGCAACAGGCCGGTCAGGCATTCGACACCGTGCTCGACGGCGCGCGGGATGTTGCCGCGCGCGGTGTGCGGTCCCAGCACCATCAGCATGTTCGGAAACCCCTCGGGCATCCAGCCGAGATAGGTGCGCGGCCCGTCGGCCCAGACATCCCTGAGCCTGACACCGCCGGGGCCGCGGATATCGATGCGGTCAAACGCGCCGGTGACGCCGTCGAAACCGGTCGCGTAAACCAGGATGTCGAATTCGTATTCCTTGTCGCCGGTTCTGACACCGTTCGGGGTGATGCGCTCGATCGGGGTTTCGTTGAGATCGACCAGCAATACGTTGTCGCGGTTATAGGCCTCGAAATAGCCGCTCTCCAGCGGCACGCGCCTGGTGCCAAAACCGTGATCCTTCGGGATCAGTTTCTCCGCCACCCTCGGGTCCTTGACGCGCTGGCGGATTTTTTTGGCGATAAACTCGGTAACCGCGGCGTTGGCCTTCTCGTCGATCAGGATGTCGCGGAAATTGCCCATCCAGATGCCGAAACCGGGTTCGGCGTAGAGTTTTTCCCAGAATGCCTCGCGCTCCTCGGGCGGCACGTCGAGCGTTTTGCGCGGGTCGGCCTGATGGATAAACCAGCTCGGGGTCTCGCGGCAGCGGGCGTAGATCTCGTCGTAGCGCGTCTTGATCGCTGCCATTTCCTCCTTGCCGATCTTCGCATTGTGCAGCGGCGCCGCCCAGTTCGGCCGCCGCTGAAACACGGTGAGGTGCCTGGCCTGCTTGGCGATCTCGGGAATGGCCTGGATCGCGGTGGCGCCGGTGCCGATAACGCCGACGCGCTTGCCGGTGAAATCGACCGGCGTTTTCGGCCAGCGAGCCGGGTGATAGGCGGGGCCGCGGAAACTGTCCCGTCCCGGAATGGCCGGCAAGGTATGGGCCGACAGAATGCCGACCGCGGTGAACAGAAATTGCGAGCGCGCCCGCTGACCGCTTTCCAGAGTCACGGTCCATTTGCTGTCGTCATCGTCCCAATGGGCGGAAGCGACCGTGCTGTTGAACCGGATGTCGCGGCGCAGATCGAATTTGTCGGCGACGAGGTTGAGATATTCCAGCGTGTCGGGCTGCGGCGAGAAATGCTCCTTCCAGTCCCATTCCTGCAACAGCTCTTTGGAAAACGAATAGCCGTAGGTCCAGCTTTCGGAATCGAAGCGCGCGCCGGGATAGCGGTTCCAGTACCAGGTGCCGCCGACATCGCTGCCGGTCTCGAACACAAGCACATTCATGCCCAGCTGGCGCAGGCGGTGGAGCATGAACATGCCGGAGATTCCGGCGCCGATGATAATCGCGTCGTATTCGGCGACACGATCCAGACCAAGCGGTTCCGCCATGAGCAGTGCGTCGGGCATGCTGTCCTTTCCTAGCTGTCCATCCCCATTGTGCACCGCGCCGGCCGCGCTCAGTTCTGCAAAAACCGAACGGCGTTCATTCCCGCAGCATCGCCGCGACCTGATCGAGGGTACGGATGCGCGCGTGCATCTTCATCGCCTTGTCGAGACTGTAGGCGTGCGCCGCCGCGTCGCCGCCCCAGCAGCACTCGCGTACGACAATCGAGGCGATGTCCATGTTGAACGCCTCGCGGACGCTGGTCTCGACCCCGCGATTGGTGGCGCCGCCGCCGATGACGATCGTGTCGCGCCGCAGCATGCGCAACAGTTCGGCGACCCCGGTCCCGTAAAACGCGCTCGGCCGGCGCTTGAGATAGACGTAATCCTCGGGGCGCGGCGCGATCTCGTCGGGAAAGCCGGCCTCCGGCGTGCCCTCGATCCCGTTGGTGAGCGGCGGCACGCCGGTCTCGGCCGAAAGGTCGGTCGGCAGCAGAACGACATCGGCGCCGTCGGCGCGGCTGACCGGGGTCGTATAGATCACCGGCAGACCCGCCGCCCGCGCCGCCGCGATCAGACGCACCCAGGCGTCGAGCACCGGACGCATCGCCTCCCGTCGCGCCGGATCGGACGGGGTCAGCGCGCGCCGGCAGACATCGTAGGCGATCAGCGCCGTCTGGCGCCGATCGATGCGTTCGGTTTCCGACATACGACTCTCCCGAGGTGAGAGGGAACGGCATTCCGCAGGCGCCGTGCGCCGCAGGATCGCAATTTCGGGCTTGTGCGGCAACCGACCCGCAGTCCCAGCCGCCGCCGCGTTGATTATCCGATCGGTCGTTCGGCCCGGCGCGGGCTATTGGTGAAGTGTTGTCGGCGCCGTCTCCGGCCCCGCAACCGCACGATGCCGCTCTCCCCAGCGCAACCCGAGGCGCGCCAGAGGCGTTGCCAGCAATGTGGTGATCACCGCCACCAGGGTCAGCGCCGAAAAGGTGTTTCCGGAGATGACGCCGCGATCCAGCAGGACCGTCAATACGACCAGAGCCATCAACCCGCTCGGCTGAACCAGCGCGCCGAGTGTGAACGCATCGGCCCAGCTTTCTCCGCTAAACCGCGCCGCCAGCATCGTGCCGCCGATTTTTCCGCATACGGCGATCCCGGTCGCGACCAGCATCAGCTGCAGGAAACCCAGCGAATTCAGATCAATAAACGTGCGCAACCCGGTCGACATAAAAAAGAACGGCATCAGGACGGCGATCACCACCAGTTGCAGACGGTCGAGAATGATATGGCGCAGCTCGTTCGGCATCAGCGCGCCAGCAACGAAAGCGCCGAATACATAATGGAGACCAAGCAGCTGGGTTGCGATTGCCGACCCCAGCGCCACGCCGCAGACCGCGGCCAGCGCGCGTTCGCTCATGCCGCCATTGCGCAACAAACGGGGTGTAATACGCTGCATGTAGGGACGCACGTAACGGAACATCACAAGCAGATAAACCGGCGTGCCGCACAGGCTGACGATCAGACCATACGATCCCGAACCCTCCCCGGCGAGCAGAGCCATCATCCCGCCGAGGAGCAGCCACAATGCCGCATCGTTCACGGCGGCAATGCCGAGTGCGAGATCGCCGATCCGGTGTCCCAGCAAATTCATTTCGCGCAGGATGGCACCCAGCACCGGAAGCGCCGTGATACCGATCGAAATGCCGATCGCAGCGGCGAACCCGACCGGGCCGATCGCGTCCCCAACTTCCGCCGGATTTTGGGCGGCCAGCCATAATCCGCCGAAAAAGCCGCCAATTGTCGGCACGGCGACGCTGCTCGCCGCGACAAAGGCGAAAGCGCGCCCGCGGCGCAGGATCGCGCTCGGTTCGAGGTGCAGCCCGGTGACGTAGCCGAACAGCAGGACCGCAATCGAGGCGATACCGGAGATCGGCGCCAGTGCCGCGGGGCTGAAGACGAGGTGAAACAATTCGGGAGCGAGGCGGCCGAAAACGCTGGGACCCAGCGCGATCCCGACGAGGATCTGGACACAGACGAGCGGCACCGCGTGACGCAGCCCGAAAAACCGCCACACGATCACCGGCGCGGTCAGAATGACGAGCGCCTGAACGAGCAACGTCAACTCAGGTGACATATCGGACACTCGTCATGGTTGCGTTGACAGTTGCGACACGCCACGAGCCGGAGACGACAGGAACTGCGGCCCGCTGATAGTTTCCGCAACCTGCTGAAGTTCGTCTGAATGGACCTCATTCACCGTCCAGAACGCCGATCCCCATAGGTAGCGACGGCATATGATCCCCGACCATATCGCGGCGGCGACATGACCCGAAAACGCGCCCTCGGGCGTCACACGGAGAAGCTGATTTGAGTATCGAAGTCGCAGGCAGTGTCGGAAACCAGTGCGGGACGTTGCGGTCACGACTCTACCGGATGACGAGATCCGTCACCGGTTCATAGCGATAATGGTGCGGCTCCGCAAGAGCGGCGATTACACCATATTCCCGCTCGGCGCCAGGCAGCCGACGGCGCTGCATTTTATCTCCATTGCACCGCGCGTAAACAGAGCGTCGCAAAAGGAAAGGGCCGCTCCTCGCGGAGCGGCCCCAAACCGATCCCGACCCTCTCCTCGAAAGCAAGGGGAAGATCGAACCAGGATCAGGTGTGCCAGCGGAAGGCTTGCTGCTTGCGCTGCGAACCCTGGCTAAGCTTGATGTTGACGAGGCCGGGGCCGGGCGTCTTCATCAGCTGGTTGAGTGCGTCGCGCACGTCCTTGACATCCTCGACATAGGCGCCGAAGCCGCCGAACGCCTCCATCATCTTGTCGTAGCGGGCGCCGTAGATCAGCGTGTTCGGCCGCATGTTGAGCATCGGGTTTTCCGGAATTTCCGGCATGCCCGGTCCGATCCCGCCATTGTTGAGGACGACGATCTTGGCCGGCATGCCGTAGCGGCACAGCGTCTCCATCTCCATGCCGGAGAAGCCGATCGCCGAGTCACCCGAGACATGGACGACGGGACGGTCGGGATGCACGACGCAGGAAGCGACGACCAGCCCGAGCCCGACGCCCATCGTGCCGTAGCTGCCGGCGTTCAGGTACGAGTTCGGGTTTTCGAGCGGCATCATGGTGCCGCCGATGTCCATCGTCGTGGCGCCCTCGCTGCACAGCACGACATTCTTCGGCAGCCACTCGCGGATGTCGCGGAACAACCGGTAATAGGTACCGGGCGACGACTCGTCCTCGACCTGGGGCCGGATCATCTCGGCGTTTTCGGCCGCCTTCTGAGCCAGCGCCCGACGCCATGCTGAGCCTTCCGGGTGGAACCACTGACGCCCGGACAGCGCCTGGTTCATCTGCTGCATGATCGCCTTGCCGTCGCCGAGCAGCGCGACCTCGGCCGCCTTGTTCTGGTGCATCGCCTCGGGATTGATGTCGAGCTGGATGACCTTGACATTCGGGTTGTAGCGCGGCGGCAGGCCGAAATGCAGGATCCAGTTGAACCGCGCGCCCATCAGGAACACGACATCGGCCTGCTGCAAGGCGAGCGTACGCGCGGCGCCGGCCGACAGCGGGTGGTCGTCCGGCATGATGCCCTTGCCCTTCGGGGTGCGCACGAACGGGATCTGCGCCCGCTCCATGAACTTGCGCACCTCCTCGGTCGCACCGGAATAGCCCATGCCCTGGCCGATCAGCGCAAGCGGGCGCTCGGCCGATTGCAGCACGTCAAGGGCGCGCTCGATATCCGTCGGCACGGCCTGGGTACGCGGCGGCTCCGGGCATTTCGCGACCTGCACGACATCGGACTCGTCGCACGAGCCGGTGATCAGATCGTCGGCGATGTCGAGGTAGCTTGCGCCGGGCCGTCCGTAGGTCGCCTGGCGGTACGCCATCTCGACATAGAACGGAATGCGGTTGACGTGCTCGATCGCGTGCGCCCACTTGCTGACCGGGGTCGCGCACAGCACCTGGCGCTCTTCCTGGAACGCGCCCATGCCGTTGCGGTAGGTCTCCGAGGCGCCGCCGATCAGGATCATCGGCCAACAGTTCTGCTGCGCATTGGCGAGGCCGGCGAGGCCGTGAATGACGCCGGGGCCGGTCACGACGATGCACGAGCCGGGCCGTTGCGTCAGGTAGCCGACGGCGCCGGCCGCGTAGGAGGCCGCCTGCTCGTTGCGCATGCCGATATAGGGCAGCCCGACCTTCTGCGCCGCCTCGGCGATCGGCCCGACCGGGAACCCGACAACGCCGAACATGTACTCGACGCCCTGGTCCTTGAGGCTTTTCGCCAGCAGGTCGGCGCCTTTGATTTCCGCCATAGATTCTCTCCTGTCGTTCGAACTCGTGTCAGATCCGGCGTGCCGAAAATCCGAGCGGGGGCACATTACGCATTTATGGCCGGCGGGCAAAAGGGCTTTTCGGCGAGCCGGCTTGCATGGCCGCCTCGCACCGGCAATATTTCCGGAAATCCGATGGGGGTTATCCGATGGCCGATGCTCGCAGGAAAGCCGTCGCGGAGCACCGAAAGCGCCTGAAAAGCCGCGGTCTGGCCCGCATCGAGCTGCGCGCGCCCGCAGAGGACGCGGCGTTGCTGCGCGAGGTTGCTGCGGCGCTGGCCGATCCGGATCGGGCAGCCCACACCCGCATCGTGCTGCGTGAACTCTTTGCCGTGTACCGGGCCAAGAATTTCAAGGAGTTTCTCGCGGCCGCGCCGCTCGAAGGCGTCGATTTGGAACGCAGCCGGGATACCGGTCGCGAAGTCGATTTCGATCAGTGAGTTTCCTGATCGATACCAACGTCTTGTCGGAGATCCGGAAGGGCCGGCGCTGTGATCCGAATGTCGCCGCCTGGTTCGCATCGGTTGATGATAGCGGTGTTTATGTCAGTGTTCTCGTTCTCGGCGAGATTCGCCGCGGCATTGAAATGCTGCGTCGGCGCGATGCGGCGCAGGCTCTGGCCCTGCAACACTGGCTGAACAGAGCGAGCGCCGATTTCAGCGACCGGCTTCTTCCGATCGATCGGGCGGTCGCCGACGAATGGGGACGGCTCAGCGCGATACGCACGGTCCCGGTCGTCGATGGCTTGCTCGTCTCGACCGCAAGGGTGCATGGCATGACTTTCGTCACGCGCAACATTGCCGATGTCGCCGGGCTCGGAGCGTTTGTGCTGAACCCGTTCAAGGCCGGCTGAGGCCCCTGCCGGCGGCCGCGGCGGTCATCCGCCTCGGTAATCCGCTTCGCGAAGCGCCGCTTTGGCTGGCGCCGCTGCGGCCTCATATTGAGGACGTCGTCCGGAGCGGGCGGCGCTCGCCGGGACATCGATCAAGCCGGGGCATGTGCGATGAACCTCCACGAATACCAGGCGAAGGAGCTGCTCGCCAGGCGCGGCGTCCCGGTGCCGGCGGGGGAGGTGGCCTATACCGCGGACGAGGCGGTCGCGGCGGCAACCCGGCTCGGCGGTCGGATCTGGGCGGTCAAGGCGCAGATCCATGCCGGCGGGCGCGGCAAGGCGGGCGGGATCAAGCTGGCGCGCTCGCCGGACGAGGTCGCGGCGGCGTCGCGCGAGTTGATCGGCAAGACGCTGGCGACCCATCAGACAGGCCCCGCGGGGCGTGTCGTCAAACGGGTCTATATCGAAGCCGGCGCCGATATCGCCCGCGAGCTGTACCTCGCCCTGTCGGTCGATCGCGCCACGGGACGCATCACGCTGATCGGCGCCGGCGAGGGCGGCATGGACATCGAGGAGCTGGCGGCGCATTCGCCGGGCAAGATCGTGCGCCTGGCGATCGATCCGGCCTCCGGGCTGTCGCCGTTTCATGCCCGCCGGCTCGCCTTCGCCTTTGGCCTGTCGGGAGGTCGGATTTCGGCGCTGATCGAGCTTGTCGAGGCGCTGTATCGCGCATTTCTCGAACTCGACGCGTCGCTGGTCGAGATCAATCCGCTGATCGTGACCGGCCCAGGCGATCTGGTGGCGCTCGACGCCAAGGTGACGATCGACGACAACGCGCTGTTCCGCCACCCCGAGATCGAGGCGCTGCGCGACGAGGACGAGGAGGACCCGATCGAGCGCGAGGCCGGCAAGCACCAGCTCAGCTACGTCAAGCTCGACGGCAATATCGGCTGCATGGTCAACGGCGCCGGTCTCGCGATGGCGACGATGGACATTATCAAGCTCTACGGCGCGACGCCGGCCAATTTTCTCGATGTCGGCGGCGGCGCGACGCGCGAGCGGGTCACGGTGGCGTTCAAGCTGATCCTGTCCGACCCGAATGTCGAGGCGATCCTGGTGAACATCTTTGGCGGCATCATGCGCTGCGACGTGCTCGCCGAGGGGATCGTGGCGGCGGCGCGCGAGATCAATCTGCACGTGCCGCTGGTTGTGCGGCTCGAAGGCACCAATGTCGAACTCGGCCGGCGCATCCTGAGCCAGTCGGGATTGCCGCTGATCGCCGCCGACAATCTGGATGACGCCGCCCGCAAGGTCGTCGCGGCGGCGCAAGAAGCGGCATGATCCGGGCGGCCTGAGGGAGACGGCGCGATGGCAATCCTGGTCAATGCCGAAACCAAGGTGATCTGCCAGGGCATCACCGGCTCGCAGGGCACGTTCCATACTGAGCAGGCGATCGCCTACGGGACAAGGATGGTCGGCGGTGTGACCCCCGGAAAAGGCGGCACAAATCATCTCGACCTGCCGGTATTCGATACCGTCCACGAGGCGCGCGAGCGCACCGGCGCGACCGCGAGCGTAATCTACGTGCCGCCGCCTTTTGCGGCCGATGCGATCCTCGAAGCGATCGACGCCGGGATCGAGCTGATCGTCTGCATCACCGACGGGGTGCCGGTGCTCGACATGGTACGAGTCAAACGCGCTCTCGACGGGTCGAACAGCCGGCTGATCGGACCGAACTGCCCCGGCATCATCACCCCCGGCGAGTGCAAAATCGGCATCATGCCGGGCCATATCCACCGCCGCGGCAAGGTCGGGATCGTGTCGCGCTCGGGCACCTTGACCTACGAGGCGGTGGCGCAGACCACCGCTTCCGGACTCGGCCAGTCGAGCTGCGTCGGGATCGGCGGCGACCCGGTCCACGGTCTCGATTTCGCCGATATCCTGGAAATGTTTCTCGCCGACAACGAGACCGAGGCGATTGTCATGATCGGCGAGATCGGCGGCACCGACGAGGAAAAGGGCGCCGAGCTGCTGCGCTCGTCACGGCGGAAAAAGCCGACGGTCGGGTTTATCGCCGGGGCCGCCGCGCCGCCGGGCCGCCGCATGGGTCATGCCGGGGCGATCATCGCCGGCGGCAAGGGCACCGCCGCCGCCAAGGTGGAGGCGATGCGCAGCGCCGGGATCGCGGTGTGCGAGTCGCCGGCGGCGATCGGCACGACGATGAAGCAGGTGCTGGGCGGATAACCGGTTGTAAAACACGTTCTAGCGTATACGTGGAGTGCACCGTGGACGATCAGCAACTTGCCGCGAAAGAGTTTCATCTCAAAGAGTTTGACGCGCTGAGAAAGGAGATTTCTGATGCGGAAGCGAGATTTTTTTCAATTATTCAGTATGTACTTACGATATCGGGAGCAATCTATGCTTTTCTTCTTGGGATCGGTAAATTTGGCGGTTTGAATGCCAAATTACCATCCACTGCGTTCAATATTGTTGCTTTTGTGCCAGCCGTGACAAGCGCCGTAGGATTTGCCGCGAATGTCGCGATCGGTTTATACTTGGTAAGCATCGGTAAGTATCTCTCCGAATTAGAGGCGGTTTATGCTGTTTCGGGTCTCGGCTGGGAGCGGTTTCCTAAGAAAGGCTGGGCAATCCTAATTGTGATGGGGATTGGTATCCTCATCCTTGTTCTTAATCTAATTGCTGGAGTGTGGCTTGTTTGCCAGAATATTACTTCTTAGATACAGCGACACCTGATTACCAGGCAAATGCCGCTTTAGTACCAGCAACAGCAACAACGGGCAGTGACCGAAACAGTTGGTCGAGCAGCCTCAGCGTGGAGGTGAGCCGACGCCTCGGTGAGCGCACTGCTGGATGATTGTGTGCTGTCAGAACTGCGCTTGAGCGTGCTACGATCCCGGCTATGTCCGTCATCTAGCCGATAAGGGGTTTCCTCCTGCTCAAATTACCGTCTTCCAGAGCGGAAATTACGAGTGACGACAAGTTTCTTGAACTGGCGGTGAACGGACGGGCCGATTTGATCGTTAACGGCGACGCCGACCTGCTGGCGCTCAATCCGTTTCGCGGCGTTCCGATCATCACCCCAGCCGGGTTTCTCCAGCGCGCAGGGCAGTGATCGGCGGGAAATTTCGCTGTTCTTCCCTATATTCTCACGAGCGGCGCGGGCCGGCATCGCGGCCGCGATGCGTGCCGGGCCTGCCCGGACGGCCGGAGAAGGGGATATCTCAGGGTTTATTGATGACCGACATCAACGGGACGACGTTTCTTTCCGGCGCCAACGCCGAGTTCATCGCCGAGCTGTACGCGCGCTTTCTCGACGAGCCGGACGCGGTGAACGAGAGCTGGCGCCGGTTTTTCGCCGAACTCGGCGACGATCCGGCGGCGCTGAACGCCGAGCGCGCCGCACCGTCCTGGACGCACGCGCCATATCCGGGTCCGGCAGGCGCGGCTCCGGCGCCCCGATCGGCGAGTTTTCGGCGGGAAGCGACCGACTCGATCTGCGCCCTCAACCTGATCCGCGGCTATCGCGTGCGCGGCCATCTCGAAGCCGATCTCGATCCGCTCGGGATCGAACGCCGCGCCAACCATCCCGATCTCGACTACCGTACTTACGGGTTCTCCGAGACCGATCTCGACCGCGAGATCTTTATCAATAACCTGCTCGGGCGCGAGCGGGCCACGTTGCGCGACATCATCCGCCTGCTGCGCGAAATCTATTGCGGGCGCATCGGCGTCGAGTACATGCACATTCAGGAACTTGCCGAGCGGCAATGGATCCAGCACCGGTTCGAGCGCCGCGACGCGAGGCCGGGTCTGACCGATGCCGCAAAAAAGGAGGTGCTGCGCGTTCTGACCGTGGCCGAAACCTTCGAGCGGTTTCTCGACCGGCGCTACACCGGCACCAAGCGCTTCGGGATCGAGGGAGCCGAGTCGTTGATGCCGGCGCTCGAATCGATCCTGCGTTGCGGCACCGAGCTGGGGATCGAGGAATTCG
This sequence comes from Alphaproteobacteria bacterium, assembly GCA_050246595.1. Classification (GTDB taxonomy): domain Bacteria; phylum Pseudomonadota; class Alphaproteobacteria; order ATCC43930; family CGMCC-115725; genus DATARH01. Next base: position 80,604 of record JBFWVT010000012.1, read on the forward strand.
TGCTCGGCATGCCGCATCGCGGCCGGCTCAACGTGCTGGCCAATTTCATGGGCAAACCCTACGCGGCGATTTTCTCGGAATTTCAGGGCAATGCCAGTCATCCCGAGCACGTCCAGGGGTCGGGCGATGTCAAATACCACCTCGGCACCTCGACCGACCGCGAGGTGGGCGGCCGTATCGTGCATCTGTCGCTGGCCGCCAACCCGTCGCATCTCGAAGCGGTCAACCCGGTCGTGCTCGGCAAGGTGCGCGCCAAGCAGCGCCAGCGCGGCGACAGCGAGCGCAAGAGGGTCGCCGGCATCCTGCTGCACGGCGACGCCGCCTTCGCCGGTCAGGGGCTGGTCGCCGAGTCGCTCGAATTGTCCGATCTGCGCGGCTACTGCACCGGCGGCACGATCCAAATCATCGTCAACAACCAGATCGGGTTTACGACCAGCCCGTCTCAGGCGCGCTCCAGCCCCTACCCGTCCGACATCGCAAAGGGCATCCAGGCGCCGATCTTTCACGTCAACGGCGACGACCCGGAGGCGGTCGTCGAGGTCGCGCGCGCCGCGCTCGACTATCGGCAGCGCTTTGGCAAGGATGTCGTGATCGACCTGTTCTGCTATCGCCGCCATGGCCACAACGAGGGCGACGAGCCGGCCTTCACGCAGCCTCTGATGTACCGCACGATCGCCCGCCACCCGACGACACGGCAGCGCTACGCCGAGAAGCTCGTCGCCGAGGGCGTCGTCAGCCAGGCCGATGTAGAGCGGATGGCGAGCGATTTTGTCGCCAATCTTGAAACCCAGTTCGAGGCGGCAAAGAACTACCGGCCGAACAAGGCGGACTGGCTCGAAGGCGCCTGGGCCGGGTTCGAGCCGGCCCCCGATCTGACCCGCGACGACCGCCGCGGCGATACGGCGGTGCCGCTGGAGACACTGCGCGAAGTCGGGCGCGCGCTGGTGACGGTGCCCGAGGGTTTTCACTTGAACCGCAAGCTGGCGCGGCAGTTCGAGGCGAAACGCGCCGCGATCGAGAGCGGCGAGGGGATCGCCAGTTCATTGATCGATTGGGCCACCGCCGAGGCGCTGGCGATCGGCACGCTATGCGCCGAGGGCACGCATGTCCGCATGTCGGGGCAGGACAGCGGCCGGGGGACGTTCTCGCACCGCCACGCGGTGCTGGTCGATCAGGAGAACGAGACGCGCTACGTCCCGATCAACCACATAAGCGAGGGTCAGGCGCCGTTCGAGATCATTGACAGCCCGCTGTCGGAGGCCGCCGTGGTCGGGTTCGAATACGGCTACAGCCTCGCCGATCCGAAGACGCTGGTGATCTGGGAGGCGCAGTTCGGCGATTTCGCGAACGGCGCGCAGGTCATCATCGACCAGTTTCTGTCGTCGGGCGAAGCGAAATGGCTGCGCATGAGCGGTCTCGTGCTGCTCTTGCCGCACGGTTACGAGGGTCAGGGGCCGGAGCATTCCTCGGCGCGGCTCGAACGCTATTTGCAGCTCTGCGGCGAGGACAATATGCAGGTCTGCAACATCACGACCGCGGCAAATTATTTTCACGCGCTGCGGCGGCAGATCCGGCGCAAATTCCGCAAGCCGCTGATCGTCGTCACGCCGAAATCGCTGCTGCGCGCTAAGGAGGTCGCCTCGCCGCTCAAGGATTTCGGACCGGGAACGAATTTTCACCGGGTGATCGGCGAGACCGAGACAATCCGGCCCGACGACAAGGTGCGCCGGATCGTGCTGTGCAGCGGCAAGGTCTATTTCGACCTGTTGAAGGCGCGCGCCGAGAAGGGCGACGACACGGTCGCGCTGGTCCGGGTCGAGCAGCTTTACCCGTTTCCGCGCCTCAGCCTCGGCGAGGTGTTGCGGCGCTACCGCAACGCCGAAATCGTCTGGTGTCAGGAAGAGCCGGAAAACATGGGCGCCTGGGGGTTTGTCGATCGCCGTATCGAGCAGGTCCTGGCGGGTCTCGACGTTGCGGCGCGGCGGCCGCGTTTTGCCGGTCGCGCCGAGGCGGCGGCACCGGCCACCGGGCTGTTCAAACGCCACACGCAGGAGCAGGCGCAGCTTGTCGAGGCGGCGTTGGCGGCGTGACGCCGGCGGGGCAATAACCGGGGGCTTGCGATGACCGTTGAGATCAGGGTCCCGACTCTCGGCGAGTCGGTCACCGAGGCAACCGTCGCGAAATGGCTGAAACAGCCGGGCGAACGGGTCGAACGCGACGAACCGGTTGTCGAACTCGAAACCGACAAGGTGACGCTCGAAGTGCCCGCGCCGCAGGCCGGGGTGGTCGGCGCGATTCACGTCGCCGAGGGCGATAACGTGCCGGTCGGCGCGGTGCTTGGCACGATTGCGGACGGAGCGGCGGGCGCAGCCCCTCACCCATCGGCCGCGAGCGCGGCCGGTCCCCCCTCTCCCGCATTGCGGGAGAGGGAAAATGTCAGTGCCGGCACCGAGACCCTCTCCCGCATTGCGGGAGAGGGTGGCGACGGCCGAGGGCCGGCGCCGGGTGAGGGGCGGCGAGTGCTCGATCGAGCCGGGCCGGCTGTCCGAAAACTCGTCGCCGAGAGCGGGGTCGAGGCCGCCACGCTTACCCCGACCGGCCCTGGCGGGCGTTTGACAAAAGCCGATGTGATCGCAGCCCGCCAGACGCCGGCCCCTCGGGCGGAGGTCGAAGCGCCCCCCATATCCGCTCGCGAACGTCCCCCGGTCGGGCCACCGCCGGCCGAACGGGAAACCCGCGTGCGCATGACGCGGCTGCGCCGCCGCATCGCCGAGCGCCTCAAGGAGGCGCAGCACAATGCGGCGATGCTGACGACATTCAACGAGATCGACATGAGCGCGACGATGGCGCTGCGCGAGCGCTGGCGCGACGTGTTCGAAAAAAAGCACGGCATCCGGCTCGGTTTTATGTCGATCTTTGTGAAAGCCGCGATCGTCGCGCTGAAGGAATTCCCGGCGGTCAACGCCGAGATCGACGGCGACGACATCGTCTACAAGAACCATTACGACATCGGTGTCGCGGTCGGGATCGAGCAAGGTCTCGTTGTGCCGGTCGTGCGCGACGCCGACACCAAGAGCTTTGCCGAGATCGAGAAGGAAATCGCCGCGCTCGGCCGCAAGGCGCGCGACGGCAGGCTGACGATCGAGGATCTGTCGGGCGGCACCTTTACGATCTCGAATGGCGGCGTCTACGGTTCGCTGCTGTCGACCCCAATTCTGAACCCGCCGCAATCGGCGATCCTCGGCATGCACAAGATCGAGCGCCGGCCGATCGCGGTTGGCGACAAGATCGAGATCCGGCCGATGATGTATGTCGCGCTGACCTACGATCACCGCATCATCGACGGCCGCGAGGCGGTGACGTTCCTGGTACGCATCAAGGAATGCGTCGAGGACCCGTCGCGGCTCCTGTTCGACATCTGAACCATGCCAGAGCGCTACGACATCGTCGTCATCGGCGCCGGACCGGGCGGGTACGTCGCGGCGATCCGCGCCGCCCAACTCGGCATGCGCGCGGCCTGCGTCGATGCGCGGACGACGCTCGGCGGGACGTGTCTCAATATCGGCTGCATCCCGTCCAAGGCATTGCTGCAATCTTCCGAAAAATTCGCCGAGGCGCGGGGTGCCTTGGCTGAACACGGGGTCAGGACCGGCGAGGTCGGCCTCGACCTCGCCGCGATGATGGCGCGCAAGGACAAGGTCGTCGGCAACTTGACGCGCGGTATCGAGTTTCTGTTCCGCAAGAACAAGGTTGATTGGATCAAGGGAAAAGCCCGGATCGCGGCGCCCGGCCGGGTCGCGCTCGACACCGGCCAGGAGGTCGAGACCCGCGCGATCGTTATCGCGACCGGGTCGGAGAGCATCCCGCTACCGGGGATCGCGATCGACGAACGGCGGATCGTCTCTTCGACCGGCGCGCTGGCGCTGGAGCGGGTGCCGGAGCGGCTCGCGGTGATCGGCGGCGGCTATATCGGGCTGGAACTCGGCTCGGTCTGGGCGCGGCTCGGCGCCAAGGTGACGGTAGTCGAGTATCTCGACCGCATCCTGCCCGGCATGGACCGCGAACTCGGCCCGGCGATAACGCGAATCCTGGCGCGCTCCGGCATGTCATTCAGACTGGGGACGCGGGTCGCCGGCGGCGAGGCCGGCAACGAAGGTGTCACGCTGGAGCTGGAGCCGGCCGCTGGCGGCCAGCGCGAAACCCTCGCGGCCGATATCGTGCTGGTGGCGGTCGGGCGGCGACCGTTTACCGAAGGTCTCGGTCTCGACGAGATCGGCGTCGCGCGCGACCGCGCCGGGCGGGTTGAGGTCAACGACGATTTCGCGACCAATATCACCGGCATCTACGCGATCGGCGATGTGATCCGCGGTCCGATGCTGGCGCACAAGGCCGAGGAGGAGGGGATCGCGGTCGTCGAGCGCCTCGCCGGGCAGCAGACGCGGGTCGAGTACGACGCGATCCCCGGCGTTGTCTATACGTGGCCCGAAATCGCCGGCGTCGGGAAAACCGAGGACGAGCTGAAAGCGGCCGGGGTCGATTACCGGATCGGAAAATTCCCGTTCACGGCGAACGCGCGGGCGCGGACCAACGCCGACACCGAGGGCTTTGTCAAGGTGCTGGCCGAGACGGCGAGCGACCGGGTGCTCGGGGTGCACATCATCGGACCGGATGCCGGGACGATTATCGCGGAGGCGGCGCTTGCGATCGAATTCGGCGCTTCGTCCGAGGACATCGCCCGCACCTGCCACGCCCACCCGACCCTGCCCGAGGCCCTTAAGGAAGCGGCGCTGGCTGTAGGCGGACGGGCGATCCACTCTTAGTACTACAGCCGGGTTTTAGAGCACGATCACCTTGGTTGAAGCGTATCCGGCATTAGCGAGGTAGATTGCGCATCTGGCGCGAGGTGGCTTCGGTGGTGCGCGGATCGGCTTTGCACAGCAAGGTTTTAAGCTTGGCGAAGATCGGCTCGATCGGGTTGCGATCGGGCGAATAGCGGGGCAGGAAGAACAGCTTGGCGCCAGCGGCGCGGATCAGGCGGCGGACAGCCTGACCCTTATGACCGCCGAGATTGTCCCTGATCGCGACATCGCCGCGGCTGAGGGTCGGCACTAG
>JBFWVT010000013.1:0-81517 GCA_050246595.1 Alphaproteobacteria bacterium
CCGCAAATCCTGTGAATAGGGTCTCGGCATGCGCGATGGCCTCCACCCCCCAGCCGGCATCTTGCGCAGAGATCCCCGCGCCGGGGAACCCCTATCCCGTTTCAACCAGACCCGATCACACTCTAGTTGGCCTCGTAGCGCCGAAACCCAGATAGCGTCCGTGGTGGTGGTTGAATTTGGGGGCGGGCAGGAGGTGGTCATCGGAGGGGCGCGGTAAGGTGGAATTGCGAAGCCCGCCAGCCCGCACCGAGGACCCGATGACCGAGGAGAGAATGGCGCTTGTCGAGCGGCTGCAGCAGAGCGGCGACGGCGATTTCCTGCGATCCGTAGCCGAGGCAGTGCTGCGGATCCTGAGGGAAGCCGATGTTGAGGGCCTGATCGGTGCCGGCCGGCGCGAGCGCAGCGCCGAACGGCTGAATTATCAGAATGGATACCGCGACCGCACCTTCGAGACGCGGCTCGGCTCCTTAAGCCTGCGTATCCCGAAGCTGCGGCAGGGCTGGTACGTTCCGCCCTTTCTGGAGCCGAGAAAGACCGCCGAGAAGGCGCTGGTGGCGGTCGTTCAGGAAGCTTGGATCGGCGGCGTGTCGACCCGCCGTGTCGATGATCCGGTGCAGGCGATAGGCCTCAGCGGCATCTCGAAAAGCCAGGTTCCCAAGCTCTGCAAGAGCCTGCCCCGGCGCAGGCCGGGGACATCGACGAGCGCGTGAAGGCCTTTCTCGATCGGCTAATCGAGGGCGAATGGCCGTATTTATGGCTTGACGCCCCTTACCTGAAGGTGCGCGAGGGCGGCCATAATCGCCGTCGCCGTGAACACCGAGAGGCGTCGCGAGATCGTCGGCCTCGGGATCGGTCGGTCGGAGGCCGAACCTCCTGAGCTTGTCGAAGGGCTGGTCCAGCTTTCTCAAGAGCCTGGCCAAGCGCGGCCTCAGAGGGGTCAATCCCCGGATCAGGCCCGGGGCGGTCATCTCGGATGCTCACGAGGGCTTGCGCCTGGCGATCACCCGGGTTCTCAGCGCGACGTGGCAGCGGTGTCGGGTTCATGGGAGGCGCAATGCTCTGGCGCACGTACCCAAGGGCCAGCACACAATGGTTGCCGCTGCGATCCGGCAGGCGTTTTTGCCGCCCGACGCCGCGGCCGCGCATCAGACCTGGCGGCCTGTCGCCGATCAGCCGCGAGCGCGCTAGCCCAAGCTCGCCGTGTTGAGGGACGATAGCGAGCACGACGTGCTGGCCCATAGGGTCTTTCCTTCCCAGCACCGTCCGAAATGACACCGCACAAACCCGCTCGAACGCCGCAACAGAGAAGTCAAACGGCGGGCCAGAGCCTGCCCCGGCGCAGGCCGGGGTGGTCGGCATTTTCCCGAACGAGACCAGCATCACTCGGCTGATCGGCGCGGTTCTGCTCGCACAGAATGACGAATGGCTACGCCAATGCCGCTACATGCAGGCCGAAGGAATGGCCGAACTTGCACCGCTGCTGATCGACCCCGATCCGGCAAAACTTCCACCCATGGCGGCCTGATCGATGGCCACCTCAAACGCCACCAAAATTTACACCAGCTTGACGGACGTGATCTCTCTCCACCGGCGCTCTCGTCCTATAGCACCGGTTTCATCCTCGGCGGGTCGGCATTCCCGTGGGCAACCAATACCCAGTCCCACTGATCCGAACCCATCCGGACGGCGGCATCCTTCGCTGACATAGAGTGACAACCATCGGGCTGCGCCATGACTGGTTGTGATCACGTGGCCTCGGCATATGCTATTTGTAAAGATTTGGGTCTTCCTGATTTCTTGCGGACACTGCGACCCCATACCGCGTTTCCCCGGCGGGGAGATGGCAGCGGGCAGGAGGGCGAGGGCATGGAACGTCTCCGGACGCTGCGGGAGTCCCTACGGACGAGCTTATGGTTCGTCCCGAGCTTGATGGCGGCCAGCGCTGTGGGGCTGATGGTCATTACCATTGCGGTCGAGCGGCCAATGACGGAGATCGGCCCCGGCACACCCTGGTACCTCTTTGTCGGCAACCCTGCCGATGCGCGGGCCGTGCTGTCCACGATCCTGTCCTCGATGATCACCATGGCCAGCCTGGTGTTCTCGATCACCATGGTCGTGCTGACCCTGGCGGCCAGCCAGTTCGGGCCTCGCCTGATCCGCAGCTTCATGGCGAACCCGCAGACGCAAATCGTACTGGGCACCTTCGTCATGACGATCATGTACTGCCTGCTGGTCTTCCCGGTTGTCGATTTGAGAGAAGTCGAAACGCCGCTGCCCCACGCGAGCGTCAGCATTGCCTTGGGTCTGACCCTCATCAGCACGAGCCTGCTCGTTCTTTTCCTGCACAGCCTGGCCCGCTCCATCGTGTCAGAGACGGTGATCGAGCGCGTCGGCAATGAGCTCGACGAACTTCTGGACGAGATGGAGCCGCTGGGCGCGGCGGATCCGGCCGAACCGGCCGATCCGGACCTCCTTCCCGCCGACTTCGAGGAACGGGCGGCGTTCCTCGGTCCGCACAGGGCGGGGTATGTTCAGGCGATCCAGTTCGCCGATCTCACGGCCGCAGCCGCCGCAGCAGACGTGCTGGTCGTTTTGTATTTCCGCGCTGGCCACTATGTGGTGCCGGGCGCGCGCGAGATGGCTGTCTACCCGGGCGAGCGCTTGGACGAGGCACTCGCGACGGAGATCCGGGGCGCGATCATCACAGGGGTCCATCGAACTCCGGTGCAGGACCCGGATTTCTCGCTCCGCCATCTGGATGAGATCGCGGATCGGGCCCTGTCGAAGGGCGTGAACGACCCTTACACGGCAGTGGCCGTTATCGACCGCCTCTCCGCCTCGCTCTGCAAGCTCATGGACCGGGCCTTGCCAGGAGGTGTTTTCCGGGATGAGCGTGGTGTCCTGCGGGTCGTCTGCACCCAGTCAACCTATGCCGGCCTGATTGAGGCCAGCTTCAATCAAATCCGGCAGAATGGCGCAGGCATGCCGATCATCGTGCTCCACCTGCTGGAGGCGATCGACCGCATTGCCGAGCATGTGCAGCTTCCGACCCAGCATGCTGCCTTATTGGAGCAGGCACAGGTGATCATGGAGGCCGCCCGGCGCAGCGTCCCGGACGACTTCGATCGTCGGAAGATCGAAGAGCGCTATCTCGCCGTCCAGCGAAGCCTCAGCCGTGCTGCCAAAGCCTGGGCCGAGCCCACAGAGCGAGACAGCGGAGGTCGACTGCTAAGGCTAACCCAGATTCCTCACGAACCGTAGGCGCATCGGAGCTCCGAGACCGCGAGCGCTATTCTGCGACAAAGCCTTATGGCGAGGCAGAGGAGATCCCTGATGCCGAGGGAGTGTAATGAGCTCTGTGCGCGGATGTGTTTGGGCGCTCGGCATTGATCTTGATCATCGGGATTTGGTATAAGGCCAGGTTTCCGTACTGCGCGTTATCACGTTTTCAGGGTCACGGATCAACGTAGCAGATTAAATGGTGATTCTGATCGTAGGTGTGAGTTACAGCTTGCCAGCGGAGGCTGCTGGTGTTGGACGTGACGCCGGCGAAGCCGCTGATGGCGCTACTGCTATTAGCAAAACCGCCACAGGAAGTACTGGCGGCGAAGTTCGCCCAATTTTCGCCGGCGGTGCCGTGGCCTGACCATCAGTTGTAAGTGCCATCGAATAATTCGCCGCCGCCCAGTTGTTACTATTGTTCGGGCCGACTCCGCTGCTGTCGATCATGAAGCTCCCCCGCCCGCCGCGCCATTGTCCGCATTCGCGAATAATCGCTGGTCGGGGGCATGAGGTTGTTGCAGACGGCGCTAGTAGAGCAGATAAACGCATGCACCTTGGCGGCGACGAGCAACCCTCTGCTGTTAGCGTCAGCGTAGCCCATCCATCCGGTGTTAGTGGTGAGGTCGGACAGGCATTTCGCGTCGGCTCCGGCAAGGCCGCCGAGATTGCCGCTCCATGTGCCATTGGTCATGACGAAATAGCCGCTGCCTGCGGGCGGCAGGATGTTAGATATCAAGACCACTCCGGTCATAGCTTTCCACTGTGCCCCATTGCAAAACTGGTGCGCGTGGTAATCTGTATTGTAGATGATGTCGCTCTCAACGCCGCTAGGATTGGAGTAGTCAGCATGGACTGGTGCAAGTGGAAGAACCATCAGCCTTCCAGCAAACAAAAGCAGCCTATGGAACGCTTTCATCTCCTCATGCTTTTGGTGCTGGAATGGCTTCATAAGCCTGAAGATTAATTTTCTTCCCGGTAACAGTCTGCCCCTTCGGCGGACAGCAACAGCATCCGGCGAGAGTGACTAAACAGGCTAGAAAGATAACTTTGCGCATGGAAGGCGTTCCCTCCTTTCCTATATAGCACAGAAACGGTCAAGGCTGAATGTGCAAAGCGACTTTATCCCGAGTATTGTATCTTGCTATTGCGCCATGCCGGGGCCGGGCAAAAGGGAAGGGTTGTGTCCCTTTGAGCGCAATCTCGTAGCCCCTTGATGTTGAACAGGCCGGGGAAGGACAAAAGGGCGGCGCCAAACTGCCCAGGGCAGGCATTCCGAAAAACTGTATTCCGACAGGGAACCTTTCCCACTCGTGGGAGAGCTGAGCTATGTTAGTCTGGTCGCTGGTTCCGGGGCTGCTTGCTGCAGGGCTGGTTTGAGAGAAACAGGGCTTGCCCAGCCAGTCCGCCCGGCTTCTGTTCGTCGAGAGTGACGCCTATGTTCGCTTGCTGGTTGAGGACGCGCTGCGGGATGCCGGCTGCGCTGTCAAACCTGCCAGCACGGTCGCGGGCGGGCAGTCGTTGCTCGATGCCGAAGCTTACGATCTGCTTCTGACCAATGGCCGCCTACCGGACGGCAGCGGCTTTTCGATTGCTACTAAAGCGGCAGAACAGAGCTTGGAAGTGCTGGTCTGCGCGGGATACGTATACGAGTATTCCGAAGAAGAACGCGCCAAATTCACCACTTTCGCAAAACCGATCCGGCTTGCGTATTTGCTGCAATCTGTCCGGGCCGCACTTCGCAATACCGTCATAGGGCCAAAGCCAGCCGGAACGACGGGCTGCTAATCGTTTCCGGGCTTCGATACGGGCAAGGTGGGCTTTATGCTGGCAGAGAAGGCCCTCGAATTGTGCAAGAAGTATTTCGGCTTTGCGGGTCGAATGATTGCCCGCCTTCAATTTCGTAATGATCTCACATTGCCGCTTGGCGTAGGGCTCGCCCTTGAGCACATGACGACGGATCATTTCAAGATCGGTCTCGTTATCGGCCGTTTTGCTTACTCCCTGTCCGTGCAAGACACCAAGGCGAAATTCAGTCTTTCGGGCACGAAGCAACGTCCATCCGCTAATACAGAACGCGGGTCACGTCGATAAGCCCGGTATTAGTGATGCGGTAGAACAAGAAATGCGAGGCCACGGTCAATTTCCGGTAGCCGGGGCGGATGTCGTCAATGGCGCGGCCCTGCCTGCTCCCGTTCGCCAACCCTTCGATAGCCGACATGATCTGATTCTGGTAGCGGTCGGCCTGCTCGACTGACCAGTTCTCGAACGTGTAGAACCAGATGTCTTCAAGGTCGCGCTCTGCTTTTTACGAAAGCCTATAGGGGCGGGCCTTATCTGACATGCTTTGCCCGCATTCGTTTCAGAAACGCTCATTGTCGAAGGGTGCGGGCGGGCCGGCTTCTTCTCCTTCGATCACCGCCTGTTGTAGCGTCTTCACCTTCGCCTCGTGTTCTTCGAGCAGTCTCAGCCCTGCCCGGACAACTTCGCTGCGATAGGAGCGCCGAAACGGCGCTCCTATCGGTCCTTTACCCTAGCTAGCTGTTTGGGACGGGTTTCATTGCGAGGGGTCGCCGAAGTTCAAGCGATTTTCGACGCAGGAAAGGCGGTTTTCCAGCTTGTCCATGCGGTCGGGCAGGTGCGCCAAGTCGGTACCGGCCCGTCCATGATCAAGAAACAACCTGCTCTGTTAGACGTTGTCCTTTGTATGTCCGGCGGTGATCGTGAAGGTCCGCACCGTCTCGCCGCTTTGCGGCTCCTTCCAGTTCTCCCACAGGCCTACCGTGGCGAAGGGCTTGCCGTCGGCATTGACGATTGCGTAGGGCTGCTTCCGCCCGGCCGGGCGCTTTTGCCATCCGTAGAAACCGTCGACCGGTAGCCCTTGGTGCTGACCCCGACCCGCGGCTAGGTCAACGACCGTCGTCTGCGCGCCGTCTAGGTCAAGTCCTTGCCTATCCGCCCGGCGACCATTGGAGCGGCGACACCGAGGAGCGAAGGGCAGAAGGGCACTCCACTCGGCCGTGAAAGCGGCGCGGGAGACGCTCTCCCCAGTCGAATGGCTCGAGACCACCTTGCACCCCTGGGTCGCCTTCGGTGTCATGCGGCTGTTCGCCCTTGCCAATGCGGGGGTGCCGTTCTCCATCGAGGGCTTTGCGGATCCTGTCGCCCTGGCCGTGGTTGCGGTTGCAGGATTCGTGCTCGGTAAGCCCCTCGGCATCGTGGGCATCGCCTGGCTGGCGATGCGCTCCGGCTTGGCGGTGCGGCCGGCGGAGCTCGGCTGAGGCACGCCGGCCGGCGGCGGCATGCTCGCTGGCATCGGCTCCACCATGGTGCTATCCATGACTGGCTTCGCGTTCGAGGGCACACTGCTCCAAGTTGCAAAGCTCGGCATTCTCGCTGCGTCCATCATATCGGCGGCCGGGGGTCTGCCGGCCTTGCTGGGCGGTGATGGCGGCCACCGGAACTGCGCTGCGGGCAGCGCCAACGTCCCTGAGCGCATCGGGCAACGGAGACGAGCAGGATGGCCGCGGCCAGGGTGGTTGTGCCCATCGGGCTCCACACCACCCGTTCAATATCCCATACGGACCCGGAGCATTGCTGTGCGTCCTGTGGCCCAAGCCCCTGTCTGCACGCTCCGATCAAACGCCGAAATCGATCATCGCGGTACAACAGGTCAATTGCACGGGAAAGCTGGTCGCATTCCCCATCCCGCGTCGCCGCTCTCAGGGCGAAAGGCACGTCATCCGCCGCACATCGGATTTCTGAAAACCGTGCTTAATGAGCATGCCGGCATCACGCGTTGCCCTCTATGCTCGCGTCTCCTCCGACCAGGGACCATCGTCAGCCAGGTGGCGGCGCCGGGAGCACGTGTCCTCCAGAATGGGCTGCCTCTCGAACCGGGCCGCCGCTTTATTGATGAGGAGTATGGCGAGCGACGCTCAGCCGTCCGGCTCTTCAGCATTTGCGAGATGCGGTGGCGGCCGGAACCGTCGATCGGGTCTACGTCTATTCGCCGGATCGGCTGGCCCACCGCTATGCTTATCAGGTCGTCTGGATCGACGAGTTCCGGTGTCTCGGGGTCGAGATCGTGTTTTTCAACCGGGCGGTCGGCCTGCCGCCGGAGGACGACTTGCTGCTTCAGGTGCAAGGCATGGTGGATCCCTGCGCCGGAGAGTGCCCCCGAGATGATCAGTCGCCGCCAGTGGCCGCACGGGGTGGCCGCACGGGGTGGCCGCATGGGGCCGAACCCCGCGCCTGCCCGCCGCTATGCGGCTTGGCACAGCGGCGGCCCTGCACGCACGCCTTCTGGCGCCAGAGATAGGCCGTCGAGAGGCCGACCCAACGATGCTCATTGCCGATATTGCGTCATATCGAGTGAAGAATTGTAAAAGAATGGCTCTCGTGGTAGCAATCTTGCCACGAACTTCAGCGGGGGAAATGATGACGCAAGATCCCGAGGGGAAAACGAAGGACGTGCCGAGACTGCGATGCCATTTGCCGTGGCAGGAGATGATCATTCAGGCGGACGGCACCGTCGAGCCTTGCTGCTACTGGACCGCGCATGGCAATGCGAACCCACCGCTTGGCAACATCAACAAATCTTCAATAGATGAAATCTGGAATGGGGAGGGCTATCAGCGGCTGCGCGCGAACATGGCGGCCGGCGACCTCACGGCAGCCGGCTGCGCCAACTGCTTTGCCCTTAAGCAGGGTCAAGCGCTCGCCCTCGAATATGACGCAGACTGCGAGAAGCCGGAATACCAGGACACGCCGTATGTTAATAATATTCGCGTTCTGAAGGATGAGGTATCACGCGGTGCAAACAAGTTGGCGGCGAAACCGACGATCCTGTCAGTGACAATATCGCACAAATGTAATCTCGCCTGTCTCCATTGTTATCAGAATTCGTCGCGCGATCGACACTGGGCGCGTGAGAAGGCCTGGGACGAAGTGTCCGAATTGATTCCGACAATGGTCCGGTTGATTGCCGGCGGCGGCGAGCCGCTATTACTGTCGCATTGGCGGAAGTTCGTTGCGGAATTCGATCCCGCGAGAGCACCATTGCTTAATTTTGCAATGACCACCAATGCCACCGTGGTGAAATCGGAAGTGCTCGACGGCTTGAGGCGGTTTAAGTCGCTGCACATTATCGTCTCGCTCGACGGTGCGAACTCGCGCGTCTACGACAAAATCCGAGTCAATGGCTCGTTCACCGCGGTGGAAAAGAATATTCGCATTCTGCAAGACGTAGTCCGCGCTCGGTCGTCTACGGCAGTGACGACGTTCGGCTTGTGCATGTCTGTCATGAAGTCGAACATCACGCATTTGCCCGAATTTGTGCGTTGGGCCGCAGAGCAAGGGCTGCTTTTCTCCATTCACCCCGTGCTGAGCCTGCCCTTGTCGGAATCGCTGATCGCGTTCAACGATCCGGAGCGCGAGATGGAGGGGTGGCGGGAAGCCCTGGACGAGGCTCGAGAAATTCTGCGTACGATCGACACCCCGGCGCTGCCCAAGTTATGGCGGGCGGTACAGCGATTGGACGCCCGGACGGCGCGGCAGGCTTGGCCGTTCTTCGAGCCGCTCGATGGTTTTATTCCATGGGATCTCGGTTTCTCGAAGCATTATCGGGTACATCTGCGCATTCCGGACGATGCGCTTGCGGAAGCGAAATGTCTGTGGCCGCATGGAAAAATCGTCTTTGTGGTCCCATCGGCGATCGAACAAAGCGGGAAGCGCAACCCGCTCACATACTATGCCCCGATCGAAGACGGCCATTTCGAGGCGAGTCTTACGGCCGGCGATCATTTTTGCTATCTTGCACCGGACTTTGCCGCACAGGAGATCGTCGGGGAAACGACCCGTGACGGGACAATCAAGCTGGCAATCCCACTCGGACTCTGTCATGTCAGGCCACGTGGCGCCGCTCTGGTTCAACAGCCGAGCCGCTACAGTAAAACCTTGGATCTGCTGCTTGGTCGCGAAGAATCAGGTCTGCGATCCGCCTCGACCGCGGGGGCTTCGGGCCTGTTATCAACATCCTTGAATACCGTCGGTTGATCAGCAATGCAGACGGTTCTGTATTTCAAAAGGCTTTTGCCACTCTCGTTCAGGCGATTTGCTCAGGTCGCAGTGGCGAGAAGTTCGGATATCGCGATCGCACGCTCGACGATTGCGAATCGCATGAACGAAAAAATCGGAGAAGCGGAAGCGGCCAACGCTGCTCTCGCAGATCGCATGAATGCAATAATTGAAGAAACCGAAGCGGCTAACACCGCCCTCGCCGAGCTTGCGCATCGCACCAGTTACTTGAAGACAAAGATCGAGCACCTTGACATGAAGCTGCGCAACCTCTCCGATGATGTGGATACGCTGATTTTATTGAAAGGGAAGATTTCGACTTTGGAGATCGAACTCGCCAATTGCCGCAATCTTGCAGACGTCACGTTTCAGGCAGTAGAAACACTACAGTTGGGGCAAATCGGAACCGGGACATAAACGGGCTTCGAAACTGCGGCGATGATCATGCCGCAAGGGTCGCGTGCAGTGCCGCGAGCCGGTGCCGGTAGGTATGCGAATCGTGCACCAGATCGTGTGCGGCGGCGGCGATGCGGCCGCGTTCGGCTGGGTCGCGAAAGCGTGCCAGCGCTTCCGGCGCGTTGATGAGGTCGGTCTGCAGCGGAATATAATGCTCGCCGGCTATCAGAATATCATTGTAGCGACCCTCGACCAGGAGTTGGCACGTGCCGGTGGCTGCTGCTTCGAAGTGCCGCGACGAAATGCATTTGGAATAGGCTGGGCAGCGCGGGAGTTCGGTAAAAAACCGGCTCTGAACTTCGGCGAAATCATCATCATGCGCATCGACCGCTTCGTGCCTCAGCGATGAATGTTGCAGCAATATCTTCAATCCGGACTTTACGCTATAGGGCAGTCGGCGCATGGCGGCGTGCAGCCATCCATCGGCATGGAGCATCGGTCTCTTTGATCGGGCGCGCAGAAATTCACGTATGGCCAGCGCGGTTTGGTCGTCGCGTTCCAGATACCAGGTTCCGGCTTCGCTCCCGACCGTGCCGCGGCAGTCGTTCAGGAAAGCAGCCCAATCCGCACGGTCGAGGCGCCGATCGTTCGAAATATCGACGCGTAATCCGGTCATCGGGGCAAGCTGCGCGAACAGGTCGTAAACCCGATTGCGTTCGTCGTCACCAAGATAAATCGGATAGCGGAAGCTCCGGGCTCCGAGATCGATCGCGCGCGCGTCAACCGGCTTGTCGCGACGAAAGACATGCTCGTTGGCGGCATGCGGAATGGCGAGCACCTTGGCCTCGATATCGCCATAAAGCCACTCGCCGGCTTCGAGCGGTAGCTGCGTGCCGACCCAATCGGCGCCGACATCACGAAGAAACTCGCGTTTGTCGGACAATCTGCTCCATGGGAGGTTGTACTCGTTGCCAACAAGCGCCAGCAGGCGTCCGCGGCGGGCTTTCAGTGCGTGACGCAATGGATTTATGTACCTCAGCGTGTCGGCCAGGCACGGGTGCAGCGCAACGACAAGCTCGGCGTCGCGAACCGCGCGAATGGCGGCGCGCCGCTGGCCGTGCGTGAACAGGTTGAATCCGGTTACGGCGAAATGCGGCGATGATTTGAAGGCGTCGAGCCAGTCCTCGTAATAAGAGGCCCGGACACCGTACTGAAGCGTCAGTACGACGGCGTGGATACGACTTTCCCGGAGCATTCGAGATAGGCCATGATCAAATCGAGCGCTTTTTCGGCGGCGTGCCCGTCGCCGTAAGCCGCTATATCGCGGCGCGGCGCATAGTCCGGCCCCTTCCACAACCGGTTCCAGCCGGCCGCGACCGTTTCCACCCATTCGGTTTCGCTACGCAAGGTAATGCAGGGAACGCGGTGGAAATAGGCTTCCTTCTGCAATCCGCCCGAATCGGTATAGACCGCGACGGCCGATTGCAGCAGCCGGTGCATGTCGAGATAGCCGAGCGGCTCGCAGACGACCAGCGGACCGAGATCCAGCTCCCAGCGTATGATTTGTTGCGCGGTGCGCGGATGGAGCGGCAGCACGATCGTTGTTTCGCGGGCGCGCTGTTTCAGATATTCGAGGATCGCAACGAGACTGTCGCGATTATCGGTATTTTCGGCCCGGTGGACCGTGGCGACCGCATAATTCCGCTCGCCCAGCCCGAGCCGCGCCAGCGCGTTCGAGCCGCGCGCCTGCGCCGCGGCGAACAGCGTGGCGTCATACATCACATCGCCAATATTGTGGACCCCCGTCACGATTCCCTCGCGGTGCAGATTGGCGACCGCGATTTCGGTCGGGCACAGCAGCAGCACGCTCAGATGATCGCAGACGATGCGGTTGATTTCTTCCGGCATCGCGCGGTTGAACGAACGCAACCCGGCCTCGAGATGGGCCATCGGCACCTGCAATTTGGCCGCCGCGAGCGCGCCGGCCAACGCCGAATTCGTATCGCCCGCGACCAGCACGATATCGGAGCGCTCGGCGAGGACCGCCGCCTCGATGCCCGCCAGCATACGGCCGGTCATTTCGCCGTGACGGCCACCGCTTATGCCGAGATTGATATGAGGTGCCGGGAGCCTGAACTCGTCGAAGAACACGCGCGACATCGCCGCGTCGAAATGCTGACCTGTATGCAGCAGAATTTCCTCGATGTCGTCGCGCGCCGCGACGGCGCGTGAAATGGCCGCCGCCTTGACGAATTGCGGTCGCGTTCCGACTACCGTCAGCATGCGGAAGGATTTCATGCGAGGGCAGCGCGCAAACCCGGCACAAAGCGCGCGTGCTGCAGCATGCAGCGGCGGATCGTGTCCGCATTGGCCCGCGTCCACGCGATCGTCTCGGCGAGCCCGTCGCGCAACGGCGTCTCGGCGCGGAACCCGAGCTGCTCGCACGCCTTTGTCGGATCGCCGAAGCGGCGACCCGAATGATCCCAGTCGCGCGCGGGGGCCACTGCGATCGGCGTCGGGTTGTCGGTCAGCTCGTTGATCAGCCGCGCGAGATCGAGGATTGATGTTTCAACTCCGGATGCCAGATTATAGGCCTGTCCCGCCGCGCCGCGCTCGGCGCAGGCCATCAGCCCGCGCGCGATATCATCGACAAAAATAAAGTCGCGGCTGGCGATTCCGCCGTTTTCAACCGGGAGCGCCTGCCGGTGCAGAGCCTTCCAGATAAAGGTCGGGGTTGCGTTGCGCCAGACAGTATGCGGTGTACCGCGCCAGCGTCCGGCACCCAGGATCTCACCCGGGCCGTACACGTTCTGGAAGCGCGCTCGAACGAACGGCAACCCGCAACGGCTGTAATAATAATTTCCATACATCTCGCCGATCAGCTTGGAAATCGAATAGGGGCTGTCGTGAAACAGCGAGACAGGGGCATCCTCGGCTGTGGCCGTCGCCTCCCCAAACGTCTTTTCCGCCACCGCGCATCCGGCCGCGGCATAGACAACCTTTTTCAGCAACCGACAGTTTTTCAGAGTTTCGAACAGTTTCAGCGAGGTGATCGTATTATTTTCGTGGTCGGCAAGCGGGTCGTGTATTGAGGACTGGTTGCCGTGATAACAGGCGAGGTGAAACACGTAATCCAGCTCGTTTGGAAGAGCCGCCAGAATACGGTCATCGGCGATCGACCCGAGTACAAAGTCGATGATGGGGTGCTCGGGTACATTACCGATCTCGGCCGACAGCAGATTATCGACAATCAGAAGGCGGTGCGGCGCGGTGTCGAGCAGCCGGCGAACCAGCGCGCTGCCGACAAAACCGGCGCCGCCAACGATCAGGATGCTGGCATTGGCAAAGTTCGACCGCATCATGCCTCGGAATGCCTCGGCGGTTGCAGGTGACTGTAGACGGCCGATACGCCGTGCGCGTCGTACCAATGCAGCATGCGGGTGATCGTCTCGCGAAAGCCGACCCTCGCCCGCCACCCCAGTACCGCTTCGGTACGCGCCGGATCGAGCACGAGTTCCGGCACGTCGTCGGGACCGCACGGCACGACCGGCACCGGTTCGGTCGGTGTCACGCCGAGATGGGCGGCGACCACGTCGAACACCTCGGCGATCGCATGACCTTCGCCGGTGGATATGTTGAAGATCCCGGTGGGCGCGTTGCCGTCGAGTACAATGTCCATAACTTCCAGGAAGTCCGCGATATCGAGAAAGTCGCGTACAGCGTCGGTGCAGAAGCAGCTCTGCCCCGCCTTCAGACGCTTGTAGAATGTCGGGATCGGGCCGATCGCCAGCCGCGGTCCGCTGATATTCGCAAGGCGCAGCGATGTCCAGCGCAGATTGCTGATCGCAAGATAGGCCTCGCCGGCGGTTTTCGAGATGCCGTAACTGGTGAACGGCCGGGTCGGGTGATCGACCGGGATCGGAACGCGCTCCGGCCGGCCATAGCAGAGTGCGGTCTGGAAGTTGACAAACCGGCTGACCCCGGCGCGGCGCGCGGCATCAACAAGGTTGATCGTGCCGGTCACGTTGGTGTGCGCGTCCTCGCGCCAGTCTTGCGGGTCTTTGTAGGTAGCGGCGCTGTGGATGACATGGGTCGGGGCAAACCGGTCGAATGCGGCATCGACGAGATCGCGATCGGCGATGCTGCCTTCGACCACTGCGAGTCCCGGCAGTTCGGGGAGCACCTCACGTCTGCCGGTCGCGAAATTGTCGATGACCAGAATCTCGCAGCCCTGTGGCAGGTAGGTCTCGACCAGGTTCGAGCCGAGACAGCCGGCGCCGCCGGTGATCAGGAGCCGCATTGGCGGGTGTCGTGCCGCAGATGGGTGTAGCCGCCTTGAACGCCATGCTCGCGGTAATAGGCGACGGTCTGGGCGACGATCTGGGGCAGCGGCGTAAAGCGGATTTCGCCGAAATCCCTGAAGGTGTGCGACGGGTCGAGCAGTATGGTCGGAGCATCGTCGGGGCCGAGCGGACGCATCTCGGGTTCCGGATAGTCATTGAGCTTTATTGCTGCAACGACAGCGTCGTACAGTTCCTTTATCGCGATGTCGCGGCCCGACGAGAAATGATAGGTGCCATGACCGATGCCGTCCGCTGCTCTGATTACGGTATGGGCGAGATCGCGGACAAAAACAAAATCGCGCCGCGCGGCGGTGACAAAGCAGCGTTTGCCTTGCGACAGCCGGTCGAAAAAGATCGGCAACGGACCGCTGACATTACGTGGGCCAACGATATTGGCCAGCCGGAACGTTACCCAATCGACCCCGCTATGCTGGATATAATGCTCACCAGCGGTTTTCGAGATCGCGTAGCTGCTGTTCGCGGGATCGATCGGGTGCGACAGCGTGATTGGCTGTTCGCGGGGCTGGGTGCCGTAGCACAGGGCGGTCTGGAAATAGATCAGCCGGCTTACCTTGTGATCCTTGCAGGCCCGCGCAACGTTTGCGGTGCCGACGCAATTCGTCAGCGCGTCTGCGTGCCAGTCATCGGGGTCCTTGTAGGAGGCGGCGGTGTGGATGACCACCTCCGGACGAAAATCGCCAACCAGCGTATTGATCACCCGACGGTCGGCGATGCTGTCCTCGACCAGGTTCAGATCCGGGTGCGGCGCCAGATTGTCCCGGCGTCCTGTCGCGAAATTATCGATGGCCAGAACCCGATCGCCGCGCCCCAGCAACAGGTCGATGATGGTTGAACCGACGAGTCCCGCGCCGCCCGTGACAAATACTTTCATACCAAGGTCCCGTTTCGTCTGATCTCTGCCGAGAAGCCGTTATCGCCGCGCGGGGACAAGCCGCTATTGCGCCGCCACGGTGTTCGCCTGCCGGCTCTCCGCTTCCGCCAGGAGACGACGATAGGTTGCGGCGCGGTCATGGAATTGCTGCTGCCACAATTCGAGGCTCAGGAGGCCCCAGATCTTGCGCGAAAACTGGCCGGTGCGATCGAGATTCGCGAGGACAGCATCGGCGTTGAGATAGTCGCGCTGCCGCGCATCGCGGCTGCGAAATATATCCTGCACCAGGGAATAAAGCTCGCCCGAAAACCATTCCCGAAGCGGCACCGGAAAGCCCATTTTGTCGCGACGGTCGAGAATTGCCGGTGGCAGCTCGTGACCATAGGCGCGCTTCAGCAGATATTTCATATGCCCGCCAGCAAATTTCACATCCGCCGGCACGGTGGCGAGAAACTCGATCAGCGGGTGATCGAGCAGCGGCACCCGGCTTTCAAGACCGTGCGCCATGCTCATCCGGTCTTCCACCTGCAGCAATGCCGGGAGCAGGCATTTGAAATCGAAATGCGTCATCTTGTCAAAATAGGCTTCCTTCTGCACATTGTCCTGATTGTTAAAGATCGTGCGGAAATTCTCGAATACGCGTTGCTTGTCGAGCAGACGCCAATCGATCTCGTCGGTCATATCCGTCGAGCGATCGATCAGCCGGAAATAGCGCTCGTCGAGACCGTCGAACAGACCGTCGCGCCAGAATTCGCGCATCATCGGTTTGTATTCGCGCAACAAACCAAGGTTGGGCACGATCGATTCGATGGTAACGACAAAATTGCCGTTCTTGTAGGTGCCGTCAAGCGCGGCCTTGATGCATTGCTCGAAATAGGCAAGCAGATAGCGGGCATAGCCGCCAAAGATTTCATCGCCGCCCTGGCCGCCGAGCACCACCTTCAAACGGCGCGCGGCCAGCGCCGATACCATGAATTGCGGGAACGAGCCTGGCCCGGCAACCGGAAAATCAAGGTGATAGATTACATCGGCGATATGGTCGCGGAAATGCTGCGCGGTGATGTCGATGACGTTCAGCTTCGCGCCGGATTGCACCGCCGCCGCTGCCGCGTATTCGCTCTCGTCATAACCCGGGAACTCGGTAAAGCGGCCGTGAAAATATTCGTGCACGCCGCGACCGGTCTTGCCGGCCAGGATCGCTATCAGGCTCGAATCGATGCCGCCCGAAACATAGGCGCCGACCGGCACATCGCTGCGGAGATGAATATCGATGGTATCATTGAGCAATTCGGTGAGGCGGCGCTCGAAATACCGCGCGTTGTGATCGAAATCAATCTGATAATGGACATCCCAATAGCGCCAGACCCGCACCTCGCCGTTCTCGATGCTCAGCGCATGGCCGGGAAGCAGTTGTTTGATGCTGTGGAACAGCGTCTCGCCTTGGGTCGTGTACTGAAAGGTCAGATATTCGGCCAGCGCGTCGGGATTGGTGGCGATTTCGGGCAGAAACGGCAGCAGCGCCTTCGCTTCCGAGGCAAAGACGAAAAGATTATCGATAATCGCGTAATAAAACGGCTTGATGCCGAAGCGATCGCGGGCGCAGAACAACCGGTGCCGGCACTCGTCCCACAGCGCGAATGCGAACATTCCGCGCAGCCTGTCGAGGCATTCGACCCCGTAGCGATCATAGGCGGCGAGGATGCATTCGGTGTCGGAGGCGGAGCGAAACCGCCAATGCGCCGCCAGGGATTCGCGCAGTTCAAGATGGTTGTAAATCTCGCCATTGTAGCTGATCACGGTCGGTCCGGGCGCCGTCATCGGCTGGTGCGCCGCCGCGCTCAGATCGATGATCGCGAGACGGCGATGGACGAGGCCGATATGGCGCTGTGCGGAAGACCATGCGCCGTGCCCGTCCGGGCCGCGATGCGCAATCAGCCGATCGAGCACCGCAAGCGCCGAATTGAGCCGCGGCACCGGCGCGCCGTCGAGCGAAACAATCCCGGCAATGCCGCACATCAGACCGACACCTGCGGCGCCTCGGCGAGCCGCATCGGGGCCTCCCGGCTCCGCTCGCCGGCCCGATAGAGCGTAAGAAGCGTTTCGGACTGCACCTGCCAATTAAACCGCTCGCGCGCAAAACGCATCGCATTGCGGCGACCCTCGGCCAGCCTCTCGGGGTTATCGATGAGAAGCCGCACCGCCTCGGCCAGTGTGTGCGGTTCCGCGGAGCGGTAGAACGCGCCGGCTTGCGCCTCGCGCAGCACCGAGCGTACATAGGGCAGGTCGTTCGCCAGCACCACCAGCCCGGCATGCAGATATTGCGACAGTTTGTTCGGGCAGGACAGCCGGTCGTTGAGGATCGCCGGCTTGTAGGGGATCACGCCGATATCGGCCTCGGCGGCGGCCGCGACCAGCTCCTCCTCGCCGACCGCGTCGGGAAAATAGATGCTGCGGCCGAGCAGCCCGAGGCGAGCGGCGCGGTCAATCGCCGCCTGTCGCCAGAGATTGTCGGGACCGCGCAGAAACAGCGCGGCGCGATCGACATCGACCCCAGCCCATCCGTCGATCAGCTCGTCGAGACCGCGACCCGGCGCGAAGCGGCCCTGAAACAGGAATTTGACCCGGCCGCCGGCAAGACTGTCGATCTCGCCGGCAGCGGGGCGTGTCAGGCGCCGCTCCACCCAAGGCTCGGCGTTCGGCACCGAATAAACGCGGTCGAGCCCGTAGGCAGAGCGCATCGCCTCGGCGAGCGGCGGGTTGACGCTCACCACCGCATCGGCCTGCCGGATCAGCACCCGTTCGATCAGGGAAAAAAAGCCGATATCGAGCCATCGCCCGTTCGGGTCGCTGACCGGATAGAATTCGTGCGCATCGTAGACCAGACGGCAGCCATATCGTCGCTTGGCGAGCGCCCCGACCAGCAGCGTGTCGAGGTCGTTGCAATGTATGACATCAGGCTTTTCCGGCAATTTCTGCAGATATCTCCAGAACGCCACCGCTGCCGGCGCGAACTGCACCCGCAGCATCGTCAGGATGTGCTCGACGCGGCCGGCCAGCCGCACCCGCACCGTACCCAGCAGAGAGCGGAGCCTTGAGGCCGGGTCGGCGCTGTCTGATTGGCGCACCGCACTGCGCAGCGCGCCGCCCAACCGCTCGCCCGCGATGATCGCCGGAGCGAGAAGTAAAACAAACGGGGCGAGCGGGATCGACGCAACCCACGGCAACACGCTTTTCAGCCGCCATAAATAAACAAGACCGCTGACATCGGGACGGGCAAGACGCACGATTTGGTAGCCGTGCGTTGTGTCGGCGGGGGGGTGGGAACCGTCGTCGCGGTCAAAGCCGAGCACGGTCACCGCGAAATGCTGCGCGGCGCTCTCGGCCTCCCAGCGGATACGCGGGTCGAGGCTCGGCTCGTGCGCGCAGAGCATCAGGATGCGAGGGCGGTTTCGGGCCATCAGGCGCTCACCCTGTCAAACCGAGAGCCGCCATGACCCGCCGCGCGACAGCGACCGGGTCGTGATAGCGTTCGGCAAAGCGGCGGCTCTCCTGCCCGAGCCGTCGCAGCTCCCCGTGATCTCGCGCCAGAAGGTTGCGCAGCACTGCGGCGAGCGTGACCGGCGTCGCCGACACGATCGGCAGATCGCGGCGGAGATCCGGTGGCAGCCAGACACAGTCGCTGTCGCGAATATAGGCGATGACAGGTTTCCCAAGCAGCATCGCCTCGACCGCCGCGCCGCCGTACCAGCCGGCGAGAAGCTGGTCGATAAACAGATCGCATCGTGCGATCCGGTCCATTGCCTCTTCATGCGAGGCACCTTGTATCAAATCGAACTCGAATTCGACGCCCTCGGCGCGGAGCCGCGCCACCGCAGCCAGTACGAACCTCGTGCCCTTGGCTCCGAAATGCGTCGGGGCATGCGCGATTCGGATCGGTCCGCCCTGCCGCGCCGACAGCACCGGTCCGATATCGCCCGCGAACAGATGCGAATACGGCAGCAGTTGCGATCCCGCGGGCAACACGTTCAGCAGGTCGGGATTGTAGGCGAAAATCACCTCGGCGTAATGTTCGGCCAGCCCGATCACCCGCCGCTTCCATTCGTCCGAGCGCGGCGGGTAGTAATCCGGATCGGCGTATTTCGCGATCGAAATCTCGTAGGCTGTTGCGGTATAGGCGCGCTGCCTGACGTCGTCGCCGAGAAAGCTGAAGACCAGCCGCTTGCCGAGCGCCTTCAGCAGCGGCAAATCCTTGCCCCACACCGCGCGCGCATAGAGGCGCCGGCCGATTTCCGCCGGACCCAGCGCCTTGCCGGCACGCAGGTCCGGGTGGCGGCGCGGCATCAGCAGCGTTTCGCCAAAATACAGGTGGATGATGTCGGACTCGCGCGCGGCGCACCACAACAGACGCCAGCGGGCGATCTCGCGGGCCATCAACCCGGCGCCCGGCGCAACCGGTTCGACGGCCCGACCGCCGCTTTGCGGACTCGGATAAAGGCTGACGCAGATGGCGTCGTAGCCGAGCTTCCGTTGCGCCGCTGCCAAACCGGACGCGTGACCGCCGATATCGATCGGCGCATGCAGAATGCGCGGTCGGCGCGCGTCGCTTGTCATTGTCGCGTGACAAAGCGCGCCAGCCCGTCTTGAAACGTAACGAATGTGTCGAGCGACATATATCGGGAGAGCCGTTCGAGGTCCGGCACCAGAGCCGCATCGAGCGCGCCGGGGGCACGCTCGATAACCGGCTCGCGTTCGACGACCCGGCCGACAATGTGCACCATTTCCGCCAGTGTCAGCACCTGCGGCCCGGCGATATTGACAACACCCTGCCAACCTGCCGCGACCGCCTCCAGCAGCACGCGCACCGCATCGTCGAGGTAGAGCGGCGCGGTGGAAAGCCCGTTGCCTTGCGGCGGCAATCGCACCGGGCGTCCGGCAGTGACATTGTCAATCAGCCCGCTGACCAGCCGGTCTTGCTGGCCGGGACCATACGGGGTGAAAAAGCGTGGCACAAAGACCCCGAAATGCGCCGGTGAGTAAGTTAGCGCGAACCGCTCGGCCGCCAGTTTGCTGAACGCGAAATAGCTTTGCGGGTCCAGCGCGTCGTCTTCGCGGCAGATCGGGTTCTCAAACGGGTGGTAGACAGTGCCGGTCGAACCGAGGATGAACTGCCGCACTCCGGCCCGCCGCGCGAAATCGAGCAATGTCGCGGTGCTCGCGACATTGACGTTGAACATATCGAGCGCGGTGTCGGGAAACCCGCGATGAAATCGCGAGACTGCAAGGTGCATGACGATATCGAGCGGCGGCGCGATGCGGCCGCTTTCCAGCGCCGATTGCAGCGAGGCCGGGACGCCCATATCGGCCTCGATATGGACAAGATCGAGGCGCGCAACCGGGGCCGGGCGTCGGCCGAGCGTCACAAAGGCGAATTCGGGCGGCGCCGCGGCAAGCAATGCCTGTCCGAGAAACCCGGTCGCGCCGGTCAGCAGAATACGCATGTTGCGGATCGCCCCTCGCCTAATCCCCGGTCATCGCCGAGAACACCGCGAATTGCGTGCGCAACTGCCGCTCGACCGAATGCTCGCGCCGCATCCATTCGGCCGCCGCCACCCCGATCCCCCGCAGATCGTTCGGGTCGTCGAGGATTGTCCGCAGGTGCCGATATACCCCGTCCGGTGTCGCGGCGTTGAGGATCGGCGGCTGCGTGCGGAAGAAGGCCGCGGCGGCGGCATTATCGAACCGCGTCACGAGCCGACGTCCGAGGGCCATCGCTTCGAGCGCGACACCGCCGAACGCGGCGGCGCGGAACTGGTCTATCACAGCGATCGCAGCGCTGTAGATTTTCCATACCGACGGGCGCGACAGCGGCTTGACCCACACGACGCGGTCCTCGATCTCCTCGCTGGCGATCAGCGCGCGGCTCAGCTCCAGCTCCTGGCCCCATTCGACAAAGACGATGCGGAAATCGTAGCCGGCGCGCTTCAGCAGCCCGGCGGCGCGGATCACGACATCGTTGCCCTTGAGCCAGCTCTCGTTGCCCTCGCGCCAATGGTGCCGCGCCGGCGCGAAGAAGAAGGGCGGCGCCACTTGCAGGTCTTGCGGCAGCGCAGCGGACGGGACATGACGGAACGCCGCATCGCAGTCGAAGGCGTGCAGCACCGGATAGATTCGTTCGTCCGCGATACCGAGGCGCTGCGCCGAGGCGATGCAATCGACATTGGTAACGAACACGGCAGGCGCATTCCGGTAAGTCCAGGCGCAAAGCTGCCCCATCGGCGAATCCTCGAACGGCAGCCCACGCAATGTGCCGAGCTCGTATGCGGTGAAATTGGGCAGCCGCAGAAACGCCGGATACATGCCGGCAACCGTATAGCCCTGGACCACATCATAGCCGGCCATTGCCGAATGCAGCAGAGAGGAGATGCTGTCGAGCGGCAGCAGCACTTCCGGAACGGAGTTGCGCCATTCCTCATCGAATGCCGGCGCCGCCGCCTGCCGCGACGCCGGCACCGGCGGCATGCGGAAGATGGTGCGCTTCGCCGCCATCTTCGCCGCCCGCGCCAGCGGCGCCGATGACTCCAACAAGCGACGCAGCAGCGCGTTCCGGTTCTGCGTATAGGCTCGCAGGTTGTTGGCCTGCTCGATCGTGCGTCGCAGCCGGCGGGCGCCGCCATAATCGCGTGCGCCGCGCAGCGCGACATACTGGAACACCATGTCGCGCGGCCCCTGGATAAACCAGTCCGGACGTTCGTAGCGGCCAACATCGAGATTCTTCCAGTCCGGGAAGAATTCGTCACCGAAATCGCCGATGACCTCGGTGTCGTACCACTCCGGTGTCGCCATGATGTGGTAGAAATCCGGATCGACGACATCGGCGTCGATACCGTGCTGCCGCATCAGCCGGGCATTGGCATAGGCGTAATTGGCGACGTTGCAGATATGCAGCACGCGCGGCTTGCGTCCGTGGCGCCGCGCGAAGCGCAGCGGCCATTCGAGTGGATCGGCAATCTCGATCGCGCCGCGGCGCGCCGCCGGCGTCTCGACGCTTGTCATATTCCCAGTCCCGAACCGGTCAAACCGAGGCGCTAGCGATACAGGCCCGCGCCTTCGCCGGCTTGCAGCTTACGGTAGTATTCCGCGGTCAGCGGAATGCCTTCTTCGAGGTCGACCTCTGCGGTGAAATCCATTTGCGTGCGCGCCCATTCGGTATCGGGAACGCGCAGCTCGATATCGACATAGTCCTTCCAGACATATTCGATCCGCGACTTCGAGTGCAGCAGACGGATCACAGTGCTCGCGAGACCGTAGACAGTCGTCACCGCACGGGGATTGCCGATGTTGAAGGCCTTCCCTGGCGCGTTCGGGTGCGAGAGCGCGTGCAAAATGCCGTTTACCATGTCGTCTATGTAGCACCAGGCGCGGATCTGACTGCCCGAGCCGTGAATTTGGATCAGCTGGTCGCGCAAGGCGCGCTGGATGAAAATCGACAGCGCCCCCTCGCCCACCTGGCCGGGTCCGTACACGTTGAACGGCCGCAGCACGACGGTCGGCATACCGTGCTGGTTGTGATAGGCCAGGGTCAGATGCTCGCTGGCGAGCTTCGATACCGCATAGGTCCAGCGCGCCTCGCCGACCGCGCCGATCACGGCTGAGGACCGCTCGTTGGAATTATAAGCCTGCGGACCGAAGATCTCGCTGGTCGAGAACGCCACAACGCGCTCTATTCCCTTGCCAAACTGGTGCGCGGCATGCAGCAGGTTGACCGTGCCGAGCATATTGATTTCGAGCGTATCGACCGGCTTTTTGACGACCGTGTCGATCCCGGCGACGGCGGCGCAGTGGACGATATGCGTCGGCCGGAAATCGTCCACGGCGGCGTTCAGCGCCGATTGATCGAGGACGCTGGCTTCATAGATTTTCAATGTGCTGCCGTTCTTGTCGGCCAACTCGCGCCCGAGGATATGCTGGGCGGCGTTGCGGCTGAAATTGTCGAACAGCGCAACCGCGTTGTCGCCAATCAGCCGTTTGGCGAGATTGGACCCGATAAAACCGGCGCCGCCGGTAATGAACACGTGTTTGTTTTGCAGCATGACTCCCCCTCACCCCTTCATGGCCGGTTTGCAAGAAGCCGGCCGCGAGCTTGCTCAGGCCACATCGGCAAAGCCCGGACGCAGCGATACAAGTACACGATAGCCGACCAGAAACATCGCGAGCGCCAACACCGAGCTGATGCCGGCGGCTGTCAGAAAAGCGGCCACATCGTCCCGGAACACCGCCTGGTACATTTCAATGAAGGCGCTGAACGGGTTCAGCTGCACGACAATCGACAAGGCGCCCGGCGCCTTGTCGGCCGAGAAAAAGATCGGCATCATATACAAATTCAAAAACAGCAGCATCGTCACGATCTGCTGAAAGTCGCGCCAGTACGCGGCAATGCTGGATAGAAACCACGACAACCCGATCGTCATGACGATCTGAATGACGAGACACAATGGCAACGCGACGATGAGCAGCGGGATTGAATGATAGCGAAACACGCAATAGACAAGGGCGATCAGCAGGCCGACAAAGACCGCCGGCAGATTCGACAATGTCGTGCGTACCGCCAGCACCTCGATCGGAAATTCCATTTGCTTGACGAGAGACGCATTACCGCTGACCATGGTTACCGCGAGCGACAGCGCAGTCGAAATACTGTACCACGGCGCCAGCCCGGCAAGGATATGCAATATATAATCTTTTCCGAGATCGTCCGGCACGCGGTTCAGGTTGAACCCGACCGCGAAAACCAGAACCAATGTACCAAAATACGCAAGCGGCTGCAACACAGCCCAGATGCCGCCAACCACCGAACTGACGTATTGCTCGCGGATATCGCGGCGGACAAAGGCCGCGATCAAGTCCCGATGCTGCCACAGCACCGGCACGGGCGTTGCAGACCACCCCGGGGTGTCGACTCGGCTGAAAGCTCGCGGCATGTCAGGCGACTGGCTTGCGAAACGACATGAACAGGTGTTTGAACGGGACCGAGAATACCAGGATTTCGACCTCTTCAAACCCGAGTTCGCGCATCATCGGCAGAAACCATGCCCGGTCGATATGGAACAAATGCTCCTCATCGGCCGGCGTGATGTCCTCGCGATAAGGATTGTATGGTTGCGAGCCCGGCGCTTCCGAGATCCACGCGACGAAATGGCCGCCGGGCTTGAGCACACGGCGAATTTCGCTGAGCGCGACATCGAGCAGAAAGAAATGGTCGAGGGTAGTCCCGGAACACACGACATCAAAGCTTGCATCCTGCCACGGTATCTCCTCGGCGACCGCCGGGACGAACTCGAACGGGTGCTCGTCGGCCGTCGAGATCGGGTCGATGCCGCAGATCAACCCGGCGGGATAATCGCGCAGGTAGGAGGGAACGGGCTGTGGTCCGCAGCCGACATCAAGTACATAACCGCGCAGGTACGGTGCGATGAACGCGCCAAAGCGCTCGGCTTCGCGATGGCCCGCAATGCTGCAACTGCCGACCGGAAACCCTTCATAGCTGCGCGTTCCGACATCGAGCGCCTGTTTGAAGACCGGCCATGCCGCGGGCGCGCGGCACGCAAGCGAGGCGAATACAGTTTCCAGCGCCGGCGCATGATCCTTCCGTTTCGGCGGCCTCGCACCGGCGGCGACGTTCCGCGCCGGGCCGCTTGCCCACCCGTTTTGCGCGACGGCAGCCCGGCGCGATCGCATCAGAAGCTCGTAATACTCCTCGGCGAATTCGGTCAGCCGTCGCTCGGTGTAAGCAAGCAACTCCGCATTCATCGCATTAAGCATCTCGCGAAGGCTCTGGGCCGAAGCTTCGACGAGGGTGTTTGCCGAATCCTGCGATAGTATAACCCGGCTTTGCATTTCATCGCGCGACAATGTTATCTGGTTTTGTATTTCGTCGCGCCACGACGCAAGCCGGCTATGCATTTCATCGCGTGATGATGCGATCAGGCGTTGCACCTCGTCGCGCCATTCCGCCGGTACGAATCGATCCTCGGCATAGGCGATCAGATTCATATTCAGCGCATTCATCACGTCGGTGATATTCTTGCTTTGTGCCGTCAGAAGCGAGTCGACCTGCGCGTGCGTCACGGCAGCGCCGAAGCGGCTGTCGAGCACCGCGACGCGCTGGCCGAGTTCGTCAACCCGGCTTTCAAGGTCACGAATTATGCGAAACGGATTGTGGCTCGCCCGAGATTTGGGACTCACGGTCGTGCTCTGCAATTTGTCCATGCCGGATGGGGCATCTCCTCGATCGGCAGGAGCTTGACAAGGCAGGAGCGGTTCACTCAACTCACCGCTCCTTGCCCTTTACCGGCCGCAAGTCGAAGCTTATTCCCGGCAATTGATTTGGTACTCGCAGGATGCAGGCTCAGAAGTTCGCGATCGAGGTTCATAATGTCGTCAAGGAGTACAAGGTCTACTCCGACCCGCGCGACCGGCTGCGCGAATTGTGGGGGGGTGCCCGGCGCTATCAGACCGTGCGGGCGCTGCACGGCGTCAGTCTGCATATCAAACCTGGCGAGGTGCTCGGTATTATCGGCCGCAACGGCGCCGGCAAGAGCACGCTGCTGAAGGTTATTACCGGCGTGACCCCGCCGACCTCCGGACACGTCCGCCGTTCGGGCACGGTCTCGGCGATCCTCGAACTGGGGGTCGGCTTCAACCCGGATCTGTCGGGCTACGACAATATTCGATTCGGCGCGCTGTGCCGTGGCATGACCGCCGCCGAGATCGACGAGCGGATCGACGACATCATCGATTTTTCCGAACTGCGCGACATCATCGACCGACCGTTCAAGACCTATTCCTCCGGACAGCAGAGCCGGCTCCTGTTCAGCGTTGCGATCGCGCCGGTCAGCTCGATCCTGATCATTGACGAGGCGCTTGCCGCCGGCGACATCCTGTTCCAGGAGAAATGCTTCCGCCGCATGAAGGAACTCGCCGGCAGCGGCCGCACGGTGCTGTTCGTGTCGCACAGCCTGTCGCTGGTGCAGCAGCTGTGCACGCGCGCCGTGCTGCTGCATGACGGTCGTGTCGTTTGTGACGGCGACACCGCCATGGTGACGCGCGAATACGACCGCATCCTGGCTGACGAGCGCAGCCGCTCGACCGACACGCCGCCGACAGTATCGCAAGCGGGGCCGATCTCGACCGGAGACCAATCGGACGGGCCGTTTGTCACCTCGCTGTCGCTGCGCAACGAGACCGGCGAGGAAGTCACGACACTGCAATCCGGCAAGGTCTATCATGTCCGGCTGATCTGCCGCTCGCAGCGTGAAATTCCGCACCTGATCGCCGGTTTCTCGATAAGCCTGACCACCGGGCTGATCCTGTACATGATCCAGAACACGGTGCAGAACATCCCGGTGCGGATTGCCGCCGGCGATCAGGTCGAGCTGCGCTGGAGCTTTGTCAATCGCTTGCAAAGCGGTTACTATTTCCTGAGCGGCGGGTGCGGCGAGGTGCTCGACGCCAGCCAGGGGCTCTACCCGGCGCCGTTCCGCATCACCCACCTGCTGACGCACGCGGTGACATTTCAGGTGATGGCCGATCATACGTTTTCCGGCATTTTCGACATCGAACCGACGCTGGCCGTCACCTAGCCGGCGATGGCGTTCTTGACCGCCGCGGCGATGCGGTCCTGCGTCGCCTCGTCGAGATAGGGGTGCATCGGCAGGCTCAGCACCTCGGCCGAGAGCTGCTCGGATACCGGCAAACCGTTGCCGGCTCTGGGATACTCCCGATAGGCGGTCTGCGTGTGCAGCGGCTTCGGATAATATACCGCGGTCGGGATGCCGGCGGATTTGAGGCGGGCGGCGAGCGCATCGCGATCGCTGCCGGCCGGCAGCCGCACCGTGTACTGCGCCCAGACGCTGGTCAGACCGTCCGGCACCTCGGGCACGGTGACGACATCGCCGAGCAAGGCGTTGTAGCGCGCCGCGATGCGGTCCCGCGCGGCGATCTCGTCGACGAAGATCGCCAGCTTCTCCAGCAGCACCACCGCCTGCATCGTGTCGAGACGGGCATTCATACCGATCCGCACATTGTCGTATTTGTCGGTCCCCTGACCGTGTACTCGCAAGCTGCGCAACACCTCGATCGTCGCGTCGTCATCAACAAACACGGCGCCGCCGTCGCCGTAGCAGCCAAGCGGCTTGGCCGGGAAGAAGCTTGTCGTTGTCAGATCGCCGATCGCTCCGATGCGGCGGCCCTTGTATACGGCCCCGAAGCTCTGCGCCGCATCGCACAGGACCCACATCCGGTTGCACTCGGCGATCGCCAGGATTTCATCGTAATCCGCGGGCAACCCGAACAGATCGACCGGGATCACCCCGGACGGTGTCAGCCCGAGACGGCGCGCCATGGCGATGCCTGCTTCGAGACTCGACGGGTCCATGTTGAACGTGTCGGCCAGCACATCGACAAAGATCGGGGTCGCGCCAAACCACGCCACGACTTCGGCGGTCGCGGCGAAGGTGAATGACGGCACAAGGATCGCCTGGCCCGGCCTGGCACCTTTCACCATCAGCGCCAGCCCCAGGGCATCGGTGCCGTTGGCGCAGCTCAGAACGTGCCTGGCGCCGCAGAATTCGGCGAGTTGGCGCTCAAGCTGGGCGACTTCGGGACCGAGGATAAACCGGCCGTGCTCGACCACACGCCGGATCGCCTCGTCCATGCGGGTGCCGATGCGGCGGCGCTGGGCGCCGAGATCGATAAACTCGATCGGCTCGGCCAGAACGGGTGCCACGTCCGCCATCAGACGATCTCCTCGATGCAATCGGGTCCCGCTTCGCGATAGCGCCGGCCCGAACGCGGGCAGACGAGATCGGGACCAAGCTTCTCGCCGGCATGGCTCATCCAGCCGATGCGCCGCGCCGGCACCCCGGCCACCAGAGCGAAGGCCGGAACATCTTGGGTGACGACCGCGCCGGCGGCGACAAAGGCGTATTCGCCGATCGTATGGCCGCAGACGATCGTGGCATTGGCCCCGATCGTCGCGCCGCGCTTGACCAGGGTCGAGCGGAACTCGTCCTTGCGCTCTACCTCCGCCCGCGGATTGTTGACGTTGGTGAAGACACAGGAGGGGCCGCAGAACACACCGTCCTCCAGCGTCACACCCTTGTAGATCGAGACGTTGTTCTGAACCTTGCAGCCGTCCCCGACACTCACGTCCGGACCGACCATCACGTTCTGCCCGAACGAGCAGTTGCGACCGATGCGGGTGCGCGGCAGGATATGCGCAAAGTGCCAGATGCGCGTCCCGGCGCCGATTTCGCAAGGCTCGTCGACAAAAGCCGAGGGATGGATTTGCACCCCCGGGAAAGCGGCCGGCGCAGGCGCAGCGGGTGCGGCGGACGGAACGGCGGCCTTCAGCGACTCGCTGGCCCGGGTCAGCACGCGCAGCACGCGCAGACCTTCCTGCCCGTCGGTGCGCGGCCGCGCCCCGGTCGCGACGCAATCAAGAAAATGGCGGCATTCGAATTCGAGCGGCTCGCCTTCTTCGAGTTCGATCGCTCTCGCATCGGCGCGCTGCGGCACCGGTATCGTCTCGCGCCAGTCGATGCGGTGCGGATAGACTCGCAGCTTCTCGCACCACGGCAGGCTGTCATCGAATACGGCCATCGCGCGGTCGCCGACCGCGACCAGTTTCTGTTCCTTGAACGGGTGCAGCCAGGACACGAAGACATGCGCCTGCTCGCCGCCGGGAAAGGCGAGATGGGTCGTCGTCACATCGGCGATCGTCCGGTGCAGAAAATAAGCGCCGCTGGAGCTGATCTCGCTCGGCTCCTGCCCGACAAGCGACAGGATCATCGAGATGTCGTGCGGCGCGAAGGACCATAAAATATCCTCCTCACGCCGGACCTTCCCGAGATTGAGCCGGTTCGAATAGAGATATTGCAACCGGCCCAGCTCGCCCCGGCGCACCAGATCGCGCAATGCGATAAACGCCGGGTGGTATTGCAGCAGATGACCGACCATCAAACGGCGATTGCGCTGTTCCGCGAGCTGGCAGAGGCGCTCGGCCTCGGCGAGCGTCAACGCCAGCGGCTTTTCGACAAAGACGTGCTTGCCGGCTTCGAGCGCGGCGCGCGCCAGCGACGCGTGATGCACCGCCGGAGCGGCAATCGCGACGGCCGCTATCGACGGGTCGTGCAGCACAAAGTCGAGACTGCGGACCGGGGCGCCAAAGCGCTCCGACAAGTTCGCCGCAACCTCCCGGTCCGGATCGCTGATGGCGGCCAGCGCGCCCAGCTCGCAGAAGTTCCGGACGAGGTTTTTTCCCCAATAACCGCAGCCGATTACGGCCACCCGCACTTGCGGCGCCTCACCATCCATCACCAAGGCTCCCCCACTACCGCAGCCCCGGGCGACCGAGTGTCACCGGAGGGACTGGACCATCATCGCGCCATGAGACCGGCCGCGATGTCACCACAGGCGATTCGGGCCGCCGCCGCGCGTCCGGTACGCGCATGAGATACCGGGACATCATGGAGCGGCCCTCCCATGGGCTGCCGCACTCGCTGCCTCGGGCAGCACCACCAATGCAATCCCGAGCAGATCCGGCGCGACGATGTTTCCCGGAGCAAATCCGCTCACGGCAGCGCTTGCCAGCAAGGCGTCAAAACGCGGCTTTGGCGCGCTGGTATCGGTCACGATCACGCCGTCGAGACCATCGGGGCCGGCGGCAAGCTGCGCCGACTCCAGATCGGCGACGATCGGCAGTCCGGTCAGACGGCCCCCGGCTTTCTCCCCGTCAATGACGCAAACCACCGCGATCCCGGTATCGCCCGCGCTCAGCACGACGATCTCGGCCAGATCGCCGGCGCCGCAGAGCGCGACCCGGCGCCAGCCGCGACCGGCGCACTGCGCCAGCAACGCCGCGCAATCGGCACGCGCCTGACGGAAGAAGTTGAACGAAGCGGCCAAATACTCCGCAGTAAGCCGGCTTTTCTCGGCAAATCCCTGGGGGGTCAGGTAATAGGCGTAGCGGTTGAGCGGCACTTGGGTTGCCTTGACCAGACCCTTGCGTACACAGCGCCGGAGGTAGGCGTTCGCCAGACCGAGTGCGATCCCGAGATGACTGGCAAGCTTTCGCTGCGTGATCGTGCTGTCGCGTTCGATCGAGCTGAGCAGCCGGCGCACGATCTCGGGATCACCCGTGTCCCGGTCGGGTTCAGTCACGCTCTGGATGTCCCCCTTTGCCCCCGGCCCCTCGCATACTGCGTTCATTGCATGAACGTCAAGGCACTTTTTGTTGCCGGGCAGGAGGGAGCAGCCGGGTCTGCCGGGCAATCCGGTCAACAGAGCGCACTCCGCTCTTCCCTGCCGATCGGCCGGCCCTTGACCGCCGTTTCCGGACCGGCGAGCCTGCACCGACTGAGGAGGAGCAGATGAGCGTCACCGCAGCCGAGCCGTTCAAAGCGCCCACCGTCGAATCGTTGTCGGTGCGTGTCGTCGTCGATTCAT
This sequence comes from Alphaproteobacteria bacterium, assembly GCA_050246595.1. Taxonomy (GTDB): domain Bacteria; phylum Pseudomonadota; class Alphaproteobacteria; order ATCC43930; family CGMCC-115725; genus DATARH01. Next base: position 30,493 of record JBFWVT010000013.1, read on the forward strand.
TCTTCGACCAGTTCATGCCGAAGCAGACCCATTCCCATTGCCGGATCGAACACGTCAGCCGCATCCGCGGGCGCGAGACCTCGACCCTGGCCGGCGAATGGGGGCTGTCGCTGCATCTCGAATCGCGCGGCCCCCGACAAAACGGAAACGGACAAAACGGAAACCGGCAGAGCGGGCAATACCTGCTCGATTTCGGCTATACGCCGGAAATCCTGCTGCGCAATTTCGACCTGCTCGGCATCGCGCCGGAAAAGCTCGACGGGCTGATCCTGAGCCACGCGCATCGCGACCATTACGGCGGGCTTGTCGGGTTTGTCGAACACCATCGCGCCAACATGCGAGACGACCTCAAACTGTTCGCCGGCGGCGATCTGACCTTCCGCGAGAAATGGATGGGGGCGCCGCAGGGCGAGGAGCCACGCTCCTGGGGCGCGCTCGACGGCGCCGCGCTCGCCGCCGCGCATGTCGAAACCGTTCCCTGCGATCACGCCCACGCGCTATCCGGGCCGTTCACCTCGGGCCAGATCGCGCGGCAATCGTTCGAGCGGGTCCTGCCGAACACGCTGATCGAACCCACCCCCTCCGACCACTACAGCGACGACGAACGCCGCGGCCGGCTCGTGCCCGACCGCCACCCGGACGAGCACGCGACCTGCTATGTCGTGCAGGGGCGCGGGCTGGTCGTCATTTCGTCCTGCGGTCATTGCGGGCTGATCAACACGATCAAGGCGGCGCAGGCCGTCTCCGGTGTGTCCAAATTGCACGCGGTGATCGGCGGTTTTCACCTCGGGGTCGCGCCGCCCGATTATGTCGAGCACACGATCGCCGAACTGAAATCGCTCGACCCGGACGTGGTCCTGCCGATGCATTGCAGCGGCCGCGCCTTTATCGCCGGGGTGGCGCGCGAGATGCCGGACCGGCTGGTTTACGCCAATACCGGCAGCCGTTTTACGTTCGGGGTATAAGGCGGTGCGGCTGTTCTATCAGAGCCTCGGCGTCACCCGCCGCTCGACCGGCGGCGATTACGCGCAACATCTGTCGGCGATCCTGGCCCGCGCCGCCTCACCGGGCACCACGATCGAACTGCGCGGATTGAGCGAAGGCCGCGCGATCGCCGACCAGTACCGCTATCTCGAATATCTCGACACCGCCGACATCCTCGACAACGGTCTCGCCGCCGAGCGCGACGGGTACGACGCCTTCCTGATCGGCAACATCTTCGAGCCGGGTCTGCACGCGCTGCGCGAACTGCTCAACATCCCGGTGCTGGGGCTGTGCGAATCGGCCGTATTTGTCGCCTGCCTGATGGGGACGAGCTTTTCGGTCGTCAACGTCAACCCGAAATTCGAGCGGCGCGTCACCGAGAACATTTCTTCCTATGGTCTGTCGAACCGGCTCGTCTCGATCGATAGGATGCGGGTCGAACGCCCGGCCGTGTTCGACCGCGCCTTCGAGGATGCCGCGGTCCGCGACGACGTGATCGACCAGTTCCGCGCCGCCGCGCGAAGGGGTCTGGAAAAAGGCGCCGAGACGATCATCCCGGCCGGCGGCATCGTGATGACCCTGCTCGCCCAATTTGGCGTTCACGAGGTCGACGGCGCGCCGGTCGTCAACGGACTCTACGCGCTGGTCAGGATCGCCGAGCTGGCCGCCAGCCTCAAAGCGCTGACCGGGCATTTCACCAGCAAGCGGATGACCTACGCGCCGCCGAGCGGGGCGCTGCTCGACGACATCCGACGCGTGTACGGCAGCCGCGTATATCCCGGCGCGCGATAGGCGGGCGGCTCCCCGATCCGCCCCGCCTCGCCCGCGGCCATCGCTTCGTGTACGATGCCGGGTCGCGGCAGAGGAGACGAGCGCATGGGGCTGATGGCCGGCAAGCAGGGCCTCATCATGGGGGTCGCCAACGACCGCTCGCTCGCCTGGGGTATCGCCAAGGCGGCGCACGCGCACGGGGCGCGGCTCGCCTTCACCTATCAGGGCGAGGCGCTGGGTCGCCGCGTGCGGCCGCTCGCCGATAGTCTCGACAGCGATTTTGTCGTCGAGGCCGATGTGACCTCGGAAGCGAGCCTCGATGCGCTGTTCGCCGGGATCGGCGAACGCTGGGGCCGGCTCGATTTTGTCGTGCACGCGATCGCGTTCTCGGACAAGAACGAGCTGACCGGCAAGTATCTCGATACGACGCGCGCCAATTTCCTGCGCACGCTCGACATCTCGTGCTTTTCGTTCACCGATCTGTGCCGTCGCGCCGCGCCCTTGATGATTTCGGGCGGCAGTCTGTTGACGCTGACCTATGCCGGCGCCGAGCGGGTCATGCCGCATTACAACGTGATGGGAGTCGCCAAGGCGGCGCTCGAAGCCAGCGTGCGCTATCTCGCGGTCGATCTCGGCGGCGACAATATCCGGGTCAACGCGATCTCGGCCGGCCCGATCAAGACCTTGGCCGCCTCGGGTATCGGCGATTTCCGCTATATCCTGAAATGGAACCAGTTGAACGCGCCGCTGAAGCGCAACACCACGATCGAGGATGTCGGCGGCGCCGGCGTTTATCTGTTGAGCGACCTGTCGGCCGGTGTCACCGGCGAGGTGCATCATGTCGATAGCGGGTATCACGTCGTTGGCATGAAGGCGGTCGATGCGCCGGATATTTCGGTCGTGTAAACGGGGGGATTCTCTGCCGGGTTATAACATCGCTGAACACCCCTTGGCCGGGCTTGACCCGGCCATCCACGTCTCCCGGGGCCACACCGATAGCCGCGAAAGACGTGGATGCGCGGGTCAAGCCCGCGCAAGGGGGAGATCTTTCGGGAACTTGTAGAGGCATGGCCGGCAACACCTTTGGAACCCTGTTCCGCTTTACGACCTGGGGCGAGAGCCACGGCCCGGCGATCGGGGTCGTTGTCGACGGCGTGCCGCCCCGGATTCCGCTCGCCGAACCCGATATCCAGCATTGGCTCGACCGCCGGCGGCCCGGCCAGTCGCGCTTTACGACGCAGCGCCGCGAGCCGGATGAGGTGAAAATCCTGTCCGGCGTGTTCGAGGGCCAGACAACCGGCACGCCGATCCAGCTCCTGATCGAGAATGTCGATCAGCGCTCGAAGGATTACCGCAACATCGCCGACCGCTTCCGTCCCGGACACGCCGACTACGCCTACTGGAAAAAATACGGCATCCGTGATTATCGCGGCGGCGGACGCGCCTCGGCGCGCGAGACCGCCTCGCGCGTGGCGGCCGGCGCCGTGGCGCGCAAGGTGCTCGGGCCGGGTATCACGCTGCGCGGCGCGCTCGTGCAGATCGGGCCGCATCCGATCGACCGCGCGTCCTGGGATTGGGCCGCCGTCGAGGAGAACCCGTTCTGGTGTCCGGACCGTCAGACAGCTTTGCGCTGGGCCGATTATCTCGATACCGTGCGCAAATCGGGCTCGTCCGCCGGCGCGATCATCGAGATCGTCGCCTCCGGTGTCCCGGCCGGGCTTGGCGAGCCGGTCTATGACAAGCTGGACGGCGATCTGGCGCGCGCGCTGATGACAATCAACGCGGTCAAGGGGGTCGAGATCGGCGCCGGGTTCGGCTCCGTGATGCTGTCCGGCGAGGAAAACGGCGACGAGATGCGCATGCAGGGCGGCGCGGTCGCGTTTCTGTCGAACAATGCCGGCGGCATCCTCGGCGGCATCTCGACCGGCCAGGACATTATCGTGCGCTTTGCGGTCAAGCCGACCAGCTCGATCCTGAAACCGATGCGCACCGTGGACAGCGACGGCAACGAGGTCGAGCTCGAAACCCACGGCAGGCACGATCCGTGCGTCGGCATCCGCGCCGTCCCGGTCGGCGAGGCGATGGTCGCCTGCGTGCTGGCCGACCACCTGCTGCGCTACCGCGCGATCGGTGGGAAGGTGTAATGCCAACCGCCCTTGCCTCAGACCTTTTCCGTAGCCGTACTCCCTCCCCTTCCCGGACTTGATCCGGGGATCACGGGGGATGGCGGGGTGGGGGCATGGGTCAGGGTCTCGGGCAGTCGGTATAAGCCTCGCCGCGCAGTCAGTTTCCGGCGCTCGGCAATACCCGATCCGGCGCCGGACGCGCCCGCAGCAGCAACAGCGAGAGAAAGGCCGACAGGCACAACCCGGCCGTGACAAGGACCGCCTCGCTGCCGATCGCGGCCAGCAGCAGGCCGAACAGCAGCGGCGCGCTCGCCTCGGCCACCCGTGTCGGGACCGACAGGATACCGGTTCTCCGTCCGTACCCGGCCGGCCCGAAAATCGCCAGCGGCAAGGTGCCCTTGGCGATCGTGATCATGCCGTTGCCGGCCCCGTGCAGCACCGCAAATACCGCGGCGCCCGCCGGTCCGAGCATGACCAGAAACGCGGCCCCCAACGGGTGCAGCACCGAGGCGATCCGCGCCGAGATCAGCGGATGAAACGAGCGCAGCAGCCCGAATTCCGCGATGCGCGCCCCGACCTGCGCCGGCCCGACCAAAGCCGCCGCAGCAATCGCCGCCACCTCGGTCGTCCCCATCCCGAGCAGCAATCCGGGCAGATGCGCCGACAGCGCGCCGGAGACAAACCGCGTCGCCGAAAAGAAATAGGCCAGGATCGCCATCGCGCCGGGCGGCGCCTCAACCTCGGGTTCGGCCGCCACACCTGGGATCGGCGCGGGCAGCTTCGGGGCTTGCGGGATCGCCAGCAGATTGAGCGGCGCCGCGACGCAGAAATTGATTGCGGCCCAGATCAGGCACGCCTCGCGCCAGCCGAGCGCATGCTCGATCCATGCCGTAACCGGCCACCCCACCGTGCTCGCAAAGCCGGCGATCAGCGTAATCCCGGTGATCGGTCCCCGCGCATCACGGCCGTAAAGCCGGGTCAGCGCCGCAAAGGCCGGGTCGTAGAGACCCATCGCCATGCCGATGCCAAGCACGACCCAGGCCAGCGCCAGGCTCACGACTCCCTGAGCCAGCCCGAGCAGCGCCAGCCCGGCCGCCAGCACGACATTCGAGGCAACCAGCACGGCGCGTCCGCCATGCCGGTCGATCAGTGCTCCGACATAGGGCGCGGTCGCCGCCGACAGCAGCAGCGCCATCGAGAACAGGCCAAAAAATACGGTCGGCGCAATACCGAGCGCGGCTGCGATCGGCATCCCCAAGATTGCCGGCAGATAAAAGCTCGACGCCCAGGCCAGGGTCTGCGTGGTCCCGAGCCCGGCGACGACAAATGCTCTATGCCGGTTCAGCACGCCCTCCCCTCATTCCGGCAGAACGCGCTGGAATGCCTTCGGGTTGCGGCATGCCGGCGCCATGGTGCCGGCGTCAGTTGTCGGCGCTCGACATGGCGGGCCGCGGCACCGCGCGCGCCCGCAGCAGCCCTAGCGAGGCGAAGGCGGACAGACATATCCCGGCGGTCACCAGCACCGCTTCGCTGCCGATCGCAGCCAGCAGCAGCGCAAAGAGCAGTGGCGCGCTCGCCTCGGCGATCCGGATCGGAACCGCCAGGATCCCGTTGCGCCGGCCGTAGCCGCTCGGCCCGAAGATCGCCAGCGGCAGGGTCCCCCTGGCGATCGTGATCATGCCGTTGCCAGCGCCGTACAGCACCACAAACGCCGCCGCCCCGGCCGGCCCGAGCGCGACTAGGAACGCGGCGCCGAGCGGGTGCAGCACCGACGCGATCCGCGCCGAGATCAGCGGGTGGAACGAGCGCAGCAGCCCGAATTCGGCGAGCCGCGCCCCGACCTGCGCCGGTCCGACCAGCGCCGCCGTCGCAATCGCCGCCACCTCCAACACTCCGGCCCCCTGCAGCAATCCCGGGAGGTGAGCCGCGAACGCGCCCGAGACAAACCGCATCGCCGAAAAGAAATAAGCCAGGATCAGCATCGCGCCGGGCGGCGGCTCGGGGTCGGCCTCGGCCTCCGCGACGGCTGCTCCCGGAACCGGCGCCGGCGTTGGCGAGGCCGACGGGATCGCCCACAGATTCAGCGGCATCGCCAGGAACAGGTGGATCGCGGCCCAGATCAGGCACGCCTCGCGCCAGCCGAGCGTATGCTCCATCCAGGCGGTAGCCGGCCAGCCGATCGCGCTGGCGAACCCGCCGATCAACGTAATGCCGGTGATCGGACCGCGCGCATTGCGGCCATACAGCCGCGTCAGCGCCGCGAAGACCGGTTCGTACAACCCCATCCCCATGCCGATGCCGAGCACGACCCAGGCCAGCGCCAGGCTGACCGCTCCCTGCGACAACCCGAGCAGAGCCAGCCCGGCGGCGATCACGACGTTCGACGCGGCCAGCACGGCGCGCCCGCCATGCCGGTCGGTCAGTTGCCCGACATACGGGGCGATCGCGGCCGACAGCAGCAGGGCTCCCGAGAAGAAACCGAAGAACAATGTCGGGGCGATATCGAGCGTGGTTGCAATCGGCACCCCGAGGATTGCCGGCATATGGAAGCTCGACCCCCAGGCCACGGTCTGCGTCGCGCCGAGCGTGGCGACGACAATCGTCTTCGACCGGTTCAGCGCACCCTCCGATCATTTATTCCGGCAGAACCCGCCAGACGACGCCCTCGCGCGCCTCGCGGTCCTCAAGCTCGCGGCTGGTCGGCACCGCGTAGCGTGCCAGCTCTTCGAGGCCGGAGCGCGGCAGATAGGCGCGTCCGGGATCGCCGAGCAGCGCCGTCCGGCCGCGTCCGGCGATGCGGCGCAGCAGCCCGACAATGCGCCTTGACATCGCCTCCTCGTAACAGACGTCGCCGGCCAGCGCGACGCCCCACCCGGCCGCGGCGCGGTCGAGCAGGTCGCGCGTCTCGATCGCGACCGCGACCCCGTTCAGCGCCGCGTTGAGCGCGATCGCGGCGGCCGCGAACGGATCGATCTCGGAAGCAACGACCCGCTTTGCCCCGGCCATCGCCGCGGCAATCGCGACAATTCCCGAGCCGGAGCCGACATCGAGCGTCTCGCGCCCGCGCACCGCCTCCGGATTATCCAGCACATAACGCGCCAGTGCCTGCCCGCCGGCCCAGGCGAACGCCCAGAACGGCGGCGGCACCGCGCCGCGCGACAGGCTCTCCTCGGTGGCTTGCCAGATCGGCGTCACCTCGGTCGCGAGATAGAGCGCGATTTCCGGCACCAGCGGCGGCCGGCCGATCGCGGTGTTGAGGCGCACGAAATCGGCCGGGTCCGAAGCCGGCTCGGTCCATCCCCCGAGACCCGCACCCGGTTTGCCGCCTGTTATCTTGCCCTCTGACCGCATCGCGGCGGCGCTTACATCGCCATCCAGCCGCCATCGACATTGTAGCAGGCGCCGGTCACATAGCTGGCGCGCCCGGACAACAGCCACACGACCATCTCGGCAATCTCGCCGGGCTGTCCCATGCGGCCCAGCGGCGTGTTGCGCATGATCGCCGCGCCGCGCCGCTGCCGCACCTCCTCGGTCATGCGGGTCTCGATATAGGCGGGGCAGACCGCATTGACGCGGATTGTGGCGTCGGCGTATTCGAGCGCCGCAGTCTTGGTCAGGCCGAGTACGCCGTGCTTGGCCGCGACATAGGCCGATGAGGTCGGCAGCCCGACCAGCCCGGCGATCGACCCGGTATTGACGATCGATCCGCCGCCCTGTTGCAGCATGTGGCGGATTTCCTCCTTCATGCACAGCCACACGCCTTTCAGGTTGACCGCGATCATCCGGTCGAAACTCTCCTCCGACCATTCCGCGGTCTTCAGACCCGCGGCCTTGACCTGATAGCCCGCGATCCCGGCGTTGTTGAAGGCGCAATCGAGCCTGCCGTAGGCGCTCAGCGTATCGCGAACCATCGCCGCGGCCGCCGCCGCCGAGGTCACATCGCCGCTCAGCGAGATCGCCTGTCCGCCGGCCGCGTTGATCTGGGTCACCGTTTCGCGCGCCGCCGCCTCGTCGAAATCGGCGACCGCGATCCGCGCCCCCTCGCGCACCATCGCCAGCGCGGTGGCGCGCCCGATCCCGCCGCCACCTCCGGTCACCAGCGCCACCTTGCCGTCGAGGATTCCGGCCATCCTTCCCTCCTGCCGATTCGCTGGCAGGATAGTGCGGCGGCGCGTTTGACGACACAATGCGCGCACGCACCGCCGCATCTCTGTATTGGAAAGACGATTCGATGACCGAGGACTGGGCAAAAATCAGCGCCGATCTTGAGCGCCTGTTGAAACTGCGCTCGCTTGTGTTCGGCATGAAGCTGTTCGAGAAGCGCGAGGAGATGGAGGCGATCCCGCGCATCCGCCGGCCGCAGAGTGTCCACACGCTCGACCAGATCGTCGGGCAGGCGGCGCGGCTCGGCTGGACGATCGGGGTCACCGCCGACAATCTTGTCGGCGCGCAATGCCGCGCCGTGGTCGGGCTGGGCAACGCCAAGGACGCAGCCTGGCGCTCCGGCAAACACATGGTCGGGGTCTGGTACAGCAGCGACGAGGACGCCGCCGCCCATCAGGCCGCGATGGAATGCGTGCCCGACGGCCGCTACGAGGCGCTGGCGCTGTCACCCTTAGCGAGCGGCCGGCTCGACCCGCCCGACATCGCGCTGTTCTATGCCACCCCCGGCGCGATGATCTATTTTATCAACGGGCTGCAATGGGCCGGGTACAAGCGCTTCGACTGGAGCATCGTCGGCGAGTCGGCCTGCGCCGATTCCTGGGGCCGCGCCTTGAAGACCCGCACGCCGAGCCTGTCGATCCCGTGCTTCGCCGAACGCCGCTACGGCGGGGTGCTCGACGACGAGATGCTGATGGCATTGCCGCCCGAGTATCTGCCGAAGGCGATCGCCGGTATGGAGGCGCTGTCAAAAAACGGGCTGCGCTACCCGTTCCCGCAATACGGCATCCAGCAGGACGTGCGCGCCGGCATGGCGGTCAGCTATCCCGGCCGGGCCGGTTGACGTGCCGGGGACGACCGGCCGGTTGACGTGCCGGGACGACCGCGTGTCCGGCGAAGATTCCGGCCGAAATCGCCGTTGTGTTCCACTGCCGCGCGATCCCCGGCACGGGTCATCCGCCGCAACTGGAGGAACCGGCCGCCTAGGCCTGTCGTCAAATTCAGCCCTGATCGTCATCCCGGCGAAGGCCGGGACCCACGTTTCGGCCACTCGTGCGGCTGCCCAGTGGATCCCGGCCTTCCCACGGATCAAGTCCGTGGGCTGAAGGCCCACGGGATGACAATAGGTAAGGGAAAATCCGCCGAATTACTCATTTGACGACAGGCTCTAGCGACCCTCCGGAAGACCGAGATCGTAGGGCGGCCGGTGCAGCCCGGCCGGCGAGATCGTGAATATCTCGTACCCTGTCGCGGTCACGCCGATCGTGTGCTCGAACTGCGCCGATAGCGAGCGGTCCTTTGTCACCGCGGTCCACCCGTCGCTCAACACCTTTACCTCGTAGCGGCCGGCGTTGATCATCGGCTCGACGGTAAAGAACATCCCCTCGCGCAAGACCGGCCCCTCGTCGGGCTTGCCGTAATGCAGGATTGACGGCGCGTCGTGAAACACGCGCCCGACGCCGTGACCGCAGAAATCGCGCACGACCGAAAACCGGTTTCCCTCGGCGTAGCGCTGGATCGCATCGCCGATCGCGCCGACCCGCACCCCCGGCCGCACCACCGCGATACCGCGCATCATCGCTTCGTAGGTCACATCGACCAGTTTGCGCGCCTTGACCCCGATCCGGTCGCCGACAAAGAACATCCGGCTCGTATCGCCATGCCAGCCGTCGAGGATCACGGTCACATCGATATTGAGGATGTCGCCCTCCGTCAGCCGGCGGTCGCCGGGAATCCCGTGACAGACGACATGGTTGACCGAGGTGCAGATCGATTTCGGAAAACCGCGATAGTTGAGCGGCGCCGGGATTGCATCGTGATCGACGATAAAACCGTGGCACAGCCGGTCGAGTTCGCCGGTCGTGATCCCAGGCCGGACGTAAGGTATGATGAAGTCGAGCGTCGCCGCCGCGAGCGTGCCGGCGCGGCGCATGCCCACGAATGCGTCGGGACCGTGGATCTTGATCTGGTCGCTGCGCGCCGCGCCGCGTCCCGGGCTCGTCCCAGGCCTCCTCATCGCGTCGCGCTGTATAACCTGATATTCCTGCTTCACGTTCGCCGTTCTCTAACTCCGGCCGCCAGCACCCGAACCGACGATGGTCGCTCCTCGGAGGCGGGCAGAAGGCTGCGCCGCTGCATTCCGGTCGAAAGTAAGGCGGCGACAGCTTCGGGGCAATCCTTGTCGGGGCCGGTTGTGCCGGGTTGCGGCTTTGCCTATGAATTCCTCCCTGAAGCCGCTGGCCGGCGTGCCCGAGCCGGTCGCGTCCGCGAGCGCGAGGAGCCGATGAGCGAAGCCCCCCAGCAGCCTGAGACCGTCACCGCCTGTATCCTGATCATCGGCAACGAGATCCTCTCCGGCCGCATCCAGGACGCGAACCTGGCCTTTCTCGCGAAAGGCCTCAACGATGTCGGGGTGCGGCTGCGCGAGGCGCGAATCATCCCCGACGACCCCGCGACAATCGTCGCGACCGTCAACGAGGTCAGGGGCAAATTCGATTACGTCTTTACGACCGGCGGCATCGGCCCGACGCACGACGACATCACGGCCGAGTGCGTCGCGGCGGCGTTCAGCGTTCCGCTGATCGTCCATCCCGAGGCGCGCCGGCTGCTCGAAACCCATTACCCGCCCGGCGCGATCAACGAGGCGCGGCTGCGCATGGCGCGCATGCCGGAAGGGTCGGAGCTGCTGCTCAATCCGATCTCGCGCGCGCCCGGTTTCCGCATCGGCAACGTGTACGTCATGGCCGGCGTGCCGCAGGTCATGCAGGCGACCTTCAGCGAGTTGCAGTATCGCCTGCGCGGCGGCGCGAAGATGCTCAGCCGGGCCGTCAGCTGCGGTCTCGGCGAGGGAACGATCGCCTCCGATCTGGCGGCGCTGCAAGAGCGTTATCCCGATCTCGAAATCGGCTCGTACCCGTATTTCCGGCGCAGCGATTTCGGCACGACGCTGGTCGTGCGCGGCACCGATGCCGAGCGCATCGCGGCGGCGGTCGCCGAGCTGGCCGAGTTGATCCGCGCGCTCGGCGGCGTGCCGCAGGAAGCGGCGGGGGGTTGATACCAGCCGCAAGCCTCGGGGCAACGATGCCGCGCAACCGCCCGGCGGCGCCGCGGCTTTACGATTTGCCGCGCGAGGGCAGCGACAATCGGCGCAGGCTGCCGTTTGTCAGGCGGCGGCTTGACGCCCGGTTCGGTCGCGGCCCGGTCTCGATCTGTCACGGCGCCATTCAGTGCCGACCGGCGGCGATTTGCGTCGCCACCATTCTCGTGAGGACCTGGTCCGGTCGGGTGAAGGCCAGGTACTCGGCGGCGAAATCCGGCGGGAGGATTTCGACCATTGTCTCGTTCTCGACCCAGACCTCGATCACATGAAACGGCCCGCGGTTGCAGACAAAGTATTTCCACCCGGCCTCCCGCGCGATTTCCTCGACCCGGGCGCGCTCGGTCGGGACGCTGAGCGCAAAATGCGTCGAGCCGTAGCCGCGATGCTCCGGCCGCTTGACAAACGTGCCGCCGGTCTCGCCGTTCGGTTCCAGCTCGGTGCCGGCCGGGTAGACCTCGACACCGGAACCGTGCCGGTCGAGCTGGAGAGCGAAAAAGCTGCCCGGATTGGGCGGAAACGGCACCGCCTTGCCGCCCATCAACTCGGCGAGTACGGCGGCGGCGCGTTGCGGATCACGTGCTGCGATCGACAGATGATGAATCATCGAATTTCTCCCGAAGGATCGCGCGACGCCTGTCACGCGGTCGGCCGCGATGGGCCGACATGCATCCCCAATATACCCTGTCGGTTCCGATTTGTACGTCGCCGCCGAGCCGTCGAACCGCCGGGCGAAGCTTGATGATCGCACCATCGACAGCACGGGCGGTCGTGACCCGTTTCGCACCGAGCCCGACCGGATATCTGCATCTCGGGCATGTGCGCTCGGCGCTCGAAGGCTGGCGCGCCGCGCGCGCGGCGGACGGAACGTTTCTGCTACGGCTCGAAGACATCGACCAGACACGCTGCCGCCCCGAATACGCCGGCGCAATCATTGAGGATCTGGCCTGGCTCGGGCTGGATTGGGACGGGCCGATACGACGCCAGTCCGAGCATTTCGGCGATTACCGCGCGGCGCTGACGCGGCTGGGCGAACAGGGGCTGCTCTATCCATGCTTCTGCACGCGGCGGGAAATCCGGGACGAGATCGCGCGGGCCGGCGGGGCGCCTCATGGAGCGCCGCAGGGTGAACTCGGCGACCCGTATCCCGGCACCTGTCGTCGTCTCGATCCTGCGGAGCGCGCCGTGCGGCGGAAAGGGACAGCCGATTACGCGTTGCGCCTTGATGTCGGGGCGGCGCTGGCGCGCACCGGGCCGCTCGCCTGGTACGAGGACGAAGCGCGCGTCCTCGCCGATCCCGCCGCCCTCGGCGATGTGGTGTTGGCGCGCAAGGAGGCGCCGACCAGCTATCACCTCGCGGTCACGGTCGACGACGCGCTGCAAGGGGTGACGCTGGTGACGCGCGGGGTCGATCTGTTTCCCGCGACGCATATCCATCGGCTGCTGCAGGCGCTGCTGGAACTGCCGACCCCCCGCTATCGGCACCACAGGCTGCTGACCGATGCGCGGGGACGGCGTCTGGCGAAACGCGACAAGGCACCGACGATCCAGGCTATGCGCGCGAGCGGCATGGGCGCGGACGATGTGCTGGCGGCGGCGTCGCGAGAGTGAGCGGCGTCAGTCCAGCGGGCGGTGAAGCCCGGTGGCGATGTCGAGATATTCCGGGTCGTCCACCGCGATCAACCCGTGGCGCATCGCAAAATCGAGAATCACAAGATTGACGTTGAACTTGAAATCGTCGGTCGTCCGCACTCGCTCGACGACCGCATCCGCCGGCATCAGCTCGAAATGAACGATCTCGCCGTCGCTGTTCTGCGGCGTGAAATCGGCCGGCAATTCGAGATCGTAGACGAACAGCACGTCGTCGCGGATGCCGATCTCGGTCCGCATCAGGTAGCTTACCGCGCCGGCCGGCCGCGCCCGCGCGACGAGCGGGGCCGGGACCCCGCCCTCCTCCTCGGCCTCCTTGAACAGCGTCGCGACGACGCCGTGACCGTTGCCGATCCCGCCGGCGACGATGTTGTCGAGCTTGTCGGGGGCGACACGCTTGTCCGGCGCGCGGCGGCCGATCCACAGATGCACGCTTCCGTCCATGAGGCGGTAGCCGTTCAGATGCACACCATAGGCGCGCACACCAAAAAACGGCACCGCGCCGCGGTCGAGCCGGAACAGCGGCGTCTCACCCCAGCGCACCATTACGTCAAAGGTCTCGTTGCGCCATTTCGGGACCTGCTTCTCGACGACGAGCACCTCGACGACCTCGTCGACGGCGGCGCTGACCGTCGCGACATCGCCCCCGGCGACGAGCCGGACGTGCTGCCGCTCGACTGCGAAAACGCGCGGAAACCGCGACAGCGCGGCGGCGTTGTCGGGCAGCAGCCAGCCGATCCGCCGACCGTCTCCGGCCAGCAGCGGGACAAGGCGGGCCGGGTCGGCGTTGTTGCAGGCGCGGATGTGGTCGGCGAAGGACATCGGGTCGGGCTCACGCGGCGTGACGGTTTTCGACGGTAAACACCGTTTCGACACCGTGGATCTGGCGCATGCAGCGCGCGATGTAATCGGCCGCATCACGATCGAGACCGGTCATCTCGACATCGATGCCGAGCGTAGTGTCCGAGGCGATGCTGTTCCAGCGCCGCGGGACGAGACCCCGCTTCGCAAACAGTTCGACAATGCGCGGCATGACCCCCGGCTCGGCGAGCGCGCGAATCGAGAACGAGACGGAAAACGGGGTGGAAGCGTGGTCATAAACCGCCGCAGCGGCAGGCGAAACGGAAGAGAGCATCGCGGAAATCCTCGGCAGGCGATTGGCGAATGAGCGTCACCCGGGCCCGAGCGGGACCCGGGACGCTAATTCGCCGCCAGAAGGCGCGATGCGTCGCCATCCTCATGGCGGCAATGTGAGCCGGCGCGAGGCTTGCGTCAAGTGCGGTCCCGCGCCGGCGCGGGTCCCTGACGAGATGATAGAGGCGCGGCGCAACGCCGGTCAGTCGAAGTCGATGTACCGCCGCACATGGTGCACCATCCAGAGTCCGAACAGCGTCAGGATCGCCAGGACGAAGCTGACATAAGTCAGATCGTAAAAGACCTGGATTCGGTTACCAAACAGACCGCCGCGGATCATTTCATAGGCGTGCAGCGAGGGCAGCACCGTCAGCGCCAAGTCGCGCAGCGTCACCGGAAGCCACTGAGCCAAGTAAAAGAAGCCGGAAATCGGCATGTAGATATACGATATCGGCGGCCAGATGTGCTGGATGATCTCGGTGCGCTCGCTCCATGCCGCGACGAGCAATGCTACGGAAACCGACCACCACGTCATATAAAACATTCCGAGTAGAAACAGGCTCGGATCGTGCGGCCACTGGATCACGCCCATCATATAGAAAACCAGAAAGGACAGCGCCGTCGCCGCCCAGTTGCCGATGGCTTCGAGGCCGATCCGCGCGACGAGCAGGTCAAGCGGCGTCACGGCCCGGTGATAGAGGAGCGGCCCGCCGGCCCGGATCACATGGATACAATGTCCGGTGACATGGCGGAACATCAGCAGCGGCAAATATCCACTCCACAGAAACGCCATCACCGGCATGCCGTGTTCGACCTTTTGATGCAGGAACGACCACATCACCAGCACCGGAAAGGCGAAAATAAGCGGTTCACAGAACAGCCACGCGAAGCCCAGATTCCGGCGACCCCAGCGCAGCTGTATCTCGCGCATCAGCAGGGCCCCGACGACCCGGCCCTGCACGACCCCGGCGCTTACAAGGCTCGTCAATTCTCTTCTCCGGCTTGTCCGCCCCTTGTCCCGAAGCCGTTCGGGAACCGATCCGGACCATAGCAAGCGGCGACCGCTTGCGCAAAAATGGCCGCGCTCGGCCGCCGCACCGTCGAATCCGCGACGCCGATCCGCTTCGGTGCCATTCTCCGCATGGGCGATACAGGTGCCACTCCCTGCCTTGCTGCCGGCCCGAATAAGAACATTCCGGAACATCGTCGTCTATCCGACCCAAGAGCTGCTGCGGCACCTGTCGGGCGGCGCGTTTTTTCGCGGCGGCCCGGACTGGCCGTATTTCGCGACGCAGATCTATGCGCGGCATTGCTGGAACCTGATACCGCGCCCCGTCGACAGCCGGCCGCATCGCACGGAGCCGCCGAGCGACAGGATCGAGCGCGGTATCTGGTGCGGCCCGGTCAGCAACCATTTTGGGCACATGGTGGCCGATTTCGGGATGCGGATCGCGGTATCGAGCCGGCTCGACCCGGTCACGCCGCTGGTTTTCAGCATCGCGCCCGACGCGCCGGAGCCGCCGCCGTTTTTCTGGCAGATCCTCGATCATCTCGGGGTCGATCGCCGCCGCATCCTGCTGGTGCAGCGTCCCGCCCGGTTCGGCGAGCTGCGTGTCGTGCCGCAGGCCGAGCGCCGGTTCGGAGGGCGACCTGCTCGCCGGCATCTGCGGCTGATGGACGCGCTGACGGCCGGCAATCCACCCCCGGTTTCGCCCGGTACTGAGCGCGTCTTTGTGTCGCGCGGTCGCTGGCCAAAGGGAAGGTTCGCGGCGGAATCCTATCTCGACGAGGTGTTCGCCGCCGCCGGCATCGTGGTGTTTCACCCGGAAACGGTCGATTTGCACGATCAACTGTACGTTTACCGACGCGCCCGCATGCTGATCTTTTCGGAAGGATCGGCGCTACACGCATTGCAGCTGCTCGGGCATGTCGATGCGGATGTGGCGGTACTGGCGCGACGCCCCGGCAAACGGATCGCGGCCTCCTCGTTGCGACCGCGCGTGCGCTCGCTGCGCTACATCCCGGCGGCTCGCGGAGTCATCTACGGCGTCAGCCGTTCCGGCCGGCCGCAACTGCCCGCCGGCATCTCGGTCATCGACGAGAATGCCTGCCTCGTCGGTCTACGCAGCCTTGGGATCGACCTCGACGGGATCTGGGAGCCGCACCGTCACGCCGAGAGCCGCGACGCCGAAATCGCGGCCTGGATTGCCTATCGGCTTGCGACGGCTGCTCATCCGGGCGAGCGCCCGATGATCGAGCAGCGACTGCGCGCCGTATCGTTGCCGCACCTCATTCCGTGACACCTGGTCCACACCCGGTCTCGACACCGCTTGAAGACAATGTTCCAAGCCCATTCCATGACGCTGACCCGATTCGCAATCCCCGGCTCCGCGAGCGCCTGCCCGGACGTCCAGCCGATTCGGGCTGTGAGGGGTGCGAGGGGCGGGGCTGCCGCCCCGACTGCGGCTGGCTCAAAACCCGCAAATGCCGCTGCCTTTGCGAGCAGAATCAACCGCCACGGACGCTGGTGAGCTAAGTAGCCGGAATGGCGCATCAATGGGCATTTTTGGCAATTTACGGTAAATCAGATACACTTTTAGGGCCGCTCCACGCCCGCAGTTCCCCCAATCTGCATCGGCTCCGGCTCCCCCAAAATCCCCGGAACCCGGCGCGGAGCGGCCAGCACCTGTATACCAGGAATCAGGATGCTACCAACGCGAGAAATTAACCCTCTATAAGCGTGGACGCTCCCGCATTGTCATCGGGTTCCAGCAGCGAAGGGCAGTTTTTCATCTCCTCCCAAACGAAAGGGCGCTCCCCTGCGGGAACGTCTCTGGCGCCGGAGCCGGTAAGCGTTCATCCCGTTGCGGGCACGAAGCTGCGCGGCAAAGTGTCGCTGACATCGCGGCACGCGGTCGAGGCCTCGGCCTGCTCCCGCTTGCCGCTTCCATATCCGGAGCCAGCTCGCGACGACAGCGAGACCGGACGCTCAAAACAGCGCGGAAATCCTCGTGCATTCGATTTTGCCGCATGCCGGATCAGCCGCGAATCGCCGCGCAGGCGATCGGGCGTCCTGTCCGGTGCCGCCCGCACCGGGAACGGGTCGAACCGGTAAAGCGCCTCGAAAGTTAGTCCTTTGACGGGGGCGATTCTGTTGCTGGGGAACGGCGCGGAAGCTCCGCAGCGCAGAGAGCGGTCATCGGGAATCACCCGCGGTTCCGCCAGCGTCGTTAGTCGCGGCAGACACTCATCCAGCGCTGCCGTGCCGGGCGCGGGCCGCCTCGGAAATTTCGGCGAAGGACGGCGGCATTACGGCCGCTGCGGGTCCGGTCCGCGTTCCCTGCCGAAGCCAAATATGCACCCGTCGGCGCCGCTGTTCTTTGTATCCTGGTTGCGTTCCCGGCGCGGCGGCGACGCGGAGCGGACATCCTGATGGAGTATCGACCCGGGATCATGGAGCCGGATGCGCCACCGCTGATCGCGACGATTGTTCTGGGCATCGGTCTCGCCTTTATCCTGGGCACGATCGCCAACCGGCTGCGGGTCTCGCCGCTGGTCGGGTATCTGCTCGCCGGTGTCGTCGTCGGCCCGTTCACGCCCGGCTTTATCGCCGACCAAAATCTGGCTCTGCAGCTCGCCGAGATCGGCGTCATTCTGTTGATGTTCGGCGTCGGTCTGCATTTCTCGATAAACGATCTGCTGTCGGTCCGCGCGACCGTGATACCCGGTGCTTTGCTGCAGGCAGCGGTCGCGATTTTTTTCGGCGTCGGGCTGGCGCACCTGGCCGACTGGCCAAGCGTCACGGGTCTGGTCTTCGGAATTGCGCTGTCGGTCTCCAGCACCGTGGTGCTGACCCGCGCCCTGCAGGAACGGCGGCTGCTCGAGACCGGCCGAGGCCACATCGCGGTCGGCTGGACGGTTTTCCAGGATCTGCTGACGGTATTCTTTCTGTTGCTTCTGCCGCCGCTGGCGACCGTGGTCGGAAACCAGTCGGGGATTGCTTCCCGCGTGGATTTCGCCGAACTCGCGCTCAGCCTCACGTTTACCGGGGCCAAGATGGCGGGGTTTATCGCGTTTATGATGATCGTCGGGCGACGTGCCATCCCGATGCTGCTGCATTATGTCGCCCATACGGGCTCGCGCGAGCTGTTCCGGCTGGCCGTACTGTCGGTGGCGCTCGGCGTCGCCTTCACGGCCTCGCAATTGTTTGACGTTTCGTTCGCGCTCGGCGCCTTTGTCGCCGGCATGACGCTGCATGAATCGGCGCTGAGCCAGGTTGCCGCCGAGGAATCGCTGCCGTTGCGCGACGCCTTCGCGGTTCTGTTCTTCGTCTCGGTCGGGATGCTGTTCGACCCGATGATCCTGGTTCAGGATCCGCTACCGGTTGTCAGTGCCTTGCTGCTCGTCCTGGTGGTCAATCCGTTTATCGCCTTCGTGACCGTCAGGATTCTGGGCGGCGGTACGGAAGCCGGTCTGCTGGTGGGCGTCGCGATCGCGCAGATCGGCGAGTTCTCGTTTATTCTCGCCAATCTCGGGATCTGGCTCGGCGTCTTCACCGAACACGCTCGGCAGATAATGCTCGCGACCTCGATCATTTCGATCCTGCTCAATCCGCTGGCCTTTGCCGCACGAAGCTGGTGGCTGGCGCGAACGCGGCGCCGTGCCGCGGCGGCCCTGCCCGCCCCGGCAGCGGATGAGGAGGAATTGCCGCCAACGAGTCTCACCGGGCATGTCGTCCTGATCGGCTACGGCCGCGTCGGACGGCTGATCGGTCCGGTGCTGCGCGAGCGCAGCTGGCCGCTTCTCGTGATCGAAAATGCCGACGACGCCGTCGAGCGGCTCAGAACCGCGGGGATCGAGATTATCCAGGGGAATGCCGCCGATCCGCGCATCCTGCGCGCCGCGAACCTGCCGGAGGCAACGCTGCTGTTTGTCGCGATCCCCGATGCGTTCGAGGCCGGTCAGATCGTCGAGCAGGCGCGCGCCGTCAACCCACGGATCGAGATCGTCGCGCGGGCGCATTTCGACGCCGAGGTCGAACATCTGTTGCAGCACGGCGCCAACACCGTCGTGATGGGCGAGCGCGAGATCGCGCGCACGATGCTGGAGCTTGCCCGCACCAGCCCGGCGGTCGAGGTGACGTGATCAGCTGGCCGATCAGCCGGGCGGCTGCGCCAGCCTCGCGCGCAGCCGCGTCAGCTTGTAGCCGAGCGCGAGATATTCTCTCCATTCGGCGCGGGATGCCGCAAACTCTGCCGGGGTCAGACCGTAACGCTGGCGCAGATCGGCGACCGCGACCGTATCGACCGGGATGTGGCGGAAATCGTGCAGCAGCAGCCCGCAATGCGCCGCCGCATACGGGCCAATGCCCCTGAGGCTCGTCAGATAGGCATGGTCGAGGCGCGCTTCGTCGGCCCCGCCATCCGCGGCAAGAATGCTGTCATCAAGCATGCGGCGCGTCGCTGAGACAACCGTCGCAGCGCGGAACCCGAGCCTGGCACGCTCGCGCAGCCTGATCTCGCCGTAATCGAGCACCATGTCGGGACAGGGAAACGCGCCGCCGCCCGGTTCGGCGACCAACGCGGCGGCCATGCGCAGCGTCGCCGACCAGCTCGTGTTGATCGTCAGCACGGTCTTGACGAAATCCTCGTAGAACGACGAGCAGCGCAGGATGCGGCCGCCGCCCTGCGCGATCAGCGCCGCCTCCTCGGGCGCGGTATCGCACAGCGCGGCAACCGCCGGTGCCGGGTCCCACTTCGCCGACAGCCAGCGCCGCACCCGGCACAGCAGTTCCGGCATCTCGGTTTTGTTGAACCCGCCGCAGACGACCGCGACGCTGCCCGCCTCGCGCTGCGTAATGGCGACGGTGCCGAGCCGCGCGCCGCTCCGTTCGGTGCGGGTGAGACGCCCGCGCTCGGGGTCCCACCGCCACGGTTCGAGCTGCGCCCAGCCATGGCTCATGACGGTGAGGCGCAGATCGATCGGCCAGGCAAAGGAGAGCATCGTTGTTGTATCGGACATGCCAGCTGCAACCAAAAGCGGGAAAATCTTCTCTATAGTTCTATCAGAGAGGTCTATTCTGGACCGAAGCATCGCGGGAACCGGCATTCGGGGGATCGCCATGCAGATTCGGTTCGCGTCGATTTTTCTGCTTCTCGCAGTCGCGGGTTGCGCGGTGCCGAGCGCGTCTCCGCTGCCGCCGGAGGTACGGCCGAATCTCGACCCACGATGGATCAATGCCGTGGGAGAGCTTCGGTGGCCCGCGCATGAGGAGTTCGCCCAGAAGCCGGTCCCGGTGGCGCTGCCGCCGGGTATGCTGATCGACCGTTTCGGCGGGGGGATGGCGGCAATTTCTTCAGCCCAAAAAGCGCTTCCTTCGCGGGCCGGGCGCTTCCCCAAACCTGCACCGTCCGGCCATACACGGTCTACGAGGTGGTCAGGCCGGTTCTGGCATGGACCGGGACGGCGCGGCCGTGGTTTGGTGAACCGGGCGGCGCCTCGCGGTTCAAAACCGACGTGAGCGCCGCATGGCTGGTCGCGGATGGCGCGCTGCGACCGCTGCTGCGACGCGATCCGGCGCCGTGCCCTGTCGAAAAATAGCGGACCTCACGCCTTGTCGAGCGCCTGCCGCAGATCGGCGAAGATGTCGTCCTCGTGCTCGATGCCGATCGAGAGACGGACATAACCGTCGGTCACGCCGGTTTGCAGTTGTTCCTCCGGGGTCAGCTGCGAGTGCGTCGTGCTGGCCGGATGGATTGCAAGGCTGCGCGCATCGCCGATATTGGCGACGTGATAGAACATTTGCAGCGCGTCAATGAAGCGCCGCCCGGCATCCAGCCCGCCGTTCAGCTCGAAACCCAGCAGCCCGCCATAGCCGCCCTTCAGATAGGCGTCGGCGCGGCGCCGCGCTTCGCCTTCCATCAGGCTCGGGTAGATGACACGGCTGACCTTCGGATGCCCTTTCAGGAAGCGTGCAACCGAAGCTGCGTTGGCGCAATGCGCCCGCATCCGCAGCGCCAGCGTTTCCAGCCCCTGGATGTGCAGAAACGAGTTGAACGGGCTGGCGGCGGCGCCGAGATCGCGTAGCAAGGTAACGCGCATCTTGATGATGTAGGCCACCGGCCCCATCGGCTTGACGGCCTCCGTCCACACCGCACCGTGATAGGAGGGGTCCGGCTGGTTCAAGAGCGGGAAGCGGTCGGCGTGCTTTTCCCAGTCGAAATTGCCGCCATCGACGACGATGCCGCCGATCGAGGTGCCGTGCCCGCCGATGAATTTTGTCGTCGAATGCATGACGACCGCGGCGCCGTGCTCGATCGGGCGGCACAGCACCGGCGCGGCCGTGTTGTCGACGATCAGCGGCACCCCCATCTCGCGGCCGATCCGGGCGACCTCGCCGATCGGAAAGACTTCGAGTTTCGGGTTCGGTAATGTCTCGGCGTAATAGCAGCGGGTTTTCGCGTCGGTGGCGCGGCGGAAATTTTCGGGATCGCCCGGATCGACAAAGCGCACCTCGATCCCCATCGTGCGCTGCATCGTGTGCAGAAACAGGTTCCAGGTGCCGCCGTAAAGATCGGTTGAGCTGACGAAATTGTCGCCGGCCTGCGCGATGTTGTTGACGCAGAACATCGAGGCCGCCTGCCCCGAGCCAAGCGCCAGCGCCGCGACCCCGCCTTCGAGCGCGGCGACGCGCTCTTCGAGCACGGCGCCGGTCGGGTTCATGATGCGCGTGTAGATGTTGCCGAGTTCCTTGAGCCCGAACAGATTGGCGGCGTGCTCAGTGTCGCGGAACTGGTAGCTGGTCGTCTGATAGATCGGCACGGCGACCGAATTGGTGGCCGGATCGCTGCGATAGCCGGCATGCAGCACGATCGTCTCGGGATGCTTGCTTTCGGTCGGCACTATCCGCACTCCTGACTGGGAATATCCGCCGGCAACGGCGGTCTCGGAGGATACCCGACGTTACGGGCCGCGAGCCGGGCGGTAAACAGGAAACGGCGTTGCGGGCGCGCTCCCGCAATCCGGCCCCGGACCGGGGTGAAACAAGCCACAGCGCAATGCGCGGCGCCGTCCGGGACCAGCATATCGCTATACCGCTTTTGCCTCGAACAGGCCGTCCTCCACGCGCAAATGGTCGTATTCCGGGACCAGACGAAACTTGGAACCTCGGTGCCGACGGGCCGTTGGAAAAACGGCTGGGCTCGGCGGAATGCCGTTGCCTGGGTTTATTCTAAACCAAAGGAGAGTGGCGATGAAGAAGCTGTTCAAGTACGGCGCCGTCGCGGGCATTTTTCTGCTGAGCGCGGGGTCCGCGGCACTCGCGCAGGACTATAATCCGAACTGGCGCCAGGGCAGCGGCCAGGACTGGAACCAACGCGGCTGGAACCAGAGCGGCATGCCGGATCAGGGCTGGCATCGGGGTGGCATGCAGGATCAGGGCTGGCGCCAAGGCGGCTGGGACCAGGACCGTCGCGGCTGGACCCAAGGCTCGGGCAGCACACAGCAGGGCGGCATGCAGGGTCCCCAGGGCTGGGGCGGGCCAACTGCGCAGGACGCTTATCAGGAACTCAGCAAGTTCGGTTACGATTACATCCAGGGTATGGAGCGGGTCCAGGGGTGGGAAGCGCGCGCCACGAGGAATGGCGAGCGCGTTCACGTCTTTATCGACGATGACGGGATGATTGCGACCTATCGCGGCACCGGCCACTGATCTTGCCCCTTATGGAGGGGAGCCCAGGCTCCCCTCTCGCTGACCGAGCCGATAGGCAGTCGGTATTGCCGGCCCGACCGAATACGATCCGTGGAACCCGTTCCTGACATGGCCGATACGGTAGAGACGGAAAAGCCCGGCGCCGCCGCGCTGATCCCAAGCGGGGCAGACCTCGACACGCTGCGCGAGGCGGCGGCCGGATGCACCGCCTGCCCGCTTTATCGCGAGGCGACGCAGACCGTGTTCGGCCAGGGGCCGGAACGCGCCCGGATCATGCTGGTCGGGGAGCAGCCCGGCGATTCCGAGGATCTGACCGGGCGGCCGTTTGTCGGGCCGGCCGGAAGAATGCTCGACCGCTGCATCGCCGAGGCCGGTATCGAGCGCGACCAGACCTATCTCACCAACACCGTCAAGCATTTCAAATGGGTGCCGCGCGGCTCCCGGCGCATTCACAGCAAGCCCAATTCGACGGAGATCGCCGCCTGTTTCCCATGGCTTGAGGCCGAGCTCGTCGCGATCGGGCCGCAGGTCCTGGTCGCGCTCGGCGCGACCGCGGCGCAGACGCTGTTCGGCAATGATTTCCGCGTCACCCGTGACCGTGGCCGTCCGGTGCCGTCGCGCTGGGCCCCTCATGCTCTCGCCACGGTGCACCCGTCGTCGCTGTTGCGCGTGCCCGACGAAGAGACCCGGCATCGCGAAATCGCCCGGTTTATCGAGGATCTGCGGCGGGCGGCCGAATTGCTGCGAGCCGGATGAGCATATCCGGATTGGAAACAAGTTAAATCCAGAGGCGAACAGCCCCCTACAGGAGAGAATTCCCCTTCCAAAGTATAAGGAATTGCAAGTCTCTTCTGCTGTTAACTTGAATCAAGAGAGCCTCCGCGATGTTGTCGAATTCGAAAATGTCGCAACTGGCGATCTGAACAGCAGGCATCACAGGAGACGATTCCATGAAGTGTTCCGCAAAGGCTGTTGCCTCCGCCTGTCTTCTGGCGCTCGCGGCCCCGCCGGTCCTGGCACAACAGCCGCCGCCGCCGCGGCCCGCGGTAACCCAGAAGCAGGCGGTGAAACCGGCGCAGGCGGCCAATGGCGAGTGGATCAGGCTTACCGGCACCGTGAAATCGGTCGCGCCGAAAATGCTCGTAATGAACTACGGCAAGGGCGACATCCGGGTCGAGCTGGACCCCTTCAAGTGGGACGCCGAAAAAGCCTTGAAGGCGGGCGACAAGATCGTCGTCACCGGACGCATGGACAAGGATTTCTTCGAGGCCAGAAAGATCGAGGCCGCCTCTATCTATGTTCCGCGACTGAACCATTTCTTCTTCGCCAGCCCGGCTGACGAGGAAGACGGGTATGTCTTTCCGGTCGTGACATTCACCTGGGACGGGATCGGGGAGGACAGGGCCTGGATCACCGTGACCGGAACGGTGCAGAACATCGACGGCAACGAAATGAGGCTCGATCTGGGCCTTCGCACGATCCAGGTGGATACCGACCCCATACGCGCCGGTCGCGTTGGGGCCGTGCCTGGATTGCTCGTCGATGTCGGTGACCGCATCGCCGTCTCGGGATGGCTGGATGACGCCGATTTGTTCGACAGGCGCGAAATCCAGGCCACGTCCCTGGTCGTTTTGAGGAACGCGGCGCTATAAGGTTTGTTTACTGACTCGCTTGGCTCCTGGCGGAGCGGTAATCCAACTCTCGGCCGGCGCCGCGATCGGGCGGTGTCGGCCGAGACCGGTGCGGGGAAGCGTGACGGGTCGAACAGGAACACCAATGATCTGGATCGCGGTGGCCATCGCCGCCGCGGTACTGCTCGTCATCGGCGTCATGATCGCCGGGATCTGGACCGAACTTGCCGACGCCGAGATGAGCGCCGCCGGCTGGGGGGCTCTGGTGCTCGGGGTGGTGCTGACACTGGCCTTGGGACTTGGGCTGATGAGCCTTGTCTTTATCAGCAACCGGCGCGGCTACGACGAGCGCAGCGATCACCGCCGTTGATCGGTCACCGTGTCTTTACCACGTAAACGCGTGCCAATGCCGTCGCGGACTTTCTGATGCCGAACAACAATCAGCCAGCCAAACAGCCCAAATTCAATAAAAAGACGACGTTCAACGCCTGGTATTGGGTCGCGGCGCTGATCGCGCTGCTGATCATCCAGGCGATCTTCGCGTCCTATACGCAGATCGCGCAGATCCCGTACAGCGCCTTCCAGGAGGCTCTCCAGGCCGGCAGGATCGCCGAGGTCCGGGTTAGCGGCAACTACATACAGGGCAAGTACAAGGCGCCTGATCCCGAGGGCCGCGTCGATTTCATCACGACGCGGGTCGATCCGGAGATCGCCGAGGAGCTGGCGAGATACAATGTCCAGTTTGCCGGACAAATCGAGAGTACGTTTCTGCGCGATCTATTGTCCTGGGTTATCCCGATCGGGCTGATCTTCGCCCTCTGGTACTTCATGTACCGCCGTTTCGCGCGCCAGGGAGGGATCGGCGGGCTGATGTCGGTAGGCCGCAGCAAGGCCAAGATTTATGTCGAAACCGACATCAAGACGACGTTCGACGATGTCGCCGGGGTTGACGAGGCCAAAGCCGAACTGCAGGAAATCGTCGCGTTTCTGAAGGACCCGGAGCGCTACGGAAGGCTCGGCGGGCGCATCCCGAAAGGCGTGCTGCTGGTCGGACCGCCCGGTACCGGCAAGACCCTCTTGGCGCGCGCCGTGGCGGGCGAGGCCGGGGTGCCGTTCTTCTCGATCAACGGCTCGGAATTTGTCGAGATGTTTGTCGGGGTCGGCGCCGCGCGGGTGCGCGACCTGTTCACGCAGGCCCGCGAGAAGGCGCCGTGCATCATTTTTATCGACGAGCTCGATGCGCTCGGCCGCGCCCGCGGCGCCTTTCCAGGAGGCGGCGGACACGACGAGAAGGAGCAGACGCTGAACCAGCTCCTCTCCGAACTCGACGGGTTTGATTCGCGCGCCGGCATGATCCTGCTCGCCGCCACCAACCGGCCCGAGGTGCTCGACCCGGCCCTGCTGCGCGCCGGCCGCTTCGACCGGCAGGTTCTCGTGGACCGCCCCGACAAGATCGGCCGGGTCCAGATCCTGCTTGTGCATGCCCGCAAGATCCGCATGGCCCCCGAGGTCGATCTCGAACAGGTCGCCTCGCTGACCCCCGGCTTTACCGGCGCCGATCTCGCCAACCTGGTCAACGAGGCCGCTCTGTTTGCGACGCGGCGCGGCGCGGAGGCGGTGACCCTGGCCGATTTCACCGCCGCCATCGAACGGATCGTCGCCGGTCTCGAAAAGCGCAACCGCCTGCTCAACCCGCACGAGCGCGAGGTCGTCGCCTATCACGAGATGGGACACGCGCTGGTCGCGCTGTCATTGCCCGGCACCGACAAGGTGCACAAGGTCTCGATCATCCCGCGCGGCATCGGCGCGCTCGGCTATACGATCCAGCGGCCGACCGAGGACCGCTTTCTGATGACGCGTGAGGAACTCGAAAACAAGATGGCGGTGCTGCTCGGCGGTCGCGCCGCCGAATACATCGTGTTTGGCGAGTTGTCGACCGGCGCGGCCGACGATCTCGTCAAGGTCACCGATATCGCGCGCAGCATCGTGACGCGCTACGGAATGACCGAGGAACTCGGGCTGGTCGCCTATGAAAAGGTGCAGCGCAGTTTTCTCGGCGACATGCCGCAGATGCCGTATGCCACCGAGCGTAGCTATAGCGAGGCCACGGCCCGCGAGATTGACGCCACGGTCAAGAACATCGTCGATACCGCGTTCCGGCGCACGGTCAACCTGCTGCGGGCGCAGCGCGATACGCTGGAGCGCGGCGCCCGGCTGCTGCTCGAGCGCGAGACCCTCGACGAGGCGGACCTCGCCGCACTGCGCAAGGAGCCGGCCGTAGCCGACTGAGAGCGCCGCGCAATACTGCTTCTGTCCCTGGCAAATCTGCGACCTGCGGCCCGCCAAGCCAAGGTTAATAGTTTGTTAAGGTTAATGTTGCATCGCTTGACCGGACGGGCGAATCATCGGTTCGCGATCAAGGCGGGCGCACAACGTGAGCAGATCGGTGACGGCGGACGATGAAGGCAGTGCCCGTTACGGCCGCGGCACCGGTGTGCCGGACCCGGTTGACGTGCATGTCGGGGCGCGGGTTCGGACACGGCGCCTGCTGCTCGGCATGAACCAGGAAACGCTGGCGAACGCGCTCGGGCTGACCTTCCAGCAGGTGCAAAAATATGAGGGCGGGGCCAACCGGGTCAGCGCCTCGCGTCTGGCTCAGATGGCCGAGGTACTCGGCGTGTCGGTCTCGTATTTTTTTGATGATCTTGACCCGGAGGGCGATGCCGGCACGCGCGATGAGCAGGAATTTCGCGAGATGCTGCAGCGGCCGGAAGCGATCGAGCTGATCCGCTGGTATTACGCGATCGCCGATACCGGGGTTCGGCAGCAGTTTCTCGATATGGTGAAAGCGGTCGCGGCATCGCAGCAACACCGGTGACGGTTGCCGCGCTTCCGCGTTGTCGATCGGGCGGCGTCGGAAACAACTCCGGCGACGCGCGGCAATCGCATGCGACGGTTTCCCGCGTTACCTGCTTTATCGCGGCCGCCCGATACCGGGCCGATCACTGCGCGAGCGCACGGGCCGGCCAATTTCAGGCGCGGTGTTGAATCGATGCTACAGAAGCCATCGCAGTCGTGATCGCCGCACGGAGCGCTTTGGCTTGCCGCCTCGGCCTTGTAGCCTCCCGCGCGCAACGTGCCGGGGGTCGGGAGGGCGGATATGACGTGGCGTCTGCGTGCGGGAACAGTTGGCCGGGGTGTTCCGGCGGCCGTGGCGGCCGGTATCGCCGCACTGTCGCTGACTGCCTCCGCCGGATGGGCGCAGAACATCACCGAGGGCGCGCTGAAGCTCGGCATCCTCAAGCACGACGTCGGTTTCCTCGGCGGCGTCGAGCCTGGCATCGACATCAATCCCGAAATCATCTTTCCCTCGCCGATCCCCGATTCATGGGCCGCCCAGGTGCCGTGGTACTTGCGCTTCGCCGTGCAGCCGCGGCCGACCGTCGGAGGGATGATCAACACCGCCGGAGCGACGCACCAGGCCTATTTCGGCGCGACCTGGACCTGGCTGCTGGCGAGCAATGTGATCAATCCGGGCGACGGGTTCACGTTTGGCATTTTCTTTGGTCCCGGGTTCAACGACGGCACCATCGGACCGGCCCGCCCGAACCGCAAGGCGCTCGGCAGCCATGTGCTGTTTCGCGAAGCCCTCGAATTGGGCTATCGCATCACGCCTCAATACGAGATTTCGGTCTATATCGATCACGTCTCGAATGCCGGTTTCGCGCGCTACAACCAAAGCCTGAATCAACTCGGCGGCCGTTTCGGCATCCGCTTTTGACGCCGCTCCGGCCTGCGTCTCTCGTTTGACGGCGGCGCCCGAATCGTCGGGAGCGGGAGGGGTGAATTCCGCTTCGTCGGTAATTCCCGGCGAACTATTCTACAGGTAACCGGAACATCCTTCGTGAATTTTCCGGTCCGGGGCCGGCAGGGCGGACGCGCCGGGAGGGGGAATGCTTTCCGAGACATCGACATACACCGTGATCGCTCTGGCGCTGCTGAACACCGGGCTGGTCCTCTGGGTGCTGCTCCTTGTTAAGGCAAGACCCGGCGGGGCGGCCGACGGCAATATCGTGCTGGGGCGGTTTGATGGCATCGACCGCAACGCCGAGGCGCTGCGCCGCGATCTGAACCAGCTCGCGCAGGATTTGCGGGCGGAAATTGCAACAGGCGCGCGCGACGGGCTGGCGGCGGCTTTTGACAAGGTTCAGGACGGCAGTCGGACGCAGGCCGAGCAGCTCGCCCGAATTCAGGAGGCGATCACCCAATTCGGCGGCAACGTCCAAACCAAGCTGTCCGAATCGGAAACCCGCGCCGCCGACGGACGCGCCATCCTGGCGCGGGACACGGCAGAGGCGATCGACCGTGCTAGAATAGCGATCGATACTTCGCTGAAAACCTTTGGCGAGCAGCAGCGCGAGCGGCTGCTGAACGCCGAACAGGCCGTGCGCGAAGGACGGGAGGCGGTCGAGGCCGCGAGCGCCCGGACCGAGAAGGCATTATTGGAGCAGCGCACGGCGATCACCGCGCAGCTGACCCAAAGTGCCGGCGAGATCGCGACGCGGCTCAACAGCGAACTCGGGCAGCTTGCCGAGCGTGTCGGCACCGGGTTTGACGGTTTCTCAACGCGGCTGCGCGACGAGCAGGAGCAATTGCGCGGCAAGGTCGATGCAAAGCTCGAAGAAATCCGCACCGGCAACGAGCACAAGCTCGAACAGATGCGCCGGGCGGTCGATGAGCAATTGCAATCAGCGCTCGAAAAGCGCTTGAACGAGAGCTTCAAGACCGTCACCGAGCAGTTCGCCCAGGTGCAGCAGGCGATCGGGCAGGTGCGCGACGTAACCGGTCAGATCGGCAATTTGCAGCGCCTCTTTTCCAATGTCAAAGCGCGCGGCGGCTGGGGCGAGGCGCATATTCAGGCGCTGCTCGACGATGTTCTGCCGCCCGGCGCCTACGAGGCGAATTTGCGGATTGGCGATGCGCAGATTGTCGAATTCGCCTTGCGCATGCCGCTGCGGAACGCGGACGATGATACGTGGCTGGCGATCGACGCGAAATTTCCGACCGAGGACTATGATCGCATGCTTTCGGCGAGCGAGGCCGGCGACCGCGATCAGGAAACAGCGGCGCGAAAGGCGCTCGAACGGAGAATTCGCGAAGAAGCCAAGCGGATCGCAACAAAGTACATTTGTCCGCCGCGCACCGTCGAATATGCGCTGATGTATCTGCCGAGCGAGGGGCTATACAGCGAAGTGTATCGCATCCCCGGCCTGATCGAGACGTTGCGGCGGCAGCATGCCGTCATGGTGATGGGGCCGAGCGTCCTGCCGGGATTGCTGCATTGCATCCGGGTCGGGCATTTGACATTGGCGCTGGAGCGGAAGGCCGGGACGATCGGCGAAACCCTCTCCGCCGTCAAGGCCGAGTGGGCAAATCTCGGCAAGGCTCTTGATTTGATGGCCACGCACGCTCAACGTCTGAGCAAAGGGATTGTTGATGCCCAGAAGCGCAACCGCGGTGTCGGAAAGGCGCTGGCAACCGTCGAGACGCTTGATTTCACGCGTGCCCAGCAGGTTCTCGGGTTTTCCGAGCCGGCGCTCCTGATTGAGACCGACCCCGGAGACGAGGACGCCGCCGCGCCGCTTCTCGCAGCCCCGTCGCTCGCCAAGAACGGGCGCGCCGCCGCCGAGTAACTACGCCGTGGATTGCGCCCCGGACCTCAGGCCCGGTGCAAACCGGGACTCGCCTGCCAGCATCTCGGAGGCGGAAAAATATATCCCGGCTTTCGCCGGGACTGCGATGTATCGATTAACTCAATCGAAACCCGCCCGCAAGGGCGTGCACAAAACTCGGAAAATCTCCTCCCCTGCGAGTCCGCAGGGGAGGAGCGTCTGACCGAGCCTACTTCGCCGCGTCGGCGTAAGCCGGCCGCTGCTGCGCCTGGAGAACCGCCGCGGCTTCCTTCTCGACCGTGGTGCCCTTGAAGAAGTCGGGGTTCTGCGTGCCCCACAGACGCACCGCGTTCTCGAATACGAAGTCGCGGAAATTGGCTTCGCTGATATAGCCGTCCTCGACCAGCTCATACGCTTCCGGCAGCGGCTCGCGCATGTCGATCACGTCGAAATGCCCGATATCGGAGCTGTAGATCGCGTTGAGCTGCGCGTCGAACGGGTTCAGCTTGAGGAACGCGGTCGCGTTCATCCGGTCGTCGGCCTCGCAGCCGAAGTAATACGGCGTGACGAACAGGTCGATCCAGTCCTGCTTGCCGGTGAACTTCAGGGCCGCGAAATCGTCGAGTTCGGTCAGCCCGCCGGTCGAACGCATCTCCGGATCGGGCCACCCGTCGCGCGCCCGCAGCGCCTCGGCGTGCTCCTTGTAGCCGTATTTCTCGACATAGCTCATCAACAGATCGCGATCGAGCTTCTCCGGCTTCATGTTTTCGAGCGCCTTGATGTTGCGCCGTTCCCAATGCTCCATCAGATCGCCGAACAATTGCGCGCCCCAGCCGACGCCGCCTTCGAGGAACGCAAAGCGCAGTTGCGGGAACCGCCTTGTGACGCCGCCGAGGAAGATGCCCTTCGCCGCTGCGTGGCCGGCATCGGCGAAATGGCCGATATGATTGTAGGTAAAGTTGGTCGGCGAGTTGCGCAGCGCCTGATTGCTGCCGGTCGAGTGGAAGGTCGGCGCGATCTTCACGTCGACGCATTTCTGCCAGACCGGGTCGAAATCGTAATCGCTGTCGATCCCGAACACCTCGTAATACACCGCGAGACGCCGGACGTCCGGATCGTCCGAATTGACCGACGGCACCTTCTTCGGCTGCGCGCTGCCGAACATGCCGACTTTCGAGCCGAGCTGCTTGGTGACGAATTCGAGTTCCTCGATCGCCTCGTCCGGCGTGTGCATCGGGATGATCGCGGCCGGGGTCATGCGGTCCTGGAGCTTTTCGAAATAGCTCGCCGACACGATGTTGTAGGCGCGGATCACGGCGCGGCGGGTCTCGTCATCGACGATGCGCGGCAGGCGCAGCCCGGCGGTCGGATAGATGATCGCGAAATCGGACCCGATTTCGTCGAGCCGGTCGTACAGCATGTGCGGGATCATCGCCGTGGCGCGATCGAGCGTGTTGCCGGTCTGCCTTGTCCAGAAACCCGGCATTGCAACGCGGCGCCGCTTGCGCTCGGCAACGCCGAGTTCGAGCGCGTTCTTGGTCGCGGCCATCGCGGCCAGGAACCCATCGGCCGCCTTGTCGCCGCCGACTTTGCGCATCTGCTCGGCGAAGACCGGATCATACTCGACCCAATGACCGTCGCCATCGACGATCGGGTGATTGACCTTTTTGCGAATGTCCGCCGGGGTATGGTTGGCGTGACCGCTCATTACGTTCCTCCAGGTGGTGGTTCCGGAAAATCGCGATGTTGCACGTTCCCCCTCCGCCGTCCGGATGCAGCGGGGAGGCGTGTTCGGGATCGGTCAGTTCAGACCGTAAAAGCCCATCGCGCCGCCGGCGAGCACACCGCGTTGCGTTTCGGGCGAGGTGCCTTTCAGGCGCTCGCGCACCATGTCGGGGGCGCCGGGAAAGAAGCCGTCGCGGTGCGGATAATCGGTCGCCCACATGATCTTGTTGGGGCCGATATAATCCGCCAGCGCGCGGAGACTGCCCTCGACCGGCTCAAACGAAATCCAGCAATTACGCTGGAACAATTCGCTCGGACGGGTCTTCAGACCGGAATCGTTGAAGCCCTGATCGTCGAAATGGCGGTCCATCCGGTCGAGCCACGGCGCGATCCAGCCGCCGCCCGATTCGAGAAAGCCGATCCGGATTTTCGGGTGCTTTTCGACGACCCCGCCCCAGATCACCGCGAGACAGGCCAGCATCATCTCCATCGTGTGGCTGACAATGTGGCGCGCGGCGCGACCCTCGAAGCGGTCAATGCCGACGGTCGGCATGCCGGAGGAGCCGCCCTCGTGGAACCCGATCGCCATGTCGAGGTTCTCGGCCGCCGCCCAGAACTTCTCATACATCGGATCGTTGATCATCCTGGTGCCGTGATATGGGTTCGGCCGCAGAAAGCAGGCCCGGAACCCGAGATCGCGACGGGCGAATGTCATCTCTTGGATCGCGTGCTCGACCGACTGCATCGGCAGCATCGCGACCCCGAACAGACGGTCGGGATACGGTTTACAGTAATCAGCGAGCCAGCGGTTGTAGGCGCGGCACAGCGCGCTCGCCAGCTCGGGATCGTGCACCGCGCCGGCGAACAACCCCATGCTCGGATACAGAAACGCGGCGTCGATACCGTCGAGATCCATGTCGGGGATGCGCTTGTGCGGATCGAACCCGCCGGGACGGCCCTCATTGTACGTCATCTCGGCCGCCTTGACTGCGCCCTGGCGCGCCCCGACCCCGCCGATCCCGCCCATGCCCTGCTGGCTGCCGAGCAGCTGGCCCTCGACATCGAGCTTCTCGATGCCGGTCGCGGGATCGACGACAAGCCGCGGCGCCCGGTCGCGGAACTTGGGGTCCATGTATTTGTCCCAGAGATCGAGCGGCTCCAGGATGTGCCCATCGGCATCGATGACGTTGTAGGTGCGGGCCATCGAGACACTCTCCGCAGTGGACTGTAGCAGTGAACCTGTTGCGGCATCGTAGCGCACCGGCCTCGTCCGGACGAGCCGAATGTCGTTCAGAATGCCGAATGCAGGGTTGCGTTTGACGAGTGGCTGATGACCGGCAATATTGCCGGTCATGAACGCGTCGCAAAAACGCGCCGTCGAGACTTACCGCCGCCGGCTCCGGGAGAATGGCCTGGCGCGCTACGAGGTGCGTGGTTCGGCGAGCGACAAGGCACTCATCCGCTCTCTGGCAAAGCGGCTTGCCGAGAATGACACGGCCGCCTACCGGCTGCGGCAGGAACTGGCGCACGAGATTTCCGGGCGGACCTGCCTCCGCCCTCGTACCGGAAAGGACATCTGGGACGCACTGCGTCGTTCGCCGCTGGTCGGCGCCGATCTGGACCTGACGCGCGACATCGTTCCGGAGCGCCATGTTGCGCTATGAAGCGGTATCTTCTCGATACCAGCATCGTCAGCGAGAGCATAAGCTGCAACCCTCAACGGCGGTTGCGGATCGGCTGGGGGAGCGCGACGCGGCCGATCTCTTTATCGCCACCTTTACGATTGCGGAGATCTGGCGGGGTATCCCGAACTTGCCGCAAAGCCGACGCCGCACTGCTCTGGATGAGTGGTTTGGTGGGCCGGAGGGGCCGCAAGCCCTCTTCTCCGGCCGTATTCTTGCGTTCGATCAAGCGGCCCCATTCGAATGGACGCGGTTGATGGCGGCCGGAAAACGGCTCGGACGCGCCCGCAGCCCGCTCGATATGATCATCGCCGCAACCGCTGCGGCAAACGATTGTGTCGTCGTCACCGCGAACGGACGGCATTTCGTCGATGCCGTCGAGGTCGTCAACCCGCTTCGTCTTTAACCGCCCTCAGCGGGCGCGGACCGGTATAGCGGGCGCGCGGCCGGATCAGGACCCCCCTTTCGTACTGCTCGATGGCCTGCGCGATCCAGCCGACCGTGCGCCCGACGACGAACAGCGCCAGCGCGCTCCCGCCGGGCAGACCGAGCGCCGTCACGGCCGCGCCGAGACCGAAATCGACATTGGGATGCTGGCCGGTCAGTTGTTTCGCCGCGGCAGTCGCGGCGGCGATGCGGTCGCCGGCGGTGGGCAGCGCCGCTTCGGTCGCCTCGACGATCGCGCGGGCGCGCGGATCGCCGTTGGGATACAGAGGATGACCGATCCCCGGCAGGTCTTCGCCGCGCGCGAGCCGCGCCGCCATGACCGGTATCGGGTCGGTGCTGTCGCCGATCTCGCGGAACAGCGCCTCGGCGCGCGCCGAAGCGCCGCCATGCCGCCGCCCCGACAATGCGGCGAGCGCCGCCGAGACGACCGCATACGGCGTCGCGCCGGTCGAGGCGACGACACGGGCGACAAAAGCCGATGCGTTCAGCTCGTGATCGGCCAGCAGCACGAGAATGCGGCGGATCAGATCGGCGCCCGCCTCGCCCAGACCCCAGGACGCGGCGAGCCGCCGATGCACCGGATCGCCGCCGGGTTCGGCATCGACGATCGCGGCGACCAGTTCGGCAAGGATCGTTCGCCCGGTGCGGACGATACCGGCTCGGGTCAGGTCGAGCGCGGCAAGGTCGTTATCGGCGAGCATCGCCAGGCGGAGTTGCGCGCGCTCAACCAGGCCCGACGGCTTGTCAACCCCCACCCCGACCTTCTCACGCTTGCGGAGGAGAGGGGTTGAGAATGCCGCGTCGGGTTTATCGCCCCAGAGCAACGAAGCCGTCTCCTCCAGCGTCGCGGTCTCGGCGAGACGCACGGCGTCGTGACCGCGATAGAAGAAACGGCCGTCCTCGATCAGGCAGATCGCCGAATCGATAACCGGGACCAGCGGCTCGCGTCCGCGCTCGCCGCCGCTTCTGGCGCGAAACCGCTCGATGTCCTCGGCGCGATAATGCCGCTTGCGACTGCCCGGCACCGTCACCGAGCGCAGCAATCCGCGGCTGACATAGGCATAGAGCGTGTCGAGCTTGACCCCGAGCCGGGCGGCCGCGGCGCGGGCGCTGAGCAGCTCCGGGACTTGCGGCTCGGCGCCGCCGTCCTGTGGCTCCGCCAACGGGGGATTTGCCGGATCAGGGGGATTCTCAATACTTGATTGCATGAATCAAGGTTGACTTATATTGCGGTGCAATATCAAGTTCCGTCGTCGTCAAGACGTGGAGGTACGCGATGTCCGTCCCTGTTCAACGGATCGATTTCGGTCATGGCAACAAGCGCGCCGAGCTGCCGCTGCTGGAGCCGACGCTGGGACCGCCGATGATCGACACAACCCGGCTGCGCGAGGAAACCGGCTGCTGGGCCTACGACCCGTCCTTCGGCCAGACCGGCGCGTGCCGCTCGGCGATCACCTATGTCGATGGCGACGCGGGCGTGCTGCTGTATCGCGGCTACCCGATCGATCAGCTCGTCGAGCGCAGCGATTATCTCGAAGTGTGCTGGCTGCTGCTCAACGGCGACCTGCCGAGCGCGGCGCAGAGGGCCGGGTTTGCCGACGGCATCACCCGCCACACGATGATCCACGAGCAGCTGCACGCAATCTATCGCGGGTTCCGTCGCGACGCGCACCCGATGGCGGTGATGTGCGGGGTGGTCGGGGCGCTCGCGGCGTTCTACCATGACAGTCTCGACATCTTCGATCCGCATCAGCGGCTCGTCGCGTCGCACCGGCTGATCGCGAAAATGCCGACGATCGCGGCGATGGCGTACAAATACTCGCTCGGTCAGCCGTTCACCTATCCGCGTAACGATCTCGGATACGCCGAGAATTTTCTGCACATGCTGTTCGCGGTGCCGGCCGAGCCGTACCGGGCGCCGGAGCCGATGGTCCGCGCGCTCGACGCGCTGCTGATCATCCAGGCCGATCACGAGCAGAACGCCTCGACCTCGGCGATGCGTCTGGTCGGTTCGACCCGCGCCAACCCGTTCGCGGCGACCGCGGCGGCAATCGCGGCGCTGTGGGGTCCGCTGCACGGCGGGGCGAACGAAGCCGTCCTGCGGACCCTGGAAGAGATCGGCAGCGTCGAGCGCATTCCCGAAATGCTGCGCCGGGCCAAGGATAGAAGCGACCCGTTCCGGCTGTCGGGGTTCGGCCATCGCGTCTACAAGAGCTATGATCCGCGCGCCAAGGTGCTGCGCCCGCTGTGCCGCGAGGTGCTGGCCGCGCTCGGCAAGGAGGACCCGCTGCTGACGCTGGCCATGGAGCTGGAGCGGATCGCGCTGGAGGACGACTATTTTGTCGAGCGCAGGCTCTACCCGAATGTCGATTTCTATTCCGGCATCATCTTCCGGGCGCTGGGTTTGCCGCCGGCGATGTTCACGCCGGTTTTCGCCGTGGCGCGCACGGTCGGCTGGGTGGCGCACTGGAACGAGATGATGACCGATCCGGAAACCCGCATCGTCCGGCCGCGGCAGCTCTATCTCGGCCCGACCGAGCGGCCGTATGCAGCAATCGAGGCAAGGACGGAGCATCCCCCGCTAGTGGGGTAAAATCCCCGGACTCTCCGGTCACGGGGCTTCAATACTGGACCGTTCTCCGAATAATGCGCGTCGGGATGTTTCTTCGGGAGGGAAGTACAATGGCAAAACGGATCGGTATCGGAGAATTGCAGAAAGTGATCGGCACGCTGTACCCGTCGCCGTTCGACGAACCGTGCCGGTCGCGCGAGCGCACAAGGCTCGGCGAGGCGGCCGGGCTGACGCAGTTCGGGGTCAACCTGCTGCGTCTGCCGCCCGGTGCCTGGTCGAGCCAGCGTCATTGGCACACCGGCGAGGACGAGTTCGTCCATGTCGTCTCGGGCGAGGTCGTGCTGGTCACCGATACCGGTGAGGAGGTGCTGCGCGCCGGCGACTGCGCCGGGTTTCCGGCCAATGACGGCGACGGCCATCATTTGCAAAACCGCTCCGGTCAGGATGCGGTCGTGCTCGAAATCGGCAGCCGCGTCGCGACCAGTGCCGCCCATTATTCGGATATCGACATGATGGTAACACCGGGAGTCGGCTACACGCATCGCGACGGCGCGCCCTATCCGAAGGCCGAACGGCGCGGAGTCTGACAAGCTCCGGCGCCGAGACTGGGACCGCCGATACCGGGACCGCCGATACCGCGCGGTAGTGTCGCAGGTCGAATGCAACCGGTGGGACCGCCATTCCGGGACGGCCTCACGGGTCCGCGCTTTCGCGGCCCGAGAGCCTGCCCCGGAATGAGGACGGTGTAATTCAAATCGAGACCCTACCGGCCGCGCCCTTGCGCTGGCTGCCGGCTCCCTTCATGCTGGAAGCTGGATAGAGCCGCCACGTTGCGGCGGGAACAATCGGGCCGGGCATTTCCGGCTAATTTGGGAGAGAGAAACGCATGTCGATGTCGAAACCGACGCGGCGATCCGTACTGAAGACCGCTGCATTGGCCCCCACCTTTTTCACCGCCGGCTCGCTTGTCGCGCCGTTTGTCAGCGGTGCCTATGCCGCCGGTTCGCTTGCCATGGGCACCTGGGACCATTGGGTGCCGGGGGCGAGCCAGAATTTGCTGAAAATCTGCCAGGAATGGGCGACCAAGGAAAAAGTCGATCTCAAGGTCGATCTGATCACGTCGAACGGCGACAAGGACCTCCTGACCCTGATGGCCGAGGGACAGGCGAAAGCAGGCCACGACATCATGGGGCTGCGCACCTGGTATGTCGCCTCGCAGGAGCAGAATTTCGTACCGGTGGACGACATCGTAGAGCCTCTTCTCCAGAAGTACGGAAAGATTGCCACGTCCGCCGAGTATTGCGGAAAGATCGGCGGTCGCTGGCTCGCCGTGCCGACCGCCTACGGCAGCACGTCGCTGCCGCCGGTCGCCCGCATCGATTATTTCAAGAATTTTGCCGGTCTCGACGTGCAGAAAATGTATCCCGGCCCCGGCGTCGAACCCGACAAGGAGCTGGTCGATAGCTGGACCTGGGAAAAATTCGCCGAGGTCGCCGAAAAATGCTCAAAGGCCGGCCATCCGTTCGGGTTCGGCCTCAGCACGTGTACCGACGCGATCAATGTCGCGGGTTCGGTACTGGCCGCCTACGGCGCCGAGATGGTGAACCCCAAGGGCGACATCACGGTCAAGTCGGACGCGATGCGGCAGGTGCTCGATTGGTACAAGCGGATGTCAAAGACGCTGCCCGACAGCGTTTACGCGTATGACAATGCGTCGAACAACAAGGAAATGGTCTCCGGCAAGGCGGCCCTGATCATGAACCCGCCAAGCGCTTACGCGGTCGCGGTGCGCGACAAGCCGGAGCTTGCCCAGCAGATGTGGCACTTCTCCTCGCCAAAGGGACCCAAGGGCAGGTTCGACCCGGCCAGCTATTACTTCTGGGGCATCTGGAACTTTGGCAAGAACATCCCGGCGGCGAAGAGCCTGTTGACCTATCTTGCCGAGCGCAACATTCAGGAAAAGCTGGTATCGGCAAGTTCGGGCTTCGATCTCCCGCCGTTCCAGAGCTTTATGGACTTCAAGATATGGGAGGAGGTCAAGCCGCCCCAATACACGGTCTACAACCTGCCGCCGCGGCACGACGTGATCCCGCATCTGACCGGTTTCCCGGCGCCGCTCAAGATCGGTACGCAGATGTGGGCGCAGGCGACGATGATGAAGATGATCGCCCAGCACACCCAGGCCGGGAAATCGGTCAACGATGCACTGGCCTGGGCCGAGTCCGAGATCGAAGGCTTTATGCGGTCGTAACCGGCGGCAGGATGTAGAAACGCGGCATAACCGCCGTGTCCGAAGGTAAGTCACTTGCCGAGGGCGCTTCAGGACCGCCGGCCTCTGGCCGGCTCAGGCGAAGCTCTGCTCCGCCCGATGCCGGCGGGACGCCGGCGGTCCCGAGGGGTTGCTCCGGGACGGCGCAGTGGGCCGATCTCAAACTGAGACACTGCCGCCCGCGGCGTGTCCGCTCGGCGGCCCAATCCCGGTTTAGGGCCGCACGGCAACCAGCATGTAATTGACCGACAGATCCTCGGAAATGCGCCATTCTCCGCTGCGCCAGTCGTAGCTCATGCCGGCAAGGCGCGTGGTCGCCAGCCCGGCGCGGCGCAGCGGCAGCGAGAATTCCGACGGAAGCACAAAGCGGTTCCAGTCATGCGTGCCGGGCGGCAGCCAGCGCAGCAGGTACTCGGCGCCGACGATCGCCAGCGCGAACGAGCGCGCCGTCCGGTTGATCGTCGCCCCGATCAAAATGCCGCCGGGCTTGACCAGCCGCGCCAGCGCTGCCAGAAAACGGTCGCGGTCGGCCGCGTGCTCGACGATTTCCAGCGCCAGCACGGTGTCGAACCGCTCGCCCGTCCCCGCCAGCATCTCGACATCGGCGACGCGGTAATCGATCGTCAGCCCGCTCGCCGCGGCATGGGCGCGCGCCACGCCGATCGCCTCGGTACCGGCGTCGATGCCGGTCACCGCAAAACCGAGCCGCGCCATCGGTTCCGCGACCAGCCCGCCGCCGCAACCGATATCGGCCAGAGACAACCCGGTGAACGGCGACAGAGATCGGGGATCGCGGCGGAAATGAGCGAGCAGTTCGCGCCGGATGAAATCGATGCGGACGGGGTTTATCTCGTGGAGCGGCCGAAAGCTGCCCCGCGGGTCCCACCAGCCTGACGCCTGCCTGGCGAAGCGATCGATATCGTGCCGGTCTACCGTGTCGTCGAACTCAGTCATGCCGTCGGGTCTAACCGTGCCAGGGTCTTGCGCCGGCGGATGGCGGCGCCTCCCGCGGTCGAGTATGCGGAGACCGCATCGCCCATACAACACCGTGCCCGGTACGATGGTGCCCGAGAACAAGCGGCGCGTAACGAGGAGAACATGGCGCGTATCGTACAGAAGTTTGGCGGAACATCGGTCGCCGACATCGAGCGCATCAGAAACGCCGCCTGCCGCGTCAAGCGCGAGGTCGATGCCGGCAATCAGGTCGCGGTCGTGGTCTCGGCGATGGCCGGCGCCACCAATCAGCTGGTCGAGTGGGCGCGGCAGGTCAGCCCGCTGCATGACGCGCGCGAATACGACG
This sequence comes from Alphaproteobacteria bacterium, assembly GCA_050246595.1. GTDB lineage: Bacteria > Pseudomonadota > Alphaproteobacteria > ATCC43930 > CGMCC-115725 > DATARH01. The sequence goes on from JBFWVT010000013.1 coordinate 70,424, forward strand.
CCGTCGTCGCCTCCGGCGAGCAGGTGACCGCAGGGCTGATGGCGCTGGCGCTGCAGACGCTCGGGATCAACGCCCGCTCCTGGCTCGGCTGGCAGGTCCCGATCCGCACCGACGGGGTGCACGGCAAGGCGCGCATCGAGGCGGTCGATACCGCCGGGATCGAGCGCGGTTTCGCCGAGGGGCAGGTCGCGGTCGTCGCCGGGTTTCAGGGGCTGGGGCCGTGCGGGCGGGTCACGACCTTGGGGCGCGGCGGGTCCGATACCTCGGCGGTGGCGCTGGCGGCGGCGCTGAAGGCCGAGCGCTGCGACATCTTCACCGATGTGGACGGCGTCTACACGACCGACCCGCGGATTGTTGAAAAGGCGCGCAAGCTGTCTAGAATCACGTATGAAGAGATGCTCGAAATGGCGTCGCAGGGCGCGAAGGTCCTGCAGACGCGCTCGGTCGAGATGGCGATGAACCATCGCGTACGCATCCAGGTCCTGTCGAGCTTTGCCGACATCCCCGGTACGCTCGTCGTCGATGAGGACGAAATCGTGGAACAGCAGGTCGTCAGCGGCATCGCCTACAGCCGGGACGAGGCGAAAATTACCGTGCAGCAGGTTGACGACCGGCCCGGCGTCGCGGCGGCGCTGTTCGGTCCGCTCGCCGACAGCGCGATCAATGTCGATATGATCGTGCAGAACGCTTCCGATGACGGCAAGGCCGACCTGACTTTTACGATCGCGCGCAGCGATCTCGATCGCGCCGTCGCGGTGCTCGAAGCCTGCCGCGACACGATCGGCTTTCTGGCGCTGAAGCCGGATTCGAATGTCGTCAAGATCTCGGTCATCGGCGTCGGCATGCGCAGCCATGCCGGCGTCGCCCAGATCATGTTCCAGACGCTGGCCGAGCGCGGCATCAATATCCAGGTGATCTCGACCTCCGAGATCAAGGTCAGCGTTCTGGTCGCGGCCGAGTACACCGAGCTGGCGCTGCGCGCGCTGCATACCGCCTACGGCCTCGACGCGCCCGAATGACGGAGATCCCGGCGCCGGCCGTTCGCGCACCGATCGCGGCGAAACCCGCGCCGCCGCCCGGCGCGCCGGGACCGAACGACGCCGTTTCGCGCGCCGAACTCGACATGCCCGAGTTGGACATGCTTTGGGCGCGCGGTCGCGCGTTTCTCGGCACCGAACTGGCGATCATGGGCGGCGCGATGACCTGGGTGTCGGAGCGCAACCTGGTCGCCGCGATCTCGAACGCCGGCGGGTTTGGCGTGATCGCCTCCGGATCGATGTCGCCCGACCTGCTCGATGCCGAGATCGCCGCCACCGCGTCGCTCACATCAAAGCCGTTTGGCGTCAATCTGATCACGATGCACCCGCAATTGGCCGGGCTGATCGAGGTATGCGTCGCCCGCCGCGTCGGGCATGTGGTGCTTGCCGGCGGCATTCCGGCGACGGCGGCAATCCGGCGCCTGCGTGACGGCGGTGCTCGCGCCGTCTGCTTTGCGCCGTCCCTGGGCATCGCCCGCAAACTGGTGCGCGCCGGAGCCGACGCGATCGTCATCGAAGGCAGTGAGGCCGGCGGCCATATCGGGCCGGTCTCGACCGCGGTATTGGCACAGGAAGTGCTTCCGCATCTGCGCGAGGTGCCGGTGTTTGTCGCCGGCGGGATCGGACGCGGCGAGGCAATCGTGTCGTATCTCGAAATGGGCGCCGCCGGGGTGCAGCTCGGCACGAGATTCGTCTGTGCCGATGAATCGATCGCCCATCCGCGCTTCAAGCGCGCCTTTATCCGCGCCACGGCGCGCGACGCGATGCCGTCGGTCCAGCTCGACACCCGCTTTCCGGTGATCCCGGTGCGCGCTTTGGCGAATGCGGCGACCGGGCATTTTCGCGAGACGCAGCGCGCGGTCATCGACCGGTTCAACCGCGGCGAGCTGTCGCAAAAGGAGGCGCAGCTCGAAATCGAGCATTTCTGGGCCGGGGCGCTGCGCCGCGCGGTGATCGACGGCGATATCGAGGGCGGCTCGCTGATGGCCGGGCAAAGCGTCGGCATGGTGACGCGCGAGCAGAGCACCGCCGAGATCCTCGCCGAGCTTGTCGACCAGGCGCTGGCCGTGATCGCCGTGCGCCAGACCCGCTTTGACGGTCGGACGCAACCGGCCGGGCCGGCGCGACCCGAGGCCGCCCCGGGATGAGCGAGATCATCGAGGAGCACCCCGCCGAGGCCTCGGAAACCATCCCGTCGGTGACACCCCAGGCGCCGGCTGAACCCGTCTCGACAACCCGCCGGCTGCTGCGCCGTCTGCGCGGCATCATGGCCGGATCGGGCGCGGCCCAGGAGCGGCTCGACCGGATCGTGCGCGTCGTCGCGGCCGAGATGGCCGCCGAGGTCTGCTCGGCCTATGCGATGCGCGCCGGCGAGGTGCTCGAACTGTTCGCGACCGAGGGGTTGCGCCCCGAGGCGGTGCATCGCACCCGGCTCAGGGTCGGCGAAGGTCTGGTCGGGCGGATCGCCGCCGGTGCGCGCCCGCTGGCTCTCGCCGACGCGCAGACCCACCCCGATTTCGCCTATCGTCCGGAAACCGGCGAGGAAATCTATCACTCGCTGATGGGGGTGCCGGTGTTGCGCGGCGAGCGGGTGCTCGGGGTCCTGGTCGTCCAGAACCGGACGCGCCGGCAGTATTCCGAGGACGATGTCGAGACCTTGCAGACGATCGCGATGATCGTCGCCGAGCTGATCGCCAGCGGCGAGCTGGTGAACCCGCGCGAGATGGCGGAAAGCCGCGGCGGCGCGGCGCTGCCGATGCGGCTCGGCGGGTTGCGCCTCAATCCGGGTCTGGCGGTTGCCCCGGCGCTGCTGCACGAACCGCATGTCGCGATCCGCCATGTCGTCGCCGAGGATGTCGAGGCCGAGGAGCGGCGGCTGCGCGACGCCGTCGCGGCGATGCAGCAGGGGATCGACCGGCTGGTCGATGCGACGAGCGGGCTCGGGCCGGGCGAACACCGCGAGATCCTCGAAGCCTACCGCATGTTTGCGGCCGATCGCGGCTGGCTCGCGCGCATCGCCGAGGCGGTGCGCAGCGGCCTGACGGCCGAGGCCGCGGTGCAGAAGGTGCGCGACGAGACGAGAAGCCGTCTGATGCAGATGAGCGACCCGTATCTGCGCGAGCGGCTCTACGATCTGGAAGATCTGGCCAACCGGTTGCAGCGATACCTGGTCGGGCCGCCCGGCGTCGCCGCCGACGCGCCCACCGAGTTCATTCTGGTCGCCGAGGCGATGGGACCGGCCGAATTGCTGGACTATGCGCATCGCCGGATCAGGGGTCTCGTGCTCGAAGAAGGCTCGCCGACGATGCATGTCGCGATCGTCGCACGGGCGCTCGATATTCCGGTCGTCGGTCGGGTCGCCGGGGCGACCCGCGTCATCGAGCAGAGCGACATCGTTGTCGCCGACGGCGACAGCGGCAGCGTGCTGATCCGCCCGCGCGCCGACATAAGGCAATCGGTCGAGGCGGCGGTCGCGGCGCGCACGCGGCGGCGCGCCTATTTCGAGACGCTGCGCGACATACCGGCCGTGACCCGCGACGGGGTGGCGGTCGAGCTGCTGCTCAATGCCGGATTGCTGCTCGACGTGGCGCAGCTCGACGCCACCGGCGCCGCTGGCATCGGGCTGTTCCGCACCGAAATCCAGCTGCTGGCGCGCAACACCTTTCCGAAGGCCGCCGAACAGACCGCGTTTTATCGACGCGCCTATGAACAGGCCGGCGAGCGGCCGATCGTGTTCCGCACGCTCGATATCGGCGGCGACAAGGTGCTGCCGTACCTGCCAAAGGCCGCCGAGGACAACCCGGCGATGGGCTGGCGCGCGATCCGCATCGGGCTCGACCGGCCGGCGATGCTGCGCCGCCAGTTGCGGGCGCTGCTGCGCGCCGCCGCCGGGCGCGAGCTGTGCATCAAGTTCCCGATGATCAGCGAAGTCGCCGAGCTGGAAGCCGCGCGCCATCTTCTCGACGCGGAACGCACCCGGCTCGCGGCGGAGGGCGGCGAGGGACCGCGCTCGGTCAGTCTCGGTGTCATGCTCGAAGTTCCGGCGCTCTTGTGGCAGCTCCCGGCCCTGCTGCGGCGCGTCGATTTTCTGTCGATTGGCACCAACGATCTGGCGCAGTTCATCTTCGCCTGCGACCGCGGCAATCCGCTTCTCGCCGAGCGCTACGATCTGCTGTCGCCGGCGATGCTGGCGCTGCTGCGTCATCTGGTCCGGGAATGCGCCGCCGCCGGCAAGAAGCTCAGTATCTGCGGCGAGATGGCGGGCAACCCGATCGAGGCGATGGTGCTGATCGCGCTCGGTTTTCGCAGGCTGTCGATGGCCCCGACCGCGATCGGGCCGGTCAAGACGATGATCCGCAGCCTCGATTCGGGCGCGCTCGCACAGTATCTCGACGAGATCGCCGAGCGCCCGGACCATTCGCTGCGCCGCTGGTTCGAGGCCTACGCCCGCGACCGCGGCATCGCCCTGTAAGCGATCACAGCGAGCGATCGCGTCCGGCGCGGGTGCAAGCGCATGCGGATCGCGCCGATTGGACGGATGCGCTGCTTTCTTTTAAGATTGCCGGGACGGAACGGCGGTAGAGGGGGCGCGCGTGGGTCTGTTTCAGCGGATAACGACACCATTCGCAGAGCCGAACGAGGATGATTCGGATCGAATGACGATGCGCAACGCCGCCGGCGAGCTGCTGCGCGAGCGCCGGCTTCAGCTCCGGCTCGACCTCGACGCGGTCGCCGAGGCCTTGTGCATAAAACCGGTCTATCTCGCCGCGATCGAGCAGGGACGCAGCGAGGAGCTGCCCGGACCGACCTATGCGATCGGCTTTATCCGGGCCTACGCGACCTATCTCGGTCTCGACGGCGAGCGCGTTCTCGATCTCTATCGCGAGAAGGCGGAGGCTCAGACCCGCCCCGATCTGACGCTCCCGGTCCCGCTCGAAGAGCGCAGCCTCCCCGGCATACGGGTGTTGCTGACCGGCCTCGTCCTGGCGCTGTGCGGGTACGGCGCCTGGTACTATGTCGCGGCCGGCGAACGCGAGCGCCCCGACCGCGTCGCCGCCGTGCCGGCCGAGTTGCAGCAATTGACCGCTGCCTCCCCGGCGGTCCAGGACGCGGCTTCCGCGCCGGGCGCAGCGACGGCCGACGCCGCTTCCCCCGCCGCGCCTGCGGCGCAGCCCGCCCTGTCAGGAGCAAACGCGTCTCGGGCAGCTCCGGCGGCACAATTCGGCTCGGGCGTGCTGGCCACGCAGCAACCGACGACAATTGCGGTCGTCCCGGACAACGCGCCGCCGGCTTCCGGGTCGGCCGACGGCGCCGTCGGGCCGGCCGCGGCGGCCGGCGAGGCTCCCGGCACCTCCGCCGCAAGCCCGTCGCCGAGTGCGTCCGGCAATATCGATATCCGAGCTTTGGCCGATTCCTGGATTCAGATCCGCGGCGCCGATCAGGAAATCGTCTTTGCGCGCGTCCTGAAAGCGGGCGAGACCTATCGCGTGCCGCGGACCGGGCTGATCCTGCGCACCGGCAACGCCGGCGCGCTCGAAGTGCTGGTGGACGGGAAGCCGGCGCCCGCGCTCGGCGCCTTGGGCACGCTGCGCCGCAACGTGACGCTCGAACCGCAAGCGCTGCTTGCCGGCACCGCGGTGCGCGGCTAGGGCGGCCTTGCCCGAAAAGCCGGCACGATTGCGGGTATGCCGGATGTCGCCGGCAATTTCGCCGCATTCATCGGCTGTCGTTGGTGCCTCGGAGTGGCGTTCGGGACGCTGGGAACCTGGAGTCGAATACAACGAATCCGATGGGTTGCTGGCTGCAGACTTGCTGTAGAAGCAGCCGGACACCTTGCAGCATTCAACCGCCGATTGCGCTGTCCTGCCTAGATATGTCCCCCGATCGGGTCCGGACATGCAGACGGCGGCGGCATGATGCCGGCTTTTTGGGCAAAGCCGGCCAGGGCACGCGGCCGGTCTTTTTTCCGTCACCGGCGCGTTCTATATCGAAGCAAACGCAATCGGCGAGGTTGACATGAGCGTGCGGCCCTATCGCGATATCCAGCGCCGCGCCTGCCGCAAGATCCATGTCGGTAAGGTGCCGGTCGGCGGCGACGCGCCGATCACCGTGCAGTCGATGACCAACACGGTCACCAGCGACGTCACGGCGACCGTCGAGCAGATCCAGGCCCTGGAACAGGCCGGCGCCGATATCGTGCGCGTCTCGTGCCCCGACCAGGAATCGGCGCTGGCGCTGAAGCGGATCGTGCCGCAGGTCGGCGTACCGATCGTCGCCGACATCCATTTCCACTACCGGCGGGCGATCGAGGCGGCCGAGAGCGGCGCCGCCTGTCTGCGGATCAATCCCGGCAATATCGGCTCGGCCGAGCGGGTGCGCGAGGTCATCAAGGCGGCCAAGGACCACGGCTGCTCGATGCGGATCGGGGTCAATGCCGGCTCGCTCGAACGCGACCTGCTGGAGAAATACGGCGAGCCGTGCCCGGAGGCGATGGTCGAGAGCGCGCTGAACCACGCCAAAATCCTCGAAGACAATGACTTCTTCGAGTTCAAGATCTCGTGCAAGGCATCCGACGTGTTTCTCGCCGTCGCAGCCTATCAAGGGCTGGCGGAGGCTTGCGACTACCCGCTGCATCTCGGCATCACCGAGGCCGGCGCGCTGCGCATGGGCACCGTCAAATCGTCGATCGGTCTCGGCATGCTGCTATGGGCCGGGATCGGCGACACAATCCGCGTGTCGCTGTCGGCCGACCCGGTCGAGGAGGTCAGGGTTGGTTACGACATCCTGAAGTCGCTAGGTCTGCGCCGGCGTGGGGTCACGGTGATCTCGTGCCCGTCCTGCGCGCGTCAGCAATTCCCGGTCATCAGGACCGTCGAACTGCTCGAAGAGCGCCTGGCGCATATCACGACGCCGATGACGCTGTCGGTGATCGGCTGCGTCGTCAACGGACCCGGAGAAGCGCGCGAGACCGATATCGGGTTCACCGGCGGCGGCAACAACACGCACCAGGTCTATGTCAGCGGCATCGCCGATCACCGGCTGAAGGACGCCGACATCGTCGATCATCTCGTCGAACTGGTCGAACAGAAAGCCGCCCGGCTCGAAGCCGCGAAACGCAACGAAACCGAAACCGCCCTCGCGGCTGCGAAGTAGCCGCCCCCACCTCCCGGTCCGGGCACAACAGCCGAGCCCGTGATCGCTGCCGCCGCCTGAACCGATATCTCGCGGGCGTCGATCACGTGCGAATTTCGGGTTTCGTTCTCCGGCCTCGTTATGGTAAGCCCCTGCCCACGCTCGAAGGAGAGGTGCCGGAGCGGTCGAACGGGGCGGTCTCGAAAACCGTTGTCCCCTTTGCGGGGGACCGAGGGTTCGAATCCCTCCCTCTCCGCCAGTACTTTGATATTATTAGAGAAATCGCTGATTTTGAAATTACGGCACCAGCACGTTCCGGCGCCGCGCGGGTGTGTTTGCCACCGGCTTGCCACCGAACTGCCGGCGCTTTGTGCTTGAGGCGTTCTCTTGCCACCCGGCTGCCGCCGGGCCGGCTCGGCCCATCAGCCAGCCAGGACGCTGGCGAGCGCGGTTTCCACCGCCTGGGCGGCGCGATCGTCGGTGTTGCCAAACAGGTGCGCATACACGTTCAGCGTGACCGTGGGGTTCGAATGCCCGATGCGCCGGCTGACCGTTACACATCGAGACCGGCCGCGATCAGCTGCGATACATGCGTATGCCGCAGCGCGTGAAACGTGACCTTCGGCAGCTTCATGCTCCGAATCGCCTTTGCCCAGTTCGACGACAGGCGATCGGGCGGCCAAGCTTCGCCATCCGCCCGCGGAAACACGAGATCGTCCGGCGCGGCGCCGCCGAGCCCGAGCGCTAGACGTTGCTCCTGCTGCTGCCGGCGATGGGTGCGGAGTTCGGCGATGATTGAGGGCGGTATGCCGACCGTGCGGCGCCCCGCCTTGGTCTTTGGCTCCTTGAAAGCCAGCCCGGCTTTCGTTTCTTCGAGCGACCGTTCGACCCTGATCCTGCCGCCGTCGAGGTCGATATCGCTCCACCTGAGCGCGACGATCTCGCCACGCCGCATGCCGGTTGCTAGGCCGATAACCGCGACCGGATACAGCGGCCGGCCGCGCAGCACATCGAGGACTGCCCTGATCTGATCCGGGGCGAGGATTTCGATTTCGGTACGCTGAACCCGCGGCGGCTCGGCGGCGGCGACCGGATTGCTGCCGACGATGCTCCATTTCACCGCATGCCCCATGATGCGGTGCATCAGGCGATGGACGTGCCCGACCGTGCGCGGCGCCAGGCCGGCGCCGTCCGGCTTCGGCGATAGCAGTTTGCCGTAGAGCTAGCTCGGCGAAATCGACCGTGCGCAACTTCTGGATCGCCCGGCCGCCGATGTGCGGCCATACATGGTGCGCCAGTAAATCCTTGTAGCGCTCCAGGGTCTTTGCCGAGACCTGCGTGGCCGCCCAGGCTTCCCACCGGTCGAGAAACTCGGCGAGCGTCGTCTTTGACGGGTCGATGAAACTGCCCTTGTTCACCTGGTCGAGCAGCTCGGTGAGCTTCTTCTGCGCCTCGCGCTTGCCGCCGCGGACGGTGACATAGCGGGTCTTGCGCTGCCCGTTGTCAGACTGCACGTCGAATTTGAGTTCCCAAGCGCCCGGTCCGCGCGGGCGGATATGCCCTTTCATTTCTTCTCTCCTTTTTTCGGCGGGGACTGATCCAATTCATCGAGAATTTCTTGCGCGATCCGGGTGGTTTGCGGATCGGGCGGCCCAAGTGCATCGCTCAACGCTTCAAATACAGCTCTGCCTTCGGCCGGACCGGGTTCCGGCTCCGCCTCTTTCTCCGCTCTGCGGATTTCACGGATGAGTTCGATCAACGCCCTGAAGTCTTTGAGATCGGGCAGTCCACCGGGATCCGTCAGGTTTCTTTCCATCGCGATGGAGCCGAGTACGTTGATCACCGCTTTCGGCACGGCTTTTCGATATGGGCTCCGCGCCAGTTGCACCGGCGGTTTTGCTTCGCCAGGCGGACGCGTCGCTGCAAACCATGTGCTCAAGGCGCCCCACGCCTGTTCGTGCAGCCACGGATCGCCATCGGGACCGAACGCCTTGCGTCCGGTCTGCCGCTCAAGGCTTGCGAGAACAATCGTGATCGTGTTGACGGCATTAAGAAAGACCATCGGGTCCTGGATGCCGTAGAGCAGAGCTTCCTCGGCGAGCGACCGCTCCAAGCGATACTCGATCTCCTCGCTGAGAGAGCGACCTTCGCGGTCTGCCCGCAATTGCAGCAGATAGCGCAGCTGTGCCCGGACACGGAACGTCAGATTGCTCCGCTTGCGCTGCGCCTCCGGCTTGGCGGGTCTGCCGCGGCCTATCCCGGCGGATCGTGCCATTTCGTCCCCGATTGTCCTTCAGTACACGTGATATCAAGTGCAAAAATGACTTGTCAAAGCATCTCACGATCCGCTACACCCAGTTTTTGCACGTGATAATCAGTGCATTATATGGAACCGGGCTCATGACGATATAGAAGACGATCACGATTCCGGAAGCGGCCCAGGAACTCGGGATTTCCAGAAACGGCGCCTATGAGGCGGCGAAACGGGGGGAAATCCCGACCGTGCGCATCGGGCGTAGGCTGCTGGTGCCGTGCAACGCGATCGACCTTCTGTTGGAGCAGGCTTCGGCCAAATCAGGGACAAAAGACTGAAGCGCTGCTCTGCCCCGATGAGCAAATGAGGCCGATCGCTGGCAAGGCCGAGCGATGCGGCGATTTCTTATGCCGAGCGCCGGGGCTGGGCAGTTTTCCCCTGCTGCTGGCATGGGAAGGCGCGCAAACGCCCTCTAACACGGCACGGGCTTCACGACGCTACACTCGATCGTGACCTGATCCGCGAATGGTGGCGCCGATGGTGGGAGGCTCTGGTCGGTGTTCCGACGGGCCGATCCACCGCGATTGTCCTCGACATCGACCGCAAGAATGGCATTAATGGGTTCGATACTCTCGACGAGCTTGGGGCTGCAATCCTCCCTGATACGCCGCTCGCGCATACGGCAAGTGGCGGGCTGCACGTCTATTTCCGCGCCCCGGCTTTCATCATCAAGAATACAGCTGGCGCCCGCGGGCGCGGTCTGGGGCGCGGCCTCGATCTGCGCGGCGACGGCGGCTATGTGATCGCGCCGTCGCCGGGCGGCGGCTATTCATGGGACCCGTACTATAACCTCGACACCGCGACGATAGCCCCACTTCCGAAGTGGGCCATGCCCAGGGAGTTGGAAGAGACCTGCTCGGCTGGCTCTCCGCCCAAGCCGATGAGAGGCCTCTCGCCCTACGCCGAGGCAGCTCTCGACAATGCGGCCCGCCGAATCATGGCCGCTCCCAATGGCGAGCAGGAGACCACGCTCAACAGCGAGGCCTTTGCCATCGGCACGCTGGCGGGCGCGGGCGCCATTCCCGCCCACTTTGCGCGCGAGGTGCTGGCTTGGGCCGCCCGCCAGATGCCATTCTACGATCCGCACCGCCCGTGGAGCCAGCGCGAGCTGGACACGAAGGTGGAGCGTGCCTTCGCCGCGGGCATGCGGCGTCCGCGCGCGGTGGCGCGTGCCTAGAGCTTGATCGCATCAGGTTGAAGCGTAGCCGGCATTGGCGAGGTAGTTTGCGCATTCCTGTGCGGAGAAATGATCGAGCAAGGAGCCGATCTGGCGCCAGGTAGCATCGGTGGTGCGCGGATCGGCTTTGCGCAGCAGGGTCTTGAGCTTGGCGAAGACCTGCTCGATCGGGTTGAGATCGGGCGAATAGCGCGGCAGGAAGAACAGCTTGGCGCCGGCGGCGCGGATCAGGCGGCGGACAGCTTGTCCCTTATGACTGCCGAGATTGTCCAGGATCACGACATCGCCGCGGTTCAGGGTGGGTGCAAGGAACTGCTCGACGTAAGCGCGAAAGCTGGCGCCGTTGATCGGGCCGTCGATGACGCAGGGCGCCGTGATCCGGTCGCAGCGCAAGGCCGCCAGAAAGGTCAGGGTGCGCCAGCGCGCTTGCGGCA
>JBFWVT010000014.1:0-80869 GCA_050246595.1 Alphaproteobacteria bacterium
CACGCCGCACTTCCGACCTCGCGGGGGGCCAGCTGGTCCCGGACATCCGCCACGCCGAGGCGCTCGAACTGTCGCAGAGCGCGGCCGAGTTGCGCCGGCTCGCGACGGCGGCGCGCGACGGCAAGGCGTCGCGCGACGAGCTGACCGGCTCGACGATCACGATCACCAGTCTCGGCGCGCTCGGCGGTCTCGCGGCGACCCCCGTCATCAACCATCCCGAGGTCGCGATCATCGGGGTCAACCGCATCGCCGAACGCCCGGTGGTCCATCACGGTCAAATCGCGATCCGCAGGATGATGAACCTGTCCTCGTCATTCGATCACCGCATCGTCGACGGCTGGGAGGCCGCCTCGTTTATCCAGCGCATCAAACGCCAGCTCGAGCACCCGGCGATGCTGTTCATCGGCTGAAATCGGTATAGGGCAATGGGCGGAGCGTAATCCACCCCCGGTTCGCAGGATCGAACATGGCGGGTTGCCTTTGGCTTTCGCTGGGGCCCCCGCCCTACGGACGTGTTGTACACAATAAAAGACCGCATTCCCGGCGGAAGCCGGGACCCACTCCGCAACCGCTCCGTCGCCGGACAAGTGGATCCCGGCTTCCGCCGGGAATGCGGTTTTTCAGAAGGGGATCATCGGTGCCCGAAACCCTGCGCCCGCGCGTTCTCGTTGTCGGCGGCGGACCCGGCGGCTATATCGCGGCGATCCGCGCCGGCCAGCTCGGTCTCGACACCGTGCTGGTGAACGGCGAGCGCCCCGGCGGCACGTGCCTGCTGCGCGGCTGCATCCCGTCAAAGGCGCTGATCCACGCCGCCGACAGATTTTTCGATATCGCCGGGGCGGCGGCGGAAGGCGGCAACGCGCTCGGCATCGCGATCGATGCGCCGCCGCGTCTCGATTTTGCCCGCACGATCGCGTGGAAGGACGGCATTGTCGATCGCCTGACCGGCGGGGTTGCGGGGCTGCTGCAACACGCCAAGGTGCGGATCGTCGAGGGCTGGGCGCGGTTTTCCGACGCAAAGACCTGCACGGTCGCAACGCAGACCGGCCCGGTGACGATCGCCGCCGAGCACGTCGTGCTCGCGACCGGTTCCGAACCGGTCCCGCTGCCGGTCCTGCCGTTCGGCGGCGATGTGATCTCCTCGACCGAAGCGCTATCGCTGTCCGAGGTCCCGAAGAACCTGGTCGTCATCGGGGCCGGCTATATCGGTCTCGAACTCGGCATTGCCTTCCGCAAGCTTGGTGCGGCGGTCGCGATCGTCGAGACCGCCGACCGCATCCTGCCGCGCTACGACGAGGCGCTGACCCGCCCGGTGCGGCGCTGGCTGACCCGGAACGGCGTGACCCTGCATCTCGGCGCCACCGTCACCGGGCGCGACCGCGGCGGCAGGCTCGCGATCGAAACCGTCTCCGGGCCGCTCGCGCTTGACGCCGACAAAATCCTGGTGACGGTCGGCCGCCGGCCGCTGACCGAGGGGTGGGGCCTCGAAGAAATGGCGGTGGATCGGGACGGCCGTTTCGTTAGGGTCGATGACCGGTGCCGCACCGCGATGCGCAATGTCTGGGCGATCGGCGATCTGGTCGGCGAACCGATGCTGGCGCACAAGGCGATGGCGCAGGGCGCGATGGTCGCCGAAATCATCGCCGGCCACCGCCGCCGTTTTGACCCCGCCGAGATCGCCGCAATCGTCTTTACCGATCCCGAGATCGTTGTCGCCGGTCTCCTGCCGGACGAGGCCGCTTCGACGGGTTTCGACGCCGAAACCTCACTCTTCCCGTTCGCCGCGAACGGCCGTGCGCTGACCCTGGAGGCCGGCAACTCGGGCGGGTTTGTGCGCGTCGTGTCGGACCGGGCCGACCGGCGCATCCTCGGCATCCAGGCGGTCGGACGCGAGGTCGCCGAGCTGACCGGCGAGTTCGCGCATGCGCTGGCGATGGGCGCGGTGCTCGACGATCTGGCGCACACGATCCACGTCCACCCGACCCTGAGCGAGGCGGCCGGCGAAGCGGCGCTGCTCGGTCTCGGCCATGCGCTGCACCTCTGACCTTTTCCGAACAGCGTTCAAGGTCTCTGCCGCGAGCGGCCGGTCTCGTGTATGATGAGACCCAGACCGGCGAGAACCAGCCGGGTTTGGGAGGGTGCGCATGGCGAATTTCAGAATGATCTCGGCTGACTCGCATATCGTCGAGCCGCCGGACATGTACACCGAGCGTTTCGACCCGAAGCTGCGCGACAAAGCTCCGCGCATGGAACGGCGCAAGACGCCGGCGGGGCGCGAATACGACGCCTGGATGCTCGGCGGGCAGCAGGTCGGCACCTTGGGCGCGGTGATGCAGGCCGGGCAGCGTTTCGAGGACCCGTCGCAGATCGACTTTCTCGGTGTCTGGGAGGATGTGCGCAAGGGCGCCTACGACCCGCACGCAATGATCGTCGAAAACGAGCAGGACGGCATCTGGGGGTCGGTATTGCAGCCGAGCCAGGGGCTTTTCTGGTATCGCGTGCCGGACAGCCGGTTACTGTCGGAGATCTGCCGCGTCTACAACGACTGGATCGCCGATTTCTGCAAGCCTTATCCGGACCGGCTCAAGGGCATCGCGATGCTCAATCTCGACGATCCGGACGAGGGCGCCGCCGAACTCGAACGCGTCGCCAAAATGGAGCTGGTCGGCTCGTTCATCCCGGTCGCGCCGCGCCCCGATAAACCCTACGGCGATCCGGCTTATGACCGTTTCTGGGCCGTTGCCGAGGAACTCAAGCACCCGCTGTTGCTGCATATCGGCACGCCGCGCGACGGGATTCCGGCCAATGAATTCACAATGGATATCACCGAATTGACCGGCGCCGGGCGCTCGACGACCGATTACTGGGTCCGCTATTCGCTCGGCTCGATGGTCTTCGCCGGCGTGTTCGACAAATTCCCCGGTCTCAGGATCGGCTCGGTCGAGCATGAGGCGGCGTGGATCCCGCACTGGCTCAAGCAGATGGACTTTACCTATCTCGAACGCCCGGTCTTTACAAAGGGCTGGCGCTCGCAGGAAGGTCTGCTGCCGAGCGACTACTGGAAGCGCAATATGTTTGTCGAGTTCATGGAGGACGATCTCGGCGTGCAGTTGCGCGACCGCATCGGCGTCGAGAATATGCTGTGGGGCAGCGACTACCCGCACGCCGAGGCGACCTTTCCGCGCTCGCAGCAATTCCTGCAACGCATGTTCGCCGGCGTGCCCGAGGCCGATCTGCGCAAGATCACCTCGGAAAACGCCGCCAAGATGTTCGGCTTTCACTTGAATTAAAACAATCCCCTCTCCCGCATTGCGGGAGAGGGTGCCGACCCCGGGCTTGACCGGAGGAGGTGGGTGAGGGTTTCGACACCGCCCCTCACCCTCCCATCGCTGCGCGATGGGTCCCTCCCTCTCCCGCGATGCGGGAGAGGGCTAACCAGGATCGCCGCATGGAACCTTCCAGCGATTTCATCCCGGTCGCTTCCGCCGCCGACATTCCCGACGGCACGATGAAATGCGTCGCAGTCGATCGCCGGCGCGTTGTTATTGCCCATGTCGAGGGGCGCTTCCACGCCTTCAGCGACATCTGCGGCCACCGCAACGCGCCGCTGTCGCGCGGCACGCTCAGCGGGCATATCGTCGAGTGCCCGTTGCACTTCGCGCAATTCGACATCCGCGACGGCAGGTTTGTGGACGGCCCTGTCTCGACCGATCTGCCAGTCTACGAGGTTCGGATCGCGGACGGCACGGTGTTCGTCAAGCGCTGATCGCCCGTCTTGCGCCGTCCGGTAACCGCAGGAACAAACCTTCCAAAAAGGAGTTCTCATACGGTTGAAGCGGAGACTCCCATGTCCTCTCGGCGCGAAATCCTTCTTGGAACCCTCGGACTTGCGGCTACCGCCGGACTCTCGATCGGGACAGCCGCGGCCCAGAGGACTCAGAATCCAGCTGCCCAATCGGACATCGTCCCGACACGCCCTTATGTGGCCGGGACAGCGGAGCGACCGCTCGACATCATCAACCTGTACGATCTCGAAGCCGAAGCCGAGAATGTCATGCCGAAGGCGCCGTTCGGATATATCAGGAGCGGTTCCGGGGATGAATGGACATTGAGGGAGAACATTCGCGCTTTCGACGATCGTCAGATCCTGCCGCGTTACCTCCAAGGCATCGGCGTTCCGAACACTGAGATCGAGATTTTCGGCTCAAAGCTAGCTATCCCGATGTTTGTTCCGCCGGCGGCGGCGCACGGGCTTGCGCATGTGTCCGCGGAAAAGGGGAGCGCCAAGGGCGCCGGCGACGCAGGGGCGCTGTTTATTGCGCAGACTCTTGCGAATACGTCGCTGGAAGAAATTGCGCAAGCCAACCCGGGAGCAAAGTGGTTCCAGCTATATTACATGAAAGATCAGGGCCTTAACCGGGAACTCATCCAGCGGGCGAAGGCCGCCGGATGTACCGCCATGGTCTTCACGGTCGATCTTGAATGGCCGGGCAATCGCGAAGCCGATCAGAGAAACGGCTTTGTGTTTCCTCCCTCGCTCCCATTCCCGAACGTCCCGAACGCTCCTGTCGGAGCGAACCTCGCGGAACTCACCGAGATCTTCAACCGAAACCTCACCTTTGCGGATATCGAGTTCATCGCGAAGGAATCGGGGCAGCCCGTCATCGTCAAGGGCATTCTGACACCGGAAAATGCAAAGGAATGCATGGCTCGCGGCGCTGCGGGCATCATGGTTTCCAACCACGGCGGCCGGCAACTCGATACGGTGCCCGCCTCGATCACTGCACTGCCGCGGATTGTCGAGGCTGTCGGCCCGGACGTCCCCGTGCTGCTCGACAGCGGCGTTCGACGCGGCGTTCATGTCTTCAAGGCGCTGGCGCTCGGTGCGCGGGCGGTCGGTGTCGGACGTCCGACACTCTACAGCCTGGCGCTTGGCGGCGCTCCCGGCGTCAAGTCGATGTTCGACACGTTGAACAACGAGTTGCAGCTCGCCATGAAACTCGCGGGATGCGGATCGATCAAGGATATCACCCGAAAATTTGTCACCTGAGGCGATACGCCCGGAGCGACCCCTCAGCGCGACCGCGCCGCTTGACCCCCTCCCGGCCGTCATTACATGCAGCCTCATGGCGCCCGAACCCCGCACTCCGCTCTGGCACGGCACGACAATCCTGTCGGTGCGCAAGGGCGGGCAGGTCATCGTCGCCGGCGACGGGCAGGTCTCGATGGGGCAGACTGTCGTCAAGTCGAACGCCCGCAAGGTGCGGCGGCTTGGCGGAGGCAACGTCATCGCCGGGTTCGCCGGCGCGACCGCCGACGCGTTCACCTTGTTCGAGCGGCTCGAAGCCAAGCTCGAACAATATTCCGGGCAGTTGACCCGCGCCTGTGTCGAACTCGCGAAGGATTGGCGCACCGACCGCTATCTGCGCCGTCTCGAAGCAATGATGGCGGTGGTGGACAAGGACGTGTCGCTGATCCTGTCCGGCACCGGCGACGTGCTCGAACCCGAGGACGACATCATCGGCATCGGCTCGGGCGGCGGCTACGCGCTCGCAGCGGCACGCGCGCTGATCGACATCGACGGTCTCGACGCCGAAACCGTAGCGCGCCGCGCGATGACGATCGCCGCCGGGATCTGCGTCTACACGAACGACCGGATTACGCTTGAAAAACTGCCGGGCTGACATCGCAGATGCCTTTGATACTAAAAAAATCGCAGTCCCGGCGGAAGCCGGGACCCACTTTTCCGCTCCCGGAATGGTTGCACCGTGGACCCCGGCTTTCGCCGGGGATGCGGATTGGTATGGGGGCGAGGGGAGTGCAATGACCTCGTTCAGCCCGCGCGAGATCGTCTCCGAGCTTGACCGCTTTATCGTCGGTCAGGACGATGCGAAACGCGCCGTCGCGATCGCGCTGCGCAACCGCTGGCGCCGCCAGCAGCTCGCACCCGAACTGCGCGAGGAGGTGCTGCCGAAGAACATCCTGATGATCGGCCCGACCGGCTGCGGCAAGACCGAGATCGCGCGCCGGCTGGCGCGGCTCGCTGAGGCGCCGTTTCTGAAGGTCGAGGCCACCAAATTCACCGAGGTCGGCTATGTCGGCCGCGATGTCGAGCAGATCGCGCGCGATCTCGTCGAGATTTCGATCGGCATGACCCGCGAGCGGCTGCGCAAACAGGTCGAGGCCAAAGCCGAACGGGCCGCTGAGGAGCGCGTGCTCGATGCGCTGGTCGGCACCCACGCCAGCGCCGACACCCGCCAGAAATTCCGCAAGATGCTGCGCGAGGGTGCGCTCGACGATCGCGAAATCGAGATTACGGTGCAGGAAAGCGCCGCGGCGAGCCTGCCGACCTTTGAGATCCCCGGTCTGCCGGGGGCGCAGATGGGCATGCTCAATCTTGGCGATATATTTGGGAAGGCGTTTGGCGGCCGCCCGACGACAAAGAAGATGACCGTCGCCGACAGTTATCGCGTGCTGATGGCCGAGGAAAGCGACAAACTGCTCGATCAGGAGCGGGTCGTGCGCGACGCAATCCAGTCGGTCGAGCAGAACGGGATCGTCTTTCTCGACGAGATCGACAAGATCTGCGGCCGCAGCGAGCGCGGCGGCGGCTACAGCGGCGCCGATGTCAGCCGCGAGGGAGTGCAGCGCGACCTCCTGCCGCTGATCGAGGGAACAACCGTCGCGACCAAGCACGGCACGATCAAGACCGATCACATCCTGTTTATCGCCTCGGGTGCGTTCCATCTCGCCAAACCGTCCGATCTGCTGCCGGAATTGCAGGGGCGGCTGCCGATCCGGGTTGAATTGAAAGCCCTCGACCGGGCCGATCTGCGCCGCATTCTGACCGAGCCGGAAGCCAGTCTGATCAAGCAATATCGCGCGCTGCTGGCGACCGAGGGGGTAACACTCGAATTCGGCGACGATGCGATCGACGAAATCGCCCGCCTCGCCGAGCAGATCAACGCGACCATCGAAAATATCGGGGCACGCCGCCTGCACACGATCCTCGAACGGCTGCTTGAGGAGATCAGCTTTAACGCCTCCGACCAGCCGCACGGCTCGGTTGTGACGATCGATGCGGTCTATGTCCGCGAACGGGTCGGCACGCTGGCGCAGAACGCCGATCTGTCGCGCTTTATCCTCTAATATCCCCCTCGGAGCATCGCCCGTCGCGGACGGGGCGGCCGTCGGCCCTGATCGATTCCGGCGATGCTTCTTGAACCGCATGCCAACGGCCGCTACATCGAGCGGATAACGGTCCGGGCCCCTCTGGCGGGACCCCGAGCGCGGCGGCGCATCGGGCAACCCTGCGATGTCGGATCACCGTGTCTGGCGCTGGGTGCATGGACCGGCGATGCGGGGCTCATCCGGCATCGCGGGGCCGGTTCCCGGGGCGCCTCGTTGCCGAACGAAGGAGCATGGATGTCGCGGCCGTATACCGACCACCGTTTTTGGAGAGGCGCCTTCCGCGCCGCCGCCGACCGGCACGCCTCCCGATACGCCCATGACGATCACCGGATGGAATGTCTGATCTGCTGTCTGCCGGAACACCGGCAGGGGCCGGTCCGCTGGCTGCGCAGCCCCGCGGCGCGCTGGGTTCGCCTGCCGCTGGGAGTTTTGTTCATTCTCGGAAGCTTCCTGTTTATCCTGCCGATTTTCGGGCTGTGGATGCTGCCGGTCGGGCTGCTGATCCTGGCTGAGGACGTTTGGATGCTGCGCCGCCTGCGCACCCGCGTGCTCAACTGGATCGAGCGCCACCGGCCGCACTGGTTTTCCGAACACCCCGCGCAGGTCGCACGCAGGCAGATCACCGACAAGGAGGAGACAAGATGAAGAGTTTCGAGGATCGTCAGAAGGGTTTCGAGGCCGAGTTCAAGCGCAACCAGGATCTGCAATTCCGGGTCAACGCGCGGCGCAACAAGCTGTTCGGATTATGGGCTGCCGGCCATCTGGGAATCGCCGCCGGCGACGAGGCCGAGACTTACGCCAGAACCGTCGTCGAGGCCGATTTCGAGAAGCCCGGCGACAGCGACGTCCTCGAAAAGGTGCAGAAGGACCTTGCCGCCAAGGGGATCGAGATGTCCGAGGCGCAGCTGCGCGCCGAGTTGACGCGCGCCACCGACGAGGCGAAGCGCCAACTGAGCCAGGGCTGATTTCCGGCCGGCGATCGCGCTGTTCCGGTCGCGAATGTGTTCACCTGCCTGTGTCCGCAATAACGATCGGAAGCAACCTGATGGAGTGGCTGGCCGACCCGCAGATCTGGGCAAGTCTCGTGACGCTGACCGCGCTCGAGATCGTGCTCGGGATCGACAACCTCGTCTTTATCGCGATCCTGGTCGGCCGGCTGCCGGAGCACCAGCGGGATGCCGCGCGGCGGCTCGGCTTGGCGATGGCGGTGCTGAGCCGCCTCGCGCTGCTCGCGTCGATCTCCTGGATCATCGGGTTGACACAGCCGGTGTTCGAGCTGTTCGACCATCCGGTTTCCTGGCGCGACATCATCCTGATCGCCGGCGGGCTGTTTCTGCTCTACAAGGGCACGCGCGAAATCCACGAACGGCTTGAGGGCGAGGGCGAGCACCCCGCCACTGCCCGGGTGGCGGCGAGTTTTGCCGGCATCATCACGCAGATCATGATCCTCGACATCGTGTTCTCGCTCGACAGCGTGATCACCGCGGTCGGGATGGCGAACGAGTTGTGGGTCATGGCGACGGCGGTCATCATCGCCGTGGCCATCATGCTCGCCGCGTCGGGACCGCTTGCCGCCTTTGTCGAGCGGCACCCGACGATCAAGATGTTGGCGCTGAGTTTTCTGCTGCTGATCGGCACGACCCTGGTCGCCGACGGCTTCGGGTTCCATGTGCCGAAAGGGTACATCTACGCCGCGATCGGGTTCTCGGTCATAGTCGAGGCGCTGAACCAGATCGCGGCGCGCCGACGCCGACGCCAGGCTGCGACCGACGGTGCTGCTCTTGAATCACCAGCTCCGCCGAGTCAGGGATAGCGCGACAGGATCAAACCCTGAGCGCTCCCGATCCGTTGCGATTCTACTGTAGCGGAGGAGGGATGCGGCTCCCGGACCGATTACCCGAGGCAAGCGGTTAGGTTAATATCGCTCAGGGAACCGTCGCGAGGCCCGATGCGCGTAATCAGCGTCCCGATCACGCCTTTTCCCGACCAGCGCCCCGGCACCTCCGGGCTGCGCAAAAAGGTTCCGGTCTTCCGCCAGCCCTTCTATGTCGAGGCGTTTGTGCAATCGCTGTTCGACGCGCTGCCCGGTTCGGTCGACGAGGGCGTCGCCGGCAAGACGCTTGTGCTGGGCGGCGACGGCCGCTTTTTCAACACCGAGGCGGCGCAGATCATCCTGCGCATGATGGCCGCGAACGGTGTCGCCCGCGTCCTGGTCGGCCGCCACGGGCTGCTGTCCACCCCCGCGGTCAGCGCGATGATCCGCGGGCGGGACGCGTTCGGCGGCATCGTGCTGTCCGCCAGCCATAATCCGGGCGGCCCCGACGGCGATTTCGGCATCAAGTACAATGTCGCGAATGGCGGCCCGGCGCCCGAGCGCGTCACCGACGCGATTTATCGGCACACGCGGCATATCGCCGTCTTTCGCACGATCGAAGCGCCCGATTTGCCGCTCGACCGGATCGGCACGGTACGGCTCGGCGAGATGACCGTCGAGATCGTCGATCCGGTCGCCGATTACGCCGCCCTGATGGAGCGGATCTTCGATTTCGACCGGCTGCGCGGTCTGTTTCGCGGCGGGTTCCGGTTCCGCTTCGACGCGATGCACGCAATCACCGGTCCCTACGCGCGGGAAATTTTCGAGCACCGGCTCGGGGCCGCGCCGGGCACCGCGGTCAACGCCGACCCGCTGCCCGATTTCGGCGGCCATCACCCCGACCCGAACCCGACCCATGCCGCCGATCTGATCGCGGCGCTGTCCGCTCCGAACGGTCCCAATTTTGGCGCCGCCTCGGACGGCGACGGCGACCGCAACATGGTGGTCGGCAACGGCATCGTCATTTCGCCGAGCGACAGTCTCGCGGTGCTGGCCGCCAATGCGAAGCTCGTTCCCTGGTTCAAGGACGGGTTGCCCGGCGTCGCGCGCTCGATGCCGACCAGCCGCGCCGTCGATCGCGTCGCCGCCGCGCTCGGCATCGATTGCTACGAGACGCCGACGGGGTGGAAATATTTCGGCTCGCTGCTCGATGCCGGCCGCATTTCGCTGTGCGGCGAGGAGAGCGCCGGTACCGGCTCCAACCATATCCGCGAGAAGGACGGGGTGTGGGCCGTCCTGTTCTGGCTCAACGTGCTCGCCGTGCGCCAGGAGCCGGCCGCCGCGATCCTGGCCGACCACTGGCGGCGCTACGGAAGGAATTTCTACGCCCGTCACGATTTCGAGGGCCTGCCGGCGGATGCCGCTTCTCGGCTGATCGACAAGCTGCGCCGCGGCCTCGCGAACCTGCCCGGACAGCGCGCCGGAAAGTTCGTGGTCACGGCCGCCGACGAGTTCGCCTATACCGATCCGGTGGACGGGTCGGTGGCCGAGCGGCAGGGGATCAGGATTGAGTTGGAAGGCAACTCTCGGATCGTCTACCGGCTGTCCGGCACCGGCACCGAAGGCGCGATCTTGCGGGTCTATCTGGAGCGGTTCGAACCCGACCCCGCCCGTCATGCCGCCGCCTCCGACACCGTACTGGCTCCGCTCGCCGCGGCGGCGGCCTCGCTTGCCGACATTCCCGGAATTCTTGGCCGGTCGCGACCCGATGTCGTGGCCTGAGCGTTAGCGTTGACAAGCGGGGCGGGGAGTGAGCCTCGAAGCGTAGCGAGACCAGGAGGAGCGCATGCTTTCGTCGGCCCGCATTCAGGAACGCCTCGCGCGCCGCACGATCGCGCTGGTCCTCGCCGGCGGGCGCGGCAGCCGGCTCAAGCAGCTGACCGACCGGCGCGCCAAGCCGGCGGTGTTTTTTGGCGGCAAGTTCCGCATCATCGATTTCGTCCTGTCGAACTGCATCAACTCGAACATCCGGCGGATCGCCGTCCTGAGCCAATACAAGGCGCACAGCCTGTTGCGGCACTTGCAGATGGGCTGGTCGTTTCTGCGCC
Organism: Alphaproteobacteria bacterium; assembly: GCA_050246595.1. GTDB lineage: Bacteria > Pseudomonadota > Alphaproteobacteria > ATCC43930 > CGMCC-115725 > DATARH01. Next base: position 11,113 of record JBFWVT010000014.1, read on the forward strand.
CCGAGATGAACGAGTTTCTCGACCTGCTGCCGGCGCAGCAGCGGCTCGACGAGGCGACCTGGTATCGCGGCACCGCCGACGCGGTGTTCCAGAATTTTGACATCCTGAAAGCGGCGCGCCCGGAATTCTTTGTCGTTCTCGCCGGCGATCACATCTACAAGATGGACTACTCGAACATGCTCAACGATATGCGCGCCAAGGGCGCGGACTGCATCGTGGGCTGTGTCGAAGTGCCGATCGAGCAGGCCTCCGAGTTCGGCGTCATGGCGGTCGACGAGTCGAACCGCATCGTCAGTTTTCTCGAAAAGCCGCGCTCGCCGCCCTCGATCCCCGGCAAGCCCGCCCATGCGCTGGCGAGCATGGGCATCTATGCCTTTACCGCCGATTTCCTCTATGCCGAGTTGCAGCGCGATCACGACACCCCCGGATCGAGCCGCGATTTCGGCAAGGACGTGATCCCGAGCCTGGTCAGACGCGGTCTTGCCGTCGCCCACCGTTTCGAGGAAAGCTGCGTCACGACGACCCCGGAAGCCGAGCCGTACTGGCGCGATGTCGGCACGATCGATGCGTATTGGGCGGCCAATATCGACCTGATAACACCGACGCCGCAGCTCGACATCTACGACCGCAACTGGCCGATCTGGACCTATCAGCAGCAGTTGCCGCCGGCGAAATTCGTGTTCGACGACGACGACCGGCGCGGGATCGCGGTTGACTCAATGGTTTCAGGCGGGTGCATCGTGTCGGGGGCGCACGTCAAGCGCTCGCTGCTGTTTTCGAGCGTGCGGATCAACTCCTACGCGCAGACCTGCGAGGCGGTGCTGCTGCCCGAGGTCGAGGTCGGGCGCTATGCGCGGCTCAACAAGGTCGTCGTCGATCGCGGCTGCCGCATTCCGGAAGGGCTGGTCGTCGGCGAGGACCCCGAAGCCGACGCGCGGCGGTTCTATCGCAGTGAGGACGGCGTCGTCCTGATCAGCGCCGACATGCTCGCCGCGTTGTAAGGCTTCATTTCGCCCGGAGCCAATCTCGACAGGATCGACCCGACGAACTGCGACAGCCTTGGTCAGCGTCATCGGAACCCGCTCTACGCGGCGTGTTTGTGCTGCCATCGCAACGCCCTCCGGTCAACTCCGGCCTGTCATCATCCCGTCAGGCGAGACCGAAAAACCACAGAATGGCGATTATTACGACAACTAAGCCAACGATATAGATCAGCGTGTGCACGGCACGACCTCAGGTTTAGCTTCACCCTGCCCATAACATCGCAGCCGCAGCGGAGTTCCGCGAATATCCCAGGGGTCTGGATCGCGGTTCCGGCGACCCAGACCCGAGCGAGCGAGTGAAAGCAAATCTGCGCGACTGTGTTGCTCCCGATTGCGATCCCGCAGGTCTCGCGGCGCGGCGCTTTTCCCGAGGAGGCCCGCGGCGCCGGTTTGGCTTGAACCGCCACCCGCCTCTGGGGCAGGTTAATCGGGGCCTGTTCAACCGGAGCGATATGGTCATGTGGCGTCGAACGAGGGTCGCGCTCCTGCTCGTCGGTCTGCTGCCCGGCTGCTATTGGGAACCGCCGATCGGCGAGATCCTGGTGGACACGACGCCGCCCGGAGCGTCCTGCGTCATCAGCCAGCTGGGTAGACCGATCGGCATCGCCGAGCCGACACCGGCTATTGCCATCGCCACTTTGGCCGGCGCGGAGATCGGCGTCACCTGCCGCCGTCCCGGATTCGCCGAAGCCGCCGTCACGATCCCGCCGCCACTGCCGGCTGTTTCCCTGCCCGGTGTTTACCCGAACCGCCGTCCGGAGATCGATTACAATACCAGGGTCGATATCACGATGATCCCGGCGCCGCCCGGCATGTCGCCGTAGCATTGCCGTTTGCCGGTTCGGAGAGAGACCGCAGCAGAGGTTTACGGCTTTACACCTCGGTCCTGGCACCGGTGCGGCCAGCGATCAGCCCGTAATGCTCGATCCGGCGGTGCTTCTCGAAATTGAAGACCGTGCGGCGCAGATAGGCGCCGAGATCGAGATCCAAGCTCGTCGTGATCAATTCGTCGTCCTCGGTCAGCGCCAGCGCCGCGACCTCGCCGGTCGGCGCGACGATCGCCGAGCCGCCGATCATCGCGAACCCGTCCTCGGCGCCGCCCTTCGCCGCGGCCAGCACCCAGGCCGCATTCTGGTAGGCGCCGGCCTGCAACGACAACAGATGGTGAAACGTGCGCAAATGCTCGGGTTCGCGGTGGTGGATGTTCTCGATCGGCGTGTTGTAGCCGAGCGCGACGACCTCCACCCCCTGCAACCCCATGACCCGATAGGTCTCGGGCCAGCGCCGGTCGTTGCAGATGCACATCCCGACCACCGCGTCCATAAAGCGCCAGACCCGGAACCCCTCATTGCCGACATCGAAGTATTTCTTTTCCAGATGCTGGAACGGCGCCTGCGGCAGGTGCTCGGAATGGCCCGGCAGGTGGATCTTGCGATAGCGCCCGACGGTTCTTCCTGTCGGATCGACCAGGATCGACGTATTGTAGTGCCGCTTCTCGCCCTTTTCCTGGGTCAATTCGGCATAGCCGAGATAAAACCCGACCCCGAGTTCCTGGGCGAGATCGAACAGCGGCCTTGTCGCCGCGTTCGGCATATCGCGCTCGAACCAGGAGTCGATCTCGTCCTGATCGGTCATCCACCAGCGCGGAAAAAACGTTGTCAGCGCCAGTTCGGGAAAGACGACAAAGCGGGCGCCGTTGCCGTGCGCCTCGCGCAACAGCGCGCAAAGCCGCTTGACAACCGCCTCCCGGCTGTCGGCACGGTGAATGGGACCCAATTGGGCGACGGCGGCACGCAGCTTACGGGACATCGGGCGATCTCCGGGCAATGATTTGGCGGATCATACGACAGGTTCGACGCGGAACGAATCCCCCGCCGGCCGGGAATTCGTCGGCATTCAGGCGCAAATGCGACCAAAAGGCTGACGCGGCGCACTCATAACCGGAAATTAACCTATTGGCGGGAAGCTGCCCACCAGCCATATCGGGTGGAGCCGCTACGTGTTGATCGCCTTTCTGAAGCGCATGTTGGCCCGTGTTGCCGGGCAAATCCGCAAGAAATTGTCCCCGAGCGATCGTCTATCGCTGTGGCTGACAACCTGACATCCTATACGCCGTCTCGCCGACTGGCCGTCGCAACGCGCTGATCCGCGACAGGATCGGCGGGATTGCGGGGGCCGTCATTCGCACGTAGGCAACGCCACAGCTCCTCGCAGTACGGGAGCGCCTCGAACAGCGCGACGGCGCTCAGAAACCCGGTGCGGTACCACAACGGCAATTGTTGTTTCCGAGGCCGCAGCGAGAAATCGATCGGGCGGGCGCCGAACCCGAACAGCGCCTTCGTTTCCGGCCAGTGCAGAACCGCGATCAGCGCGATCGCCACCAGCGGCACCAGTTCGAGATAGGAATGTACCTGCTGCTCGATCGGCGGGATCTCGCGACGCGGCGATGTATATGTCAGGTCCCAATGTACCGTCGCCTCGTGCGCGAGAAACGCCGCGATCTCCGAGGCGATAACCGGCGGCGTGATCTCGCAGAACAGCGTCAGCAGGACCGGCACCGCGAATTCCGCCTGCATCAGCAGATGCATCAGCGACTCCTTGGTGCCGGCGGTCGTCTCGATATGAGTCGCGCGGTGGCACAGCCAATCCGAGAAACCGGCCGCGATCCAGGCCGGCGGCACCGCATAAAGCAGCAGCTTGCGAGCGGCCGTGCGCTCGATCGAGGGTTCCGTGTTGCCGCGATCAGGCTGCGGTTCCCGAGACGGCAGGGCAGAGGGGCAGGCTGCGGGCGCATATCCCGGCTTGCGCAGAAACCGCCCGGCCGCCCACCCGACACCGATCCCGGCCATCAGCGCAACGGCCGATACAGTCAGCGGGCGGCGGCTGGTTCGATCGAGCAGGACCATGCCCCAATACGCATCGCGCGCCGGGAGGTTCCGTCGCCTTGCAAAACAGACCGGGTCTGCCGATATGAAAGGAATTGCGTAACAATCAATTGTGAATTCGATACCGACCGGCTTCTCTGATCGATACTCTCGAACTCCCTGCGCGGAGAAAAATTTTCCCTGTTCGTAGGGCCGGGAATATGCAACGACTCGGGCGGATTTATTGACCTTTCTGCGGCCCCCGGCGGCGCCTGTCGGAGAAATTCCCTGCTGGCAGGGAATAGCAGGGAACCGGCCGCCCCGCCCTCTCTGATACGGTACATGCACCCGACCTTCTCGATTGTCCTGTTCACGACCGCCGCCGGCGCCGGTTTCGGTCTGTTGTTCCTGCTCGGCCTCGGCGTGCCGGTCGGGCTGTTGCCCGCCAATCCCTGGTTCGGGCTTGCCGGTCTCGGGACCGCGCTGGTGTTCGCGGTCGGCGGTCTCGTCTCGTCGGTGTTTCACCTCGGACGGCCGGAGCGGGCGTGGCGCGCCTTTTCGCAATGGCGTTCGTCCTGGCTGTCGCGCGAGGGCGTGCTGTCGGTCGCGACCGCGATCCCGGCGACGATTTTCGGGATCGGCTGGGTTTTTTTTGATGTCGTCTGGGGGGGTATCGGCCTGTGCGGGGTTCTTGCCGCAGCGCTCGCGGCCGCGACAATCTACTGCACCGGGATGATCTATGCCTCGCTAAAGCCGATCCACCAGTGGCGCAACCGCTGGACCGTCCCGAACTATTTTGCCCTGGCGCTGATGGCCGGATTTCTGTTGCTCGACCTGATCCTGCGTTTCTGGGTGTTCTGGCCGGTCGGGACCCCGATCCTGACCGTCATTGCAGTGGCGGTGGCCTGGGCGCTGAAGGAAGCCTATTGGCGCTTTATCGACACGACATCGGCGCTGCCTGACGTCGCGAGCGCCACCGCCCTCGGCCGAAGCGGCCGGGTCCGCATGCTCGAACCGCCGCATACTCAGGACAATTACCTGCTGCAGGAAATGGGGTTCCGCATCGCCCGCAAGCACCGCACCCGGTTGCGCCTGCTCGCGCGGCTCGCCGCTTTCGCGGTGCCCGGCGTGCTGACCTTGGCCGCGCTGTTTCTTCCGGGTTGGGTCGGGATCGTTCTCGCCGCCGCCGCCGTGGCGAGCGCCGCGCTTGGCCTCGTCGCCGAGCGCTGGCTGTTCTTCGCCGAGGCGCGCCACACGGTGACGCTGTACTACGGCGCCGCCGCGGCCTGACGAGGTCTGATCCGGTTCAGCAGCGCGTGCCGCGGCAGACCGCGTCCGCGATCACGTCCTGACGCAGCGCGATCAGCCGGTTCTCGATCAGAGCGCGATGCGCCTCGAAAGCCTTCAGATCGGCGCCGGCGAGGCGGGTCATCGCCGGCATTTTGATACTCCGCGGATCGACCTGCTCGCCGCGGTGGTGCACTTCGTAATGCAGGTGCGGCCCGGTCGCGGTGCCGGTCATACCGACATAACCGATAACCTCGCCCTGGCGCACCCGTTCGCCCTCCTTGAGGCCGCGCGCGAACGCACTCAGATGGGCGTAGGCGGTCGTGTACTGCTCGTTGTGTTTGATCTCGATGTAGTTGCCGTAACCGCTGACGCGGCCGAGCTGAACAACGGTGCCGTCACCGGCGGCATAGATCGCGGTGCCGCTTGGCGCCGCGAAATCGACCCCCTGGTGCATGCGCGTGTAGCCAAGGATCGGATGCCGCCGCATGCCGAATTCCGAACTCAGCCGCGCTCCGTCGATCGGGGTGCGCAGCAGCGGTTTGCGGGTGTTCTCGCCATCGCCGGTGAAGTAGCCGGGTTCGCCGTCTCTCGGAGTAAAGCGGAAGAGGCGAATCGCGCGGCCTTCCAGCACCATCTCGGCATAGACCATCTGCCCGAGGCGGGTGGAGCGGCCGAATTCGTCCTCAACGCGATCGTAGAGCACGGTAAACACGTCGCCGGGGTGAATGTCGCGCTCGAAGTCGATGTCGTAGCTGAAGGCGCGGATCATCTCGGCGAGGACGCTGGGCGGCACGCCGGCCCGGTTCGCCGCGGCGGCAAAACTGGTGTGAATCGTGCCGCTACCGAGGGTCGGCACGTCGCGCGTCGGCCGGTCCTGGTCCTCGACGACAAAGCCGCCGGTATGGTCGCGCGCAATCACGATATCCCGATCCGGCGCCAGCGCTAGGCGGAAACTCAGCAGCCGATCGGATTGCGTCAGCGCCGCCGCCCGCTGACCCGGCCGCAGATCGCGCGGGTTCCAGACGCGCGCCAGCAGCCGCGCCGCTTCCTGCGCATCCTCGGAACCGACCCCGACACGAGCCAACAGTTTCAGCGGCGTGTCGCCGGGACGAGCCTCGACCGTTGCCGCCGGTGCTGGTGAGGGAGGCTTGCGAGCGTCCGATCCGGCGGCGACGGCGATCGCGGCGTTCTCCATCCGTGCCGGTCCGAGCCGCACCTGGGAAGCGCCGATATCGAGTGTCACGGGCTGCGGTTGGGATTCCGGTATCGCGGTCCAGTCGACAAAAAAAAGGCCGCCGAAGAACGCTGCCCCGATCGCCAGTCCGGCCGCGCGGGATTTGCGCCGTCGCCGCCTCATGCCGTCTTTTCCTCCCCTATCGTTTCCCCGACAGATCCCCTGAAGCCGGAGAGTGGCGCGCCGCAGGAAAACCTGTCAACCCATCGATCTTGAATGCTCGGCGGGAAGCGTAACCGCAGCAGCGCGGTCGACTGGTAATCCGATCGGCTACCAAGGGCATGGCATGGTCGCGAAGAATAAGACTATCGATTGAGCGTGCAGGCTGGGCGGGCAGTCGGGTGGATACGGCTGGAAGCTGGCACAGAATGCCGGCGATCGCACATTCCTCCAATGTGCCATGCGGGCGTTCAGGACTTTCTCGCCCGCCTGCGCCGGGATGCCGATCAGGTAGCGTCCACGGTGATGGCGGGAACCCGCCCGGCGACGGACAGGGCTTCTTGCCGCGGAATGCGAGGTACTTCACATCCCCGCTCGCTGCTGCCGGGCTATCACAGTCTGGGCTGAAGCCCTTTGGCCCGATGCTGGACCGGAAAGGAGACCCGAACAGGCCACGCCGTCCATTCCGATTCCACCGCCCTGATCTTATGAATGGTAACGCGTTCTTTCGGACACTTGGCCATCCCAGGGGTCCCGTCGCGAGGCGGGACCTTTAGCGTTTTCGGGCGGCGTGATTGCGGGACCAGCCCAAATGCCGAGCTGATTGAGTTGTGGGTTATGCCCTTCTAAGTCTCTGATTCTTTGGTGGGCGATGACGGATTTGAACCGCCGACCCTCTCGGTGTAAACGAGATGCTCTGCCAACTGAGCTAATCGCCCGAATCGCTTTGCCGAGGTCAAAACCGTGGCGTGTAGCGATCACTCGTTGAGTTCATCGCGCAGGCGCTTGCCGGGTTTGAATTTGGCCTGTTTCGATGCGGCGATCTGTATCTTCTCTCCAGTGCGTGGGTTGCGCCCTTCGGAGGCGGCGCGCTCCGCGACTGTGAAAGTGCCGAACCCGACGAGGCGAACCTCGGTGCCGGCCTTGAGCGCGTCGGTTATCGACTCGAAGACGGCATCAACAGCCTTGTTTGCGGCTGCTTTGGGCAGGTCGGCTTTCCCAGCGACGGCATCGACGAGTTCGTTTCTGTTCACGTGTTGCCCCCTGAGCGATTACGAATGGTTGAGAGCCGATAACCCCCCAAGTGTAGAGCCGGGTCCGTGACGGGTCAACGTCGCTGCACCCAACCGGACAGCGATTCTCCAGCGTTACCGCGCTTTTGCCGGCCGACCGGATTTCCCTTTCCGCTCGACCGGCGGGGAAGCGGTGAAGGTCAATGCGTGACTAACCCGGATCTCTGTTCGCCTTTGGCGGGAAGGACCGACTCCTCAGCCGTTTCGTCCTCCCATTCGATCGGGGTCAGCGCTTCGGCAAGCGCATGCCCGAGCAATTCGTCGAGCGTCCGAACCGGGATGATTTTCAACCCGCGCTTGACGTTATCCGGTATCTCGGCAAGGTCCTTTTCGTTCTCGGCCGGGATCAGAACGGTCTTGAGACCGCCGCGCAACGCCGCAAGCAGCTTCTCTTTCAGCCCGCCGATCGGCAACACGCGCCCCCGCAACGTGATCTCGCCGGTCATTGCGGTGTCGCGCTTTACAGGTAGACCGGTCAGCACCGACACAATCGAGGTTACCATCGCGACACCCGCCGATGGACCATCCTTCGGGGTCGCGCCTTCGGGCACATGAACGTGGATGTCCTTGCGCTCGAATAGGCTGGGCTTGATCCCGAAAGCGTGGCTGCGCGACTTGACATAGCTCTCGGCCGCCTGCACCGATTCCTTCATCACGTCGCCAAGTTTACCAGTCGCGGTCACCCGCCCCTTGCCGGGCACGGTCACGGCTTCGATCGTCAGCAACTCCCCGCCAACCTCGGTCCAGGCGAGTCCGGTCGTGACCCCGACCAGATCCTCGCTCTCGGCCTCGCCGAATCGGAATTTCCGCACGCCGGCGTACTTGTCGAGATTGCGCCGGGTTACGACGACCTTATCGGACTTCTTCATCAGAATGTCCTTGATCGCCTTGCGGGTCAGGTTGGCGATTTCGCGTTCGAGATTGCGAACCCCTGCCTCGCGCGTGTAGTACCGAATCAGATCGCGAAGCGCATCCTCGCTGATGCTCCATTCATTCTTCTTCAGACCGTGCGCTTTGATCTGTTTCGGGATCAGGTGGCGTTTGGCGATTTCGACCTTTTCATCCTCGGTGTAGCCAGGGAGCCGAATGATCTCCATACGGTCCAGAAGCGGCTGCGGCATGCGCAGCGTATTGGCCGTGGTCAGAAAAAGCACGTCGGACAGATCGTAATCGACCTCAAGATAATGGTCGTTGAATGTCGAATTCTGCTCGGGATCAAGCACTTCGAGCAGCGCCGAGGACGGATCGCCACGCCAATCGGCGCCGAGCTTGTCGACTTCGTCGAGCAGGAAGAGCGGGTTCGACGACTTGGCCTTCTTCATGCCTTGTATGACCTTGCCCGGCATCGAGCCGATATAGGTCCGGCGGTGCCCGCGGATCTCGGCCTCGTCACGCACGCCGCCCAGCGACATGCGCACGAAATTACGCCCGGTCGCGCGCGCCACCGACTTGCCGAGCGAGGTCTTCCCGACACCCGGCGGGCCGACCAGGCACAGGATCGGACCCTTCATTTTTTTCATGCGCTGCTGGACCGCAAGGTATTCGAGAATACGCTCCTTGACCTTTTCGAGCCCGAAATGATCGGCGTCGAGGACGCGCTCGGCGCCCTTGATGTCGCGTTTGATCTTGGTACGCTTCTGCCATGGGATCGACAGCAGCCAGTCGAGATAATTGCGCACGACCGTCGCCTCGGCTGACATCGGGCTCATGCTGCGCAGCTTCTTCAGCTCCGCCATTGCCTTGTCGTGCGCTTCCTTGGTGAGCCTGGTCTTGTTGATCCTGTCCTCGAGTTCGGCCATTTCATCGCGGCCATCCTCACCCTCGCCGAGCTCCTTTTGGATCGCCTTTAGTTGCTCGTTAAGGTAGTACTCGCGCTGGGTTTTCTCCATTTGGCGCTTGACGCGGTTGCGGATCCGCTTTTCAACCTGCAGGACACCAATTTCGCCTTCCATATAGCCGAAGACTTTCTCGAGCCGCTCCGACACGGCTTCGGTCTCGAGCAGTTCCTGCTTTTCGGGAATCTTCAAACTCAAATGCGAGGCAACCGTATCGGCAAGTTTGCCGGGGTCCTCGATCTGGTTGATCGAGACTAGGACCTCAGGCGGAATCTTCTTATTGAGCTTGATATATTGCTCGAACTGCGCGACCACAGTGCGGGCCAGCGCCTCGATTTCCTGGTGCGTGCCCGGCTTTTCCGCGATGACCTCCGCGTGCGCCTGAAAGAATGCGTCGTTCTCGGCAAAGCGCACGATGCGAGCGCGTTGCCCGCCTTCAACGAGAACCTTGACCGTGCCGTCGGGCAGCTTCAACAGTTGCAGCACCGTCCCGATCGTTCCGACGGTGAAAATGTCGGACGTGGACGGATCATCCTGTGCTGCGTTTTTCTGAGTGACGAGAAGGATCTGCTTGTCGTCCTTCATCACGTCTTCGAGCGCCCGCACCGATTTTTCGCGCCCCACGAAAAGCGGAACGATCATGTGCGGAAACACGACGATGTCACGAAGCGGCAGGACCGGATAAAGGGCAGCGCGCGCGGTTTCGAACATAGGCCCTCATTATCTTTACCAGGGGCCGCCCGCCGGGAGGTGGGTGGCCGGGTAGATTAGCCGTGGTTACGTTGGCCTCCCGGGGGCTGGCTTCAAGGAGCCGGGACCGGGATACCGCAGGCCGGCGGACGACCTGCCGGCAAATGATCGTCCGTCCCCGAGAAAGCCGGGTCCAGGACGGGATCGATCAACCGATCCTGGATACCGCCGATGCAAAGACGGGCCGCAGACAGACCCTCAGGCGCCGGTACCCACGTCTCCCCGGCGATCGGAATAGATGTGCAGCGGCTTGGCGCGTCCTTCGACGACCTCACGGTTGATCACGATCTCGCTGACCCCGGCGAGGCTCGGCAGCTCGAACATCGAATCGAGCAGGATCGCTTCCATGATCGATCGCAGCCCGCGTGCGCCGGTCTTGCGCGCGATTGCCTTCTGCGCCACCGCGCGCAACGCCTCGTCGGTCAGTTCAAGTCGGACATCCTCCATCTCGAACAGCCGCTGGTACTGCTTGACCAAGGCGTTTTTTGGCTTGGTCAGAATATCGACCAGCGCGTTCTCATCGAGATCGTCGAGCGTCGCGACGACGGGCAGGCGCCCGACAAATTCCGGGATGAGCCCGAATTTCAGCAAATCTTCCGGTTCCAGATCCTTCAGGATCTCGCCGGTCTTGCGCTCGTCCGGCCCGCGGACCTCGGCGCCGAAACCGATCGACGTGCCCTGGCGACGCTGTGCGATGATCCTTTCGAGTCCGGCAAAGGCGCCGCCGCACACGAACAGGATGTTTGTCGTATCGACTTGCAGGAATTCCTGCTGCGGGTGCTTGCGTCCGCCTTGCGGCGGCACCGAGGCGATCGTGCCCTCCATGATCTTCAGGAGCGCCTGCTGCACGCCCTCGCCCGACACGTCGCGGGTGATTGACGGGTTATCCGATTTGCGAGAGATCTTATCGACCTCGTCGATATAGACAATGCCGCGCTGCGCGCGCTCGACATTATAGTCGGCCGCCTGCAACAGCTTCAGGATGATGTTCTCGACATCCTCGCCGACATATCCGGCTTCGGTCAGCGTCGTCGCGTCCGCCATCGTGAACGGCACGTCGATGATACGCGCCAGCGTCTGTGCCAGCAGCGTCTTGCCCGAGCCGGTCGGCCCGACCAGCAGGATATTGGATTTCGCCAATTCGACGTCGTTGTTCTTCGATCCGTGCGCCAGCCGCTTGTAGTGATTATGCACCGCGACCGACAGAACCCGCTTGGCGTGGTCCTGCCCAATCACGTAATCGTCGAGAACCCGGCAGATATCGCGCGGTCCCGGCACACCGTCCCGCGACTTGACGAGCGTCGTCTTGTGCTCCTCACGGATGATGTCCATGCAGAGCTCGACGCATTCGTCGCAGATAAATACGGTCGGACCCGCAATCAGCTTTCTGACCTCGTGCTGGCTCTTGCCGCAAAAGGAACAGTAGAGCGTATTTTTCGAGTCGCTGCCGCTGGACTTAGTCATCGCCACTCCATCACCGGTCCGGCGCATGCCAGCCGGGCCGACCGCGCTGTCCCGCGCAGGCTGACGGAGGCCGACAGATCGCGGCTAGCCCCCGGCGCCCAGCCGGTGCACGCCGGCGCGGGCCATTCAAGTATATGTACTCCTGGCGGATCAACAACTGATTAAATCCGCCGCTCCCGCGCTCCCGCCGCCGAATCAGGCGCGGAACCCGCGTTCCTCGTCGCGCGTCGGCCGAGCCTCGACGACCTCGTCAACCAGACCGAATTCCTTGGCTTCGAGCGGCGACAGAAACTTGTCGCGCTCGACGGCGGCCTGGATGACTTCGAGCGGTTGCCCGGTGTGGCGCACATAGATCTCGTTGAGGCGCGCCCGCAACGCCAGGATCTCGCGCGCCTGGATCTCGATATCGGTGGCCTGCCCCTGAGCACCGCCCGAGGGCTGATGGATCATGATGCGCGAATTGGGCAGCGAGAACCGCTTCCCGGCGGCGCCGGCGGCGAGCAGCAGCGAGCCCATCGAGGCAGCCTGTCCGATGCACACGGTCGAAACCGGCGAGCGGATATACTGCATCGTATCGTAAATCGCGAGACCGGAGGTCACGACCCCGCCCGGCGAGTTGATATAGAACGCAATATCCTTTGTCGGGTTCTCCGATTCGAGGAAGAGGAGCTGCGCGCAAATCAGGCTCGCCACCGCGTCGTGTACCGGACCGACCAGAAAGATGATCCGCTCCTTTAACAGGCGCGAATAGATGTCGTAGGCACGCTCTCCGCGATTTGTCTGCTCGACCACCATCGGGACGAGATTGTTCATGTATTGTTCGAAATAGTCGGCCATTTCTTTCTCCCTCGACCGCCGCGCCCGATAGGAGCGCGACGAATTTCCGCGGCGGCGGCGCTGCGGCGTCAGGCTGGTCCAGTCTCCTCGTCCGTCTCCGCTTCCTGGTCGGCGGCCATCAGCGCCTGCGGAGTGACGCTGCGCTCGGCCGGTTTCGCCAGTTCGAAAATGAAGTCGACGACCTTGTCCTCGAAAATCGGCACCCTGAGATTGTTCAGGGCGTCGGGATTTTTTCGGTAATAGTCGAAGACCTGCCGCTCGTAGCCGGGATGGCGCCGTGCTTCCTGCAACAGCGCCTGGTTCAGCTCATCCTGACTGACTTGTATATTGTTGTTGCGACCGACCTCGGCAAGCAGCAGCCCCAGGCGAACCCGGCGTTCGGCGATGCGGCGAAACTCTTCGCGGGTCTTTTCCTCGTTCTCCGTGTCTGTAGGCTCCGTGTCCGCGGGGGCGGCCGGTTCCGTATCCGAAGCGCCTTCGAGCGCGGTTTCCTCCGGCGCGATGACCGCTGCCGCATCGATCGGCTCGCCGCTTGACCCCGGATGCGGGATTGCGTGGTGGCTTGCGGCTTCGGTCTCATGCTGGGCCGGCTTCTCCGCCTCGGCCGTAGCCGGCGCACGGTCCGAAGCGCCTTCCAGCGCCGTCTCCTCGGGCGCGATGATGTTACCGGCATCGATCGGCCCCTCGCCAGGCGGCGGTCCCCCGGCCTGTTCCTCCCGGTTGTCGGCCGCCCGCGCCTCGATCTGCCGGCGCATGTCGCGCTCCCCCTCGTATTGCGCCCAGATCGAGTTGAACTCAATCTCGATCATACCGGGCGGCACCGGGAACTCGTATCGCTCGGCGAGCTTGTCGAGCAGGGCGCGCTTCAGCCGCTGACGGGCCAGGTTGTCGTAATCGCGCTGCATGCGCTGCCTGATTTCGCCGCGCAGCTCGTCGAGGCTTTCGAGCCCGACCGCCTCGGCCAGCGTATCGTCGATCGCAGCCGGCAGCCGGCGCCGGACCTCTTTGACCGAGACCTGGAACACCCCCTCCTTGCCGTCCATCTCCGGGCCGGCTTCGGCGGGAAACGTGACCTTGACCTCGCGCTGTTCACCGGCCGAGACACCGGTCAGCTGGTCGCTGAACCCGGGCAGCAGCCCCTCGGCGCCGAGTTCGATTTCGCGGCCTTCGCCGCGGCTGCCGGGGATTTCTTCATCGCCTGTACGTCCGACGATATCGGCGACGATGATGTCGCCCGTCTCGGCGGGGCGCTCGACCGGTTCCGATTTGCGCTGCGACTCCGCCAGCCGTTCGAGCGCCTTTTCGACATCCTCGTCGGGGACCTGCGCCACCAGCCTTTCGAGACCGAGCGCGCCGAAATCGGGCGCCGGCAACTCCGGCAGAACTTCGAGCGACAGCGTGTATTCGAGATCGGCGCCCTCGGCGCTCGACACGAGTTCGTAGCGCGGCGGCAGCGCCGGGCGCAGATTGCGTTCGCGAATCGCCTCGGCCGAGCTGTCCTGGACCGCGCTCTCCAAAACCTCGCCGCGCACGGCCGCGCCGTATCGCTTGCGCAACAGCGGCAGCGGCACCTTGCCCGGACGGAAACCGGGGATCCGCACCATCCGCCCGAGTTCGTCGAGCCGTTTGGTGATCTGCTCCTCGACCTCGCTCGCCGGGATAGTGATCTTGAATTCGCGCTTCAGCCCCTCGGCGCTGGTTTCGGTCACATTCATTGCAGCGTGCTCACATTCCTTGCCTCAGTTGGGCCTTGCCTCAGCCCGGGTCTCGCGTCAGTTCGGCCTGCGCGGCACAGGGGTCCTCAGCCGGCGCCTTTCTCCGCCGCCGCGTGCGAGGCAGGATAGCGGGGTGGGTGGTGCGGGCGGGGGGATTTGAACCCCCACGATTTTCATCGCTGGAACCTAAATCCAGTGCGTCTTCCAGTTCCGCCACGCCCGCCCGGCCGCGCTCGGCGGCATCGCCGGGATGTCGGCATGCCGCCGCGGCGTTCTGATCCGGCGCGTTCCAACATAGTCGCGGCTAACATAGTCACGGCACTGCAATATAGCGAGACGCGAGATCACGCCGTGCGGGTGAGGCCGCGCACGGAGGAGGCCGCCACGACGCGACCCTCACCGCGATACGCTTCGTGGTTCGTCTCGATATCGCCGAGCCGGTACAGGTAGTTCACCATGATCCCGGCCGATTGCCGCAGCCCCTTCGGCGAAACGTCGCCGAGCCAGTTCAGCCGCTCGACGCGGGCGCCATTGCTGAGGTGGAAATGCGCCACCGGGTCGAGAGCACGGCCGGACGACGCGCGGGCATGCAGCAGATAGCGCGCGCACAGCCGCAGCAGCGGCTCACGTAACGTCGTGGCAATGCGCGGATCATGGTGCCAGTTCGCCCGTTCCAGCAGGTTGAGCAGCAGCCGGTCGGGGCTGACTTCATCATCGTCAACGTCGAGACCCCGCACCGCCCGCGCCTCGCCGGCGAGCAAAACACCGTCGCGCTCGGTCTCTTCTGCCAACCAGGCGCGGAAGCCCGGGATTGGCGACAACGTTGCGAACATCTTCAGCCGCGGCAGCTCGGCCGTCAGCGCATCGACGACCCGCTTGATCAGAAAGTCTCCAAAACTGATCCCGACCAATCCCTTCTGGCAGTTCGAGATCGAATAGAAGATTGCCGTATCGGCGGTTTGCGGATTGCCGATCGGCGCCTCTTCGTCGAGCAGCGCATGGATATTGCCCGCGATCCCCGAGACCAGCGCCACCTCGACAAAGATCAGCGGCTCGTCGGGCATGCGCGGGTGGAAAAAGGCAAAGCAGCGGCGGTCGGCCTCAAGCCGGTTTTTCAGATCGGTCCAGCCGCGGATTTCGTGCACGGCCTCGTAGGCGATCAGCTTTTCGAGCAGCGCCGCCGGCGATTCCCAGGTAATCCGGCGCAATTCGAGAAAGCCGATATCGAACCAGTTGGCGAGCAGGTCGCGCAAATCATCGGCCAGCCCGCGCAACGCCGCATCCTGGCCGGCAATGCCGATCAGCTCGGAGCGCCGATCGACAAGAAACTTCACCCCCTCGGGCAGCGCGTTAAACTGTCGCAGCAATGTCATGCGCGGCGGCGTCAACGCTGTCCGCAGTGCGCGTTCGGCAGCCAGGCGCTGACCCGGATCGTCGGCGCGAAGCACCGCAGCGCAGCGCTCGACGACCGCATCGTGATCGGTGTCGAATTCTTCGGCCAGGAGCCGCAGAAAGCGCTCGCGACCTGTCGCGTTCAGCGCCAAGTAGGAGCGGCCGAGTTCGGCTGCGCCGGCCCGCGCCGTGACCTCGCCGCCGCGTCCGTCGAGGCAGTTCAGCATGCGCTGGCGCAGCCATGAAATATCGTCATCCGGCAGGTCCGGCCGTGGCGCGCCGGACAACGCGCCGCGCGCCGACAGCGCGATTTCGCGCCAGGCGCTGCGCAGATTGGCCATCGTGCGGTCGAGAACGCCGTCGAAGAAGCCGGGGCTGGCGCGATCGCTCATGACTGTCCGTGATTGCTGTGCCAACGGGCAGAGATTATGCCGGGCCGTGTTGCAAGGCGACGATTCTCGATCGAGGCAAGCGCGGCCGGCAGGGTGTCGATCAGATCCTCGGCGACGAGACCGGTCCCGAACCGGCGCGCGGCTTCGGCGTGCAGCCACACCGCGGCGGCGGCGGCCTCGAACGCCGGCATATCCTGCGCCAGCAGGCCGAGAACGATACCGGCGAGTACATCGCCCGAACCGGCCGTGGCGAGTTGCGGCGGCGCCCGCTCGTTGATCGCCGCGCGACCGTCGGGGGCGGCGATCACGGTGTCGTTGCCCTTGAGCAGCACCACCGCGCCGCTCTTGCGCGCCGCCTGTCGGGCGCGCGCCAGCTTGCCGTGCGAGGCTCCGGTCATGCGGCCGAACAGGCGGGCAAACTCGCCCCCGTGCGGAGTCATCACGCAATCCGATCGGTCCGATTGAGATTGAATCGCGGCGAACAGCGCTCGTTTCTCGTCGGCGAACACGGTCAGCGCATCGGCATCGAGAACCGCGCGTTTTCCCGCCGCCAGCGCCGCCAGCGCCTTGTTGCGCGTCTCGGGTCCGAGACCGGCGCCCGGTCCGATCAGCGTTGCGTTGCGCCTCGGGTCGGCCAGCAGTTCCCGGAATTCCTCGATCCCGGAAGCGAGTTGCACGATGACCGCGGTGAGCGCCCCGGCATAGATCGGAAACGCCGGCTCCGGCGCCGCGACCGTAACCAGACCGGCGCCGGCCCGCGCCGCGGCGCGCGCGGCTAGCCGCGCGGCGCCGGTCATTTCTGCGCCTCCGGCTATCAGCGCATGCCCGCGCGTGTATTTGTGGCTCTCGGGGCCGGGCCGCGGAAGCAATCCCGACCACCAATCCGGATGATTGGCGACAACCTGCGGCGCCAACACGTCCAGTACGGCGGCCGGGATGCCGATCGGAGCGAGCACGGTCTCGCCGCATAATTCCCGTCCCGGCAATAATAGGTGCCCGGGCTTGCGGCGGAAAAACGTCACGGTCACCGCCGCGCGCGGTGCAACGCCGCGAATTTCGCCGCTGGCGCCGTCGACCCCGCTCGGCACGTCAACCGCGACGACCGGCAGGCCCGGATCGAGCGCCGCGATCACGTCACGCGGGCCTCCCTCCACCGGGCGCGTCAGTCCCGCGCCGAACATCGCATCGATAATAAGGCCGGCACCGTTCAAGACAGCCGCCGTAAGCGGTTCGACCGGGCCGTTCCACCGACCCGCCGCGATCGCGGCGTCGCCGCGCAGAGCCTGCCGGTCGCCGAGCAGCGCGACGCGCACCGGCCAACCGCGTTCAGCCAGCAGCCGCGCCGCGACAAATCCATCCCCGCCATTATTGCCCGGCCCGCAAAGGACCGTGGCCGGCCGCCGCGCCCAGCGCCGCGATACAGCATCGGCGACAGCGCGACCGGCGTTCTCCATCAGGACGCTGCCGGGCACCCCGCCGGCGATCGTCAGCCGGTCGGCCTCGCCCATCTCGGCCGGCGGCAACAGCGCATGCCGCCGCCATGCGTCGCTTGTATTTTCAGGTGATCGCACCAACTCCATCACCTGCAAAGGTGGGAAGCAATACGACCGGGAAAAGGACCGCCAACCGGCGGGGCAAACTTGACGCTGTCGTGTCGATCCGCTACGTCACACGCGATGGCGGGTGTAGCTCAGTCGGTTAGAGCGCCAGATTGTGGATCTGGATGTCGTGGGTTCGAATCCCATCACTCGCCCCAACAATCCCAAGCACCCGGCGACTACAGAGGTGCAGTGATACCGCCCCGTTCGACCCTCTGCTCCAGGGTTCGGGCAACGCCTCGGCCGGCCGGGTACATCGCACTGGTTCCTCGCGACGGTCAGGGCAGGGGCAGTCAGAAACTCGCCGCCAGCAGCGGATAGCGCATCGGCAGGTCCGGACAGCGCACCGCGGACGAGTCTCGCCGCTAAGCGGCCGCACGACCGGGGGATCGCGTGATGCTGAAACGCCTATGGCAATGCCGGCATGCAACGTGCCTGGACGATTATCGAGTCGACAATTGGATACTCGAAATCAGGATTTTCGCTCGGCGGGGTAGGGAAGCACAAATATCTCGATAATACGCCTGCCTGCCGCATTTCTACTCCGGAGCAGGACCGATTCGTGCACCCGTCGTTCTTCAACGGCAGAAAGCCGCTGCTCGATGGCTCCGGCGCTTCCGCGACGGGACGCTGGCGCGCGGTCGAGACTGCAACTGCGACAACGCTGCGCGGCATCGCTCTTCCGATGCGGCTAGACTTCCGGCGAGGCGTTGACAATGCTCGGCCCGACCGCGAGCTTGCAAAAACGTGGGTAAGGGAGTTTTTCTGACGCTGGAGATGATCCGGGCGGACAATCGGTCGGAGTAACGATCGCGTTGCGCATCGTCGAGAGGCTGTTCTGGAGGCAGAGTATATGGAGGCGATCCCGAACCCGATCAATAAATTCAATGTATTGGTAGTAACACCCACCCCGTCGCACGCGCCGATCCGCGGCAACCGAAAGAGAATCCTGGCACTGTCGAACCGCCTCCGCGAAATGGGAGGGAAGATATACTTTGTATATTTTCCCCGCGAGTGGGGAATGAAGATAAATGACGATGAAATGCGGGCTATGAAATCCCATTGGGACGAGGTATTCCTTGTCCCGCCATCGGGACCGGTCATAGGCTCGACCACCGAGGAGCATTACCGCATAGATGATTGGTGGGACGACAACATAGGCCGGACATGCAACTGGCTCTCCTGGGGCGTTTATTTTGACATCGTTATTGTAAATTATGCATTCTTCAGCAAATGTTTCGAGTATCTTAACAGAAATCTCCTGCGTGTACTGGATACTCACGATGTTCTTGCGGGCCGGAAGGAGATGCTGATTGCTAATGATTTACCGGTCGATTTCTTTTACACGACAAAACAGGAGGAGAAAATCGCGCTGGAGAGGGCCTCGGTTGTCCTGGCGATAAAGCCGTCCGAGGCCGCGCATTTTCGGGCGTTGGCCGCGACACCGGTGATCGAACTCGGCCATTTCGAAAATTTTGTCGCACCGATCTCGACTGGCGGGATTTCGGCCGGTCCGATAACGTTCGGCTATCTCGCAAGCGAGAATCCGATCAATCAAGAGAATCTTCGCCGGTTCCTATCCGCATTCGCGCCGGTTCTGGAAGCGAACCCGTCGGATGTTCGTTTCCGAATCGCTGGGCTTATCTCAGACTATGCCGCGTCTCTTGCTCAGACTCGACTGCCGAATGTCGAAATTCTGGGCCGCATCGAGCACGTCGAACAGTTTTACTCGAACCTTTGTGACGTCGTCGTGTCACCGTTTGATTTTGGAACTGGGCTCAAGATCAAAACAGTTGAAGCCTTGAGTTTCGGCAAACCAATCATCGGAACGGCACACGCGTTCGAGGGGATTTCCACCGAAGAACCGATGCACCTTTATCCCAATGTCCGAGATATGGTTGAGGGCTGTATTGCAACCGTCAAATCGCCGGAACAGACAATCAAGGTGCTCACGGCATCGACCGAAGCGATCCGACATGAACTCCGGACCAGGTTCGACAACGCTGTTACCCGCATCGTGCGGGCGGCAGGCTATCGTCGGTTTGTCCTCGTCGCGGAGCCGGGTTTCTGGCACGAGCAGACAGCCTATCAGCGCCGCACCGCCGCGCTCATCAGGCAATTGCGGGAGCACGCACACCTCCACATCGTCTGTGCCGCGCCGGCCCGGCCGGACTGGCGAAACCAGCTTGTCGAATGGCAATGGGGCATTTCGTTCCATTTGAATGTCAACGGCGCCGATCAGGACGCGTTCGTAGAGGAAATGGTCACACTTCTTGAGCCGAGCATCTGTATTTTCGAAACTCCGAGCCGTGTGGCCCTGCGGGTTGGCTGTGACGAATTGTATCTTGATTTTACGGCGTTGAGCGCGGCCGGTTGGAGGTCCACGCTGCGTGGAGAGAACATTCCTTTCGCCACCGCCCCGCGCATTCTCCATACCTCGGATGCCGTCCGCGCGACGGCGCTGGACATACCTGCCCTGGGGGCGGCCGCGACCGCTTCTCTGCCGATGGTCGACGCTGATATCTGCGCCAGGACAGGCGCGTCGCTCGCGATCGTGTGCGACGACCCGATCGGATGGGCGCCGCTGGTGCGCGCCATGACTCACGAACTTGTCCCATTCTCCAAATGGGACGGAAGAGGCGATGTGTTTGTTCCATCCTTGAACCCAGCATCGGCAGCAATTGACGACATTCCATCTTATTCGCTCCATATCCGAGAAGCGTTTCCGAAAATCACGCACCGAATCCGCGCATGCGTGCATCTCGGTTCGGACCGGCTGCTTGCGACCGACCTCAAGGCAGGGCTTTTGAACCAGGGTGTTCCCATCCTCAGGCTCGCATCGGGTCCGATCGCCAACGAACCGTATGAGGTGACGTGCTCCTCGGCAGCCGAATTGCGGCAGCACCTGCGATTCATCTTCGCGTCTGATACAATTGCGGCACGGTATGCGGCCGCCTCCTGCGAATGGGCTCGGGCCGAGCAATCACTTTACGGTCTGCAAACCTGGGCCTGGCAGCTCGGTTGGCGCCTCGCCAGGAGCGTGGATGGTTTCCTCCGGACCGAGGCCGCATGACCATCTCAGCGGCGGACAGCCCAAACGCGACAGCGCCGCGCGTCTTCCTATTTTCCTGCGCGGAACGGTTTGGCGGGGCGGAGGTCTACCTTGCCGGCCTGGCGCTGGAGTTGGCGCGGCGCGGGAGCGATGTCGCTCTGGTCTGCGGCACCTTGCTTGTCGAACCAATGCGCCATCGGCTCGGCGGTGCAGCGATCACGATCCTCTCCGAGGATGCGGTCGTGTGGGATTGGACAAAAGATGCGACCTCCAATATCCGTCGCCAGGCGGCGTTCCTCGACTCCTTTCGCAGCCGGCACGACCCTTTCATTTCATTCATCAATCTCAACTGGCTCAATGTCGCCGCGGGCCTGCTTCAGGCGCTTGCCGACGAGCCGCACCGTGCCGTGATCCACGTCCATCTCTGCCCGCACTCACTAAATCTGAGCGAGGTCGAGCGGATAATTCTGTCCGATTCGGTATACCACGCCACGTGGAGCGTCGTGTCGGCAGACAATCGTCGCTTCATCGCGAGAAGCCTCGGGCTTGATCCCGACGAGGCGGTCTCGCGTATCGATGTAATTTACAACGGTGCCGCCAATGTCGAGGGCGATCCCGGTGAGCGCAACGACACGGCTCGCAGGACAGCGCGCAGGCGGGTCAGATTGCCGGACGAGCGCTCTATTGTGCTGAGTATCGGTCGCCATGATACCCAGAAGGGTTTTGAAGAGGCATTGACGGTGATGCAGCGCCTTCAGCCGCTGCTGCCTGCTCTGCTCTACGTCTGGGTCGGCGGCGGCACGCTGTTCGATCGGCACCGGCAGATGGTCGTCGATACCGGCCTTGAGGCGACCGTGTGGCTTTTTGCGGAACGTCCGGACATCGCCGATTTCTACCGTGCGGCCGATCTCTATTACATGCCGACAAAGTACGAGGGCTTCGCGCTGGCAATGCTTGAAGCAGCTTTCTATGGTCTGCCGATCGTGATGAACGACATCAGCAGTGCCCGGGAATTCGTTCCCGAGGGTCTTGATGAATGCCTCGTGCCGCCTCTCCGCACTTGGCAGCATGTCTGGCGCCTTCACGATCTCCTCAGCGGGCCGGTGGAGCGGCGGGTGGAGATCGGGGCCGCCTTGCAGCGACGCGGGCAGCGGTTTACCAGGTCCGGAATGTATGGGATAATGTGCGATCGGGTCCAAAAATTGGTTGTTTCTGACCGTGCCAGACACTGAAAAGCGCATTGTGGAACTTCGTCGCCTGTTCAACGAGATATTGGAGGAAAATCGGCAGATTCTTCGCCGGAAGTGGGACGAGGTAACAGGTGGCGAGACAAATGTCAGGGCGTTGCATTCGGCCTTGAACCTCCTTATCGACGAAATCGGGTATCTCAAGACCGAGCAAACATTCGATCGTATCGCAGGAGGCACGAACGGCGCCCTGGCCGTACCGCCGTATCTCGGAACGATTCTTGCAAGATCGCAACGGACGCCATACGCCGCGCCGCGAGCGGCCGAGATCAACCTGAGCGGCTTTTTTCACGGTGCGAATTGGCACCAGGTGGAGTGGGACGAAGGCCGCGGTTCGGGGTTCCGGTGGAGCGACGGCGCGACCGGCTGGATTGAAATAAGGGTCGATCGTCAGCGATCGCTGAGCCTGGAATTCGAATGCGTAAGCATCATCGGCACGGCCAGCTACGATGATATCTGCATCGTCGTCGATGACGACGAACTGGAAACGCGCCAACGCCCGAGTTCATTGAGCGGTCAAACAGTCTTTTCAGCTTCCCTGCCGACATCGATCGAGCGGTCCGGGTGCCTGCACCGGTTTGGGCTGCGGTGCCGCTTTCCGTCGCGGCCGATCGATTACGACCCCAACTCCGCCGATGACCGCATGCTCGGTGCCGCCGTCTCCTTTTTCCGGTTCTATCCCGTCGGTTCGCAACCGGACGAGGCGACCGCAACGGAGCGGGGGCTCATATCGAAGCTGCCGCTCTCCCAATCCATCGCCTCGGAAGCAGGCTCGGTTGGAACCGGGGAACGGATATTGTATGCCGCGCCGCGAGCGGCCGAGATCAACCTGAGCGGCTTTTTTCACGGTGCGGATTGGCACCAGGTGGAGTGGGATAGGCGCAGCGGTTCGGGGTTCCGGTGGAGCGACGGCGCGACCGGCTGGATTGAAATAAGGGTCGATCGTCAGCGATCGCTGAGCCTGGAATTCGAATGCGTAAGCATCATCGGCACGGCCAGCTACGATGATATCTGCATCGTCGTCGATGACGACGAACTGGAAACGCGCCAACGCCCGAGTTCATTGAGCGGTCAAACAGTCTTTTCAGCTTCCCTGCCGACATCGATCGAGCGGTCCGGGTGCCTGCACCGGTTTGGGCTGCGGTGCCGCTTTC
The DNA here is from genome assembly GCA_050246595.1 of Alphaproteobacteria bacterium. Lineage (GTDB taxonomy): Bacteria > Pseudomonadota > Alphaproteobacteria > ATCC43930 > CGMCC-115725 > DATARH01. Next base: position 34,212 of record JBFWVT010000014.1, read on the forward strand.
CGTCGCGGCCGATCGATTACGACCCCAACTCCGCCGATGACCGCATGCTCGGTGCCGCCGTCTCCTTTTTCCGGTTCTATCCCGTCGGTTCGCAACCGGACGAGGCGACCGCAACGGAGCGGGGGCTCATATCGAAGCTGCCGCTCTCCCAATCCATCGCCTCGGAAGCAGGCTCGGTTGGAACCGGGAATACCGAGACGCTTCAGCAGAAAGCTACGGCATCGGCGCCTGACGCTCCCCTTTGAAGCGAAAGCGGAGGGCTATCCTTGTCTTGCGGGGTCTGCGGGCGGGCGGATGATCCTGCCTGGTTCAGCGAGGCGGGGGGCTGGTTTGCCAAGGAATTTGCCCATTGAGGGGCACAGTTTCGACCGGGTCGAGGGGCTGACGGGAGCGCCGCGGCGGCGGCGCTGGAGTGCGGCGGAGAAGGCGGCGCTTGTCGCGGAGAGCTTGCACCTGGGGCGGTAGCGAGCCCGGCAGCGTTGCGCCGCGGGCGGCATCGCAATCCGCTTTGCCCGCGGCCGCGGGCGTTGCGATCCGGCGCGTTCGCCGATCGCGGCGGCGCCCTGCCGGATTTTGTGCCGACCGCGGCGACTGACCGTGGCGCGGCAGCGCCTGCCGGCGCTCCGTACACCAACCGTATACAGCAACGCGCCGGGCCGCGGCGGCGAGCCCGCGATCGCGTCGCTCCGGGGCGATACCGGCGTGCTGCCGATCCAGGCCTCCTGGATCATGCTGACCAGCGCCTTCTCAGCGATTTGCGCGGCTCCAGGAAGGGCGGAAAATACGAGCCCTGGCGCAGCTTGGGGATGCGCAAGCTGAGGGACCCGAGCCGGGTGTCAAAATTCCACCTTACCGCGCCCGTCCGATGACCACCTCCTGCCCGCCCCGAAATTCCACCACCACGGACGCTATCGCGCACGCCCTGGCGGGTCGGCTCCAGCGCTTCGAAGCGCATCGCCCGAGCAGCAGCATGGATGCCGACGCATTCGGCCGAGCGGTGGTCGACGGCGACGAACACGGCGGCCTGCCCCTGGCCGGTCCGGGTCGCGGTCAGGTCGGTGCCCCACATCTCGTCCACCTGATCGGGGATGATGGTGCCGTCGTGGGTGCGCAGCGCGCCGACGCGCGAGGGCGCGAGCAGGCCATGCTCGCGCATCAGCCGCAAGACGCGGCGCTTGGAGGTGCGCACCCCGGCCAGGCGCAATCGGGCCCGGACTTTGCGGTGACCCTCGCCGTGGAACGGGCTGCCCGAGAGGACGGCCCGGATCGCCTCGACCAGCGCCGCGTCCAGCATCGGCCCCGGAGGACCCCGCCGGCGCGCCGCGTTGGCCGACGCCGGGGAGCGGCGGCGGTAGACCGTGGCTCGCGAGGTGCGCCAGACCCGGCATACGCGGGCCAGCCCGTAAGGGGTGCCGCCGCTGGGCGAAGCGGTCCGGCTCATCGCCTCGACCTCGGCCGAGCCAAAGGGCGGGGATCACGCGTCTCCAGCGCTGCGATCTTGGCTTCCAGCAGCTCGCGTTCGAGCAGCATCTCGCCCAAGCGGGCCTTCAGCCGCGCGCTCTCCAGCGCCGCGCCGTCGCTGGGCCGGGTGGTCAAGTTCGCCTCGCCGGCGGCAAGAAAAGCCTTGCGCCAGCCCGAGAGCGTCGCCGCCGTCACCCCCAGCGAGCGCGATACCAGCTCCAGGTCCTCGCCCCGAAGCAGACGCAACACCGCCTCGCGCTTGCGTTGGCGCGACATCCGCCCGCCTCGGCCGAGGCCTATCGCATCCCTCTCCGCCGTCGTCTCTGTTGTCATGCTCATCACCCCTGTCCGCGGATACCGTCCGCATACGGGGTGTCTCATTCAACTGTGGGCGGGGGACCTGCTTTATCGCAATCGACCGCAATACCGATCCGGTGGCGCAGAAATCAATCCTTGGCTCGCGCTGTACGGTGACCGGAACCAGTGACGGCGGCGCCCGCTCGCATACCGCCGACCGGCAGGAATACAGCACCCATCTGCTCGGCCATTGGGTGCGCGAGCAGCAGGCCATGACCCTGGAGGAAGCGGTAATGGTCGGGCCAATCCCGGCCATCACCGAGCGGTACGGTCGCCGTTGTTCGGTCCTCCGATCGCGATAGCAGCGTTGTTAAATGATTTTCCCATTTTTCTAAAGCAGCGCGTATCTCAAGCTCATAGATGAGCAGGTCATAGATCGCATCGACAGGGTCTTTTGCGTTTGCATGGGCAAAAATCATCTCTTTGATGTGCGGCGGAACTCCAAGTCTTGCGAGCCCGGTCGAGGAGGTCCGATGCAAATCGTGAAGAGTCTAATGTGGGATCTTCGCTTTGTTGTCCAGATCGGTTTTGCAGGTGCTAAAGCCACGGAAGCAGTTGAGGCGGTCTACCCCATGCTCGACGACGTCAAGCGACCCGAACACCACAGAGACGACCCGGTTCGTGCCATGACAGAGCCAGTGCTGAAACCGGGAGCGCCGCCTGATCCGTATTGCACGATGTAAAGCCCGGTGGCCGCTGATCTCAATTGACCAGACGTACCTCACCGACCGCTTGAACGTCATAACCACCCAATTCGAGGGCGCGTTCGTGAAAAATGGGCGAACGTAGAAGAGCGAAAAGCGCCTGCGGCCCCGGCAGAAAGTAGTCGCGCTGCCGCAGGACGAGGTCGAAACGCTCCCAGGTCAGGGGCAAAAAATCCAACCCGGTCGCAGCGGCGACCGATCGCACCGCGATCCCGCAATCGGCGCGATCGGAACGGATCGCCTGCGCGATATCGGCGCCGGTCGGGCATACCGGCCTGGCAAAGACAATCCGTTCCGGCGTCAATCCGGCCCGCTTCAGCAGTGCCAGCAGAAGAAGCTGCGCGCCGGCGCCGGCCGGCCGCTGCGCCACGCGAACACCGGTCCCGGCAAGTGATTCAATCCCCCTCAGACCGAGCGGATTGCCGGGAGCGGTTAGGATGCCCTGCTCGCGTCGGGCAAACGCGATCACCACCGCGTCATGCAGCCCGGCCGCATCGGCGACCGCCGCGACATTCGCCCGCTCATCGTCGATTTCGTCGAGCACATGCAGGTGGATTGCGGCGGCGATGACATCGCCTTGCACAAGCCGGCGCAGCCCTTCCCCGCTGCCTTCCGGCAAGTAGGCGAGTCCGCACCGGCTTTCCCGCAGCGCCCACTCCAGAAGCGGATCATGGCTGCCGCCGACAATCGGAGGGAAGCTGGTCCGCGCCAGCGATGCGGGCGCGATCAGACCGGCCGTCACCCATCGATCGAGCGCCGCGCGCGGAAACAGCCAGCGACCGGTCACCTTTGTACAAGGCACCGCTCCGTTGGCCACCAGTTCGTAGAGCTTGCGCTCGGAGAGCCGCAGATACGCGGCGGCTTCGTCGGTGGTGAGTAGTTCCGGCATCGGCAGAAACCTGCATATAGCTGCATAGATTTCCGAATTTGATCCTAATCGGTCTTTCCGCACAAGATACGCATACAATGAGTGCTGCGCTCGACATGGTGCTGACCGGCGACCCCGTATTGATGGGTATTGTGCGCCTGTCGCTGACGGTCAGCCTCTCCGCTGTCCTGATCGCGGCGGTGGTCGGCGTGCCGCTTGGCGCCGTCCTGGCGCTGACCCGGTTTCCGGGACGGGAAGCGGTGAACATTGTGCTGAACGCGATGATGGGTCTGCCGCCGGTGGTCGTCGGTCTGGCTGTTTATCTGATGCTGTCGCGCTCCGGGCCGCTCGGCAGTCTGGGGCTGCTGTTCACCCCGGCGGCGATGGTAGTCGCCCAGGCGATCCTCGTGACCCCGATCATCGCGGCGCTGACGCGCCAATCGATCGAGGATCTATGGGCCGAATACCGCGACGAACTGGCGGCAATGCGTATCGGGCCGATGCGCTGCGTCGCCACGCTGATCTGGGAAAGCCGCTTTGCCCTTGTTACCGCGCTGCTCGCCGGCTTCGGACGCGCCGCCGCCGAAGTCGGCGCGGTCATCATCGTCGGCGGCAACATCGACGGGTTTACCCGCACGATGACAACCGCGATCGCCCTGGAAACCTCCAAGGGCGACCTGCCGCTCGCGATGGGTCTCGGGATCGTATTGATCTCGATCGTTGTCGCCGTCAACGCGCTGGCGTGGACCGCACGGCGCGCCGGCGAGCGGCGCGCGGGATGAAGGGCGGGGGCGGTGCGGGCGCAATCGAGTTCGACGGTGTCAGCGTGATCGCCGGAGCGGTGACCATCCTGGATCGCGTCACGATGAGAATTGCGCCGGGGCTGCCGACCGTTCTGATCGGGCCGAACGGCGCCGGCAAGACGACGCTGCTGCGCGCGGCAATGGGGCTGACCCCGGCGTCATCCGGTCGGATCAGTTGGGCGGGGCGGCCGACCCCGGAGCTGATCCGCCGCGCGATCGTCTTTCAGCGCCCGGCGATGCTGCGGCGCAGCGCCGGGGCCAATATCCGTTACGCGTTGCGGGCGGCCGGACTGCCGCGCGCCCGTCGCAAGGCGGTCGAAGCGGAGCTGCTCGCCCGTGTCGGTCTCGCGCATCTGGGCCGTCGTCCGGCGCGGCGGCTCTCGGGCGGCGAGCAGCAGCGTCTGGCGGTGGCGCGGGCGCTTGCGCTCGATCCGGCGGTTCTGTTTCTCGACGAGCCGACCGCCAATCTGGACCCGGCCGGGACCAAGGCGATCGAGGACATCATCCGGGACATCGCCGCGCTCGGCATCAAGGTCGTCCTTTCCACCCACGATCTCGGTGAGGCCAGGCGGCTAGCCGGGCAGGTCGTCCTGCTGCATCGCGGCCGCGTGATCGAGGTCGGAACGGCGCCCGCTTTTTTTGACGAGCCGCGCACCGACGATACAAGAAAATTTCTCGCCGGCGAATTGCTCGTATAGGTCAACAAGGGAGTTTACCGATGCTCGCCCTCCGCCGCCCGCTTCTGGCATTGCTGTTTATCGCCATCCTGAGTCCGATAAGTCTTGCTCAAGAGAAATCGATCGTCGTCGCTTCGACGACATCGACCCAGGATACCGGGCTGTTCGGCCACCTCCTGCCGCTATTCAAGGCCAAGACCGGGATCGATGTAAAGGTGATTGCTCTCGGTACCGGCCAGGCGCTCGACACGGCGCGCCGCGGCGATGCCGATGTGGTTTTTGTGCATGCCAAAGCCGCCGAGGAGAAATTTCTTGCCGAAGGTTTCGGCGTGCAGCGCTACCCGGTCATGTACAACGATTTTGTTCTGATCGGACCCAAGGACGATCCGGCCGGCGTAAAGGGCTCCAAGGACATCGTTGCCGCGCTGACCACGGTCAAGGAGAAAAAGGCCCCGTTTATCTCGCGCGGCGACAAGTCCGGCACCCACACCGCCGAGCTTAATCTGTGGAAGCTCGCCGGCATCGACATCGCAGCCGAAAAGGGACCCTGGTACAAGGAGATCGGCCAAGGCATGGGCGCCGCGCTCAATACCGCGGCGGCAGGCAACGCCTATGTCCTGGCTGATCGCGGTACCTGGCTGTCGTTCAAGAACAAGGGCGATCTGACCATCGCCGTCGAGGGCGATAAGCGTCTATTCAATCAGTATGGCGTGATGCTGGTGAACCCGCAAAAGCACCCTCATATTAAAAAAGAACTCGGTCAGCAATTTATCGGTTGGTTGGTGTCGCCGGAGGGTCAGCGCGCTATCGCCGAGTACAAGATCGACGACGAGCAATTGTTCTATCCCAACGCCAATCAGGCGGGGGCGTGAATGCGCGCGCTGTGCTGCACCGTCATGGCGCTGGTCGGTCTCGGCGCCGCGTCCGAGGCAATCGGCGAAACCGTCCTGCTGCACGCGGCGGGCAGTCTGCGCGCCGCTCTGACCGAGGTGAGCGCGGCGTATTCTTCGGCCTATGGCGACACGGTGCAGCCGAAATTCGGCGCTTCGGGGTTGCTGAAGGAGGAGATCGCGAATGGGGTGAGAGCGGAGGTGTTTGCCTCCGCCAATATGGAGCATCCGCTGGCCCTGGCGCGCGACCATCGCGCCGGCCCGGTGGTGTTGTTCGCGCGCAATCGCCTGTGTGCCCTGGCAAAGCCGGGTCTTGCGGTCGATCCCGCCACCGTGCTCGACCATATGCTCGATCCGGGGATCAAGCTCGGGACCTCGACGCCGCGCGCCGACCCCTCCGGCGATTATGCCTGGGAAGTATTCCGCAAGGCCGAGGCGATCCGCCCCGGCGCTTATGCGGCGCTGGATGCGAAGGCGCTTAAACTTACCGGCGGCCCGTCCGCGCCGCCGGTTCCGGAAGGCCGGACCATCTATAGCGTATTGATCGAGCAGGGCGCCGCCGACATTTTTCTGACCTACTGCACCGGCGCGCTTGCCGCGCAACAGGAAAATCCGGCGCAGCAGGTGATCTCCCTGCCCGAGGCGCTGACGGTCGGCGCCGATTACGGTCTGACCGTAATCCAGGGCGCCTCCCCGGCGGCATACCGGTTTGCCCTGTTCGTGCTCTCGCCGGAGGGCCAGCGGATTTTGCAGAGCAAGGGATTTGCGGCGCCCACTATGCCTCGATAGGTCTTTCGGCATACGGCCGATCCGGGTCCGCCGTCGTCATAGCCGGTGAGGTCGGCGCGACCACCGCGAAGAATGCCGCAATCGCATCGCATACCGCGCCCCGGTCGATAGTCGACACAAGAGGCGCGGCGCCAAATACCGACCGTGTCACTCCGCCGCGGCGGGCTGGGCGCGCCGGCCCAGGCGTTTCAGGCAGTGATCGATCCACAGCTTTGTCAGCTTCTCCTGCGCGCCGTTCTGCGACAAACGCTGGCGCAAGGTCGGGAAATCGACACGGTCCATGTCCTGGTCCTGGTTGAAGCACGAGAACACAACCGTTTCGGTGCCGCTCGCCGGATCGTAGTGGCGTTGCAGGCACTGCGCGCAGATTTCCTTCATCATGCACTGCATCGGCGAGTTGATCGACGCGATCGCGCGATGGTCCGGGCGGAAATAGCGCTTCAGCGCCGCGCGACGGGCTTCGGCGACCGCGTTCATCATCCCCTCCGAACCGATCGCGATGATGCGATCGACCTCCTGGAGCGGGATGTCGACCGGCCCGAGCGTCCCTTCGCCATAGGCCTCGATCGCCGCCACGATATTGCCGACAAAAGCCAAGTCGCGCGGCCGTCCCGGCGCGAAACCGGGAGCCTCGTCGCAGCACCAGACGACCGTATCGGCGGCGCGCTCGATATCGGCGACCTTGTAGCGATCGACGATCTTCTTGTAGCCGGCGAAATACAGCACGCGCGAGCCGGCCGCGCGCAGCGCCGCGCCGATCGAGAACAGCACCGCATTGCCGAGACCGCCGCCGACCAGCAATACGGTCTCGCCGGACGGGGTCTCGGTCGGCGTCCCGGTCGGCCCCATCAGCACGACCGGCTCTCCCGGCTTCAATAAGGCGCAGAGATCGGACGAGCCGCCCATTTCGAGCACGATCGTCGATAACAGACCGCGCTCGCGATCGACCCAGGCGCCGGTCAGCGCCAGCCCCTCCATCGCCAGGGTCGTGCCGTCCACCCGCGGCGCCAATGTCTCGCAATTCTGCAATCGGTAAAACTGTCCGGGCCGGAAGGCGCGCGCCGCCATCGGGGCCTCGACGACGATTTCGACGATCGTCGGGGTCAGCCGCTCGACCGCGTGGACGCGGGCGCGCAGCTCATGGTCGAGCCGCGTTTTCATCGCGGCGGGATCGGGCAGGGCAGGGGGGCGGCTCGCGAGCATGCGGCTGACGACCGGATAACCCTGCTTGGTGCCGCCCATCGCCTTGACGACATTGCCGGCAAAGCTCGGGTGCAGATCGCCCCAGAAGCTGACGGCGCGCCCGTCCGGCATCACGCTGGTCAGCACGTGAACAGCCTCGGGCTTGGCGACCCGCTCCGGTTCGGCCGGGTTGCCGTCTTCGCCAAGCGCGCGGAAATGCCTTCCGTCGAGCGCGACATGCTCCGGCTCCTCGCGCGCCAGCACGGTATTGGGTTGCGTGCCGGCGGCAATCAGGATTGTGCGCGCCGGTAAAACGACCTCCTCGCCGGGCTGCTGGTCCGGATCAGGCCGATGCCCGCCGACCTCCGCCGGCGCGTGCCGGGTCATTTTCAGCGCGGCGGCATGTCCAAAGACATCGACCTCGACCTCGACCGGGGTCAGCATCTCGCCGAAGCGGATGCCTTCCTCCATCGCCTTCGCGACTTCCTCATGGTTGAGCGTGTAGCTCGGCGCGTCGATCAGACGCCGGCGATACGCGATCGTTACCCCGCCCCACGCATCGATCAGCTTGGCGAAACACGGCGCGCGGTCTTCGCGGAGGGCGGTCTCGCGCTCGGCGCGCAGCGCGCGGGCATGCGTGATGAACTCCTCGGCGATGGCGCGCTCGGCGCCCGTCCACTGGCCGCGCACCGCCTCGACGCCGCGCTCGCCGACCAGCGTCTCGTAGCGGAAGAGGAACTTCTCGACCTGCACTGCATAATAGGCCAGCGCCTCGGTCGCGGTGTCGATCGCGGTCAGCCCGCCGCCGATTACGACGACCGGCAATCGCACGGTCAAATTGGCGATGCTGTCGGTCTTGGCCGCGCCGGTCAGCTGCAATGCCATCAGAAAATCGGAAGCCTGCCGCACGCCGGGCGCGAGACCGTTTTTCATCGGGATTACGGTCGGCCGTCCGGCGCCGGCGCACAGCGCGATATGATCAAAGCCGAGATCGAACGCGCTCTCGACTGTCATCGTGCCGCCAAACCGCACCCCGCCATACATCGCGAATTGCGCGCGGCGTTCGAGCAGCAGTCGGATGATTTTCAGGAAATTCTTATCCCAGCGGACCGTGATGCCGTATTCGGCGACCCCGCCAAACCCGGCCATCGTGCGCTCGTCGAGCCGCTCATAAAGGCTGGCGATGTCTTGGACCGGTTGGAACGGCACGCGCTCGCTGGCTGAGACCTTGTTCTGCCCGGACCCCCTCCCTGACTCTTCCCTCCCCGGACTTGATCCGGGGATTGCGGGGGAGGGAAGGGTGGGGGCAAACGGCGGCGAACTGGAGATGGTGCCGGTCGCAGATACGCCGGAAATCTCCGCCGGCAGCGGCTCGATCTTCAGCCCGTCGATCGCGGCGACGAAATGGCCGTCATTAATCAGGTGGTGCGCCAGGTTGAACCCGGCCGGCCCCAGCCCGACGACCAATACCTTGTGGCCTGATTCCGGCCTCGGCAGCGGCCGGCGCAGATCGAGCGGGTTCCACCGGGTCAATAACCCGTAGATCTCGAACCCCCACGGCAGGCCCAGCACATCCTTCAAGGTACGGGTCTCGATCTGCGGGATATCGACCGGATCCTGGCGCTGATAGATGCAGGATTTCATGCAGTCGTTGCAGATGCGGTGCCCGGTCGCGGCGCAGAGCGGGTTGTCGACCGCGATGATCGCCAGCGCGCCGATGCTGTTGCCACGCGCCTTGACGAGGTTCATCTCGGAGATTTTCTCGTCGAGCGGGCAGCCGTTGAGTGTTACCCCGAACACGCTTTTGCGAAATTTGCCGTCCTTCTCGCGCAACCCGGAGCGGCAGCTGTCCTTCTGCTGGTTGTGGCACCAGATGCAGTAATTCGCCTGGTCGAGCGCGCCGGCGAGGTCGGTGCCGGGATCGGTCAGGCCGAACCCGTCGCGCGACCGCCAATCCTCTTCAGGCAGGCGCAGCATCGTCACGCCGTGCCGCATCACGGTTTCCGCCGGCACGAGGTGGTGCATGTCGAGCCGGTGCGGCACCCGGAACAGCAGACCGCGTCTGTGCCGGGCGCGTCCGGCCGGGGTCAGCGTCGCCCAGGCGGCGTATTCGAGCGCCGCCTTGAGCGGCAGCTTGTGGGCGGCCTCGTCGGCGAGCCAGCGCGCAACCGCCGCGGCATAGCGCAACTCCCACGCGACCGTGCCAGCCCGGCTCGCAAAATCGGCCTGGGGACCGCCGATCAGCACAGCGAGTTCGTCACCGAGCCTGGGGCCATTCAGCTGCGCCGCATCGCCTTCCTTGATCTCCTTGACAGCGCGGCGTTGCACGAAGAGACGCTTTACCGAATAGAGCGGCGCCAGTTTGTCGTGCCGGGTCTGCAAGTCGCGGATTTCGGCGGCGATGCCGAACAGCTCGCCGATAAAGTCCTCGACGTCAGGGGCGAGATCGACCAGCAGATCGGCTTCCGCCTTGCGGTCAAGCGCTTCGGGGTTGGCGCGCGCCGCCATCAGACGGTCGTGCAGTGCCGCATCGCCGGAAGCGAGATGCCCGACAAAGGCGCGGTCAAGGCGGATCAGGCCCTCGCGCTCGTACAGATCGGCAAACGCGAGCCCGTGTTTCAGGGCGAGTTCGGTCATGAGCAATTGGTACGTGAATGGAGGATTCGAAACCAACCGGCAAATCGCCGCGACAGGAGTTGTGATCGGCTGGCGGGATCAATCCAACAGCGGGATCAGTCCAATAGATTGGGACGCGCGACCCCAAATCAAAGCCGGAAGCGGGCACCACCCGGCGCGTCGTCTGTTTATGGGACAAAGGCGACTTATAGGACAAAAGCGACTTGGAGGCGATGTGGACCGGCGGGTACCCACTTGGCGCTTGTTGAACGAATTGCCGGTTAGGCCGGGCGCGATGGTGCCTGTCGAGCGCGTGATCCGGCAGCGCCAGGCATTGAGCGAGATCGCCGCCGCCGCAGCCCGGCAGGTCGCTCTTGCCGATCTGCTCGAATACGCCGTCCAGCGCGCCGCCGACGGCGTCGGGGCGGAGATGGCGAAAATCGCCGCGCAGCAACCCGACGGCGGTCTGCTGATTATCGCCGGCAAGAACCTGCAACCTGAAGTGGCAGGGGCAGCGCGCCTCGCCGGCGATCGCAGCAACCCGGCCGGCCAATGCGTCACCGAGCAGCGCATCGTCAACATCCCCGATCTGCGCATGACGCCGGAATACCGGCTGCCGCCGCTCTATCGCAATCACGGCGTCATATCGACCGTCAACATACCGGTCATGCTCAGCGGCGGCCCGTTCGGGGTCCTGGAGATCGACGGCGTACAACCGCGCGAATTCGACGAGCTGGATTTGAGTTTTCTGATCGGCATTGCCGGTGTGATCGGCGAGGGGGTCGCCCGCGTCCGGCGCGAGGCGGCCCTGAACGAGCAGTTGAGCGCGCGCGACATTTTGCTGCGCGAACACCACCATCGGGTCCGCAACCAGTACCACGTATTGACCTCGGTGCTGAGCCGGCACGCCCGGCAGGCGGGCACGGCGGAGGCGCGGGAGCGCTTTCTCGAGGTCGAACGACGTGTCTTTGCGCTGGCCTCGCTTTACGACCATCTGCTCGGGGCCGATCAACGCGCCACGGTCGTTTTGCAGGATTATCTCGAATCGCTGTGCGCCGGCCTGCGCGAGTTCTACGCATCGCCCGAACACCGCATCTCGATCGCGTTCCATCGCACGGGAGACGTTTCCGCCTCGATAGACGTGGCGAGCACGCTCGGGCTGATCGTCAACGAGCTTGTCGCGAACAGCGTCGAGCACGCCTTTCGCGAGCCGTTTCCGCAGCATCGGCAAGGCGAGATCACAATCTGCGTCGAGCGTGAGCCGGGCGGCGGGACCCGCATGGTCGTTTTCGACAATGGGATCGGATATCGGCCGAATGCCGACGATTCGGTCGGGATGACGACGGTGCGCCGCCTGTTGGCGCAGATCGGCGCATTGATAGAGCGCGGCTCGGAGGGCGGCACCAAATGGGAGATCCGGGTGCCGCCATCGGTATTCCGGGGCGCGGCGCCACCCGGAGCCTGAACCGGGCCGACGGCCGATCCCGCTCAGATCTAGCCCGCTCAGATCTAGCCCGCTCAGATCTCGCCCGCTCGGATCTCGCCCGCTCAGATCTCGATCGGGAAGCCGGTCGAAATGAGACAGTGTTCGAGAATCCCGCGGCCGCGATCGGGCAGCCGCCGTCCGCGTGCGAAGCGTTCGAGCGCTGCCGCGATGGCCTGCGGCTCGCGCTCGGGACCGGTCGGCAAATACTGGATCAGATTGTCGCGGAACCCGTGGCGCGTGACGTAATAGGTGTCGAGCCCGCTTCTGCGCGCGATTGCGGTCTGCGCCTCGGCCATCGGCCGCACCGCCCGGTTTGTCGCAAAATCGGCCCAGTTTGTCGCCATGCACCCGCCCGGAGCGAGCGCATCGATGCAGCGTCCCCAGAATTCCTCGTCAAACGAGGCGGGGCCGCGCGAATCGTAGAGATCGACCAGCACAACATCGAAACGCCTCTCGTTGCCGGCCAGAAAGCGCTGCGCCGTTTCGATCACGACAGTCTGGCTCAGATAAAACCAGCGCTTCGCGACCGCCATGACGGCCTGATCGGCATCGACCAGGGTCGGCGCGCATTCCGAGACATAGGCCCGCATGAAGCGCCACATCGCGGCGCCGCCGACCCCGAGCAGCAGCGCCGAGACGGGCCGTTCGCAGAGTGCGAAGGCGAGCGACATCAGCCGCTCGTAGTGAAACACCAGATGCGCCGGATAGAGCAGGTCCATGCTCGACTGCTCGGTCACCTGCGGCACGTCCGGGTCGGTCGCGCCAAAGGACGGCCCGAACGATCCCAGCGTGCGGTAATGGCGCGATCCGCGATCGAAATCGACGACAAAGACCGAGGCGCCAAAGGCCGGTGCCGGGCGCAGGATGCGCAGCCGCGAGCCGGGACCGAAATAATCGGCGATCAGGTCGCGCAGCGCAGGGTCGTCGGGCATTGCCGGCATCAGGCCGCTTCGCGCCGGGGGGGAGGGACGGTGTCAGCCAGCGCCGCCACGGCCTCGGCAAAGGTGCCAAGCGCCTCGTGCCCGCCCGCCGACAAATCGTAAACACCGCGTCCGACCCGGACAAACCAGCCATAGACATTGCGCTGTAGGATGCGGGCGGCGTTCGCGACGCCGCTCGCTTCGCGCAGTTTGGCAAGCGGCATCGGACCGTTCCCGGCGAGCGCACGGACGAGGCGCAGCGCGTCCTGGCGATAAGCGGTGACGAGCGGACGGCTTCTCGATCCGCCGATATTCGGGTCGCCTTCACGCCGGTCGAACTCGGTCCGGAGCCGGTAGGCGCGGTGCCGCGCCGCCCGCGGCCGGTACGGTACCGGCTCTTCGACAATCACGACGCAATCGCTGCTCACGACAATCAGCCCCAGCCCGAGGCGGCGGCAAAGACGGCGAATGGAAGGGGCCTCCGGCGACAGACCGCGCGCATTGCGCGTCGGGCGCGGCACGGCGAGGTAAACCCGGTCGCTGATCGCGAGCCGGTCGACGCCCTGCAACAGCAGCGCCAGCGTAAAGCGCAGTTTCAGTTCGACAATGACCGGCTTCTCGCCGCCCGGGTCGTCCCCGTGGTCGTCGATGCGGCGGGCGACGAGATCGCAGCCGCATACCTCGCCCTTGACCTCGTAGCCGCGCGCTTCGAGAAAGCGCTTGACCGGCCCGTACAGCGCGGCTTCGCCAACCCCCGCCATCCCCGGCTCCGCTGGCTTTTCGATATCCCGCGGCGGACGCGCTAGCCGCGCGGAAAGTTCAGCTCGACCATCACGTTGTTATTGTCCGGAAAGAACAATTGGTCGATCGGCGGCTGTGCGATATGGTTTTCGCGGTATTTGATCTTCCTCTGTTCGAGCCTGGCCTTGATGCCCTCGAAGTCGGAAGCGAGAAACGCGAAATGGTCGAACGGGCCGGTGTCGCGCGACGGACCGCCCCCGATCGCGTTCTCGCGCGGCACGAGGTGGACGACCGGGACCGGGCCGCAATAGAGCCAGTAGCCGGGGAAATTCAGGTCCGGACGGAAGCCGGCTTCGAGACCCAGAATGTCCTGGTAGAAATCGCGGGTCGCGTCGAGATCGTCGGTCTTGACCGTGACGTGATGCAGCGCGTTGATCGGCATGGCGGCGTCTCCTCGGGCGGTTGATCGCCCGGCGGCAAGTATATCAGGACTTCGCGGTTTCGCCTGCAACCGCCGACAGCGCCGGATGCTGATCGCGCCCTCGCCAGCGGCGTCCGGCAATGTTAGCTTCCGACGCGACAATCCGGCGCAAGCGTATCGGGCCGCAGGGAGGATACGGCGATGAAGGTCTCGTTTTTCGAAACCGGCCGCTATGCGGTGCCGCCCGACTTGCCGCGCGAATGGCCGGTACCTCCTGCAGCTTACAATCCTGAACTCGGCGCCCAGGCGTTTCAGGGCATGGTCGAGCGCGCCCGCTTTGTCGAAAAGCTCGGTTTCGACTGGATCAGCCTGTCCGAGCACCACTACTCGCCGCGCGTTCTGACCCCGTCGCCACCGCTGTCGGCGGCTTTTCTCGCGAGCCAGGTCGAGACGATCAAGATCGCGCTCTTGGGGCCGATCGTGCCGGTCAGCAACCCGATCCGGATCGCCGAGGAACTGGCGATGCTCGACACGATGCGGCCCGGCCGCTTTGTCTTCGGCCTGCTGCGCGGCACGACCAACGAATATCTCAGCTACGATCTGAACCCGAAGGAAGCGCGCGAGCGCACCGATGAAGGGATGGAGCTGATCCTAAAGGCGTGGAGCGAGCCGCAGCCCTTTGGCTGGCAGGGACGCTATTTCAACTACCGCACCGTCTCGATCTGGCCGCGACCGCAGACTCAGCCCTATCCGACGACCTACACGCTCGGGGTCAGCGCCGAGGCGGCCGATTTCGCGGCGCGGCACCGCATCGGTCTCGGCGTCTCCTACGGCACCTTCGCGTTGATGGCGCAGGCCACCGGCTATTATCGGCGGCGCTGCGCCGAATACGGCTGGGAGCCGGGGCCTGATGACATCATCTACCGCGCCAATATGATCCTCGGCGAGACCGACGAGGCGGCCGAGGCGGCGCTGGCCCGGCGCAGCGCCAACTCGCAGGCGCCGTTCCCGATCTCTCAGGGGCTGCGCGACGCGCTGATCGAGCAGGACAGGCGCAATGTCGGCGGCGAGCGGCGTCCGGCCAATGTCGGCGGGGTATTGCCGATCAGCTTCTGCGGCGGCCCGGACCGAATTGTCGAGCAGATCCGCCGCGCCCGCGACGAGATCGGGGTCGGCGTTCTCGATCTGTCGCTCGCCGATCCCGGCACCGCCGGCACCGACGCGATGATGGACTCGCTCGACCTGTTCGGCCGCAAGGTATTGCCGCGCATCCGCGAGATTTGAGGGCGCGAGATCTGACCGGAGGAAGCCATATGACGGATCGGCAACGGACGGATTCTCCTCCGGGCAGCGCGTTCCGCGAGGGATTTGTCGAGGCGGACGGGTTCCGCATCCGCTATTGCGAGGCGGGGCAGGGGACTCCGCTTGTGCATCTGCACGGCGCCGGCGGCCTGCGTCTCAACGCGGCGCACGACCTGCTCGCGAGGCGATACCGCGTCATTGCGGTCGAGATGCCGGGGTTCGGGCAATCCGCGGAAAACACCCGGACCCGCGCGATGCCGGAACTCGCAGCAACAATCGTTAAGGCGGCCGACGCGCTCGGCCTCGACCGCTTCGATCTGATGGGAACCTCGTTCGGCGGCAAGGCGGCGTTGTGGCTCGCGATCCAGCATCCTGAGCGAGTGCGCGCGCTGGTCCTCGAAGCCCCAGCCGCGATCCGGCCGTCGGGCGCGGCGCCGGTCTCCGGCACGCCCGAGCAGATGGCGGCCCGGCTTTACGCCCATCCGGAGCGCATGCCGCCGCTGCCGGCGACCGACCCGGAGGTGCAGGCAAAACAGCAGCGACTGGTCGCTCGGTTGCGCGGCCCCGATCGTGACGCCGGGCTGGAAACCGCGATGCGCCGTCTCGATACGCCGGTGCTGGTGCTGTTCGGGACGCTCGACCGGGTGATCCCGCCCGAGATGGGCCGCCACTACAAGGAGCTATTGCCGAACGGACATCTCGCGTTCGTATACGATGCCGGGCATGCAATCGGCGCCGAGCGGCCCGAGGCCTTCGCCGAAATCGTGACCGACTTCCTCGAACGCCACGAGGCCTTCCTGATCAGCCGCAGCGAGACGGCAATCCACCCGTGAGCGGCGGCATCAGCCGCCGGCGATAAACGCGCGCAGCGAGTTGGCCTCGAACTCGACCTCATCGAGCCGGTTCTTGACCAGATCGCCGATGCTGATGATGCCGCAAAGCCTGCCGTTCTTGACGACCGGAAAATGGCGGAACCGCCGGCTCGTCATTTCTGCCATCAATTCCTGAACCGTATCCGCCGGATCGCAGGTGAGGACGTTGCGGGTCATGATCTGGTCGACCGGGCGCGACAGCAATACCGCGCCGGATTCGCCGAGCGCGATAACGATGTCTCGCTCCGACAGCACCCCATCGACACTCTCGCCGTCCTCGCTGACGACGAGCGCGCCGATGCGCTCGCGGTTCAGCATCTCGACCGCTTCGGCGATTGTCGCGCCGGGCCGGATTGTCGCGACCCAGTCTCCCTTGTTGCGCAGGATCGTCTCGACGTTCATCGGATATCCTCCTGAACGTGGGGACGGCTGCCCTCAGCCATGGCGGCCGGGACAGCCGCGTCTGGCACCAATGATAGGACAGAATGTCGCACCCCGAAAGAGGCTGCGGCTGCGCCGCGGGAAGCCGTGTCAGCGCGGGCGGCTGCCGGGTTCGACGGTTTCGGCTTCGATCCGGTAATAGGCGTCGAGCCCGATCAGATCCTCGATCTCCTTGCGCACCGCGACAAATTCATCGTCGCCGATCCCGGTATAGCTGCCGGTCGCGACGATCTCGCCGATCGCCTGCTTCATGAAATGCACGGCGACGCCCAGCATGATTTGTGCATCGATGCAGGCGCGGTAGCCCATGTCGCGCAATTCGTGCAATGGCAGGATCGGGCGGCTGTCGCGATTGCCGCGGCTCTGCACCCAGACCAGCGGCACGGTCGAAAGACGCGCCGCCGCCTCGGCCTCCTCGCGGCTGCGCGGGAAGACGAGGCCAAGATCGGCCCCGACCTCGGCCGCTTCATTGACGCGCCGCATCGCCTCATCGAGACCGAATTCGCGGCACGTATCGCTGCGCGCGATGATCACGAAATCGGGGTCGGTCTCGTCGCGCTGACGGCAGGCGTATTTGATTTTCGCGACAAACTCGGCGAGCGGGATCGCATGCACCTGATAGGCGTGATAATGCGCCCGCTTCGGGTAGAGCTGGTCCTCGATATGGATGCCGGCGACCCCGGCGGCGGCGAATTCGCGCACTGTGCGCATCGTGTGCAGCGGCTCGCCGAACCCGGCCCCGGCATCGGCGATCAGCGGCACCGACACCGCGCGCGCCACCTCGCCGGCGATGCGCACCTGCTCGTCCATTGTCAACAACGGTTCGCTGATCGCACGCGAGGCGCCGCTGACATACCCGCCGGTATAGACCAGCTTTGTGCCGGCGGCCTCGGCGAGGCGGCCTTCGAGCGGCGTCGCGGCCGAGGGCATGTAGAGAAACTCACCCGATGCGAGCAGTTCGCGCAGCCGCCGTGTCTTCGCGATCATTGGCTTCTCTCCGAACGGTCTCAGCCGAGCGAATGAATTATCTCGCGATACGCGGCCTCGGGGAAAGCCTTCAAGGTACGCGTCCGCACCGACCCCATTTGCGCCAGCACCAGCGAGAAACGCGCCGCGACGGCGTCGTCGGGCGCCTCGTAAACCAGCACCAGATCGTACTCGCCGAGAGTCATATAGATCGATCGAAACTCGCCGCCCATTTCTCGCAGCGATTTCTTGGCCGCTTCAAGCCGGCGCGGCGACTCCTTGACGTTGCGGGCGCCTTGGTCGGTCCAATTCGCAAGCATCACGTAGGTCGGCACGACGAACCTCCCCAAGCGGCGGGCGAGCCGGCGTTTTCAGGCCGCGCTCACCGGATATTGGAGCGAAGTTGCACGAGATTGCTTCGCTGCGCTCGCAATGACACAAAGACTTGTCATTGCGAGGAGCGCATGCGACGAAGCAGTCTCGGGCGGCGCTCTCCAGTCGGTCGAAACCGATCGCTACTCTAATCTGCGCGCCGGACCGGTCTAGTCGAAATCCTCGGCGAGCGCGGCGCGGACCGGCTCGGGGATTGTCGCCATATGCCCGTAATTTGCGTGGTCAAACCCGACCAGCACGCGAGCGCCGGGCACCTTGAACGCGGCGGCCTGCTCCGGCGAGAACGGGAACCGCAGAAACTGGACCGATGACGCCTTGCCGTCCGGGTTCGTGTTCTCGCGGGTCGGATCGGCCTCGCCGCGAACCCTGTCGCCGCCGATCTCGATAAAGGCGTGGTCCTCGATGCCGCCGAGCCGGGTCAGCTCGCGCGCGCGTCGGGCCGGATCCTCGATCTCGAACATGACCGTCGCGACCAGTTCGCTGCCCTGCGGAATCAGGGGGTTATAGGCGGTGAGTTCATCCTCGATCTGAGCTTCGCCGCCCTTTTCGATGTACAGCATCTCTTGGACCTGCTGCCACATCGTGTCGAAATTCTCGAAATAGAATGTCGCGAACGGGCCGATCTCGACCCGCCGTCGCTTCTTGATCTCGGAAATCTCGGCGCGGCGTTGCCGCCGGACCTTTGCGTATTCGTCGAGCGGCAGGATATCGGCGCGGGTCAACCGTCGCCGCGGTTTGGATTGAGAGGGGTTCATCACGTCCTCGCGGCAGGTTCAGCGCTCGCTTTGGCGCCAGGGGCGATACCATAGGCGCGCGCGAGCAGTTCGATCGGGTGTTCGGGGCGGCCCGGCAGCGATTCGTCATTTGCCTGCATCTGCATTCCTTGTAGGATGTGCATCGCGGCGAGCGGGCATTCCGAGGCAAGATGCGGCTTCGGATCGCGCAGCGCCTGGCGGAAGACGGGCCGGCCGACCTTTAGCGCGGTCTCGAAATTGCCTTTCATGACTCCCCACGAGCCGCCGTGACCCGAGCAGCGCTCGATGACGCTGACCGGTGTCTCGGGAATGAGGCGCAGCATCTCGGTCGCCTTCTGGCCCATGTTCTGGGCGCGCGCGTGGCAGGCGATATGCAGCGTGACACCGCCATCGAGCGGTTCCAGACCGGGCGCCAGCCCCTCGTTGCGGGCGATATCGACGATGTATTCGGCGGCGTCGAACGTGGCATCGGCCAGTTTCCTGACGGCGGGGTCCTCCGGCGCGATCAGCGGCCACTCGAATTTGAACATCAGCGCGCAGGAGGGCACCAGCGCGACGATGTCGTAACCCTGATCGATATAGGGAGCGAGCGCCGTGGCGACCTCGTGCGCCGACTCGGCAACCTTGGCGAGATCGCCCGCTTCGAGCTGCGGCATGCGGCAGCAGCCGGGATAAACAACCTGCGTTTCGACCCCGTTGCGCGCGAGCACGGCCTGCATCGCCTCGCCGATGCTCGGATTGTTGTAGTTGACAAAACAGGTGGCATAGAGCACGGCCTTGCGCCCGGCGGCGGGAGCACTCGCATCCACCTCCGGCGGGTTGCGGCGGGCGCGCGCGACAAACGTGCGGCCGTTATACCTGGGTAGCTCCGCGTTGCGATCGACATCGGTGACCCGTTCGAGGAGCGGCCGGGTCAGCCGATTGTCGCGACTGCTGCCCCAATTGGCCAGCGGGGCGACAAGGCGCGCGAGCGTTCCGTTTCGGTCGGTCTTGCCGAGTTCGCCGCGCGCCCAGCGCACGCGTCCTTCCTTATGTTCGACGGCGCGGTAGCGCAGCATCACATGCGGGAAATCGAGATCGAATTCATGCGGCGGCACATACGGACATTTTGTCATGAAGCACATGTCGCACAGCGTGCAGGCGTCCGCGACCTGCTGGTATTCGGCGACCGGCACCCCGTCGAGCTCGCCGGTCGGCGAGTTGTCGATCAGCTCGAACAGGCGCGGGAAGGCATCGCACAAATTGAAGCAGCGTCGGCAGCCGTGACAGATATCGAAGATGCGGCGCATCTCCGCCTCGGTCTTCTCCCGGTCGGTGAAATCGGGATCCTGCCACCGGATCACGTGACGCGTCGGCGCGTCGAGACTGCCTTCCCGCATCGGTTTCTCCGCTATTGGACGTGCGCTTCGAGGAACCGTAACGCCTTGTCGAGCGCACGCGAAAAGGCGGTGAATATATCGGCCGTGTCGGCGTCGCCGGCCGCATCGATTTCCTCGATCGCGCCGCGAACCGACTTGGCGATCCCCGCATACCGGTCGATCAATGCCGCCAGATGGTCCTGCTGCGCCTGGATGTCGGTTGGGTAGGGGGCGAGGCTTGTCGCGCCCACGACCGCCTGCACCGTTCCAAGCGCGATACCGCCGAGCTGCACCACCCGTTCGGCCATCGTATCGACATGCGTGTCGATTTCGCTGCGAAAACTGTCGATCATCTCATGAAGGGCAATGAAATTAGGCCCCTTGAGGTTCCAATGCGCCTGCTTTGTCAGCAGCGCGCATTGAGGGATTGCTGTCCCGCAAAAATGCGAAGGGCGCGAAAGCTCCCGCTTCCGCGCCCTCGGTCCCAACGACCGAAACTCGCCCCGAGTTGCGTGGACTAGGCCAGTGTGTCGAGGGCGCGCTGAAAACGGCCGGCATGCGACTTCTCGGCCTTTGCCAGCGTTTCGAACCAGTCGGCGATTTCGTCGAAGCCCTCCTGGCGGGCGGTGCGCGCCATACCCGGATACATATCGGTATATTCGTGCGTCTCGCCGGCGATCGCGGCCTTCAGATTGTCCGCGGTGGCGCCGATCGGCTGGCCGGTCGCCGGGTCGCCGACCTCTTCGAGAAATTCAAGATGACCGTGCGCATGGCCGGTCTCGCCCTCGGCGGTCGAGCGGAACACGGCCGACACATCGTTGTATCCTTCGACATCGGCCTTCTGCGCAAAATAAAGATAGCGGCGGTTGGCTTGGCTCTCGCCGGCAAACGCTGCTTTCAGATTTTCCTCGGTCTTCGAACCCTTCAGAGACGCCATGCTTCCCTCCATGCTGCTCGGGCGGACGTAGGGCGGCGCAAATCCTCGGAAGCCTGCCGCCTCACGCTCCCGGCCACCTGATGCCGACCTGCTATGTATAGGAACTCGCGAGGCGCGAGTCAACGGTGTTTAGAATGATTCTAATTTGAGGCGGAAGGAACCGCAAAATCACGGCGGATGCGGATGATCACATCGACGCGACGGATCTCGGCCCCCTCCGGCGGCTGCGGCAGCTCCCCGACCATGACCAGCTCGCCGGGAATATCCTGCAACTGGCCGGTCGATTCGCAGAAAAAATGATGGTGATCCGATACATTCGTATCGAAATACGACCGTCCCGGTTCGACGACCACCTCACGCAGCAATCCGGCAGCGGTGAATTGGTGCAGCGTATTGTAAACCGTCGCAAGCGAGACCCGGATAGAGCGCGCCTCGGCCTGGCCGTGCAGATGCTCGGCTGTTACATGACGGTCGCCGCTATCGAACAGCAGGCGCGCGAGGGCAAGGCGCTGCCGCGTCGGGCGCAACCCCGCCGCGCGCAGACGTTCCGCTATATTGGGGCAAGTCGACGGCAACTGCATGACGCTGATATGGGCGGTGGTTGCGGGAAATAAAGCGGTGCGATCGGCAAATACCCCGTCAATCGCCGGTCTGTACGCGCCCGACCAGCTCTTTGACGGTCGGAACATAGCCGTTCGCATAGAACGGATCGCTCGCGAAGCGGTAGGCGTTGTGTCCGGCGAACATCAGCTGGAACTCGACATCGTCGGAGTGGCGGATCGCCTGCAATGTCTTCTGGATGCAGAAACTGCGCGGGTCCGCTTTCTTGCCGGTCGAGCCCTGTTCATTTTGCGCCCAGTTCGAGAACTGACAGGTGCTGAGACACCCCATGCAGTTGATCTGATCGTTGCGGATTTCCAGCGCCTTTTCCGGCGTGACGAAGATCAGCGTCGCATCCGGTGTCCGCAACGCCTCGGTAAAGCCTTCGCCCACCCAGCGCGTTGCCGAATCCCGATCATGCGGGGTCAGATACACCAGCCGGCCGCGGGCGCCGACATGAAACGGCGCGACATGCTCGCCGACTGGCTCGACCGCATAGGCGACCTGATGCTCCGAGCGCTGCTGCAGCTCATTCAAAAAGCCGTTGCGCACCGCTGACGAATAAAATCCGGTCGGGCTGAAGCGGTTGAGGTAAACATCGCCCTCGCGCAAGGTCAGCAGCCTGGCTTTCCAGGCGTCGGAAATCGGGCTCTCGCGGGTCAGCAGGGGTCTGGTGCCGAACTGGAACGCCACCGGACCCAGCTCCGGATTGTCGATCCAGTCCGCCCATTCGCGCAGATACCACACCCCGCCGGCCATAAAGATCGGCGTTTCGGCGAGCCCGAACTCGCTCATCAGCCCGCGCAACTCGCGCACTCGCGGATAGGGCGGTTCGGGTCGTTCCGGGTCCTCGCTGTTTGACAGACCGTTATGGCCGCCGGCCAGCCACGGGTCCTCGTAGACCACGCCGCCGAGCCAGTCCCGGAACTTGTGATAGGCACGTTTCCACAGCGCGCGAAACGCCCGCGCCGACGAGACGATCGGATAGTAATAGACGCCGTACCGCGCCGAAATCTCGGCGATCTTGTACGGCATGCCGGCGCCGCAGGTGACGCCGTGGATCAGACCGCGCGCCCCTTCGAGCACGCCGTGCAGCACCCGCTCGGCGGCGGCCATCTCCCACAGGACGTTCATGTGGATGCGGCCCTCGCCGTTGGAGCGCTCGTGCGCGACGCGCGCCTGCTGAATGCCGCCGGCGATCGCGTAGGCGATCAGCTCTTCGTGGCGTTCGCGCCTTGTGCGGCCGTAATAGACCTGCGGGATCAGGTCCCCGGTCTCGTTGTAGCTGTCGGCATTGACGCCGGAAAACGTGCCGACCCCGTCCGAGGCGGCCCAGGCCCCCGAACTCTCGCCGTTCGAGATCGAGATGCCCTTGCCGCCCTCGACGAGCGGCAGCACCTCGCGCCCCGAAATGAGGATCGGATTAAGCGGCTTCACTGATGTGCTCCCTGAGGCGCGCGCGCGGTCTCCGGCGGCGCCGACGGTGTCGGCCGTGTCGCATCATCGGCCGCGCCGGCGTGCCAAATCATATCGGGCACGTCGGAGAAAACGGAAGTCACGCCCCATGCGAACAGCAGGCGCGCGCGCTCCGGGTTGTTCACCGTGTATGCCGTGACAAGATAGCCGGAAGCGCGGATCTCGGCGACGCGCTGTGGCCGCAACCGTCGGTGATCGGCACCGATAACGACGACGCCGAGTTGCGCTGCGGTTTCCGCCCAGAAGCTCGGCACCGAGCGGAACAGCACGCCGCGTCGGGTCCGCGGTGCGAGATCGCGCAGCAGGTACAGTGCGCTCGGCAGAAAACTCGATACCAGCAGGGCCGGCATCGCCGAACCAAGCCGGTTGACGATATCGGCGACGGCGGCGGCGGTCGCGTACTCGCGGCCCCGGTCGGCCTTTATCTCGATATTGGTCCCGAGGCCAAGTTCGGCCGCAAGCGTCAGCGCTTCCTCCAGGGTGGGTATTTGCTCCCCGGCGAAAGCCGGACCGAACCAGCTTCCGGCGTCGCACTGCCGGATCGTCGCGAGGCTCTGCCCTGCCACCAACCCGGTGCGGTCGGTTGTGCGGTCGAGCCTTGTGTCGTGGCACAACACCAGCGCGCCGTCGGCGGTCAGCCGCACGTCGAATTCGACCCAGGAGCAGCCAAGCGTCCTAGCGCGGCGCAGCCCGGTCAGCGTGTTTTCCGGCGCCCGCCCTGCCGCTCCGCGATGCCCGATCACCGGCGGGAGTTTCAACGAGAGCGACGGCAGGCTGGAACCGGGATTTTGCAGGCTCAAAAGGCGACGTCCACGACGATAGCCAAAGAAGACCGCGGTCCCGGCGGAAGCCGGGACCCACGCCTCAACGGTTTCACTGACAGCAACGTGAGTCCCGGCTTCCGCGGGGCCGGCTTTGACCGGGACTGCAAAATCTCTCCGATATCACACCGCCGCCGGTTCCCTCGCCGGTTCGCTCTGGCGGCGGGAGGGGCCGAGATCCTCGCCGGTCTGTTGATCGACTTGGCGCAGGCTGAGCTTGACCTTGCCGCGGTCGTCAAAGCCGAGCACCTTGACCTTGACCGGGTCGCCGACCTTGACGACGTCCGATACCTTGCCGACACGCTGCTGCGACAGTTCGCTGATATGGACGAGCCCGTCGCGCGAACCGAGAAAGTTTACAAAGGCGCCGAAATCGACGACCTTGACGACCTTGCCCGGATAGATCACACCGACTTCCGGTTCGGCGACGATGCCGCGGATCCAGTCGATCGCGGCCTGCGCCGCTTTGGAGTCGACCGCGGCGACCTTGATTGTGCCGTCGTCGTCGATATCGACCTTGGCGCCGGTTGTCTCGGTGATCTCGCGGATGATCTTGCCGCCGGAGCCGATGACATCGCGGATCTTGTCGCGCGGGATCGCGAAGGTGGTGATCCGCGGTGCGTTTTCGCTGACCTCCTCGCGCGCCCCGGTCAGCGCCTTGGCCATTTCGCCGAGGATGTGGCGGCGCCCGTCTCTCGCCTGATCGAGCGCGACGCGCATGATCTCCTCGGTGATCGAGGTGATCTTGATATCCATCTGCAGCGCCGTAATGCCGCGCTCGCTGCCGGCGACCTTGAAGTCCATGTCGCCGAGATGGTCCTCGTCGCCGAGGATATCCGACAGCACGGCAAAACCGTCCTGCTCCTTGATCAGCCCCATCGCGATCCCGGCGACCGGGCGCGGCAGCGGCACGCCGGCATCCATCAAGGCGAGCGAGGCGCCGCACACCGACGCCATCGACGACGAGCCGTTTGATTCGGTGATCTCGGAGACGACCCGGATCGTGTAGGGGAAACTGTCCTTTGGCGGTAGCAGCGGACGCACGGCGCGCCAGGCGAGCTTGCCATGCCCGACTTCGCGCCGTCCCGGCGATCCCACCCGGCCGGCCTCGCCGGTCGAATAGGGCGGGAAATTGTAATGCAGCATGAAGTTTTCGCGGTATTCGCCTTCCAGCGCGTCGATCACCTGCTCGTCCTGGCCGGTGCCGAGCGTCGCGACGACCAGCGCCTGCGTCTCGCCGCGCGTGAACAGCACCGAACCATGCGCCCGCGGCAGAATGCCGACCTGGCAGTCGATCGGCCGCACCGTTTTCGTGTCACGCCCGTCGATCCGGGTTCCGTCACGGAGGATCGCGCCGCGCACGATCCCCTTCTCGATGTCCTTGAACAGCTTCAGCGCCAGCGCCCGCTCCTCGTCATTCTCGAACAGGCCGACAACGCCGAGCCTGGCCGCGTCGAGCCGGTCGCTGCGCTCCTGCTTGCCGCGCTCGCGATAGGCGGCCTCGATCTGCGGTCCGACCGAATCGCGCAGCCGCGCCTCGATCTCGCCCTTGTTGGCGGGCGGCTCGGGCAGGTTCCACGGGTCGCGCGCGCAGATCTCGGCCAACTCGATGATCGCCTCGATGACCGGCTGAAAGCTGGTGTGTCCGAATGTGACCGCGCCGAGCATGACCTCTTCGGACAGCTCCTTGGCTTCCGATTCGACCATCAGCACGCCCTCGCTGGTGCCGGCGACGACGAGATCGAGCTGCGAACGCGGCATCTGGTCGAGGGTCGGGTTCAGGACATATCCGCCGTTGATATAACCGACGCGACAGCCGCCGATCGGACCCATGAATGGGATGCCGGACAAAGTCAGCGCCGCCGACGCGCCGATCATCGAGACGATGTCCGGATCGTTTTCGAGGTCGTGGCTCAATACGGTGCAGATGACCTGTGTTTCATTGAGGAAACCCGGCACGAAGAGCGGCCGGATCGGCCGGTCGATGAGCCGCGAGACCAGCGTTTCCTTTTCCGAGGGCCGGCCTTCGCGCTTGAAGAAGCCTCCGGGGATCTTGCCGGCGGCAAATGTCTTTTCCTGGTAATTGACCGTCAGCGGAAAGAAATCCTGGCCGGGTTTTGCCGATTTCATCGCGACAGCGGTGCAAAGGACGGTCGTCTCGCCATAGGTCGCCATTACCGCGCCGTCGGCCTGCCGGGCGATCTTGCCGGTTTCGAGCACAAGGCGGCGACCTCCCCACATCAACTCTTTACGAAATACCTGGAACATCCGTTATCTTCCTTCCGAACAGACAAACGGCGCCGCAGACGGACCCGCGCGCCGTCCCGTGGTGGGACGTCCCACCACCGTGAACACCGCCTCCCCGCGATGTGCACCGCATATGGCTACTCTGGAGCTGGCGGCAATAATCGGAGCGCGGGCGTCCCGCCCGCAAATGGGGCAAGATGCCCGCGCTCCGATTACCCGCCTCAGCGACGCAGACCAAGACGGCCGATCAGACTGGCATAGCGCTCGGCATCGACCCCTTTCAGGTAATCGAGCAGGCGGCGGCGTTGCCCGACCATGACCAGGAGACCTCGCCGGGAATGAAAATCCTTTTTGTGCGAGGCGAGATGATCGGTCAGGTTGCGGATGCGTTCCGACAGGATCGCCACCTGCACCTCGGGCGAGCCGGTATCGCCTGTTTTGAGTGCGTACTCGCCGATCAGCGCCTGCTTGCGCTCGGGGGTAATCGACATCGGGTTTTCCTTCAACGATTGATAATGCGCACCGGCCGAAGCGCGCCATCCTCGAAACGCGCCAACGCGACGACAAGACGGTCCTGCCGCGCGCTGACGAGCGTTCCTTCCTCAATCCCGCTCGTATTGGCAGGATCGGCGCAGAGACGCTCGCGCAAATCGCGCAGCGGGACTCGCTGCCCGTGGCGCAATCGAGCCGCTTCGGCTGCCGTCACGGCGAGCGCCGGGATGTCGTCCAGCGCCGTCTCGATCGGCAGGAGATGCTCGGAAGCGGCCAGACTATGCCCGAGCGCCACGGCCTGTTCCAGCGAAATCGCCTGTGCCTCGGTGAACCGCCCGACCCGTAGGCGGCGTAATTCGGCGATATGCCCGAGCGTGCCAAGCGAAGCGGCGAGGTCACGCGCCAGCGAGCGAATATAGGTGCCCGCGCCGACCTCGGCCTCGAAATCGGCATGATCGGGGTCAGGCATCCCAAGCAGCGTCAGTTCGGCGATCTCGACCGGTCGCGCCGCCAATTCCGGCATCTCGCCGGCGCGGGCCAGCGCATAGGCGCGTCTTCCGGCGACCTTGATCGCGGAGTAGGCCGGCGGAAGCTGCCATACCGTCCCGGTGAAGCGCGGCAGCGCCGCCCGCACGGCCGCTGCGTCGGGCCGTACCGCGCTCTTGGCGAGGGGCGCGCCCTCGCGGTCCTCGGTATCGGTCGCGACGCCCCACCGGATGCGGAAGCGGTAGCGCTTCTTCCCGGCGGTCGCGAATTGCGCGGTCTTTGTCGCTTCGCCAAGCGCCAGTGGCAGCACGCCGGTGGCGAGCGGATCGAGCGTGCCGGCATGCCCGACCTTCGCCCCAGCGGCTTTTGCTGCAATGACACGCTTGACCGCGCCAACGACCCGCGCCGAGGTGATCCCGGCCGGTTTGTCAATGACGAGCCAGCCGTGCAGCGCACCTGCCCCCATCTTTCCCTCCCCTGTGATCCCCGGATCAAGTCCGGGGAGGGTTAGGGAGGGGGCTACTCGTTTTCCTCATTCTCCCGGTCCGCTGCGAGATCGCGCTCGACCTCGGGGCGGTGCAGCAGTTCCGAGATGCGGGCGGCACTGTCGAACGCGTTGTCGTAGGCGAACGCAACATTCGGCGCTTGGCGCAGTTCGACATTGCGCGCCAGCATCGTCCTCAGATACGGCGCGCTGCGCTTCAGCCCGCTCATGATCTCGTCGGCGTTGGCGCCGGCCAGCGGTATCACATAAGCGGTCGCGTTCTTCAGATCGGGGCTGACCCGCACCTCGGTCACGGTGATGTTGGCGTCGCGCAACGCCGGATCGCGCAATTCGCCGGGGCGCAAAAGTTGCGCGAGCGCGTGGCGCAGCTCCTCGCCGACCCGCAACTGCCGCTGGCTCGGGGCGCGGGGTCCGCCGCTCCGCCCGCCCGAATGGTCCTCTTCCCGCCGTCTGGCCATAGCCGCGCCCATTCACTCCGGCCGCACCAGCGCGTGCCGCTTGCGGCCGGCGCTGAGCTTGACGTGACCCTGCGGATCGAGATCGGCAAGCGAGACCGGCGTTGTTTCGCCGCTGACGATCCTGTCGTTGATCCGCGCGCCGCCGCCCTTGATCAGCCGCCGTGCCTCGCTGTTTGACGCGGCAAGCCCGGCGCGCACGAACAGCTCGAAGGCCGGCACGCCGCGTTCGAGCTGTTCGCGCGGCACCGCGATTTGCGGCAGCGCGCCGCCGACCGCGCCGGCTTCGAACACCTCGCGCGCGGTCTCGGCGGCAGAATCGGCCGCCTCGCGCCCGTGCGCCAGTGCGGTCGCCTCGGTCGCCAGCACCTTTTTCGCCTCGTTGATCTCGGCGTCGGCCAGCGTTTCGAGCCGCGCGATCTTGTCGAGCGGCAATTCGGTATAGAGGCGCAGAAACCGCCCGACATCCTCATCCTCGGTGTTGCGCCAGAATTGCCAGTAATCGTAGGGCGGCAGCCGCTCGGCGTTGAGCCAGACCGCGCCCTGCGCGCTCTTGCCCATCTTGGCGCCCGACGCGGTCGTCAGCAGCGGCGTCGTCAACCCGAACAATGTGCGTCCGTCGCTGCGCCGACCGAGTTCGACGCCGGCGACGATATTGCCCCACTGATCGGAGCCGCCCATCTGCAACGCGCACCCGAGCCGTCGCGCCAGCTCGGTGAAATCATAGGCTTGCAGCACCGGGTAGTTGAATTCGAGAAACGACAGCGGCTGGTCGCGGTCGAGCCGCAGCCTTACGCTGTCCTGTGTCAGCATGCGGTTGACCGAGAAATGCCGGCCGACATCGCGCAGAAACGGGATATAGCGCAATTCATCGAGCCAGTCGGCGTTGTTGACCATGACCGCGTCGGTCGGCCCGTCGCCGAATTGCAGAAATCGGGCGAAAACCTTACGGATTCCGGCCATGTTGCGCGCGATCGCCGATTCATCGAGCAACTGGCGCGCCTCGTCCTTGCCCGACGGGTCGCCGATCCTGGTCGTGCCGCCGCCCATCAGCACGATCGGTTTGTTGCCGGTCTTCTGGAACAGTCGCAGCAGCATGATCGACAACAGATTGCCGATATGCAGGCTGTCGGCCGTGCAATCATAGCCGACATAGGCCGTAACCGGCCCGGCGGTCAGACGCGCGTCGAGCCCGCTGAAATCGGTGCATTGATGGATATAGCCGCGCTCGGCGGCGGCGGCGAGAAAGGCGGAGCGGTGGGTCGAGGACATGGCGGGGTCATCTAACACAAATCTGCGACATGCGGTGGGGCTGATGAGCGGCACCTCGCTCGACGGCATCGATGTCGCGGCGCTGGCGACCGACGGCGAACGCAAAGCGATTGCCGGACCGGCGGAAACGTTCCCGTACCCGCCCGGGTTCCGCGACAGGCTGCGCAACATTCTCGGCGGCGCCGGCCCGCGAGCCGAGATCGCCGCCGTCGAGGCCGAGCTGACCTGGCTCCATGCCGAGACCGTCGCGCGCTTTCGCGAGCGCTTTCCGCAAATCGCGATCGAGCTGATCGGGTTCCACGGACACACGATCCTGCACCGTCCCGAACAGCGCCGCACTTGGCAGATCGGCGACGGCGCGCTGCTCGCGCAGCTGACCGGGATCGATATCGTCGGCGATTTCCGCAGCGCGGACGTCGCGGCAGGCGGGCAGGGGGCACCGCTGGCGCCGCTCTATCACGCCGCGCTCGCCGCTGCGTTGCCAGAGCCGGTCGCGGTACTGAACCTCGGCGGGGTCGGCAACGTGACCTGGATCGGCCCGGGGATCGGCGACGGACCGGACGCGATCCTCGCCTTCGACACCGGACCGGGCAACGCGCTGATCGACGACTGGGTGCGGCGCCATACCGGTCAGGCCGCCGATTTCGACGGCGCGTTGACCCTCGCCGGCCAAGTGTCCGAGGCGCATGTCGCCCGCTTCCTGGAGCATCCGTTTTTTGCGCGCCTTCCGCCGAAATCGCTCGACCGCGACGATTTCCGCGACGCAATACCGGAGGGTCTGTCGGTCGCGGACGGCGCCGCGACATTGACCGAGATGACCGCCGCCGCGGTCGCCGCCGCAATCCGGCACTTCCCGGCGCCACCGCGCGAGTGGCTGGTCTGCGGCGGCGGAAGACACAATCCGGCGATCATGGCGGCGTTGGCGCGACGGCTCGGCACCGGGGTTTCCGTGTCCGCCGAATACCCCCACCCCGACCCTCCCCCGCCAGCGGGGGAGGCGGAAACGAGCGCGCGTCTATCAAACCCTCCTCCGCGTAGCCCCCTCCCTAACCCTCCCCTCCCCGGACTTGATCCGGGGATCACGGGGGAGGGCAGGGTGGGGGTGCCGGCTGCTGTCTCTCCCTCTGAGAGGAAAACGGGCAGATTCGGGACAATTGTCCGCCCGGTCGAGGCGGTTGGCTGGGACGGCGACGCGCTCGAAGCGCAGGCCTTCGCCTATCTCGCGGTCCGCTCGCTGCGCGGTCTGCCGCTCAGCCTGCCGACGACAACCGGAGCGCCGCGCCCGATGCCCGGAGGCCGATTGTTCCGCGCCGCTTAGCGGCCAATTTCGGACGATACCGGCAAGCCAAGCTCCCGCGTCAGCAAAAGCTGGTCCCAGTTGTTCCACCCTTCGCGGATCCTGCCGCCCTCGATGCGCAGAAAAATCATCCCGGTGAGGGTCAGCGATTTGTGCGTCGCGGCGATCCCCAGACCGTCGCCCCGGTGGGTCATCGTGGCCGTCCAGCGGGCTGCGACCCTGTCCCCCTCCGCGACGACATCCTCGATCGAGAACCGGATGTCCGGAAACGCCCCGCGAAGCTGGCTCCAGAACGGCTTGAACGCCGCCGGCCCGATGTGAGCCTGACCGGCGCCGCCCAAATCGTGCCCCACGGCATCGGGCGCAAGCAGCTCGTCGATCGTCTCCTCCCGACCCTGATTCCAGACCTCCTCAAACCAGCGCCGCAGGATCGCCGCGTTGTCCATTGCCTCCCCTTTCGTCGTTGCCCCGCAGCATATGGCGGGAAGCGAGCCGCCGGAACCCGGTTGGGCAACGCCGGTCAGAGCCGCGGCAGTTCCGGATGAGGCAGTTGTCCCCGATGGACGTGCAGCCGGCCCAGTTCGGCGCAGCGGTGCAAGGTCGGAAACACCTTGCCGGGGTTGAGCAGCCCGTCCGGATCGAAGGCGCATTTCAGGCGCTGCTGGTGCGCGAGGTCGGTCTCGTCGAACATTTCTCCCATCAGATCGCGCTTCTCGACCCCGATCCCGTGCTCGCCGGTCAGGACGCCGCCGACCCGCACGCACAGCCGCAATATGTCGGCGCCAAACGCTTCGGCGCGCTCGATCTGGCCGGGCTGGTTCGCGTCATACAGGATCAGCGGGTGCAGATTGCCGTCGCCGGCGTGAAACACGTTCGCAACCGCCAGCCCGTACTGCTCGGACAATTCGCGCATGCGCGCCAGCACCTCGGGGAGCCGCGCGCGCGGGATCGTGCCGTCCATGCAGAAATAATCGGGCGAAATGCGGCCCACCGCCGGAAACGCCGCCTTTCTTCCGGCCCAGAACGCCAGCCGCTCGGTCTCGCTCTGGCTCACCCGGATCGAGCTTGCGCGATTGTCGCGGGCGATCTCCTCGACCCGGCCGATCAGATAATCGACCTCGGCCTCGGGTCCGTCCAGCTCGACGATCAACAGCGCCTCGACATCGCGCGGATAACCGGCATGGACAAAATCCTCGGCGGCATGGATCGCTGGCCGGTCCATCATCTCCATCCCACCGGGGATGATGCCGGCGCCAATGATCGCGGCGACACAGCTTCCGGCACCCTCGGTTTCGGCGAAACCGATCAGCAATGCCCGCGCGGTCGGCGGTTTCCGCAGGATGCGCACCGTGACCTCGGTAACAACGCCGAGCAGCCCCTCCGACCCGGTCAGCACGCCCATCAGGTCGTACCCGCCGGGATCGAGGTGCTTGCCGCCGAGCTGCACGATCTCGCCGTCGATCAGCACGACTTCGAGACCAAGCAGATTGTTTGTCGTCAGCCCGTATTTGAGGCAATGCACCCCGCCCGAATTCTCGGCGACATTGCCGCCGATCGTGCAGGCGATCTGGCTCGACGGGTCGGGCGCGTAATAGAACCCCTCCGCCGCGACTGCGTGGCTGATCCCGAGATTGGTGACACCGGGCTGCGCGACGACGCACCGGTTGTCGTAATCGATATCGAGAATGCGGTTGAACTTGCCCAGCCCGAGCAGCACGCCATCGGCCAGCGGCAACGCCCCACCCGACAGCGATGTGCCGGCGCCGCGCGGCACGATTTTGACGCCCTCCTCCTTGCAGTAGCGCAGCACCGCGGCGACCTGCGCCACCGTCGAGGGCAGCACCACCATCAGCGGCGGCTGGCGATACGCGGTCAGCCCGTCGCTTTCATACGCGCGGCGCTGCGGCTCCGAGACGATGACGCCCTCGCCGGGCACGATTTGCCGCAGCGCGGCGGCGATCGCGTCGCGCCTTGCGATCACCGAGGTATCGGGGGCGGGCATTTCCATGCGCCGATCCTCTCACTGCGCCGCGCGAACCGCGAGGATTTTTCAGCGAGCTTTGTCGTACCCACCTCGGTCGGATGGGGATCACCGAGATTGCTTCGCTGCGCTCGCAATGACGGCAGAGGGCTGTCATTGCGAGCGCAGCGGCGAAGCAATCTCAGTGAACGCCATTCGAGCGGCGCGAACCGACCTACGCCGTTGCGTTGCGCATCTCGCGCACCCGGTCGTGGTTCGCCTTGACCTCGGCGTATTGGCGCTCGACGACCCGGCGCACGTCACCCGGCAGATCCTGCGCCAGCGCCTTTTCGTAGGAGCGCTTGGCGACATCCTCGCCGCGCTCGCATTCGGCGAGGATCGCGTGATCGTTCATCGTTGAAATCGAACTGCGGATGCCGACCCAGAACCGGTGCATCGTGCCGCTCATCGAGCTGCTCTTCTCCGGGTCGCCGCCCATCTCGCGCACGATCTGCGTTAACTGCGTCACGGCCTCGCGGCAGCGTTCCGCTTTCTGTTCAAAAAACACCTTCAGGTTCGGGTTTTTGACCGTCTCGGCACACTGGCGAAACCCTTCCTCGCCGTCGCGGCTCGTTCCGATCAGATCGTTGAGCGTCGAAATGACATCGTCGCGGTCCATTGCCGGATTCCTCCGTTGCCGAGCCGCGCCCCGCGCGGCGTCCATGTCCTGGCTTCCAAACGCCTCGCGGCGACGGTCGATCCGCCGGCAGCCCCTGGACGTACATAGACGATTGGGGACAGCCGGCGCATGATGGCACGGCCAGGCGCACAAATGCGCCGCCTCGGGAGGAATCAATGCGCCTCGGAACAGTGCTGTTTGCGCTGCTGCTGGTCGTCGGCTGCGCAGCGGGAGCCAACGCGTCTCAGAGCGATTTTCGCGTGACCCTGTTGGGCACGGGGGTGCCGATCCCGGACCCCAATCGCTTCGGTCCGGCAACGCTTGTCGAAGCGGGCGAGCAGAAGCTCCTGTTCGATGCCGGTCGAGGTGTCCCCGTTCGGCTCTGGCAGCTACGGATTCCGTTCAATAAGGTCGGCCCCCTGTTTCTGACCCATTTTCATTCCGACCACGTCATCGGCATCCCGGATTTATGGCTGACCGGATGGCTGGGAGGCCCGTTCGGGCGGCGGAAGGACCCGTTCCACGTCATCGGTCCTACCGGCACAAAGGATTTGATGGGTAATCTGGAGCGCGCCTACGCGGCGGATATCAAAATCCGCATCGCCGACGAGAATTACCCGCCGGAGGGGGTCCGCGTCGTCGCCCAGGAGTTTCCCGGCGAAGGTGTCGTTTTCGAGAAAGACGGCGTCAGGGTGATCGCATTCGAGGTCGATCATGGCGAGCACATCAAACCGTCGTTCGGCTATCGGATCGAGTACATAGGACGCTCGGTGGTCATCTCCAGCGATACCCGCTTCAGCGAGAACGTCATCAAATACGGCACCGGCGCCGATGTTCTTATCCACGAAGTCATGGGGGTTCGGCCCGAGCTGCTGAAAGACCCGCAAGTCAGGCGCGTGATGGACCACCATACCTCTCCGCAGGAAGCCGGCACCGTCTTCACGCGGGCGGCTCCGAAACTTGCAGTCTATACGCATCTTGTCTTTCGCGGGGGACCCGGCATTCCGCCGCTTACCCCGGACGAGATCGTAACGCAGACGCGCGAGACCTACAGCGGTCCGCTCGAAGTGGGCGAAGACCTGTTCAGCATTGACATCGCCGAAGACGGCAAGCTTATCGTGCGACGACCCGGCGAGAAGCGGTAGTCAGGCACCGGGACGCTTGCCGCTTTTATGCGATCCTATGCAATTCGCCGCGCCTCCCAGGTTCCGGCACCGAATTGCGTGCGGTTGACGATGCCCTGGTTCTGGTCGCTGGCGGCGCCGAGCAGTACCGAGCCGGCCATTCCGCCATTCGCGACGCTGCCCTCGAAGCGGTACGAGATCGTCGCCGCCTCGTGCCGGCCGGCAAAGGCGAAACGGATGCGCTCGCCGTCGATCTCGCCGCTGACCGGCCCCTCGAACTGCGTCGAGCGCTGCGTTCCGCTGATATCCAGGCCGCTCTGTTCCAGCGCAAGGCGGTGCAGCCGCGTGCCGTGCATAAAGGCGACGCGCAATTCCCAGTCGCCGGCGACGACCGGTCCCGGCGCGCGGGTCGCCTGCGGCCGGTTGGTCAGCGAGGCGCGCAGCGCGGCGACGATCGCATCGCCGACCTGCGCCGCCTCGCCCGGCTGCAACTGGAACGGGTCGATCGCGAGCGAATCGTCGGTCGCGCTGTTGTCGTCGAGCATCACGCGCGGCTCGCCGTCGAGCACGGCGAGACGCAGCCCGTTCCCGTCGAGCGGAAACCGCGTCCGGTCCCAGATCACCTTGAGCCGCGGCACCTTGTCCACCCCGCTCGGCTCCAGCACCTCGCCGCGCACGCCGTCGATCCGGCCGAGCCGTTCGGCGATCGTCGCGAGATCGGCATCCCACTTGCGCCGTTCGGCCGCCTCGTCGCGCTCGCCAAACCAGTATTCGAGCGCCGCGACGACGCCGACGATGTCCTCCTTCGACACCTTCATCGGCCGGCCCAATGCCTGGTGCGGCGAGCCGTTGCGCCACGCCGCCTCGCACAGCCCCCTGTTACCGAGCAACAGCCCGCTGGTCTGCGGGCCGCGCAGGAACTTGCCACCGCTATAGACGACGAGGTCGGCGCCGCGCTTGAGCCACGGACTCGGCCGCTCGATATGCTCGGAGGCGGCATCGACCAGGATCGGGATGCCGCGCGGCCGGCACACCGACGCGATCTCCTCCAGCCGCACCGCCGTCAGATGCTCCTGCTTGCCGAGCAGGCAGACCATCGCGACCGGCTCCTCAAGCGCGCGGTCCAACTCCTCGCGGGTGTCGATCTCGACGATATGGCAGCCGATCATCCGCACCGCCTGATCGTAGGCGAAACGCTGCTTCCGCGGGATGACGACCCGGTTGACCATGCCGTCGGTAAAGGGCAGCCGCACCATTTTCACGGGGTCGTTGCCGGCGACGCAGGCGGCGGTGCCGAGCGCCACCGCGGCGGCGCTGCCGCAGGTCACGATCCCCCATTCGGCGCCGGTCAGCTCGGCGATGCGCCTGCCGGCCGCCTCCATCAGCTCGTCGAGATTGACAAACCGGCGCGAGGCGGCGTCGATCGCCGCGCGCACCTGCGGCAGCATCAGACTGCCGCCGTGCATCGTGCGCACGCTGCAGCAGTTGATAAACGGGCGCACGCCGAGCGCGCGGTACGGGTCAGGGTTCATCTGCGCCTCCCAGAAAGCGGGTGCGGCATCATAGCAGGCGCCTCGCCCGTGTCGCGGGCCATGCGATGTACCATCGCGCGCCGCGGAGTGGCGCTTGCGTAGCCGCGGCTTATACCAGCCGCCCAAGACCCGGACCTGCACCGTCATGGCCGGGCTTGACCCGGCTATCCACGATACCGCGCCCTGTGACAGCAAAGGACGGACAGCAAAGGACGGACAGCAAAGGACGGACAGCAAAGGATCAGACTTGAGAGCAGCTGGTATCAGCCTGAATGTGGCAAACAGCATCGTCGTTCCGCGATCGCGGCCCGGAGCCTGCCTCCTCCCTGGACTTGATCCGAGGACAGGCTCAGGGGCGCCCGTGCCCTGGAATGATCTCGTTGCAATTCAAACGGCGCACCGCGGACATCGAGGGCAATTTCACCAGAATCACAGGCTATGATTGATGCCTTAAACAATCGTTAGGGTTGAGAGGGTGGCGGAATTTCAAGGAATATAATGAAAACAGAAGCTTGCCGGCTATCTCAAGGGGCGGCTGGGTGCAGATTTGCTGCTGATTGGGTCCGTCAAGTCGCGCGGAGGTTGATACCGGTCACGGACCCGCCCAAAGCACTCGGCGGCCGGGACGGCGCTGCGGGTACGGCTGTTGTTGATGGGCAGCCGCAAAGGGGCCAGATCAAATAATGATGACCGCCATTGCTCACTCCGAACCGGCGCTGGTGCTGTTTTCCGGCGGGCAGGATTCGACGACCTGTCTGGCCTGGGCGCTTGCCCGCTTTCCGCTGGTCGAGACGATCGGCTTCGATTACGGTCAGCGCCACCGGATCGAACTGGAATGCCGGGGCCGGATCGCCGAGCGGCTGCGCCGCGAATTTCCGAAGTGGCGCGACCGGCTCGGCGACGACCATATGATCGATCTTGGCGTGCTCGGGCAAATCAGCGATACCGCCCTGACCCGCGATAGCGCGATCCGGTTCGCGGAGAGCGGGCTGCCGAACACGTTCGTCCCCGGCCGCAATCTGCTGTTTTTCACCTTCGCGGCAGCATCAGGCTATCGGCGCGGCATCAGACACCTGGTCGGCGGCATGTGCGAGACCGATTATTCGGGCTACCCCGATTGCCGCGACGACACGCTGAAGGCGTTGCAGGTGGCGCTGTCGCTCGGCATCGATTATCGCTTTGTGATCCACACGCCGCTGATGTGGCGCGACAAGGCGGCGACCTGGACGCTCGCGCAGGCTCTCGGCAGCGCGCCGCTGGTCGATCTGATCCGCGAGGA
Source organism: Alphaproteobacteria bacterium (assembly GCA_050246595.1). Taxonomy (GTDB): domain Bacteria; phylum Pseudomonadota; class Alphaproteobacteria; order ATCC43930; family CGMCC-115725; genus DATARH01. The sequence goes on from JBFWVT010000014.1 coordinate 71,376, forward strand.
GACGCATAGCTGCTACAACGGTGACCGCGCGCACCGCCACGATTGGGGCTACGGCTGCGGCGCCTGCCCGGCCTGCGACTTGCGCCGCGATGGGTGGGATGCCTTTACAAAAATCGCATCCCGGTGGGCTGAAGACCCATGGGATGCGGCTGAGTGCGAAACGTGACCTACGCCGTCAAGGAAATCTTCTACACGTTGCAGGGCGAGGGGGCGCTGACCGGGCGGCCTGCCGTGTTCTGCCGGTTTTCCGGCTGCAATCTATGGTCCGGGCGCGAGGGGGACCGGGAAAGCGCGATCTGCACCTTCTGCGATACCGATTTCATCGGCATGGACGGCACTGAAGGCGGCCGCTACCGCGACGCCGACACGCTCGCCGACCGGATCGCGTCGCTGTGGCCGGACGGGGCCGGCGCTCGTTTTGTCGTTTGCACCGGCGGCGAGCCGCTGTTGCAGCTCGACCCGCCGCTGATCGCGGCATTGCACGCCCGCGATTTCGCGGTCGCGATCGAGACCAACGGCACGATCCCGCTGCCTGATGGCATCGACTGGGTCTGCGTCAGCCCGAAATCGGGCGCGCCTGTTGTCGTCACTTCGGGCGACGAATTGAAGATCGTCGTGCCGCAGACCGGGCTCGACCCGCTTGCCTTTGCCGAACTCGATTTCCGCCGCTTCTCGGTACAGCCGATGGACGGTCCCGACCGCATCGGCAACACCGCATGGGCGATCGCTTTCTGTCTTGCCCACCCGCAATGGCAGCTCAGTTTGCAGACACACAAAATGACCGGGATACGCTGATCAAAGCCCGGCCGACGCTGTGCACGGTCTACCGGGCCGGGTTTTCCTCCCTCGTGCCGCTCGGCGGACGGGTGCTGGCATAGGACACGACCAACCCGAGCACCCTGATCGCGTCCTCCGGGTCCTTGATCTCGGCGATTGCGGCGAGCGGCACCTTGCCGGGCGGGTTGAGCGTGAGCCGCAGCGGCCCCTTCGGGCGTGCGTAGTCGCCGACATACAAGGCAAGGGCGTCGAGCACCGCCGTCGTGGCGGCCCCCTGTCCCGGGCGCAGATTGTCGAGTATGGCGCCGGCGAGCTTTACGATCTCCTCGGGATCGAGACCGCGCGCCCTGGCGGCGGCCGGCAACGCCGTGCCGAGCAGCGAGCGGTCCTCGAAAACCAGGCTGGCACTGCGCAGCAAGGCCGCATCCGCCGCATCCCTGTTATCGGGATCGATCCCGTCGAGCGCCAGCGACAGCTCGATTCGGGCAAGCTCGCGCAGATCGAGTTCGAGCCGGTTCAGCGTCATTGTCCGGTGTTCAGGATCGAACCGATAATCGAGTTGAAAATCGGCTCTCACGGTGTCGCGCCCGGTCAGCTCGCGCAGATCGAACGCGTCGAACGATTTTGTGTCGATCGAAATGCCCTCGGCGCGCAGTTTCGCGAAATTCGGCGTCTCGTTTCTGTGGTACGAGGCGAAATCGAACGTCTCGACCGCGACCCGGTCGATATGGATCGGGTCGGTCTTGACACCTTCGGTCGCCTCGGGAGGCGGCTTGACCGTGACGTCCTCCAGAACAAAGCCGTTATCGCCAAGCGGTTTGCCGCGTTCGTAGCTCAGGACCCCGTGCGGTGCCTGGCGCAGCACTTCCTTGAACCGGCTCAGCCCGTCGGCGGCGGCCGGCAGCGCCGGCGCGGCAAGCAACAGGCCGGTCGCGGCGACGACGGCCAGAATACGCCCTCTGTTCATGAATTTCCCCAGCTGCCCTGTCCCGGAATCTGGGAACCCCGATCCGCTCCCGCAATGTGAGCCGGCCAGAGACCGGTCGGGACCGGCCCTCTACGGCGAGGCGCCCATGCGCGTCGCATCGACAAAGGCTTCGGTTGCCGCATCGATCGCCCGCCCGGCGCGACCGCGCGGCGCATGGATATAGAGATCGCGTCCGCTTGCGTTTCCGGCACGCGTTTCCGAGGCGGCGGGCGGCAGCGGGATCTCGTAGGCGACCGGCCGGGCATGATCGGCGAGCAGCAGGTCGGGGCGATAGACGCTGTTGAGCTTGAACAGGCTTTTGACGAAGTTGGTCTGACCCCGCAACAGCAGCCGGGTCGAGATGCCGATCATCTTGCGCATCTCACGCCAGTGCAGGTGCCGCGCATAGATCGCGCGCTGTGTGTCGACCAGCTCCTCGTAGAACTCGGCCAGCGGCAGCCTTGTCGGCAACACCGCGTGCTGGATGTCAAACAGGCGGTAGTCGCGGGTCTGCAACCGGCGCTCCTCGGTCAGCCAGCTCTCGGTGCCGGGATAGGGCGTGTTGACGCTGATATTGATGATCTCGGGCTGTTCGAGGCACCATTCGCGCAACACACGGAACCGCTCGCGGTCCCAATCAGGGTCAACGATCAGATTGATCGCGAGATGGATGCCGAGCGAGCGGGCAAATTCGAGCGCCTCGAAATTGCGCCCGAGCGGCACGCGCTTGCGATACTTCCTCAATCCCTCGTCGTCGATCGCTTCGAGCCCGAGAAACATATAGGCGACGCCGAGCGTCTTCCAGAAGCGGAACACTTCCTTGTTGCGCAACAGTACGTCGCCGCGAGTTTCGAGATAATACCGCTTTTTGATGCCGGCGCGCGCCACCGCCTCGCCAAGCTCGAACCCGTGGCGCTCGTGAACAAAGGCGACATCGTCGACGATAAAGACGCCGGGTTCGCGGATCGCGCGCAAATCCTTGATGACCCGCTCGGGGCTGACGAGACGATAGGAGCGGCCGTAAAACGTCCAAGCGCTGCAAAACGAGCAGTCCCACGGACAGCCGCGCGAGAACTCGATCGACGCGCACGGGTCGAGCACGCCGAGGAAATACTTTTTCCTGTGCCGCAGCAGGTCGCGCGCCGGCAAGAGCGTGTCGAGCGAATGGACAAAACCGGGCGGCGGCCCTTCTCCGTCCGCGGTCACCACCCCCGGCAGGTCTGTCAGATCGTTGCCGGCTTCGATTGCGGCGAGCAGCGGCGGAAACCCGGCCTCGCCCTCGCCGCGCAGCACGCAATCGATCGCACCCTCGCCGTGCTCGATGATTGCGGAGGCAATAAAAGAGGCGCTGTGCCCGCCAACGCAGACGAAAATACCCGGCAATCGCGCCTTCACCGCTTTCGCGACGTCGATGAGTTCGGGAACATTCGCCAGGTAATTGCAAGAAAAGGCGATTACATCCGGCCGCCAGGTTTCGGCCAAACGCAGAAGATCGCGGTGCGTTTCGACCTGAAGATCGATCAGCCGCACCTCGTGGCCGGCTTCTCGAGCGGCGGCGGCGACCAGTTCCAGCCCGAGCGGTTCGAGCCGCAGAAATATCTTTGTGTACATCAGCGGGCCGGGATGGACGCCGAGGATTTTCATGCGAATGCGGCCTTTCGGCTGTCGAGGCGAATCGAGACTGCGTTGTCGCCGCGGCTTTCGCAACAGCAATCGCGCGTCGGTGTCAACGCGAGTGCTGAAACGCAATCTATGAGAGAACCGAGCCGAATGGCGAGGTCAGGTATTCAGCTTTAGAAGCCGCTTGGCATTGCCGCCGAGAATTTTCTCCCGGTCCGCGGCCGAGAGCGGTATGCGTGCCGCCCATTCGGTGCCGGGCGCGTTCTCGACAAACGGGTAATCGACCGAGAACAGCACCCGGTCGATGCCGATCTCCTGGATCGCGTGCAGCAATGCCGGGTCGGAGAAGAACCCGCTCGTCGTCACCCAGAAATGCTCGCAGAACGCGTCGCGGAACCAGGTCGGCGTGTTGCCGTCGCGCGCAAAGCCCATGTTGATGCGCCATAACAGAAACGGCAGCCCCTCGCCAAAATGGCCGATGATGAATTTGAGCCGCGGATGCGCGTCGAAGACACCGCTCAGGATCAGCCGGATGCCCTGGGTCGCGGTTTCGACCGTAAACCCCCAGGCGGCGCGCAGGATGCTCGGGAAGCGCTCGGCGTAGTCCCGGTAATAGGCCTCGATCACGGCCGGATGCGGGATCGAGGGATGCAGATAAATCGGCACGTCGAGCGCCTCGGCGCGTGCGAAAATCGGCCAGAAGCGCCGGTCATCGAGAAAGACGCTGTCGGTCAGCCCGTGCACGATGGCCCCCTTGAACCCGAGCCGGGTGACCGCGCGTTCCAGCTCGTCGGCGGCCGCACTCGGATCGGCAGTCGGCAAGGATGCGAAAGCGGCGAAACGGTCGGAATGAGCCGCCACGGTCTCGGCGAGGCGGTCGTTGGCGCCGCGCGCGAGCCGCACGGCAAACTCGGGGTCCGCCACTTTCTGCATCCCCGGAGGCGCGTGCGAGAGGACCTGTATATCGATGCCAGCCGCATCCATCTCGGCGAGTCGGCCCTGGCCGACATCGTCGAGACGGGCGATGACATGCGGCCGTCCCGGCGAATCGATCCCGGCAGCGTGAAGTTTCACCTCGGGGTCGAGATAATGCTCCTCAAGGGCGATCACCTGCGATCTCGCGGCCATGCCTCACTCCGACGGTCGGTGCTGTTCAGCCAATACCGTAGCCGTCACTTGCGCGAAAGCCCGAATCCGGGAACGGCCCGCAACCCTCTCGCGCCATCGCGGCCGTCAACTGAACGAGGATCGGGGATGAGCGTCTGCCGCGTTTCCCGGCGACGATTTCCGGGCCTGTCGATCTTTGCTATAGAACGGGTCCGCCTCTGAAACCGTTGGATTGCGCTGCCGCGTGTCGATCTTCCCGAAGTCCCGCCGTGCCGTTTTCGCGTTTGTGCACGATCTCGTAATGGCTGCGCTATCGTTCCTGCTCGCCCTTTATCTGCGGGTCGGCGACGACATGCTGACGCTTCTGGAGCCGAAGCTGATCGTGCTCTACGGCGTCGCGTTTACGCTGATCGCCGGCGGCGTGTTCCTTGTCACCGGCCTCTATCGCGGCATCTGGCGTTACGCTTCGGTGCCGGACCTGTTCAACATCGCGCGCGCCGCGACGCTGACCGGGCTGATCTTTCTGCCGGTCATGTTTCTGTTCACCCGGCTTGACACACTGCCGCGCTCGTTCCTGTTGATAAACTGGCTAGTGCTGGTCGCGCTGCTCGGCGGGCCGCGGCTCGGCTACCGCCTATTCAAGGACCGCCGTCTTGATCATCTGTTCGAGCGCGATCGCACTGCCAGCGTGCCGGTCCTGCTGATCAGCACGAAGGACGGCGCCGACACGTTCATCCGTGAAACCGTGCGCGACCGCCACGCGCTGTACCGCGTGGTCGGCATGCTGTCCGACACACCGTCGCGGGTCGGAAGGCAGATTTACGGTGTCCCGGTTCTCGGCACGCTCGATTCGCTTGAAAAAATCGTCGCCGATCTCGATCGGCGCGGCCGGCGGCCGCACAAGCTGGTGATCACGACGCAAGGTCTGGCCGGCGCCGAAATACGCCGCCTGCTCGACCGCGCCGACGCTCTGGCGCTGCCGCTGGCGCGGCTGCCGCGGCTTACGGAATTCCAGCAGACGCGGGCCGAGCCGGCGCGAATCGTCGAGCCGATCGCGCTCGAGGACCTGCTCGGCCGTCCGCAGGCGGTGCTCGACCGCGACGCGATGGCGCGGCTGATCCGCGGAAAGCGGGTTCTTGTCACCGGCGCGGGCGGGACGATCGGCTCGGAACTGGCGCGGCAAATCGCGGTCTTTGCGCCGGCGCGGCTGATCCTGCTCGATAGCAGCGAGTTCCTGCTCTACGAAATCGATGGCGAACTGCGCGAGCGCTGGCCGGAACTCGCCATCGTGCCGCTGCTCGGCGATGTGCGCGACCGGCGCCGGGTCGACACCGTCATTGCCGACGAGCAGCCGCAGATCGTGTTTCACGCCGCCGCGCTGAAACACGTGCCGATGGTCGAGGCAAACCCGGTCGAAGGTGTGCTGACCAACGTGATCGGCACCCGCAATGTCGCCGAGGCGGCGCGCGCCTTCGGCGCGGCGCTGGTCGTGATGATCTCGACCGACAAGGCGGTTAACCCGGCGAGCGTGATGGGCGCGACCAAGCGGCTGGCGGAAAGCTTCTGCCAGGCGCTCGACCTGCACGAGGCGAGCCGGGGCGCGCGGCGGGGGCTGGCGGAGACGCGGTTTTTGACGGTGCGGTTCGGCAATGTGCTGGGATCGACCGGATCGGTTGTGCCGCTGTTCACGCGCCAGCTCGCTGCCGGCGGACCGCTGACCGTGACCCATCCGGAAGCCAGCCGCTTTTTCATGACGGTTCGCGAGGCTGTCGAGCTGGTGCTCGAAGCGTCCTCGACGATGCCCGATGCGGCACCCAGGGGAACGCAGGGAAATGCACGCGGCAAGATCTTCGTGCTCGATATGGGCGAGCCCGTAAAGATCGTGGATTTGGCGCGCCAGATGATCCGGCTGGCCGGCAAGCGCCCGGACCGCGATATCGCGATTGTTTATACCGGGCTGCGCCCGGGCGAGAAGCTGCACGAGGTGCTGTTCCATACGGCTGAAGCACCGATCGCGACCGCCAATCCGGCGTTGCGTCTGGCGGCGCCCCGGACCGCGGATTATGCGGTTCTGGCCCGTTCGATCGAGGAGCTTGAAGAGCAGGCGCGGGCCGGCAACAGCGCGCGGGTGCTCGATCTGCTGCGCCGTTTTGTTCCGGAATACTGCACCGAGAGCCAGCCTGTACGGGAGGTGCGGATACGCGCGGCGGGAACGATTTGATTACGGCATCGGTACGAGGCTGCGGTCCCAACAGAGGGCACAGGCAGCCAAGCGAGCGTCCGGTTTCGAGGTGAAGCCGGCGCGCCGCTCACTCCGGCAATGGCGCCCCGGCCCAGCCATCAATCCGGCACACCTGTTTGCAATCCGAGGCAAGGGACCGCGGCGAATCACGACACCAGCCCCCGACCCGCCTTATGAGGCCCGCGCAGCCAACGTATCGGCCTTGGCGTTGAGCGTCTGGATCAGGCCGTTGATGCCGCTGCTGCGCAGAATCGAGGCGAATTCCGACCGGCGGGTAGCCAGCTCGCTGATCGTTCCGTCGAGATAGACGTCGGCGATCTGCCAGACGCCGCCGTTGTTGCGCACCAGATAGCTGATGTTGACCGGCTCGCCATTCGATTTGACGATCTGGCTTGTGATGATGGTCCCGCCGCTCGAAGGCCGCTCACCGATTACCTGAAGCCGTTCGCCGGAGTAGTTGTCGAATCGCTCGGCATAGATCGCCGCGATATAGCGTTGAAACGCCTGCGCGACCTGCTGCCGCTGGATTTCGTTGAGCCGCGCCCATTCCGGACCGACCGCAAGCCGCGTCATATAGTCGATATCGAACACGCGACGGACGACCGGTTCGATACGGGCATAGCGGCCGCGCGGACCCAGCGTCGGGCCGTTTTGCATTGTCGTCAGCAGCGTGTCGTAGAGACTGCGCACCGTGTCGGACCCGTTGCTTGCGGTTGCAGGGCGGGGCGGCAGCGTGGCGAGCGCGACGCACAGCGCGATCGCGGCAACCGCGCGTTTCCGTCCTGTCCCGATTGCTGAACGTCTCATTCGACTGCCTGTTTCCTCTAAGGGTTTGAACGCCGGTGGCTGGCGATAAACTTGCGTGTGCCCGGTCCACGATCAAGCGAACGGCGGAAATCCGGAAGCGTCGCCGCAGCTCCGCGCAGCGGGCCGCAGCGTCATCGTTTCCACCGGTTCGGTAATCGATAGGTCCCGGTGACGTTAGCCGGCTTCCTCTCGGGAGGGAAGTGTTCTTGCGCCGATATGTCCCCAGATGTCAGTAGCGCCGCAACAGCCCGACCAGCCGCCCCTGCACCTTTACCCTCTCCGGGCCGAAGATCCGCGTCTCATAGGCCTTGTTGGCCGGTTCGAGCGCGATCGAGCCGCCGCGCCGGCGCAGCCGCTTGAGCGTCACCTCGATATTGTCGATCAGGGCGACGACAATTGTGCCATTCTCGGCCGTGTCGCAGCGTTGAACAATGACCGTATCGCCGTCGAGAATGCCGGCCTCGACCATGCTGTCGCCGGCGACTTCAAGCGCATAATGCTCGCCGCGCCCGATCAGGTTGCCGGGCACCGCGACGGACGTATTCTGGTCGCGCAATGCCTCGATCGGCGTGCCGGCGGCGATTCGGCCGTAAAGCGGCAGGTCGACCGCCGCGCTGTCGGGCGCCACCGGCGTTCCCGGCAGTGCGGCGGCGAAGTCGCCGCGGATCACGGTCGGCGAGAAGCGCCCGCGCTCCCGTTCGGTCGCGGACAGCAAGCCCGATGCGGGAGCGGCGCTCTCTTCCGGCAGTTTCATGACTTCGAGAGCGCGTGCCCGGTGCGGCAGGCGGCGGATGAAGCCGCGTTCCTCAAGCCCGCTGATCAGGCGATGGATTCCGGATTTCGAGCGCAGGTTGAGCGCGTCCTTCATCTCGTCAAAGGACGGCGCGACACCGGTGGCCGTGAGCCGCTGGTTGATGAACATCAGCAGCTCGTGCTGTTTTTTGGTCAACATGGCAGCACCTGCGGAACAAACCCAAAACGTCCGCAGTCGTTCTATTTTAGTTCCCGGCTGAGGTCAAGTCCGGCCGGCGGGGGGACGCGATTTTTCTGCAACGTGTGGCCCCACCATGGAAGCCATACCGCGTTCGCGATCGAGCGCTGTCGCGGTCTTCCGTAAAGAGACGCAGAGCGGGCTTGTGCCGGGCGGGTTTCCTCCCGCTACTATGCGCCGCGCTCCGGCGCCCGAACGGCGATCGGCCAATGGCGGGAGGGCGGAGCCACGATCGGATGGAGGAACCCCGATGATCATCGAAATGCGTACCTACCGGATGAAGCCCGGCTCTATCCCCGAAGTCGAGAAGCGGTTCGCCGAGGGGCTGGCGGAACGCAGCAAGGTCTCGCCGCTCGGTGCGTTTTTCCATACCGAGGTCGGGCCGCTCAACCGCATCATCCATTGCTGGCCCTATGACGACCTCGCGCACCGCACCAAGGTGCGCTCGCAGTCGATCCCAGGATGGCCGCCGAAGATCCAGGAATTCATCGAGGAGATGGAAAGCAAGATCATCATCCCGGCGCCGTTCTCGCCAAAGCTGGAGCCGCGCCAGCTCGGCAATCTTTACGAGATCCGCACCTACACGATGCTGCCGGGCGCCGCCCCGACCGTCATCGAGCGCTGGGCCGAGCGGATCGAGGGAAGATTGAAATTGTCGCCGCTAGCGTTTTGCGGCCATACCGAGATCGGCGGGCTCAATCAGTGGATCCATGTCTGGGCCTACAAGGATGCCGCCGAGCGCTTCCGCATCCGCGACGAGGCGCGCGCCACCGGCACCTGGCCGCCCAACACCCGTGGCCAGTTTGTACAGCAGGAGAACATGCTGGTCGTTCCGGCCGAGTTTTCGCCGCTGCGCTAGAGCGTGATCGCATCAGGTTGAAGCGTAGCCGGCATTGGCGAGGTAGTTTGCGCATTCCTGTGCGGAGAAATGATCGAGCAATGAGCCGATCTGGCGCCACGTGTCCTCGGTGGTGCGCGGATCG
>JBFWVT010000015.1:0-78483 GCA_050246595.1 Alphaproteobacteria bacterium
AGGGCGGAACCCGGAATCCATGAACATCAACCTCTCCAAGGACTTCAGGGGCCTGTGTTGATGGATTCCGGGCTCGCGGGCTACGCCCGCGCCCCGGAATGACAAGGTTGCAATTCAAACCGGGACATTACCGAACACCGGAGGTGAGTTGCCCGACAGGGATCGCGCCGGACTGCGCCTGGTGTAGCCCTGCCCGGCATTGCCGCCGATTGACCACCCGCGCCAGGGTGGGCATCTAGCGGCGATGCTGCGATTTTTCGAACGGCTTCTCGAACCGACCGGGCACCCGCCCGACGCGCCGCCGCCGGTGCTCGGCGACCGCCACGCGCTCATCCGCTTCTACTGGCATTTTGTGCGGCAGATCCCGGGACCGATCGCCGCGCTGTTTGTGACCGGGTTCGCGGTCGCGATCGTCGATGCGCTGATCCCGGTCACGATCGGGCGTGTCGTCGCGCTCGTCACATCAACACAGCCGGAGACTATCTGGCGCGAGGCCGGCGGCGAGCTGCTGCTGATGGCGGGGCTGTTTCTGATCCTTCGCCCGGCGGCGCATGTCGCGCAGCTGATCGTCGCCAATCTGATCCTTGTGCCGGGTCTGACCAACCTCGTGCGCTGGCAGAACCACTGGCACGTCGTGCGGCAGGGCTGGACGTTTTTTCAGAACGATTTCGCCGGCCGCATCGCGGCGCGCGTGATGCAGACCGGGCCGGCCTTGCGCGAGAGCGTCGTGCTGTCGGTCGCCGGAATCTGGTACATCCTGGTCTACGGCACGCTCGCGATCGTGCTGCTCTCGGCGGCCGATTGGCGGCTCGCCGTACCGATCATCCTCTGGTTCGTCCTGTACGGCTGGGTGCTGGCGCGGTTTCTGCCGCAGATGCGCGACCGCTCGCGCGCGATGTCGGATATGCGCTCGGTCCTGACCGGGAAAATCGTCGACAGCTATACGAATATCCTGACGGTAAAACTGTTCGCGCGCGCCCGCGACGAGGATGCGTTTGTCCGCAACGCGGTCGATGAGCACACCGAGACCTGGCGCGCGCAGCAGCGCATCGGGACGTGGTGGGGTCTGTGCCTGCAAGCGATGAACGCGCTGCTGATGGTCGGCACCGGCGCGCTGGCGATCGGGTTGTGGGCTTCCGGGCAGATCGAGGTCGGCACGGTCGCGACCGCGATCCCGATGGCTTGGCAGATCAACACCATGTCCGGGGTGCTGGCGCAGCAGATCGCGAACATCTTCGACGATGTCGGGCAGGTGCAGGACGGGATGCGCTCGATCGCGGTGGCGCGCCAGATGCCCGACCTGCCGGGGGCGGCCGATCTGCCGCGCGCAGCGGGGGCGATCCGCTTTGAGAATGTCAGCTTCGACTATGGCCGTGCGGCGCGGCGCGGCGGTGTGTTGCGGGGGCTGGATCTTGATGTCGCGCCCGGCGAGCGGGTTGGGCTGGTCGGGCGCTCCGGCGCCGGCAAATCGACGCTGGTGCACCTGCTGCTCGGGTTCTACCGGCCGGAAAGCGGGCATATCCTGATCGACGGGCGCGACATCGCCTCCCTGACGCAGGAAAGCCTCAGAGCGCAGATCGGCATGGTGACGCAGGACACGTCTCTCCTGCACCGCTCGATCAGAGACAACATCCGCTACGGCAGGCCCGACGCGGCCGAGGAAGAGATCGTCGACGCGGCGCGGCGGGCGCACGCGCTCGAATTCATCGAAGGGCTGGAGGATTGGCACGGCCGCACCGGGCTCGACGCGCATGTCGGCGAGCGGGGGGTCAAACTGTCCGGCGGACAGCGCCAGCGCATCGCGCTGGCGCGGGTCATTCTGAAGGACGCGCCGATCCTGGTGCTCGACGAGGCGACCTCGGCGCTCGATTCCGAGGTCGAGGCGGCGATCCAGGAGCAGCTCGCGCAATTGATGGAGGGGCGCACGGTCATCGCGATCGCGCACCGGCTCTCGACGATCTGCCAGATGGACCGGCTCTGCGTGCTCGATCGCGGCCGCGTTGTCGAACAGGGCACGCACGAGCGTCTGCTGGCGGCGGGCGGCACCTACGCGATGCTGTGGCGCCGGCAATCGGGCGGGTTCCGGATCGATCGGATCGGTGACGCACCGGGCGCGGTGCTCGACCCGGTGCGGGCGTGACGCCGGGTCTTATATCAGCCGGCATTGATCTTGGCTCGTTCGTGCCCGGCCCCGGGGCGGGATATCCACGAGCCATCCCCAAGCCTCCCCGGCTTCTCGTGGATGCCGACGGATCAAGTCCGGGGACGGCCATGAATGACATGCGTCAAGGTCTCGGGCGGTTGGTATGAGAGACCACGCACCTCCCGTCGAGAAAAGGCCCGCAGACGCGCACCATTTCAAGCGGTGAGGTGAACACCAGCGTGTGCGCGGCACCGGGAATGACGACGAGCCTTCCATGCGGCAACAGGCGGGTCACGCGCTCGGCCCAGTCCTGCCGGCAGATCGGGTCGCGCCCGCCGCGAACGACCAGCACCGGGACCGGGATGCGCGGCAGCTTTTCCTCGATCGGGTCCTCGATCGCGTATCAGAAGGTTCGCAGCACCCGGTAATAGCCCGCTTTGCCGTAATCGCCGCGCGTGTATGGCGCCATCGATCGAGGATTATAGGACTGGTTTTGCCGCCAGCGGATGAATTGGCGAAACCAGCTGCGTTCCTCGGGCGGCGTCGTCGGACCTTGCAGAATGGCGCGGACGACAAGTTCGGGGCAGCGGGAAGCGAAATCGGCGATGATCTGACAGCCGTGCGAATTTCCGAACAGGGCAGCGCGTTCGAGCCCCGCCGCGGACATCCAGGCGGCAAGCGCGTCGGCCAGTGCCGGCACGTCGAGCACGCGCTCGGGATGGTCGCTGTCGCCGAAACCGGGCAGATCGGGCAGGTAGACGCGATACCGCTGCGCCAACCGCGCCGCGACCGGCAGCATATAGCGCCCGGACAGGCCGAGACCGTGCACGCCGATGACGGGTGGCGCGTCCGCCGGAACCGCGAGCCGCGACACGCGGGCGTGCATCCTGATCCCGCCGACCGCAAGACAGTGCCGGTCGAACAGCGCTTCTTCCGGGCGGTTCAGGTGGTCTGGCGCCATTCGACAGCATAACGGTCGGCGGCCTCGTCGAGAAACGAGTCGAGGTCGCGCAGGGATAGCGGCTCGGGCATCGGGAGGCGGCCGGGCAGACGCCGCAACGCTGGCGAATACCGGGCGAACACGGCGAAATCGGCGGGAAAGGCGTCCGGGCTCGCGCCGAGAAACGTGCCCGGCTTGCGGCCGCGGGCGAGCAGCGCGCGCCATGTCCCGGCCGGCGCGAGGCCGATCGATTCGACCCCGTGCGAGAACAGGGCGATATGGATGCGCTCGAATACCGGACGCGAATCGAGATAGCGCCGCAGCGCGTCGGCCGACGGTTCGACCGCGAACGCACACCAGAACGGCACCGCCCCGAGACGCAGCGCCCAGAACGGGTCCAGCAGAATAAACGAATCCACGATCAGGCGCTGACCGCCCGCGCCGCGCCGCGCGTACCACCACCGGTGCAAATCGGCGACCAGCGGGCTCGGGTCCCCGGGCTGCACAAATTCGATCCGGACGACGCGAAATCCGTGACGGCGGCCGAATGCTTCGATCTCGGCCCCGAGCGCCTCGGAAAACCCCCATTCAGCCTCGGGGGCCTCCTCGTCCGGGTCGGGTGCGACCCAGCGCCGTTTGACCGAGCCTTGTCGGCGCAGAAACTCCGAGACCCGCTTCCCGCCGCACTGATATTCGCACGGATCGGCGCCGCCATAGGCACCGTGCTGGAACACGTGCCGGCGGCTCACCCGCTTGACGGGCCAGCGCAGCCGGCAATCGGCGATAAAGATCGTGCCGCCGGGTTCGAGCCGTTCCTGAATGAATTCGATGTACAGCCGGCCGAGCTGCCGCAGCTTGACCCGGAAATAGGCCATATGTGCGATCATCAGCCGGTCCTGGTTGGCGTCGTGCATGTGATGCAGTTCAAGCTCCGGGTTGGCTTGCAGCAGCATCGGCGCCCAGCGCGCGCCGGCCTTTATCGCCTCGCACGGCTCGTCCGGATCGGCGCCGCGGTTGTGGACCGGGATCAGAAAGGTTTGCGGCAGCCACGGCATGCCGAGTGCGGCGCAAAGATGGACCAGCGCCCCGTTTGACGATCCGACCATGATCGCCGGATAGCGGCGGCGCGGATACAGCTCGGTGACGCCGCTTGCCAACGCGTCGGCGCGGAAGCCGCGCAGCGCGTCCGGCCGGGTCGCCTGCACCCAGCCCGAGAAGCGGTAGAGATGCTGGCGCCAGAGGCGCGGAAGAAGATTTGTCGCCCGCTCGATGCCCTGGACCGGCCACGACATGCCGAGGGCCGGGAAGTCGCGTCCGTGCAGAAACCGGGCGAGCGCCCGCAGCATCGCCGAGGCGGAATCAAAATCGGCGATATAGGGCAGCGAGCCGGTCACGGCGCCACCGCATCGCGCGCCCGATCGCCTGCGCCCGGCAGCGCTCGACGCCACCCTCTCCAGGCAACAAAGCCGATACCGCCGGCGACCGCGGCGGCGGCGAGCAGCGCGCCGGGACCCGGCATGCGCGACGGGGCGCCGCCCCAGCCGCCCCGGAGTTCCGGCTGCGCGCCGATCGGCGCGAACAGATTGCCCTCGCTCGGGGCCGCAAGGCGGTGCTGGAAATGCCCGCGATCCATCCGCCGGGCGAGTTTCCGATCGAGCAGATCGGGCGCGAGCATGCCGGCGATCTCGATCGTGCGGCGCGGCACGCCAATATAGACCGCGCGTCTCGGTCGCTCTGCCGCCTTTATGACGGCGGCGGCGACCTCCTCGGGTTCGTGGACCGGCGGCATCGGCTTTACCGCGCGGCCCGAATAATTCGCGCCGTGCTGGAAGAACGGCGTATCGACCGAGGGGGGATAAAGGTTGCAAACGTGAATGTCGCCGGCTTTCGCCAGCATTAGCTCCAGGCGCAGACAGTCGGTGAGGGCCTTGATTGCGTGCTTGCTCGCGACATAGGCCGCCGTATAGGGCTGCGGCGCGAAAACGACGCCGGACAGGACGTTTACGATGATCCCGGCGCCCTGCTCGCGCATCAGCGGCAATGCGGCGCGGATGCCGTGCAGATAGCCGTACAGATTGGTCTCGATGACGCGGCGAAAAATGTGCGTCGGCACCTCGCCGACGGCTCCGAACGCGGTCACGGCCGCGTTGTTGACCCAGACATCGACCCGGCCGAACGATTCGGCGGCGCGCCGGGCGAGCGCCTGGACCTGCACCTCGTCGGTGACATCGGTCGGCACGGCGACGGCCGCCACGCCGCGCTCCCGGCACTCCGCCGCGACCGCGTTCAGCGCCTCTTCCTGTCTTCCGGCGAGCACCAGACTCGTGCCTTTGTTGGCGAGGGCATAGGAAGTCGCCAGCCCGATCCCGCTCGCCGCGCCGGTGACGACAACGGCGCTGTCGCGCAGTTTGCGAACCAAGACCCACCTCCGTTCCGGTGCGAGTTGGAACGGCGGGAGGGCCGGAAGGTTCGATTGCCGCCGGACAGAACCGGAGCGGCCCGGCAATAATCCCGGATTTATGAGCTGGCGGTCTCGCCGGCGGTTATCGTCGTCACTAGCGCGTCGAGGGTCTGCGCCAGCAAGTCGAGGTCTGCCGGAGTGGAGAGGCGGTGATCGCCGTCCTTGAGCAGCGTGACGGCGATATCGCGGCTCCGGAGGCATTCGGCGAGGCGCAAACTGAGCCGCCACGGCACCGATTCGTCGCGCATCCCGTGCAATAGCCGCACCGGCATGTCGAGCGGGATCGGACGCCCAAGCAGCAGGTGCTTTCTGCCGTCCTCGATCAGCCTCCGCGTGTACGGATAACCCGCGGGATCGTACTCGGAGGGCAGCACGACCCGGTCTTGCTCCTCGATCTGGCGCCGCTGCGCCGGGGTGAGCCGGGTCCACAGCAGCTTCTCGGTGAAATCGGGCGCGCCGGCGATCCCGACCAGCGCCGCGACCCGCCCGGGCCGCGCCAGCGCGGCGAGCAGCATGATCCAGCCGCTCATGCTCGACCCGACCAGGATCTGCGGTCCTTCGGTCAGCGAATCGATGACCGCGACCGCATCGTCGCGCCAGCGCCCGATCGTGCCCAGCGCGAAATCGCCTGATGACGCACCATGCCCGAAATAGTCGAAGCGCACATAGGCGCGCCCTCTCCGGCGGCAATATTCCTCCAGATACAAGGCCTTGGTGCCGGTCATGTCGGAGCGGAAGCCGCCGAGAAAGACGATCCCCGGAAGTGCGCCGGCGATGCGGCGGTAGGCGATTGTGGCCCCATCCGAGCGTGCTAGGCTGGCCGGGCTCGTAGCGGCGGGCGGCGTTGTGCGGTCGGATGCGGGCATCGGGAGGCGCGGCGAGGCAAATGGCAAGGCGGCGACACGATAGCATTCCGGTTTCGGGCGCAGAAGGCCGCCCGCCCGCCGTGCTGCAGATCATCCCCAGCCTCGTTTCGGGCGGCGCCGAGCGCGGCACGGTCGAGATGGCCGCCTCACTGGTCGCTTCCGGGTGGACCGCTTATGTCGCCTCCGCCGGCGGTCCGATGGAGCGGCAGCTGACCCGCGTCGGGGCGCACCACATAATGCTGCCGCTCGCGTCGAAAAACCCGCTGACCCTCCGGCGCAACGCCGGCGCTCTCAAACGCATCATCCGCAAGCACCGGATCGACATCGTGCATGCGCGCAGCCGTGCCCCGGCGTGGAGCGCATGGTCGGCCGCCCGTGCGACGCGCCGCCGCTTCGTGACGACATTCCATAACGCCTACGACACCGACCTGCCGCTGAAGCGCTGGTACAATTCGGTCATGGCACGCGGCGAGCGGGTCATCGCGATCTCGCAATTCGTCGGCGAGCACGCCGCCGCCACTTACGGGATCGGCCCGGACCGGCTGCGGATCATCCCGCGCGGCGTCGATCTTGCCGCGTTCGACCCATACCGGGTGCGCGGCGATCGGGTCGCGGCGCTGGCGCGGCAATGGCGCGTGCCGGACGATGTCAAGATCGTGATGCTGCCGGGGCGGCTGACGCGCTGGAAGGGCGGGATCGATCTGATCGAGGCGGTGGCCCGGCTCGGCCGTCGCGATTTGTGCGTTCTGCTGGTCGGCGACGAACAGCGTCCCGGCTTTCGCCGCGAGCTGGAAGCCGCGATCGAGCGGCTTGGTCTGGTCGGGATGTTCCGGATCGTGGATCACTGCAACGACATGCCGGCGGCCTACATGCTGTCGGACGTGGTCGTGTCCGCGTCGAACGAGCCGGAGGGGTTCGGCCGCGTCATTGTCGAGGCGCAGGCGATGGGCCGCCCGGTCGTCGCAACCGATCACGGCGGCGCCCGCGAGACGATCCTGCCCGGCGTCACCGGCTGGCTCGCCGCACCTGGGAACTCGGCGGCGCTGGCGGGCGCGATCGGCGCGGCGCTGGCGCTCGACGACGAGGCACGCTCGGAATTCGCTCAGCGCGCGATGGCACATATCGCGTCCGGCTTTACGAGCGAGTTGATGTGCGCGCGCACGATCGCGGTCTACGAGGAGCTGCTGTTCCCGCAGATTGCGACAGCGGTCGGAGATGCACAGGCCCGGGAGCTGCTGGCGGTTCCGGCCTAGGACGGAGTTCATCGAGATCGCTTCGTCGCTGCGCTCTTTGCAATGACACCCTCTTATTGTCATTGCGAGCCCACGGGTCGGCGCTACGCGCCGCCCGAGGACAGGCTCCGCGAAGCAATCTCGCTGGAATTTGGGTAGTGTCTCAGTTTGAAATTGGCCCACTGCGCCGCTCCGGAGTATTCCCTCGGGACCGCCGGCCTGAGGCCGGCGGTCCTGGAGCGCCCTCGGCAAGTTCAGGACGGTCGCGGCTCCGGCCCGCGGTCAGCCCGAGAGCGCCGGCGCCGCAGAACGGCAAGGTTAAAATTCAAACTGAGTCACTACCGGACAATCGCCATGGTTGACGGGATGGCGGCATTTCGGGCGGAACAATCAAATCAGGGAGTTGTCGATCAAATCAAAGGGTTGCTGGCTATAGATTCGCTGTAGAATCAGGTGTGCACTGTGGAAGGCTCAACCGCGAATTTTGCGCCTCCGGATCAAATCCGCACCGGCGAGCGGTCCCGGAACGAGACCGGAAACCGGCTTGTCGGAAGACCCTCGAACCGGGACAGTGTCCGGCGCCGCAACACAGCCCGGAGGGAGAAGATGCACGCCGTCATTTTCGAGGTCGAGCCGGAGCCGGAGCGCCGCCAGGATTATCTCGACATCGCCGCGCGGCTGCGGCCGGAGCTGGAGAAAATCGACGGGTTCATCTCGGTCGAGCGGTTCGAAAGCCTGACAAATCCGGGCAAGATCCTGTCACTGTCGTTCTGGCGCGACGAGGCGGCGGTGACCGCGTGGCGGCGGCACGAGGAGCACCGCGCGGCGCAGCGCGCCGGGCGCGGCGGCATCTTTCGCGCCTATCGGCTGCGCGTCGCCGCGGTCATTCGCGATTACGGAATGCACGACCGCGACCAGGCGCCGTAGAAGCCGCCCGAAACCCTGGCAAGTATATAACTGCCCGATGTGCTCACTGATTTCATCGGTGACGGAAGCCTCGCGAGGGATCGGATCGACGTTTCAATGATTGACGCCAATGTTCTTCTGGCCGGGAAGCAGGCGTCCGCCTTTATCGGCGGCGCGGTGTTCACCACAGCCAGTCAGTTGTGCTGTGCCAGGGCGTGCTGCGGGGAGCACGGACGCGGATGCACTCCGAGTTTGCGATCGAGTTGATCGGCGCCCTCGCCTGGGTGGGTGCCGACATTATCTTGTGAGGTTTTGGGACCGCGCACCAGGGGTGAAAAGGCGCTGGAAGATACCTTTCCGTTCGGTATCAAATGCACGTCGTTCGAGGAGCATGAGTACTGCGAGTTCTTTTCTCGGGCCCTGCTTGCTCGTCGGCTGGCCGAAAGAATGAAAGCCGCCTCGCACCACAGCGAACGGCTACGGCTGGACAAATCCCTTGGCGCGGATTTGGAGCGTGTAGAGTCGCGGGTCCCGCTTGAAGAAAAGACCCCCCTTGCGTTCGGATCGGCCGGGCAGGTAATCGAAGGTTACACCGCCGGTCTCGACCGTTTGTCCGTCGCGCACCAACCCGCCCTCGACCTCGACCGTGGCTGCGGTCGTGTCGCCCTGATTGGCAGCGCGGATTTCGACGACGTAACCCGCTGCGGTCTCGACCGTGCGCTCGACATGGACGGTCACGACTGGCGGGAAGCCGGTGCGCTGCAAGCCCTCCCACACGATATAGCCGATCGCGCTGACAGCCAGGACGAGTCCTAACCCCGATGCGAGCCACTCAAGCCCGGGGCTGGATTGCTGCCGTGCCTGGCCATCTACTTTGTCCCGACACTCTCGGGCGGCCATCCCAATCTCCTCAGACGACCAGGCGCGCCAGAGCCGCGCCGAGGGCTGCCGGGAACCCGAGCACGATCACTATCATTGCGATCTCGGTGAGCTGGACATCATCGGTTCGCCCGAATGTCCAAAGCACATAGAGGCCGACCAGTAAAGCGATCCCGTAACCAGCAACGGTGAAATGCAGGAAGGTGCGCCAGAGCCCGGTGTTTCCCGGCGGCTCCTCCTGACCGGCGAAACCCACCGTATAGACGAAAGCATGTAACATCAGCATGGAACACAATATCAAAGCCAAGGCGTGCCAGGGCGTCATCCGATAAGCGATCAGGATCATCTCTTCGGTCGGCGCTACGTTGAACGCAACAAAGATAGCGCCCGCCGCCATGAGAAAGAGCTCGCCTCCGTAGCTGGCCCGAGCCTTGTTCTCGTCCTCGTTGCTGTCTTCACCCTCGCCGCCCCCGCTCCCCATCTGTTTACTAGCCAAGATCGCACCAATGCTGGCCGGCACCGTTTGCACTCCGATCTTACCGACAATTTCGGATAGCGGCATGTCCGATCTAAGAATGCCGAATATGGCCAGCATTATGGCGGAGGCAACAAACCCAACGCCAAACGCGGCGAGTGCGTCCATTATATTCTCCCGCCACAGAAAGGTCCTCCGAAACCCGGCGAAATACGATAAACCGAGCAGGACCGGCAGCGTGAGCGCCATAAACAGCGCAAGGCGGAAGCGGTTCATATAGAACCCTAGCCACCACATCTCCATTGTCATTAAGAGCGGAAACCCGAAGATAATAGCGCCACCAAAGGCACGGGCCAGGTCTCTGGCGTATTGCGCGCCACTGATCTCAGGCATAGGATTATCAAAACTCCCTGTCCGCAACTCGTTAGATCCAGAGCTGAATGCCCGCGGGGAAGCGAAACCGGTACGCCGTCGATCGCCCATCTGTAGTATGATCTTTCGGGCTTCGCCGAGCATGACCTTATCGTTGCGGCGATCGTAAAGTTTTGTCGTGCACGCGCTTTTGTATGCTGCCATCTGCTGCGCGTGATCGAGCAGACCGCCGTTCTTGGTCGCGCGGAACGAGTGGCAGCCGAGCTTGGTCTGGATGCCCGCCGCCGCCCGGCGCCGCCTCTCCGTTCCTCCCGAGTGGAAGACTGCGGTGCTATCGCCGCGGCGGTCAAGGCCCGTTGACGGGAGGTAGTGACTCAGTGTGGTGGGAAGAGCGCCGTGCGTCCTTCGAGACGCGCCAGCTTGTCCTGAGGAGCCGCCGCAGGCGGCGTCTCGAAGGGGGCGCTCCTCAGGATGACATTCTTTCTCAATGCCATCGCAGACTTGCGTCATGCTGAGGAGCGCTCCGACAGGAGCGCGTCTCGAAGCACGCACGTGCCCATGCAATGCAAACTGAGTCACTATCCGGATCTGGCGGGACGGCAACTCGCAGGCGGTCGCTCCGGCGATGTAACCGATGTGTCGGATTATTTTACACCAGGCGCCGCTTCGTTTTTCGGGCGCAACCCTTTATCATACCACGCGATTCCAGGGCGATTCCGGGCCGCGTCGGAGAGGGGGAGGCGGCGGCCTGTCGGAATTTTTTACGATTCCGAGAAAGGAGGCGGCTCCTCGGGTAAAAATCGAGGCGAATGCAAGGGATTGCGGCAGTGGCATAATCCTTGCTTTTGTCATAAACGTTGCCCTTTTAACGTTAGAAAGTAACCCATGTACCGCAAAAACCCCCCCCCCCCCCGCTGCTTCGTCGGGATGGCGCTCGGCCTGGCCGCCTCGGTCGGGCTTTCCTGGACCGCCTCGGCCGCGCTGACCACCGGCCCGCTCAGCCCCTACTACCTGAACAACTCTAGCGATCAAACCATCTATGTTGTCCAGGGGACGAGCGTCGTCGACAGTTTTCCGCTGAGTTATTGCGGCGGCATACAGTTTTGCGAGGCTAATCTGGCGATTGCCAATGGGCACGTCAGCACGAACTGGTTCGGAAACGGTCAGGGCAGCCCGGGTACCGCTGGACAATACACGCTGGACGGCACGCCGACCGGTGTGAGTTGGCCCACCTCGCCACCTCCCGCCGGCACAACGTCCCAGATAATTCAGGACGGGACGTCGGATGGAACCAGCAACTACACAGTCGAGCTTCAGAATGATGTAGGTCAGCCACGGGTTATTGCCTACGATCTCCAGTGGCAGAACCCGACAGTGCTGTTTGACGTGCCGTCTGCTCACACGGGGATCACCTATGATCCGGTAGACAACGCGTTGTGGATCAGCCACTTCGGAAACGGCACGATATCGCAGTATGCTCTGGACGGTACGTTGCTCACCTCGTTCGGGGCCGCGACGGCAGGTCCGACTGCACTGGCCTACGACCCGGCCGATAATACATTATGGTTCGGCAATCAGGGCGGAACCAATCTCTTTCAATACTCCAAGACGGGGGTATTATTGCAGGAGGGTGAGCTGAGTGGTTTGCCCGGCGGTGCTTATAACTCGGGCGAGATCACCGCTGCGAGCGTGCCGCCGGTTCCCGAACCCGCCAGCCTGGCGCTGCTCGGCACCGGTCTCGCCGGGTTGTGGTTCGCCGTCCGCCGCCGCAACCGGCTCCCCGCCTGATCCGGCTCCGGGTCCGACACACGCCGCCGCACTTCACCCCTCCCCCGCTTGCGGAGGGGTGAGGCTGCGGAACCAGCCATCCGGCGGGACCGGTTGCCGGCAGGCCGGGCCTCCGATAACGTGCCCTCCGAACAATACGGGAGACGCACATGGCCACCATCGTCGGAAATGGCGAGTACCGCTACCGCATCGTCGAGAACTGGGCCAAACTGCCCGACGGCTGGTCGTTCAAGGAGGTCGCCGCGGTCGGCGTCGATCGCAACGACAACGTCTATGTATTCGGCCGCGGCGAGCACCCGATGATGGTGTTCGACCGCGACGGGAATTTTCTGCGCTCGTGGGGCGAGGGCCAGTACCCGCGCGCCCACGGCGTCCATATGGGTCCCGACGATTCGATCTACCTGACCGACGACGGCGGCCATTTTGTCCGCAAGTGCCGGCTCGAAGACGGCAAGATATTGCTCGAACTCGGCGTGCCGGGCACGCCGGCGCCGTATATGAGCGGCGAGCCGTTCCACCGCTGCACCCACACCGCGCTGTCGCCGCAGGGCGACATCTACGTCTCGGACGGCTACGGCAACGCCCGCGTCCACAAATATTCGCCGGACGGCAAGCTCTTGTTCTCGTGGGGCGAACCCGGCACCGATCCGGGGCAGTTCAATATCGTCCACAATATCTGCGCCGACGCCGATGGCTGGGTCTATGTTGCCGACCGCGAAAACCATCGCGTGCAGGTGTTCGACGGCAACGGCAAGTACGAGGCGCAGTGGAACAATTTGCACCGCCCCTGCGGCCTCTATATGCCGCACGGCCGTCATCAGGTCTGCTATATCGGCGAATTGGGACCGGGCATGGCGGTCAACCGCAACAGCCCCAATCTCGGCCCCCGCGTCAGCATCGTCGATAACCGGGGCAAGCTGCTGTCGCGCTTTGGCGACCCGCACGCCGGCACGGCGCCGACCTCGTTTATCGGACCGCACGGGCTTGCCGCCGATTCGCGCGGCGATCTCTATGTCGGCGAGGTCTGCTGGACGCTGTGGCCGGGTCTGTTTCCGGGACAGCCGCACCCGTCCAATCTGCGCGCGCTGCAAAAATACGAGCGGGTGCGCTGAGGCGGCGCCGCAATTGGCTGCGGCCGACGCGCGCGCCGGCGTGGCCGCCTGACGCGTTGACGAGGCGGCTCGGCGCTTCCTAATGTGGCCCGGCAATGAGTGAGTTCGACGACGCGATGACGAGGCTTGCGGCTGCCGTCGCCCGGCTCGAAGCCGCGATGTTGCAGCCGAAGCGTCCGGCCGAGGATGACCGGGCGGCGGCGATTGCCGATGCGGCGGCGGCCCGGCTGGATGCGGCGCTCGCCCGGCTCGGCCGGCTGCTCGACCGGGAGGACTGAGATGGGCCAGGTCGTCGTCAAGGTAAACGGCCGCGAGTTCCCGCTCACCTGCGCCGACGGTCAGGAAGCGCGCATCCGCCGTCTCGCCCAGTATGTCGATGCCAAGGTCGGTGAGTTCACCAAGACGGTCGGACAGGTCGGCGAGGCGCGGCTGATCCTGCTGGCGGCGCTGGTGATTGCCGACGAGCTGTCGGACGCCAACGAGGCGCTGCGGCAGGAACGCAACCGGCAGGGGGCGGCGGGTGGCGGCGATCCGGTAGCGGCTTCCGGCATCCGCAGCATGGCCGAGCGCATCGAGGCGGTTGCGGATCGGATCGAGCCTCCCTAGCTATTGCACACAGGAGTGGGGCTGCGCGGTGCGTTAGGCCGCATGTTACCCCGGGGCCGATATCTACCTCTTGGGAGCTGTCCCTGCCGGAGTCGTGGCTTCGGCACACGGCGCCCACCTGCGATGCAGGGCCACGGAGGAGTTGCATGCCGACGGCCGAGGCGGCTCCACTCTATTCCGACACCAGCCGGAGACCGATTATTCCGGCGACGATCAGGCCGATACAGGCCAGCCGGACCGGATCGGCGGCTTCATGGAACAGCGCGATGCCGAGCAGCGCCGTCCCGACCGTCCCGACCCCCGTCCAGACCGCATAGGCGGTGCCGAGCGGCAGCGTGCGCAGCGCCAGCCCCAATAGTCCGAGGCTGACAATCATCGAAGCGATGGTGCCGAGCGTCGGCCACAGGCGGGTAAAGCCCTGCGTATATTTCAGCCCGACGGCCCAGCCGATTTCAAACAGACCGGCGACGATCAGAACAAACCAAGCCATTGCCCGCCTCCACCCGAGGAAGGGGCCGTCCCCATCGCGTTGTTCCGGGAGCAGCAGGGTCGTCCCCGCGCGCCGACAAGATAGGACCGGCTCGTGCTTACGCAAGAGCGCGGGCCGATAAAGCGGGATGCGTCGTCTGCTCCCTAACCCTCCCCACAAGCGGGGGAGGGCAGGGTGAAGGCTGGGCCGTCGGCTCGCGTGATTTCAATCCCAGCTCGGTGCCGCAAGCTGCTATCGTCCGCGCGACTTCGACCACGATCCAAAAACAGGGGAGATTTGCGTATGGCATCGAACGGCAAGGTCGCCCTCGTCACCGGCGGCGGCAGCGGCATCGGCAAGGCGTCGGCGCTGGCTTTGGCCCGTGAAGGTTTTGCGCTCGTCATCGCCGGCCGCCGGCCCGAGCCGCTGGAGGCCGTGGTCAATGAGATCGAGTCGATGCAGGGCAAGGCGCTGGCGGTGCCGACCGATGTCGGCGACCCGGCATCGGTCGCGGCGCTGTTCGAAAAGACCAAGGCGAATTTCGGCCGGCTCGATGTGCTGTTCAACAATGCCGGGTTTGGTGCCGCCGCGCCGATCGAGGATCTCGAATGGTCGCGCTGGAAGGGCGTGATCGACTCGATCGTCCATGGCACCTTTTTGTGCACGCAGCAGGCCTTCCGCATCATGAAGGACCAGACGCCGATGGGCGGCCGGATCATCAACAACGGCTCGATCTCGGCGCATGTGCCGCGGCCGTTCTCGATCGCTTATACGACCGCCAAGCACGCCGTCACCGGTCTGACCAAATCGACCTCGCTCGACGGTCGCAAATACGACATCTCGTGCGGCCAGATCGATGTCGGCAACGCGCTGACCGAGATGACGCAGCGCATGACCCGAGGCGTGCCGCAACCCAATGGCGAGGTCATGATCGAGCCGACGATGGATGTCGAAAACGTCGCCCGCTCGGTCGTGCTGATGGCAACCGTAAGCTCCGAGGCTAACATCCAGTTCCTGACCGTCATGGCCACTAAAATGCCGTTTGTCGGCCGGGGGTAGCGGCACGCCGGCCATCCGCCTCTCATCCTGCCCCCCTCCCCGCAGGCGGGGAGAGGGGACCCGGCTGCGGCGGCATATGATTGTCGCCAGGATATCTGGGTGGCTGCCGCTGGTCTCCTTGTCGGCAAGAGAGGGCCGGGTGAGAAGCGGATCGGAACAACCGCGCTACACCGACCCGATCGGCCCCGCCGGCTCGGGGGCGCCGACCATAATCGCGATATCGCGGCCGGCCCATTCACTGTTGTCCTGCCGTCGCCAGGTGAAATCGACCCGGCTGCCGGGCGGCAGCGAAGCGGTATCGAGCACGGCGACGTGGAACCCGAGATTGCTGTCGGCGGCTGCTACTTCGCTGATCTGCCGCCACCCGTCGCGGCCCCAGCGCACGACGGAAGGAAACGGCAAGGCGACGGCGAACATCGCGCCTTCCCGCACCGCGCCGATCGGGGCGTGCGGCCACCAGAACGCGTGCGTCGCGACCGGCCGCCGGGCGCGATAGCGCTGCCACATCGCGCGCGGGCGATCGAACGGGCGGTTGATATGGCGCGATACCAGCAGCTTGACAAACTCGGCATGCGCCCAGGCCAGCGGCATCGCCGACCCGCTCGCCCGCCCCGGATACAGAAAGCGCGAGGGAATCGGCTCGGCGTCCCACACCTGCTCCGGGATCATCCCGCCGGGACTCGCCATTGCCGCCATCGCCGCGAGATAGGGCAGCGGGTCGTTGCCGGCCTCGATCTCGTAATGCCCGCGCTCGCCGGTCAACAGCGGCCAGCCGCGCCCGATCCCGGTGCCGTCGAACGGGCTGCCGTCGGCGTGCTCGCCGTAACCGTCGCCGAGATAGCGGTGCCATACCGGCCCCGCCGGCGTGTCGGTGCGCAGCAGCGCGTCGGCGAGAATCAGTGATCCGAGGATCAACGGGTCGTTGGCGCGGCGCAGACCGAAGCGCACAAGCTGCAGGAATTCGGTGCCGATCTGCTGGTCGGCGCGTAACCCGGGGTCGCTGTGCCGGTTGCGGATCGGCACGATCGCGGTGCTGGCGCCGGCCTCGGTGACGATGGCGGGCGGCGCGATCCGGAGGTGATAGCCCGGAATGCCGTATTGCTCCGCCAGTTCGGTGCCGCTGACCGTTGTCCAGGTCTCGATCTGCTCGTTCCAGAAATCGGCGAGCGCCAGCGCCCAGTCGCATTCCGGTGCTGGCAGCAGTGCCGCCCCGGCGACCAGCGCGGCGATGCAGACGCCCAGCGTGAACGGGTTGATCCCCTCGTTCTCCTCCCACCGATCCTGGCCGGACGATGGACCGGTGCGCGCGATATAACCGAGCGCGCGGCCCACCATGTCTGCCACCTCGATGCCGCGCAGCGCGTCGCGCTCGTCGAGAGCGGTGGCAAGCAGCACCGGCAGCGCCGTCTCGTCGAGCTGGACCCCCTGCCAGTACGGCGTCCCGCCGAGCCACTGGTTCTGGTTCCAGTGTCCGTCCTCGTTCTGTGTCGCGATCAGATAGCGCAGCGTGTCGCGCGCCTCGCCCTCGGCCCCAAGCGCCAGCAATGCTCCGGCGCATTCGACGAGATCGCGCGGCCACACCAAGTGATAGCCGGCGCGCTGGTCGCCGGTATGCCCCCACGGCACGCTGAGGCTCGCCACCATCGCGCCGGGATAGGTTTTGTCGAGATGCGAGCGCAGCACGACCGCCGAAATCTCGGTCTGCTCGCGGATCGCCTGCGGCAGGTCGAGCGTCGGGACGCCGTGTTCGCTGCATCCGGCCTGCCACCGCTCCCAATCGGCGATCTGCTGGTGCAGCACATTGTCGAAGCGCTGGATCAGGCTCGATATCGCCAGGGTCGCGGCCGCTTCGGCGCTGCTGCCAAAGCCCAGCGCCAGGACGCAACGCCGCGGCAATTCCCCGATCAGCGCGACATTGCCCGGCCCGGCGGTCTGATGCTGCCATGTCATCGCGCCGTGGCGCGCGAAATCCTGCCAGCCGTCGCTGCTGCCGACATAACCGACGCTGGCGCGGCCGAACGCGTCGCGCTGATGCTGATCGACCGCGGCGAGCGCCAGGCCGAACGGTCCCTGCGCGGCCATCAGCACGCGGCGCGAGCGGTAGCGCTCGACGGTCGCAATATTATCGTAGCCGGTCGCTCCGAGATGCGGCGCGACGAGGACGTAGAGAGCGAGATCGCGATCCCCTCCGGTATCCGGAACAGGGTCGAGCCGGCACTCGATGACGAGCACGTCGCGCCGCGGATCGGGCGCGATGCGCAGCCGCAACGTATAACGGGGGTGCTGGTGGACGATCTCGACCGCCGGCACGCCGGGCGCCAGCAGCCGCAAATCGTAATTCTCGTTGCGCTTGACCTCGGACCAGAACCCGTCCGGTCCGGCGACGATAAACCCGAGATCGCGGATCTGCGGAATATCGACCCGCGGATAATAGACCTCGTTGACGATCCCGAAACCGATCGTGAACCACAGCCGCGCCGGCCCGAGACCGCAGCCGACCATATCCTTCGCGCTGCTCGTCCAGCTCGGCGAGATGCCGGGTGCGCCGGGGGCGTGACCGGAGGGCGCGCTGTCGTCGGACACCGGGGTCGGCGTGCCTGTCCCGGCAGGCAAAAGGCCCGTATCCACTGCCGGTCAGTCGTAGCTGACGCCGATCGTCTCAGCGACGAGAACCGGGCGGTCGCGGCCTTCCAATTCCATCGTGCCTTCGTTGGTGATGCGGGTGCCGCCATCCTTCATTGGCTCGACCGACTTGATCGTCAGGCGCAGCCGGATGCGCGAATCGGCCGGCACCGTTCCAGTGAAGCGCACCCGGTTGGCGCCGTAATTGAGGCCGCGCGACCGCGTTCTGACACGGTACAGCGTCGAGGCGAGACGCGGCACCAGCGACAGGGTCAGCCAGCCATGCGCGATCGTTTTGCCGCCCGGCATCTCGCGCTTGCAGCGCTCGACATCGACATGAATCCACTGATAATCGCCGGTCGCATCGGCGAATTTGTTGATCTGCTCCTGGGTGACCGTATACCAGTCGCTGACCCCGATCTCCTTGCCCTCGTATTGCTTCAGATCGGCCGCGCGTTCGACTTCCAGCATCGGATGCTCCTCTTTAGATTTTAGCCGCGTTCGTAACCGTTAAACCAAGCAAAGCTGAGAGGCGTTCTTCATCGATAGATATCCCTGTCCAGCGATGGCAAAACGCTTCGTTAGGGTTCACATTGGCTAGAGAGCCGACACGACATACGACTAAAAGGCACCAGCTCATTGCTTCGCAACAAAATTCAAAATTTTCAAACTGAGCCTGAAAATTTTGTACTAGGCCGTTGAATGAGACACCAGAGGTGGATACAAGAGATGCTGGTATCCATTTGGGGTGAACGAGCGAGATCGCAGATCATAGAGTTCTCTGATCTTTCGATTGAGAAACTTCTGCCCGGAGAGCGGTTTACCATATGCACGCTTCGGTAATCCAGCGAGCTTCGACTCGACAGACTCGTCACTAGTCGCATGATCTTTCACTGCCTCATCACCGGTCTCAAGTGACTTCAAATGAAAGAATACATTAAGAAACGCCTCCAACCCGACAAGGCTCATCAGAAACGCTTGTAGGCCATGATATCTCAAAGAGTCCTGATCGGCGCCTGAGGTCATTATGTCCAGATTGCGTTTGGCTGCAAGAAAATACGTCTGGACTATTGTAAAGGGCGCCTCAAGCTTCAGATTCTGTTCATATGGCAGACCATCTTTCAGTATCCGCCGAACGGTACCATCTGAGTCTTGATAAACTTGAAATCGAGGCATAATAAAGATAATCTCGAAACACTAACCCGCAAATTTTTGCCGGTGACCAGATAACAAGATACCAACTGCAAGCCGCACAACTAAGGCCGCATGCAGAAGCGGCGCTCGCCCGGTTCGCGCAGTTTTTCGGCCAGATTGGCGAATTCAACCGCGAGCTTACGGGTGTCGCGCGGGTCGATGATCTCCTCGATCCAGAACGTCTCGGCGGTGCGGAACGGCGAGCGCAGAAGGTTCAGGCGCTCCTCGATCTCGGCGATCTTCGCGTCGCGGTCCGGGGCGGCGTCGATTTCGGCGCGGTAGGCGGCCTCGATACCGCCCTCCAGCGGCAGCGACCCCCAGCGCGCCGACAGCCACGCGTAGCGGATCGAGAACCGGCCCGACGGCTGGTTGACCGCGCCGGCGACGCCAAACACGTTGCGCACCAGAAACGTGCACCACGGCACGCTCGACTGGTTGACCGCTGCCATCGCGCGCACGCCCTTGCGGATTGTCGCCGATTTCTCGGCCTCCAGCCCGATGTGAAAACCGGGGCAGTCGCACAGATAGACGATCGGCAGGTGAAAGGTCTCGGCGAGATCGACAAAGCGGATGATCTTGTCGCAGACATCGGCGGTCCACGACCCGCCATAGAAAAACGGATCGCTCGCCATGATTGCGATCGGCAGCCCGTCGAGTCGCGCCAGCCCGGTAATCATGCCGCGGCCGAACATGCGGCCCATCTCGAAGAACGAGTCCTTGTCCACCACCGCCTCGACGATCGGGCGCATCCGGTAGACCTTGCGCCGGTCGCGCGGGACCGCATCGAACAGGAAGTCTTCTCTCCGTTCGGGATCGTCGGTCCGCGGCCCGCGCGGGGCGACCTCGAACACCGACGACGGAAGATAAGAGAGGAAGCGCCGCGTACAGGAAAAGGCCTCCTCCTCGGTATCGACCGCGTGATCGACCGCGCCGCAGCGCGTCTGGATCTCCCAGCCGCCGAGCTGGAAACGGTCGAGATGCTTTTCCCGGTCGGGGATCAGCGCGTTGACAACCGGCGGCCCGGCGACAAACAGCGCCGAGGTGTCCTTTGTCATGATCGAGTAGTGGCTCGCCGCCATGCGCGCCGCGCCGAGCCCGGCGACCGACCCGAGACCGAGCGCGACGACCGGCACGAGACCCATATTCGTTGTCGTGTAGTAATAGGGCAGGTTGGCGCCGACCCGGCCCGGCAGATTGGCGCGCCCGGTGGTCTCGATCGTCTTGACCGAGCCGCCGCCACCCGAACCTTCGATGATACGGATTATAGGCAGCCGCAGATCGTGCGCCATCTGCTCGGCCATGAGCGGTTTTTCGCGGATCGTGGCATCGGCCGAGCCGCCGCGCACTGTGAAATCGTCGCCAACAACGACGACTGGGCGGCTGTCGATCCGGGCACGGCCCATCACGCAATTCGACGGCACGAGTTCGACGAGGCGACCCTGTTCGTCGTACTCGGCGCGGCCGGCGATCGCGCCGACCTCGTGAAAACTGCCGCGATCGACCAGACCGTCAATGCGCTCGCGGATGGTGAGCTTGCCGGCATCGTGCTGGCGCTTGACCTTGTCGGGGCCGCCGAGCCGTCGCGCAAAATCCTCGCGCTCGCGCAGTTCGTCGAGTTCGGGCTGCCATCCCGTCCCGCTCTCCGGCCTCCTCTCTCGTGAGCCGGTCACAGCGGAATCACCAGCAATGTGTCGATCTTCTGGCTGTCGAGCACGACGGTGCGTTCGAGAAACTTGAGTTCCGGCCCGGAGATGTCGATGCGGTCGAGATAGCGGCCGGTCGCGAACAGGAGGCTGTCGCCGCTGTGCATGATGCGGACGGCGAGAAAATTGGCGCGCGTCTCGGCCGCTCCGCCCTCGATCCGGTCGATACGCGCCGGGCCGACGATATGCCGGTAGCGGTGCGGTTCGTACATCAGGACGCGGCGCGTTGCCATTACCCGATCGATCGCCATGTCGCGCGAGGCGCAGTAGATGACACCGTGGCGCAGCCCGGCGCGGTGGCTTTCGCGATCGGTGATAAGGTAGCGGCCCTGCTCGACAAAGAAATCCGGCCATTCCTCAAGCCGGTCGTCGTCGATGCAGTCGGCATAGGCGGCGTTCAGCGCGTCGATGCCGAGCCGCAATTCCGTCCGGTCCATCACGCCCCGGTCAGCGCGCGGTACTTCTTCCAGAAGCCGCGGATCGCCGCCTCGCTGGCGCGGAAATTCTGCGACTGCGCCTCGTGTCCGCCCATCATCACAACACCGCTGTCGTCGTCGTTGTAGCGCAGCGCGCGCTGCACAAAGCCGCCGACGCAACCGTCTTCGAGCGCGATATAACCGGCCGCGCCGATCAGATTGCCCTGGCGCAGACGCCGCTCGGTCATCGCCTCGTCGTCGTCGTCAAAGCCGAGATGCACCCAGTCGAGTTCGCTTTTATCGACGCCGCGCGGCCGGATTACGCGCACCGCGATCGTGTTGCGCACCTGCTGCAAGACCATGTTCGGGAACACGGTCAGGATCTGCACCGAGACCTGATCGCCGTATTCGTCATGGGCCTGCACGATCGAGGGATCGCGCAGTTTGAGATCGGTGTCGGAACGCAACTGCGCCGCTTTGTAGTCGGCATCCTCGGCAGCGTAGTCGAGCTTGGCCTGGCTGAAATGATGACCGCCGCTCTCGTCGATATTGATGCTGCCCGGCATGCTGAGACGGTTGATCCGGAACGTCGTCAGAAACGAGTGCAGGATCGAGGCGTGGTAGGTGTCCTTGACGTTCTCGAAATAGAGTTTCCAGTTGTTCGGCAGGATCTGCGTGCTGCGGCCGATAATATGAAACGGCCGGTTCAGTACGCGCTTCAACCCGCCGACGACGAGCGGGCCGAGATAAGCCTCAAGGTCCTCCACGTCAGGATCGAACGTGCCAAAGACGAGACCGCACAATTCGGCCACCCGCAGCCGTTGCAGATGGTGCTCCTCCTTGCGGAATTCAGGGGCCATGCCGCCCTGCCTTTTGACGCCGTGCTCGAATGCGACCGCGGTCAGACGGCCTTCGAGATCGTAGCTCCAGCCGTGATAGATGCAGGTGATCTCCTTGTTGTGCCCCTTGTTGGTCAGACACAGCAGATTGCCGCGATGGGCGCAGCGATTGACAAAGGCGTTGATCTTGCCGTCCGGGCCGCGCGCGACAATAACCGCGACCTCGCCGACCGTCGTCGCGACCCAATCGCCGGGGTTCGGGATCTCGCCGGCGAGACACAGGTAATTCCACGTCGGCCCCTTGAAGATGCGCTCCTGCTCGATCCGGTACTGCTCGGGATCGGTATAAAGGCGGAACGGGACCTCGCTGATCCCGTTCGACGGCCACGCGACCGGACGCTCCAACCCGACATCTTGCACGGACATAGGCGGCCCTCCTCCGAGAGGCGAATAGCAGGCCGCTACTATGCGCCCGAGCGCCGTGCTGCGTCCAGACCGGCACAAATTCCGGTACTGTCTCAGTTTGAATTTTAACCTTGCCGTTCTGCGGCGCCGGCGCTCTCGGGCTGACCGCGGGCCGGAGCCGCGACCGTCCTGAACTTGCCGAGGGCGCTCCAGGACCGCCGGCCTCAGGCCGGCGGTCCCGAGGGAATACTCCGGAGCGGCGCAGTGGGCCAATTTCAAACCGAGACACTACCCCTCCCCCGCAAGCGGGGGAGGGGTAGTGAGGGGGTATCGGTCAAGGTTTCGGGACTTTGGTATAACGAGGTATACGGCCGCGCCGGCCGACGCCTACGCCTCGGCAGCGACCGGACCGGTTTCCGGTTCGCGGTGAGGGCTATGCGCATCGCGCACGCCGCGCTGGATCAGCCGCAGCACCAGCAGCATCGCGACGATGGCCAGTCCGATCACGAACCCCCACCACAACCCGGCCGGACCGATGCCGAGCGGAAAGGCCAGGGTCCAGCCGCCGACAAAACCGATTCCCCAATAACCCAACCCGGCGATCAGCATCGGCACCTTTGTGTCGTGATAACCGCGCAGCGCGCCGCACGCGACGGCCTGCATCCCGTCGACGATCTGGAACACCGCGGCAATAACGAGGAATTGCAGCGCCAGCGCGACGACCGCCCGGTTCGCCGGATCACCAACCGCGACAAACGCGCCGACAATCGCTTCCGGCATCGTCCACAGCACGATCGCCGCCGCGGCCATAAAGACCGTCCCGAGACCCAGCGCGACAAACCCGGCCCGCCGTGCCGCCTCCCAGGAAGCCGCGCCGCGTTCGGTTGCGACCCGCACCGTCGCCGCCTGCCCGATGCCCATCGGCACCATGAATGTGACACTGGCGCACATGATCGCGATCTGATGCGCTGCCAGCGCATCGGCCCCGAACAGCCCCATCAGCGCGGCCGAGGCGACAAACACCCCGACTTCGAGCGCCTGCAACCCGCCGATCGGCAGACCCAGCACCAGGATGCGACGGATATCGGCCAGCGACCCGGCGAAACGCAGGCGCAGCCGATGCGCCGGGTCGCCGCGCGGCAAGACCGCGACCGCCGCGGCCAGCCCCAGCCCCATCAGCCAGTTGCTGACCGCCGTGGCATATCCGGCGCCGGCCACGCCGAGCGGCGGCGCCCCGAGATGACCGAAGATCAGGACCCAGTTCAGCGCCGCGTTGACCGGTACGCACAGGACCAGAACGACCATAACGACCCTGGCGCGCGACAGCGTCGCGAACAGGCAGCGCAATACCGCAAAACCGAGAAATCCCGGCGCGCCCCAGACGATCGCGACCAGATAGCGCCCGATCTCGGCGGTCAGCTCCGGCTCGTAACCGAGCAGATCGAGCAGAAGCCCCGCCATCAGCATCGCGGCAATAACCGGCACTGTCAGCATCGCGGCGAGCAGCAGCCCGGACCCGGTCACCCGTCCGATTGCGGCCCGGTCGCCGGCCCCGAGCGCGAAGGAGGCGAGCGGCGCGACCGCGTTCAGCACCCCGGCGCAGACGATGACACTGGTAAAGTACAATCCGGAGCCGAGCCCGACCGCAGCCAGCGGCACCGCGCCGAGCGCGCCGACCATGATCGTGTCGGTCAGCCCCATCGCCATCTGCGCCAGATTGGCCGCGGCGAGCGGGGCGGCCAGCGCCAGCGTCGCCCGCGTCTCGGACAGCACGGCGCGAGACTGGCGCGGAACGGGGATGCGCCGGGGCGCGGCTCCCGGTGAATTTAGCAGCGCGCTCAGCCGATCTGCGCCAGCTCGCGCGCCCGCGTCGAGCGCGCCGCGGCGACGTGATCCTTGGCCAGCACCGTGTATACCGCCGGCAGCACGAACAGCGTGAACAGCGTGCCGATCGTCATCCCGGCGACGACGACAAGACCGATCGAGAAGCGGCTCGCCGCCCCCGCTCCCTGCGCCGTGACCAGCGGCACGAGACCGACCACCATCGCCGCCGTTGTCATCAGGATCGGACGCAGGCGCACGCGGGCGGCCTGCTCGATCGCGCGGCGACGGTCAAGCCCCTGTTCGATTTGCAACTGGTTGGCGAACTCGACCATCAGGATGCCGTGCTTGCTGATCAGCCCGATCAAGGTCACCAGCCCGACCTGCGTGTAGATGTTGATCGTCGCGACACCGAAAAACAGCGGGATCAGCGCGCCGCAGATCGACAGCGGCACGCTGACCAGGATCACCAGCGGGTCGCGCAAACTCTCGAACTGCGCCGCCAGCACCAGGAAAATTACGATCAGCGCGAAGAAGAACGTGATGACGAGCTGATTGCCCTCGGTGACGTATTGCCGCGAGTCCGACAGATAGGCATGGCTGAACCCGGCCGGCAGCGAGGCCGCCTGCTGTTCGAGCCAATCGACCGCCTGCCCGGTCGTTACCCCGATCATCGGCACGGCCTGGAATGTCGCCGCGTTGAGCTGGTTGTAGCGGGTCAGCGCGTTTGGCGCGGTCGTCGTCTTGACCGTCACCAGGTTTGACAGCGGCACCGGCCGGCCCGAGGCCGAGGTGACAAAATACTGCGTCAGCGCTTCCGGGCTGAGCCGGTCGATGCGCGGCGCCTGCGGGATCACCTGATACGAGCGGCCTTCCAGATTGAAGCGGTTGATGTAGTTCTCGCCGAGCATCAGCGCCAGCGTGTCGCCGATCGCCTGCATGGTGACGCCAAGCTCGTTGGCCTTGTTGCGGTCGATATCGATCCGGATCGTCGGCTGGTTGAACGCCAGGTCGCTG
This sequence comes from Alphaproteobacteria bacterium, assembly GCA_050246595.1. Taxonomy (GTDB): domain Bacteria; phylum Pseudomonadota; class Alphaproteobacteria; order ATCC43930; family CGMCC-115725; genus DATARH01. The sequence goes on from JBFWVT010000015.1 coordinate 25,326, forward strand.
TCCACGACCATGAACAGCCCGCTCTGCTGCGCCGCCTCCTTCAGCCGTTCCATCGCCTCGAAGAGCGGCACAAAATCGCCGCCGGTCGAGGTCAGGACCATCTGCACGGGGAGTCCGCCAACCGAGCCCGGCAGCGGCGGCAGCGAGAACACAAAGGCCTGCACGCCTTCGACGGCGCCGACCTTGTTCTGCAATTCCGGCTTGATTGCGGCGGCGCCGCGCTCGCGCTCGTCCCACGGTTTCAGGATCGTGCCGGCAAAACCCTGGTTCGGACCGCCCCGCCCGTTGATGACAAAACGCAGATCGGATTCGGGGATCGAGGCCAGCTGCCTGTCGAGTTCGGCGCCGTAGGTCTGCATGTAGTCGAGATTGGCGTATTGCGGTGCCTTGGTGACCGCGAACAGCACTCCCTGGTCCTCCTCGGGGGCCAGCTCCTTGCTCGTGTTCACGTACATGAAGCCGAGCGCGACAAAGATCGCGGCGACAAACAGCGCCGTGACCGGCCGGTAGTCGAGCGAGCGGTCGAGCCGCCGCCCATAGGCCTCCGCCAGCCGCGAAAACGTGCGGTCGATCAGCCGCGCGAAGCGGCCCTGCGTCATCTCGCGGCGCAGCAAGAGCGAGCACATCATCGGCGACAAGGTCACCGCGACGACCCCGGAGATGATTACCGCCCCGGCCAGCGTGAACGCGAACTCGCGGAACAGCGTGCCGGTGACGCCGCCGAGAAACCCGATCGGGGCGTAGACCGCCGCTAGGGTCAGCGTCATCGCGATGACCGGCCCGGCGATCTCGCGCGCCCCGATCAGCGCCGCCTGCGGCGCGCTCTTTCCCTCCTCGATATGCCGGTAGACGTTTTCGAGCACGACGATCGCATCGTCCACGACCAGCCCGATCGCCAGCACCATCGCCAGCAAGGTCAAGAGGTTCAGGCTGAACCCGAACGCGGCCATGATGATCCCGGCGCCGATCAGCGACAGCGGAATCGTCACGATCGGGATCAGCACCGAGCGGAAGCTGCCGAGAAACAGAAAGATCACGACGACGACGATCGCGACCGCCTCGGCCAAGGTCGCCTGCACCTCGTCGATCGAGGACTGGATGAACCGCGTCGAATCGTAGGCGACCGCCATCGTCATCGAGGGCGGCAGGTTGCGCTGGATCTCGGGCATCAAGACCCGGATGCCTTTGACGATCGTCAGCGGGTTGCCGGTCGGCGTCGCCTGAACCCCGATGAACAGGGCCTGCTGGCCGTTCATCATGACGCTCGAATTCCAGTTCTGCGCCCCGAGTTCGATATCAGCGATGTCTTCGAGCCGTACCACCGCGCCGTCGGCGGCCTTGACGATCATGCGCTTGAACTGGTTGACATCGGTCAGCCCGGTATCGGCCGAGATGTTGGTGACCGTGTAGAACCCCTTGGTCTGGCCCGGCGCGGACTGGTAGTTGTTGGCGCGGATCGCGTTGCTCACGTCGGCGGCTGAGACATTGCGCGCCGCCATGCGCACCGGGTCGAGCCACACCCGCATCGCAAAGGTCTGGCCGCCCAGGATGTCGGCCGAGGCGACGCCCTCGACGGTCGCTAGCAGCGGCTGCACGACGCGGGTCAGATAGTCGGAAATCGCCGCGCTCGACAGCTCGTCGCTGGCAAACCCGATATACATGACTGCGGTCGTCTGGCCGGTCGATTTGAGGATGACCGGGTCCTGCGCCTGTTCCGGCATCAGGTACTTGACCTGCTGAACCTTGGCCATGACATCGGTCAGCGCCTGGTTCGGGTCGTAATTGAGCTTGACGTAGGCGGTGACGGTGCTGGTGTTCTGCGTCGAGCTGGAGGTCAGGTAGTCGATGCCCTCGGCGCTCGACACGGCCTGCTCGATCGGCGTCGTGATAAAGCCCTGGATCAGCTCCGGCGAGGCGCCGGGATAAGCCGTCGTGACCGTGATCGTCGTGTTGTAGAGCCGCGGATACTGCCGGATCGGCAATGCCAGCATGCTCATGCCGCCGATCAGCAGGATCAGCAGACTGACGACCAGCGACAGAACCGGACGGCGGACAAAGATGTCGGTGAATCTCATCTGTCAGTGCCTGTGCGGCGATTTCATGTGAACCACGGAGATACGGAGGACACGACGGCGATCCCGATGCGAATTCAGCGATAACCGGACCCTGTCATTCAGGCGGCGGCTGCCGGCCCCTCACCCTGTCCCTCTCCCCGCCGGGCGGGGAGAGGGAACCCGCCGCGAATGTCGCGCATGATTCGGCGAGGATTATTCCGGATGCGGGCCGCTGCTCTCCCTCTCCCCGCTTGCGGGGAGAGGGCCGGGGTGAGGGGCTTGACGACCAGACATCCTGCGAACTTCCGTGATGGCTCCAAATCCTATTGCGGGGTCGGCTTTTCCGGCACGGGCAGCGGCGCGCCAGTGACGGCGACGACACCGCCGTCCTGCAACTTGACCTGCCCGGCCGCGACGACCGTGTCGCCCGGCTCGACCCCGGACAGCACCGCGACCTTGCCGTCCCAGCGCTTGCCGGTCTTAACCGCGGTGCGGTGCGCCTTCAGCACCGGCTTGCCCTCGGAATCCTGCCCGTCCGCGCGCACGACATAGACGCTGTCGCCGTACAGCGTGTAATCGACCGCGGTCTCCGGCAGCACGACCCGCGCCGGCTCCGGCGGTAGCAGGACCGCGGCATTGACGAACATGCCCGGCAGCAGCTGCTCGTCCGGGTTCGGGATCGTCGCCTGAAGCGTCATCATGCGGGTGTCTTCGCGGATCTCCGGCTCGATCGTCGTGATCCTGGCCTTGAATGTGCGGCCGGGAAACGCATCGATCGAGACCTCGACTTCCTGTCCGAGCTTGACCTGCTCGCGCATCGTCGAAGGCAGCGTGAAATTGACGTAGAGCCGGCCCAGATCGACCAGATTGGCGATCTTCGAGGTCGGCGTCACGATCTCGCCGAGATGGACCTGGCGCACGCCGAGCCGTCCGTCGAACGGTGCCTTGACCCGCTTCTGGTCGATGATGGCCTGCGTCTTCAGGATCATCGCACGGGCCTGATCGAGTTTCGATTGCCATTCGTCGACATTCTGCTGCGGGCCGACCTGCCGCGTCGCCAGCAGTCTGGCGCGTTCGAGCGACGCCGCGGCCCAGCGCGCCTGCGCCTCGTAATTGGCCAGATCGGCGCGTTCCGGCGCGTCGTTGAGCTGCACCAGCGGATCGCCGGCTTTGACCGCCTGCCCCGGCTCGAACAGGATATCGGTCACTCGCCCGCCGACCTCGGGGGTGACGATGACCTCCTGCACCGCCGCCAGCGAGCCGATCCCGCTCGCGGAGCGCGGCACGGTCTCGGTTGTCGCCTTGACCGCCGCGACCTGCGCCGGGGGCGGCTTGTTGCCGGCAAAGAATTCCTTGATCGCCTGGTCGCGAAACCGGTTGAAGCCGTACAGCCCGCCGAGCACCAGCGCGAGCAACAGCCCGACGATGATAAACCACAGCACCGTCCTCGGCTTGCGGCGCGCAGGCGCCACCTCGGCCGGCGCGCGCGCGACCGCATCGCGACCGCCCTCGTCCAGCCGAGCGCCCTCGTCCAGCCGCGCAAACGTCTTGAGGTCCCCATCCATGACTTGCCTTGCCCCCGGACTTGACCTTGTCCCCGGACTAATCCGCCGCTTCGCGGTGTCGCTGACCGGCGGCAGCGGCGATCGCCGCCTCACTCATGCCGATCCCGCGCAGGATGAAGACGGTCGCCTCGTCCGCCAGCTCGTCGAGCGTGCCGTCGCACGGCACGCAGTTGCGCCCCGGCAATCCCGCCAGCGCCAGCATCGCCGGGACGTGCTGTGCGAACCAGAACAGGTTGCGCGGACGCCCGGACCCGGATGGCGCGACGATGTCGCCGGAGGCAACCGCCGCTTCGCAGGACGCCTCGAACAGCGGCAGGACGCGTTCGGACACCGCCTCGAACAGCTCGCGCGCATAGACGCCGTCTTCGAGAAAACTGTGCGCGACCAGCCGCAGCCGCGAATCCAGCTCGCCCTGCCCGCACGCCGCGACACCAAGAAAATGGCGCACCATAAAGCGCATCATGCAGATCAGCGTCGCAGTCGAAGGCGGCAAGGTCGCGAGCGTTTCGAGCGCGGGATCGCCCTCGCAGCCGAGCTGCCGGATTTCGCGATAAAGCGACTGCTTGCTCGGGAAATGCTTGAACAGCAGCGCCTCCGAAATGCCGGCGGCCTCCGCCAGCTCGCGCGTCGTCGTGCCCGCGAACCCCTTGCGTGCGAAAAGTGGCACCGCCGCCCGGACGATCGCCTTGCGGCGCTCGTCGCTGTCCAATCGAATCGCTGCCATCGCGGGCGCAAGTAAGCGCTCACTTACCCCGGGTCAACCCCCGAGATATGATCGCGCTTTGCGAAAAAGCAATCGGGACCCGCGTTGCTGCAACTTATACGCGGGGTTGACGACTCCGACCTTTCTAAAGCCTCAGCCTCCCCGCTTGCGGGAGGCGGGAATATCGGCCGACACCCGGATAGCAAGCATAAACCCGGATATTAAGCATAAATATGGAGCAAAGACAGAGCAGATAAAGCGATCGCATCCCGGCAAACTCTGCTTTTCCAATGCTTGTGCAAACAAAGACTTGCCGAAGGGGTTCTGTCGAACGTGTCGCTTCGACATCTCTTCCGCGAACCGGGACCGCTCGACCCGGCCGGCGCCCGGAGGCAGATCCTGGAGCGAATTGTTTCCTGGGAAAGGAATGCGTCATGGAGTCTGTGAACCTGCCCTCTATAAATCTGCTCAGGGTCGCCGCGGTCGTGCTCGGCCTCGGCGGCGTGGTGCCTGTCGCCTCGGCGCAGATGATAGCGAGACCGGCTCCCGCGGTGATGCCGGCCGACTACCAGTTCGTCGTCAAGGCCGCGTATGGCGGCTGGGGCGAGGTCGCCGCCGCGCAGGCCGCGTTGCAGAATTCGAGCGACCCGGGCATTCACAACATCGCGAACACGATCATCGCGGATCACACGGCCGCAAATCAGGAGCTTGCGGCGCTCGCCGCCGCGCGCGGCATCGCCGCGCCAACGACCCTGGATTCCGCGCGCCAGGGCACCGTCGCGATGTTGCACCAGATGCGCGGGCCGGCTTTCGACAGCGCCTATCTGATGCAGCAATCCGCCGATCACCGGGTTGCGATCATGCTGTTCGAAACCGCTGCTTACTCGTCGCCGGACCCGGCGCTGCGCGCTTTCGCACAGCGCCAGCTTCCGACGCTGCGTCGCCATCTCGACATGGTCTCGGGAGCGGTTCGCGTGGCCTTGGTACGGTAGACCGCGCGTCCGCGCAGAGCCGGAGGGCGTTGCCGATCGCCGGTCCGCCCTCCGTACCTCGGCCCTCCGTACCTCGATCGTGAAATCCGCTCGCGTCCGGGTCGATAAACCGCTGCCGCCGCGACGCGGTTTTCAGGGCGCCTCGCAAGGCGGATTTCCGCCGCGGACCGCGCTCCGAGGCGGGCCGGGAGCCTGTTCCGGGTCTTGTCTGTTCGCGCCGATCGGTTGAATATTGAGCCGCTATGCTGCTCGCTTCCGTGCTTCCCCGCTTCATCCGCATTGGCCGCCTCACGCTGATCGACGCCGCCGGGAGGCGGCACGTGTTCGAGGGCGACCCCGGCCCCGCCGCCTCGATTCGCCTGCACGACCCGGCGCTGCACTGGAAGCTGCTGGCCGGCCCGCGGCTCTGCGTGCCCGAGGCCTATATGGACGGGACGCTGACGATCGAGGAAGGCAGCCTGTACGATCTTATCGACCTGCTCACCGCGAACGACGCGGCGCTCGACGAGAGCCTGGCGATGCGGCTGGCGGCTTCCGGCAAGCGCCTCGCGCGCCGCATCCATCAATACAACCCGGTGCCGCAATCCCGGCGCAACGTGGCGCATCATTACGATCTGTCTGACCAGCTCTACGAGCTGTTTCTCGATCGCGACCGGCAATATTCCTGCGCCTATTTCCGCTCGCCGAATGACGACATCGACACCGCGCAGCAGAACAAGAAGCGCCACATCGCCGCCAAGCTGCTGCTCCAGCCGGGAATGCGGGTGCTCGATATCGGGTCCGGGTGGGGCGGGCTGGCGCTCTATCTGGCCGGCGAGTGCGGCGCCGAGGTGACCGGGCTGACCCTGTCCGAGGAACAGCTCAAAGTCGCGAAGCGACGCGCCGCCGCCGCCGGACTGGCCGACCGGGTGCGGTTTTATCTGCGCGACTATCGTGAGGAGGGTGGGCGCGAGGAGAGCGGGCGCTACGACCGCATCGTCTCGGTCGGCATGTTCGAGCATGTCGGCGTCAACCAGTACCCGAGGTTTTTCCGCAAATTGCGCACATTGCTGGCGCCGGATGGGGTGGCGCTGCTGCATTCGATCGGCCGCATGGACGGACCCGGCTCGACCAATCCGTGGCTGCGCAAATACATCTTCCCCGGCGGGTATTCGCCGGCCTTGTCCGAGGTCGTGCCGCACGTCGAGCGGGCGCGGCTGTGGATCACCGATATCGAGATTCTGCGGCTGCATTACGCCGAGACATTGCGTGCCTGGCGCCGCCGGTTCGAGAACAACCGCGACCGTATTCGCGCGCTTTACGACGAGCGCTTCTGCCGCATGTGGGAGATGTACCTGGTCGGCTGCGAGCTGGCGTTCCGCCGCGGCGGCCATCTCGTCTTCCAGATGCAGCTCGCGAAATCGGTCGAGACGGTGCCGCTGACCCGCGACTACATGCTCGACTGGGAGCGTGCCCGCCTTCTGCGCGAGGCCGCCGGCCGCGCCGCGTAATCGGGGATAATCCCTCTCCTGCAATGCGGGAGAGGGGGGACCGCTCGCGATCGCGAGCTGTGGGTGAGGGTTGCCGGCAGTGATGCCCTCACCCGGCTTGCTGCGCTCGCCACCCTCTCCCGCGTTGCGGGAGAGGGATTATGAGGCCATCCCCAAGTTCCACAGCCTGTGGATAATTCCATCCGCGCCGACCGGGGGGCGCCGGTGCTATTCTGGGCGCATGGAAAGCACGACAACACTGCGGCTGCTGCCGCTACCCGAACCCGATCTCGACCGCCTCCGGCACCCGCCGGCCAATACCGAGGCCGAGCAGGCGCTGCTCGGCGCGATGCTGATCAACAACGCGGCCTATCACCGGGTCGCCGAGTTTCTGTTGCAGGAACATTTCGGCAACGCGGTGCATGGCCGCATCTACACCGCGGTCGGCAAGCTGATCGAGCGCGGCCAGATCGCCGACCCGGTCACGCTGAAAAACCTGTTCGATCAGGACGGCGCGCTGGCCGAGATCGGCGGCGCGCAATACCTTGCCCAGCTCGTCAACGCGGCCGTGACGATCATCAACGCCGAGCATTACGGGCGCACGATCCACGACCTCTATCTGCGGCGCGAGCTGATCACGGTCGGTCAGGACATCGTGACCGAGGCGTTCCAGCACGATCTCGACGATCCGGCGGTCGGGCAGATCGAGCGCGCCGAGGCCAGGCTGTTCGAATTGGCGTCGAGCGGGCAGGCCGAGGGAGGTCCGCGCGAGTTCCGGATTGCGCTGACCAGCGCGATCACGATGGCGCAGGCCGCGTTCAAGCGCGACGGCAGGATCGTCGGCGTTGCGACCGGGTTCACCGATCTCGACAAAAAGCTCGGCGGGCTGCACCCGTCCGACCTGATCATCCTGGCCGGACGGCCCTCGATGGGGAAGACGGCGCTGGCGACCAATATCGCGTTTCACGCCGCCAAGGCGTACCAGCCGGCGCGCGGCCCGGACGGCCGCATCGACCTGACAAAACCGGCCGAGGACGGCGCGGTCGTCGCGTTCTTTTCGCTGGAGATGTCGGCCGAACAGCTGGCGACCCGCATTCTTGCCGAGGAATCGGGCACCTCGTCGGACAAGATCCGGCGCGGCGAGATCAGGCGCGAGGATTTCGAAAAATTTGTCATGGCCTCGCAGCGTCTCTCGGCGGTGCCGCTGTACATCGACGATACGCCGGCTTTGTCGGTCGCGGCCTTGCGCACGCGGGCGCGCCGGCTCAAACGCCAGCACGGTCTCGGGCTGATCGCGATCGACTATTTGCAGCTGATGCGGCCGAGCGCGAGCCGGAGTGGCCCGGAAAACCGGGTACAGGAAATCTCCGAGATCACCCGCGGTCTGAAAGCCATCGCCAAGGAGCTGAACGTGCCGATCGTGGCTCTGTCGCAGCTGTCGCGCGCTGTCGAGCAGCGCGAGGACAAGCGGCCGATGCTCGCCGATCTGCGCGAAAGCGGCTCGATCGAGCAGGATGCCGATGTCGTCATGTTCATCTTCCGCGAGGAGTATTACCTCTCGCGCGGCGAGCCGATCCGCCGCCCGGAGGAGAGCGATGACAAGTTCAACGACCGCTACGACCGCTGGAAGGAGCGCTGCGAGGCGGCCTTCGCAACGGCGGAAGTCATCATCGCCAAGCAGCGCCACGGGCCGATCGGCACGGTCAAGCTGCATTTCGAGGCGGAAACGACAAAATTCGACAATTTCATCGGCCCCGAGCGTGTGCCCGGCGCGGTATATTGAGGCGGCGCGGTGTTGTGGCGGTAACCTGCGGTGATGAGTTGCGATCCCGCTTTGCGGGCCGGCGCGGTTCTCGATATCGATCTTGGCGCGATCGCCGCGAATTGGCGCTTGCTGGCCGAGCGGACCGCCCCGGCCTCCTGCGCCGCCGTCGTCAAGGCGGATGCTTACGGACTTGGCGCGGGGCCGGTCGCCCGCGCCCTGGCGGCTGCCGGTTGCCGGCTGTTTTTTGTCGCAACGCTCGACGAGGGGATCGCGCTGCGCCGGGCGCTCGGCGACGGGCCGGAGATCGCTGTCCTGAACGGCCCGTTTCCCGGCACCGAGGCCGAGTTCGCTGCGCATCGCCTGATCCCGGTGCTCAACCATCCCGGCCAGATCGCGGAATGGGCAAGGATCGATGCCTCCCTTTCCGGCAATCGGACCGCCGGCGTCCCGCCTCTGGCGCAAGCTTCGCTTGCGCTGACGGCGTCAGGCGAAGCTCTGCTTCGCCGAGAGCCGGCACGCCGGCCGAAGGCCGGCAATCTGTCCAGAAGTCCCTGTCCCGCCATCCTGCACATCGATACCGGCATGGCGCGGCTCGGTCTGACGCAACGCGAGTTTGCCGCCTTGGTCGAGGATCGCCCGCCGATCGCCTGGCAGGCGGTGATCAGTCACCTGGCCTGCGCCGACCAGCCGGACCATCCGCTGAACGAGCGGCAGCGCGCCTGCTTCCGTGCCCTCACGACGCAATTGCCCGGCATCCCAGCGAGTCTCGCGGCATCCTCCGGCGTTTTTCTCGGCGCGGCGCACCATTTCGATTTTGTGCGCCCCGGCGCGGCGCTGTACGGCGTCAACCCGCTGCCAGGCCGCCCGAACGCGTTGCGCCCGGTCGTGCGGCTCGCCGCGAAGATTATCCAAATACGCGAAATTGACAGCGGCGAATCGGTCGGATACGGTGCGGCGCACGTAATGGAGGCTCCCGGCCGCGTCGCGACGGTCGCGGTCGGTTATGCCGACGGGTGGCTGCGCGCACTGAGCCGGCGCGGCTGCGGGTTTATCGGCGGTAAGCGTGTTCCGTTGCTGGGCCGGGTATCGATGGATCTCTGTGCATTCGATGTCTCGGCGGTGCCGCCGGCGCTGGCGTCTCCCGGCATGGCGATCGAGTTGCTCGGTCCCGGCTATGGGGTGGACGAGGTGGCGGCCGATGCCGGGACGATCGGCTATGAAATCCTGACCGCGCTCGGGTCGCGCTATCACCGCGTCTACCGCGATCCGCCGGAAGGATGACCCGGTCTCCCGCACCGGCCCGATCTCTTGCATCGGCCCAGTTTCTTGCATCGATCGGGGCGGCCTTTCTGGCCTTTCTCGCGGCGACCGGCCGGATCGTCCTGTTCGCCGGCCGCGCCGTCGCCGGGCTGTTCGCGCCGCCCTTCTACCCCAGGCTGATCCTGCGCCAGATCGTCTCGATCGGCTATTTCTCACTGCCGGTGGTCGGGCTGACCGCGCTGTTCACCGGCATGGTGCTGGCGCTGCAATCCTATACCGGGTTCAGCCGGTTCAACGCCGAGAGCGCGATCGCGACCGTGGTCGTGCTGTCGGTGACGCGCGAATTGGGGCCGGTGATTGCCGGGCTGATGGTGGCGGGGCGCGTCGGGGCCGCGATGGCGGCCGAGATCGGCACGATGCGCGTGACCGAGCAGATCGACGCTCTGACGACGCTGTCGACCGACCCGCTGCGCTATCTGGTGCTGCCGCGCCTATTGGCCGGGCTGATAACGCTGCCCTGTCTGGTTCTCGTGGCCGATATTATCGGTGTGTTCGGCGGGTATCTGGTCGCCATCTACAAGCTGGACTTCAACCCGGTGACCTATCTGACGCAGACGCAGCGCTATCTCGAAACGATCGACGTCGTTTCCGGTCTAATAAAGGCGGCGGTGTTCGGCTTTATCGTCGCGCTGATGGGGTGTTATCACGGCTATCATTCGCGCGGCGGCGCCGAGGGGGTCGGTCAGGCGACGACGCAGGCCGTCGTCTCGGCCTCGATCCTGATCCTGCTGTTCAATTATCTGCTGACCCAGGCATTCTTCTCGTGATGAGCGACGCATCATGAGCGAAGGGGCGCCGAAAATCGCGATCTCGGGGCTGCGCAAATCGTTCGGGCGCAAGCTGGTGCTCGACGGTATCGAGATCGCCTGCGGCGCCGGCGAGAGCCTCGTCGTCATCGGCGGTTCCGGCACCGGCAAATCGGTGCTGATCAAGTGCATCATCGGGCTGATAACGCCCGATGCGGGATCGATCCGGATCGACGGGGTCGAAACCGCCGGACAGCGCCGCGCCGCCCGCGACCGTCTGATGCGCAAATTCGGCCTCTTGTTTCAGGGCGGCGCATTGTTCGATTCGCTGAGCGTGTGGGAGAATGTCGCGTTCGGGCTGATCCAGGGGCGCGGCATGGCGCGGCCGCAGGCGCGCGACATCGCGTTGCAGAAGCTTGCCGCGGTCGGTCTCGGCCCCGACATAGCCGTATTGCGGCCGGCCGAATTGTCGGGCGGCATGCAGAAGCGGGTGGCGCTGGCGCGGGCGATCGCGGCGGAACCCGAAATCCTGTTTTTCGACGAACCGACGACCGGGCTCGACCCGATCATGGCCGATGTGATCAACAACCTGATCCTCGACTGCGTGCGCGGTCTCGGCGCCACCGCGATCTCGATCACGCACGACATGAGAAGCGCGCGCAAGATCGGCGACCGGATCGCGATGCTGCATGGCGGCGGCATCATCTGGCACGGCCCGGCCGCCGCGATCGAGAATTCCGGCAACCCCTATGTCGACCAGTTCGTGCACGGCCGCGCCGAAGGACCGATCCGGATGCAGGTGCGGGCGGCATGAGCGTTTCTCCCGCCGCGCTTTCTGACTCCCTCTCCCCCACCGGGGGAGAGGGTTGGGGTGAGGGGGCCAACGTCACGGTGCCCGCCACAACCCACCTCACCCTCCCACGCCTCCGGCGTGGGCCCCTCCCTCTCCCCCCTAAAGGGCGGAGAGGGGATTCTTGGCGTTTCTGAAATGTCCAAAACCCAACCCCGCTTCGCCTGCCAGCAATGCGGCGCGGTCGCGCCGCGCTGGGCCGGGCGGTGCGAGAGTTGCGGCGCCTGGAACAGCCTGGTCGAGGAAGTGCCGCGCGCCGCGCCGCCGAAAAGCCTCGGCGCCGAGCCCAGGGGCGCCGAGACCGGACGCGGGCGCTCGCGCGGTCTCGATTTTGTCGCGCTGCGCGGCGAGGGCGCCGGCCCGCCGCGCTCTCTGACCGGCATCGCCGAACTCGACCGGGTATGCGGCGGCGGTCTCGTCCCCGGCTCGACAATCCTGGTCGGCGGCGATCCCGGCATCGGCAAATCGACCCTGCTGTTGCAGGCCGCGGCCTCGCTGGCGGCAAAGGGCGGCGAGGCGGCCTATATCACCGGCGAGGAGGCGATCGATCAGGTCCGGCTGCGCGCCGAGCGGCTCGGCGTCGCCGACACGCCGGTGCGCCTCGCCTCGGCCAGCAGCGTGCGCGACATCATCGCCGCGCTCGACGGCGGGCGCGGCCCCAATCTCGCTCCCCCTGGCCTGGTCGTGATCGATTCGATCCAGACGATGTATCTCGACACGCTCGACAGCGCCCCCGGCACGGTCAGCCAGGTGCGCGGCGCGGCGCAGGAGCTGATCTCTCTCGCAAAGCGGCGCGGCATGACGGTCGTGCTGGTGGGTCACGTCACAAAGGAAGGGCTGATCGCCGGCCCGCGCGTGCTGGAGCACATGGTCGATACGGTGCTCTATTTCGAAGGCGAGCGCGGCCACCAGTTCCGCATCCTGCGCGCGGTCAAAAACCGCTTCGGGGCGACCGACGAGATCGGTGTGTTCGAGATGGGCGATCGCGGTCTCGCCGAGGTGCCGAACCCCTCGGCGCTGTTTCTCGCCGACCGCGCCGCCCCCGACACCGAGCCCGACACCGAAAACGAAGACGCGCCGGAGGAGACCGCGTCGCGCCTGGCTGGTGCGGCGGTGTTCGCCGGCATCGAGGGGACAAGACCGGTGCTGGTCGAGGTGCAGGCGCTGGTCGCGCCGTCGCCGCTCGGCACGCCGCGCCGCGCCGTGGTCGGCTGGGACGCGACGCGGCTGGCGATGATCACCGCCGTGCTCGATGCGCGCTGCGGTCTGTCGGTCGGCCCCAACGACATCTACCTGAACATCGCCGGCGGGTTGCGCATCGTCGAGCCGGCGGCCGATCTGGCGGTGGCGGCGGCGCTGGTCTCGGCGCTGACCGAGACCCCGGTGCCGCACGACATCGTCGTGTTCGGCGAGATCGCCCTGTCGGGCCGGGTGCGGCCGGTCGCGCATGCCGATCTGCGGCTCAAGGAGGCGGCCAAGCTCGGCTTTGCCGAGGCCTGGGTCCCGGTACGGGCGTCGCGCGGCGCAAAGCCTGGCGGGGCCGACGGGCTCGCGACAGCGCCGATCCTGCATTTGAGCGAGCTGGTCGCGCGTCTGTCGCCACCGCCGCAACGCCGGGACCCGTCACGGAGTGCACAGAACAGGACGCCTGCCGCCGGCGCGCCTCGCATGATGGTGACGCGATGAACTGGCTCGATATCGGCGTCGTCGCGATTATCGTGCTATCGGCGATCTTCGCCTTTGCGCGCGGCTTTGTGCGCGAGGCGTTCTCGGTCATCGCCTGGGTCGGGGCCGCGGCGGTCACGCTTTACGGGTTCGGCTGGGCGTTCGACCGCATCGATCCCTATGTGCAGAACCCGCTTCTGTCGCAGGTCATCGCCGGGTTCGGCCTGTTCATCGTCAGCCTCGTGGTGCTGACGATGGTGACCGGCATCGTGGCGCGGATGGTCAGCGCGACCGCGTTTTCGCCGATCGACCGCACGCTCGGTTTTCTGTTTGGGCTAGCGCGCGGTGTGTTTCTCGTCTGTCTGGCCTATCTGCTTGTCGCGATGGCGCTGCCGCCGGGCGACTGGCCGCCCTGGCTGCGCGACGCGAAGAGCGGGCCGTACCTCAACGAGGGCGCCGATCTGCTGAAAGGGTTTCTGCCCGAATCGCTGAAATTCAAGAGCGCCGATCTGACCCCGCCGCCGGTCGATCCGGCGGTCGAGGCGCGACGCGCAATGCGCGCCCTGGCGACCCCCTCCGCCGGCCCGGCAACACCCGACGCGCCACCGCATTACCGCGAGCGGAACCAGCGCGACCTGGACCGGCTGATCGGCGCGCAGCGGTAGCGGAGCCGCGCACCGCCCCTATTGCTGCCGCTTCGCCAGCTCCTCGTCGAGTTCGGGCAGGATCTTGAACAAATCGCCGACCAGGCCGTAATCGGCGATCTGAAAGATCGGCGCCTCCTCGTCCTTGTTGATCGCGACGATGACCTTCGAATCCTTCATCCCGGCGAGGTGCTGGATCGCGCCCGAGATGCCGACCGCGATATACAGTTCCGGCGCGACGATCTTCCCGGTCTGCCCGACCTGGTAGTCGTTCGGCACAAACCCGGCATCGACCGCGGCGCGCGACGCGCCGACCGCCGCCCCGAGCTTGTCGGCGACCTTTTCCAGCAGCGGGAAGTTGTCGCCGGACTGCATGCCGCGCCCGCCCGAGATAATCACCCGCGCGCTGGTCAGCTCGGGCCGCTCCGATTTTGACAATTCAGCGCGCACAAACTCGCTGATCCCGGCCGCGCCCGGTCCCTCGATCGTCTCGACCGGGGCCGAGCCGCCCTCCGCCTCGGAAGGCGCGAAGGCGGTGCCGCGCACCGTGATGATTTTTATCGGGTCCTTCGACTGCACCGTCGCCAGCGCGTTGCCGGCATAGATCGGTCGCACAAACGTGTCCGCGGTTTCGACCGCGCTGATATCGGAGATCTGCATCACGTCGAGCAGCGCCGCGACCCGAGGCATGATGTTTTTCCCCGATGTCGTCGCCGGCGCCAGAACATGCGTATAGTCCGGGGCGAGCCGCACGATCAGCGGTGCGATGTTCTCGGCCAGCCCGTGACCGTAGGCCGCATCGTCGGCGAGCAGCACTTTTCCGACCCCGGCGACCTGCGAAGCGGTCTCGGCAACGGCCCGGCACCCGGAACCGGCGACCAGCAGGTGTACGTCGCTGCCGGCTTTGTCGGCGACCTCGCGGGCGGCGGCGACCGCGTTCAACGTCGCGGCTTTCAGCGCGTTGTTGTCGTGTTCGGCGATGACGAGGACGGACATCAGATCACCCGCGCTTCATTCTTCAGCTTGTCGACCAGCTCGGCGACCGAGCCGACCTTGACCCCGCCCGAGCGTTTTGTCGGCTCCACGACCTTCAACGTCACCAGGCGCGGCGTCACATCGACCCCGAGCTCGTCGGGGGTCATCGTCGCGATCGGCTTCTTTTTCGCCTTCATGATGTTCGGCAAGGACGCATAGCGCGGCTCGTTGAGGCGCAGATCGGTCGTGACGACCGCCGGCAGCTTGAACGCGACCGTTTCGAGACCGCCATCGACCTCGCGCGTCACCTCGGCGCGCTCGCCGTCGATCGCGATGTTCGAGGCGAAGGTCGCCTGCGGCCAGCCGAGCAGCGCCGCGAGCATCTGCCCGGTCTGGTTACAATCGTCGTCGATCGCCTGCTTGCCGATGATGACGATCCCCGGTGCTTCCTTCTCGATCACCGCCTTCAGCAATTTGGCGACCGCCAGCGGCTGCAATTCGGCGTCGGTCTGGATCAGGATGCCGCGATCGGCGCCCATCGCCAGCGCGGTGCGGATTGTCTCCTGGCATTGCTGGACGCCGGCCGAGACCGCGATGACCTCGCTGACCAGCCCCTTCTCGCGCAGCCGCAGGGCTTCCTCGACGGCGATCTCGTCAAACGGGTTCATCGACATTTTGACATTGGCGAGTTCGACCCCGGTCATGTCCGCCTTGACGCGAACCTTGACGTTGTAGTCGATGACCCGCTTGACGGCGACGAGCGCTTTCATGGCGTGCTCTCTCCTGCGGCGATCCTGCCGCCGAATTAGGTCACGCGCCCGCGGAAAGCAAGAGCCGCCGCCGCCGCGTGCGGACCGCCGGCGTCCCGAAGGTTCAGCAGGCCCCGCAACCCAAGGACCGCTGGCGTCTCGCCGGCTTTGCCGCTCCCGAAAGGCGATGCCCAAACAGCCGGCATCTTCAGGTTCAGGACCGCCGGCGTCCCGCCCCTGGCGCAAGCTTCGCTTGCGCTAACGGCGTCAGGCGAAGCTCTGCTTCGCCGAGAGCCGGCACGCCGGCCGGAGGCCGGCAATCCGGTCTACGCCTCGACGCCTTCGTGGATGGAAACAGCCGTCACCGACCATTGCGCCGGCGCCGCATCGCCGAACGAGCGATATTCGCCCTGCAGCATCTTGAGACCGCAGCGCTCCTCGCAGATTTCGTCCGACCTGCGGAAACCGAGCCGGCGCAGCAATGTGGCGGGCGGGCACCTTCCCCGGATCGCGTGCTGCAACAGAAACCCGCCGACCATCGCCGGCACCGCGACAAACCGGTGATCGACCAGCGCCGTCAATGCGAGGCCCGCCAAGGCGATGGCGGCGGCGCCGGCCGTCATGGCACGATCGACATCCCATTCGCGATCCAGCTCGGCGAGCCGCGCCGGGATCTCCCGCGGCCGCGCGGCATGATACCGCAAACTGTCCCGAATCCCGGCGCGCCGGGACTCGGCGATCGCCGTGTCGGTGTTGCGCTCGATGCGCCAGGCGCTGTTGCGCTCGATGCGCCATGTGCCGTCGGAATCCATTCTCGACCTCCGGTCTCCCTTTTGCCGCTGAAACAATCCGCCGGACGATTGGTTGCAGGTCCGTCCGGATGACGCCAAAAAAATTGCCGCAATTGAATGGGATGCTCGGGGGCAACGGCGATGAACCCGGAAGAATTCGCACGACCGGACTTTTTCGCCCCGGTACGCTCGTGTCTTGCGCTTCCCTGCCGGGCGCCAAGTCTTCCCTGTTCCGCCCGCCCGGCTTCCCTGCTCGGGAGCCTGAGGAACCCCCGCAATTGCTTGCGGATATTGGATATTTTGCGACCGGAGCGACCCCGGCCGAAAAAATTCCCTGCGATCAGGGAATTCACAAAACCGGCGAGGCCCGCCGCACAAACCGCAGAAAGACCGGATGGCGCCCGGCGGTGCGGGCCTTTTCCTCGTACCGGGTCGGCGGCCAGTCGGCGGGGCGCTCGCGCCAGTCGGCGGGGCCGCGCGCCCGCCATTCGAACGCCGGATGCGCCATCGCGCGCTCCAGCATCCAGGTCAGATAATCCCGATCGTCGGTGGCGAGGCGCAGCTCCGCCCCCGGCCGCATCAGTACCGCCAGCCGGTCCAGCGTCGCGGTCGAGACGAGCCGGCGCTTGTGGTGCCGCTGTTTCGGCCACGGATCGGGAAACAGGATGAACACCCGGCCGAGCGAGGCCGGGGCGAGCGCATCGAGCAGCACCCTGATGTCATCCGGAAAGATGCGGATAGTGCCGATCCCGGTGCGGGCGATTTCCGCCACCAGCCGCGCCACCCCGTTCTCGAACACCTCAGCGCCGATAAAGCCGATCCCGGGATGTGCCGCGGCCTGCGCCGCCAGGTGCTCGCCGGCTCCGAACCCGATTTCGAGCCACACGGTCTCCGGCCGTTCCGCGAACAATGACGCCGGATCGAGCTTCCCCGTCTCGGGCAGCGTGATCGCGAGTTGCGGCAGCAAGGTCTCATGCAGATGCCGCTGCCCCGGCCGCAACGGGCGTCCGCGCCGCCGCCCGTAAACCCGCTGCGGCGTCGTGGCGGCGAGATCATCCGCTGGCATGGCGGATCGGTCTCATTGCGGCGCCTTGGGCGGCTTCGCCGGTCGGTCGGCGCTCGCCGACGATGCGGCCGTCGGCCAGATCGAGCCGGCGCTCGCATCTCTCGGCCAGTGCCGCGTCGTGCGTGATCAACAGCAGCGCCGAGCCGAGCCTTGCGTGCTCGTCGAACAGATAGTCGATGACCGCCGCGCCGGTCGCGCGGTCGAGATTGCCGGTCGGCTCGTCGGCCAGCAGCAGCGCCGGACCGGCGACAAAAGCGCGCGCGATCGCGACGCGCTGCTGCTCGCCGCCCGACAGCTGTCCCGGATAATGTCCCAGGCGATGCTCGAGCCCGACCCGGGCCAAGGCCGCCTCGGCCCGCGCCAGCGCGTCGGCGTGTCCGGCCAGTTCGAGCGGGATCGCGACATTCTCGCGCGCCGTCATCGTCGGCAGCAGGTGAAAGCTCTGAAACACGATCCCGACATGACGCCGCCGCAGCCGCGCCAGACCGCTTTCGTCGAGCGTGGCGAGGTCCTGCCCGGCGACGACGACCCGTCCGGCGCTCGGCCGCTCGATCCCGGCGACGATCATCATCAGGCTCGATTTTCCCGATCCCGACGGGCCGACCAGCGCGACCGTTTCGCCGGGTAGGATCGCGAGCGAAATGCCGCGCAATATCTCGACCGGCCCGGCCGCGCCGTCGAGCCGCAGCCGGATGTCGTCAAGCAGAACCAGCGGCTCGTTCGGCGGAGAGTCGGGCGTCAACGCCATGCCGCCCGGCTCATGGAGGACGCACGAACCGCTCTCCATACGCGCGTCGTCATCCCGGCGAAGGCCGGGATCCACGCTTCGGCTGCTCGGACGGCTGAAAGGTGGGTCCCGGCCTTCGCCGGGGCGACGAAACTGATAGAGAGCATGAAACGATACCGCCGCGGAACAGCAGCCGATATGGCGCAGTCCTCCGGCTTTTCAACACGGGCGGCGGCAGCCTAATGTCCCGCATGACCGCCCGCGACCCTGCGCCGTTTCTGTTCATCATCGCCGGCGAGCCCTCGGGCGACGCGCTCGGCGCCGCGCTGATCCGCGCGCTTCGCGAGCGCACCGGCGCGGGGCTGCGTGTCGCCGGCATCGGCGGCGAGCAGATGCGGGCGCAGGGCGTGGACAGTATGGTGCCGCTCTCCGAATTGGCCGTGGCGGGGCTTGCCGAGGTGTTGCCGCATGCCCCGCGATTGCTGCGCCGCATCAACGAAACCGTCGCGGCGATCCGCGAGTTGCGGCCGGACGCCGTCGTGACGATCGACAGTTCCGGCTTCTGCTGGCGGGTAGCGCACCGGCTGCGTCGCAGGGGGGAAACGCTGCCGCTGATCGCCTATGTCGCCCCGATGGTGTGGGCCTGGCGCCCTGGACGCGCCCGCCACATGGCGCGCTGGTACGACCATGTGCTGACCCTGCTGCCGTTCGAGCCGCCGTATTTCGAAAAGGTCGGGCTGGCCGCCAGCCATGTCGGGCACCCGGTTGTCGAAAGCGGCGCCGGGCATGGCGACGCCGCGCGGTTCCGTCTGGCGCACGGCATCGGCGAGGACACGCTGGTGCTGACGGTGCTGCCCGGCAGCCGCGGCGGCGAGGTCCGGCGTCTGATGCCGGTATTCAGGGAGGCGCTGGACCGGCTCGACCGCCTCCTCGGGCCGTTCCGCGTTGCGGTCCCGACCGTCGCGACAGTCGCCGAGACGGTGGCCGCCGGCACCGCCGACTGGCCGGGCCGGCCGATCGTGCTGCGCGGCAGGGAGGAAAAATACGACGCGTTTGCCGCGAGCCGAGCCGCGCTCGCCGCCTCGGGCACGGTCGCGCTCGAACTGGCGCTGGCCGGGGTGCCGATGGCGGTGGCCTACCGCCTCAACCCGCTGACCGAGGCGCTGCTCGACCGCATCCTCAAGGTGCGCCAGGTCAATCTCATCAACCTGCTGCTCGGCGAGGCGCTGGTGCCCGAGCATCTGCGCCGCGATTGCACGCCCGAAAAGCTCGCCCGATCGCTGGTCATGCTGATCCGGGACGAACGGGTTCGCAGCGCCCACCTTGCCGGCTATGATGCGGCGATGCGGCTTCTGCGCGGCGACGGCGCCTCGCCGAGCCGGGAAGCCGCCGACCGGGTTCTGGCGATCGTCGCGGCGCACCGCGGGGGTCGCACCCAAGCCGCACACGTCACCGCCCTATGAAGGAGCGACACGATGACCGAAGCCGCCGTCGAGCCAGGCAAGGCCCGTTTTCTGCACACGATGATCCGGGTCAAGGATCTGGACAAGTCGCTGAATTTCTATACCGATCTGCTCGGCATGAAGCTGCTGCGCAAGCGCGACTATCCCACGGGGAAATTCACGCTGGCCTTTGTCGGCTACGGTGAGGAGACCGACAACACGGTGATCGAGCTAACCCACAACTGGGAGCAGGCCGAACCCTATCAGCTTGGCAGCGCGTTCGGTCATCTCGCGATCGGCGTCCCCGATGTCTACAAGACCTGCGAGAAGCTGGCCGCCGCCGGTGTCAAAATCCCGCGCCCGGCCGGTCCGATGGCGCATGGCGGCTCGGTGATCGCCTTTATCGAGGACCCGGACGGCTACCGCATCGAGCTGGTCGAGCGCGCCTGACGCCGTTCCGCCGGCCCGCAACGGCCCTGCCCCGATCCCGGCGATCGCACCGGGATCGGAAGGGTCCCCGCGCCTCCGGGCAGCTCGGCGGCAGCGTCAGCCGGAATTGCCGTCGGGATCGCCCGGTCGGGCGCTCTATCGGCAAGATCGGAAAGGCCGGGATGGCTAAACGACAGGTATGCGACTGCTTAAACTTTTGTTTATTATTGACGTGTCGGCCTAGCGTATGTCGGCCCGGCATATACGGGCCTGTAAGCAATTTCTAATTCTCCCCGAGTGAACCTCCGATTCCTGGTGTTGTTCACCGGACAGTACAGGCACTGCAACTGCATTACCTTGTTACGTTCCGAGTGTCGCGCGTTCGGAGCTAAGACTTTGCGATTCCCGATTCAGCAGCGCGGCTGACCGAGCTGAGTGCCTGTGCCGCCGTCCTTGCCTTTTGATGCGGGGCGGTGTTCCCCCCGGTCCACTATTGGTTGACCGGGCGTGTCGAAACGAGCACAGGAGATCCCGATGACATACGCCAAGTTTGCTGTCGTGCTGTTGGGCACCACAGCCCTGCTTCCGATTTCCGGAATGGCGCAGACCAATAACCAGAACCAGGCGACGTCCCCCGGCGCGCAGAGCAGGGCGGCACAGCAGGCGAACCAGCAGGGGCTCGCGACGAGTCAGCTGCGCAACCAGGTACTGTATTCGCAGGCCGGGCAGGAGTTCGGCCGCGTCAGCAACCTCGTCCGTGACCGCCAGGGCCGCACCTTTCTGATCGTCCAGCGCGGCAACGACCAGTTCCTCGCCCCCGCCGAGCAGCTCCGCTACGAGAACGATCGCTTTGTCCTGACCGGCATCACCGGCAACGAGCGCCTGGCGGCCTACAACCCGCAGGTCGCGGCCAGTTACGAAGCGCTTGCTCCCGATTATCGCGTCGTTATCGTGGGCTATGATGCCGCGGCCGCCGCTCGCATGCAGCAGGCCGAAGCCTCGCGGATCGTGGTCCAGCAGCGCGCCCCGGCCATCCAGCTCCAGCAGGCGGCGCCGCAGATCACGGTGCGCCAGCCGGAGCCGACCGTCACCGTGGGCCAGCCCGCGCCCGAGATCCTGGTTCAGCAGCCGCCTCCGACCATTCGGGTCGAGATGCCGCAGCCGCAGATCACGGTACGCATGCCGCAACCGGATGTGGACGTGGCGATGGCCCAGCCGCAGGTGCAGGTGCGTCAGCCGCAGGCGCAGGTCCAGGTCGCTCAGCCGCAGGGCGCCCCGGCGGTGCAGGTGCAACGCGAGCAGCCGCAGGTGCAGATCCAGCGGGCGCAGGGAGAGCCGCAGGTTCAGGTGCAGCAGGCCCAGCCGGTCGTGCGCTATGAGCGCATGGGCGAACCCAGGGTGATCTACAACGAGGCCGCGGGCCAGCCGGTCGTGCGCGTCGAGCGGATACCTCAGGAGGCCGAGGCGCAGGCCCAGACCGGCTCGACCACGCAGGCGGCAACCCAGCGTCGCGGCATGACCGAGCAGGAGCGCCAGCGCGCGCAGCAGCGGCTGATCGTCGAGGATGTGGACGTGGCTGTGGTGAACCAGGCCCAGGTGCCGACCCGCCCGGTGGCGGTCAGTGAGCTGGACGACATGGATGTGTACAATGGCCGCGGCGAGAGGCTGGGCGAGATAGGCGAGGTGGTGCTTGATCCGCGCACAAATCGCAGCTATGTCGTCGTCGAGCGCGGCGGTTTCCTCGGTATCGGCGAGGACCGTGTGGCCTTCCCGCTCGAGCGCTTCTGGATGCGCGGCAATCAGCTCGTGCTGCGAGGCGTTACCCCAGCCGACATCGAGGCGATGGACGACTATCGCGAACAGCGCCAAAACTATCGGCGGGTGGCCGAAACCAACCGGGTCAACCTGCGTCTCTGGAACTGACCCGCGCGGGGCCGACCCGCCGAGCGGGGAGGTCTTTCGCGCCTTTCGGGACCTTTCGCGATGGTCCCGGACACGCCGGCGGGTGCGCCGCCCGCCGGCTTCCGGCCTATCGGTCCTCACCAGGCCGGTAGGACCGACCCGGCGGATAGGTGTCGTATTTCGGCAGCGCCGGGTTCAGGTGCTCCCAGGGCTGCGCGCTCTTGACGAAAATATCGGCCTCGGGGTGGAATTCGCTCGGGTCGTCCAACGTGCCGACGCGCAGCCCGACAATATCGAGCCGGGTCGAGACCTGCACAAACAGCGGCGAGCCGCAATCGCCGCAGAAGGCGCGCGTGATCGTATTGCCGCTGTCGGCCTTGCCGGCATGGTGTTTCGGCACGCCCTGCGTGATCCGGAAACCGGCGGCCGGCACCCGCATCGCCGCAATGTACGCGGTGCCGCTCGACCGCTGGCAGTCGCGGCAATGGCATTGCAGCGAAAACACCGGATCGCCCTTGGACTCGTACCGCACCGCGCCGCACAGGCATCCGCCGGTCCTGACCGCCGCCATCGCATTCTCCCGATCAAGAAGGGTACGCCTCGCCGAGATTGCTTCGCTGCGCTCGTAATGACAACAAACGAGAGTCATTACGAGGAGCAACGCGACGAAGCAATCTCGATGTCGGTGATCCTGGCTCCAGTCAGATCGCCAGCTCGCACCAGATCGGGGTGTGGTCGGAGGCCCGTTCCTTGGCGCGCGGCGCCTTGTCGATGTCGCAGGCGGCGACCCGGTCGGCGGCCTGCGGCGACAGCAGCAGATGGTCGATCCGCAGCCCCTCGTCGCGGTGCCAGCGCCCGGCCTGGTAGTCCCAGAACGTGTAGCGGTGCGGCTCCAGGTGAAATACGCGATAGGCGTCGGTCAGCCCGAGATAAAGCAGCGCACGAAAGCGCGAACGCGTTTCGATCCGGCACAGCGCGTCGTCGCGCCACGCGACGGGGTCGTAAACGTCCTCGTCGGTTGGGCAGACATTGTAGTCGCCGGCGATGACAAACGGCATCTCCCGCTTGAGCAGATTGCCGGCGTGGCCGACCAGCCTGTCCATCCAGGCCAGCTTGTAGGAAAATTTATCGGTGCCGGTCGGGTTGCCGTTCGGGACGTAGGCCGAGGCGACGCGCACCTCGCCGCCGTCTCCCGCCGTGCCGAACGAGGCTTCGATATAGCGCGCCTGCTCGTCGTCCCAGCCCGGCAGGCCGCGCACGACCTCGCGGGCCGGCTGGCGCGATACCAGCGCGACGCCGTTATAGGCGCGCTGCCCAAGTGCCTCGACGTGATAGCCGAGCGCGGCGATCTCCAGCCGCGGAAAATCCTCGGCGAGACATTTGGTCTCCTGCAGACACAGCACGTCGGGCTGCGCCTGTTTCAGATGATCCAGCAGGTGCGGCAGCCGCACCTTGACCGAGTTGACGTTCCAGCTCGCGATTTTCATTCCAACGGCTTCGCCTGATTGGCCAACGGCTTCGCCTAATTGGCGGCAAAGCAGTAGAACAAACCGTTGCCTCCGGTGCTGCGCAGATCATTCTGGCTGCACCCGCCATCGGGTCCGCGCGAGGGATGCGACGAATTCCAGGATTTTGATGCGGCGTCGTCGCGCAATCCCTTGCGGTCGTGATGACCGACCATCGCCGCACCCGCGGTGCTGCTCGTCCAATTGCGGCAGGTCCTGTCCTCATTCGGCGGAAATGCCCGGCCATTGGGCTGCGAGCCGGTCAGCACATCGTGGTAATTCGGCGTGTAGCCTCGGCCGGCGACAATGGTCCCGCGTTCGGTCAGCGCGGTTTCCAGGGTTATTTTGTTCTGGTCGCTGTGCAGATCATCGACGCTTTTCGCGACAGCCTCGCCCTTGAAATTCTGCCACGGGCCGGCTCCGATCCGATCGCGGGCATTGACGGCTGCCGCACCATCGACGGCTTGGGTGCTGAGATAGGCCCGCCAGGTCTTGCCGCCCGCCCCCGCCGCCTGAGCCAGGGTCTGGCACTGCCGGTCGGCGCCTTCCAATCCCCCGAGATCGGCGCCTTTGCCGGGCCCCGCGCTGGTGACAAAGAAGGTCATATTTGGTGCTTGCGGCGGCGGCTGCTGCGCGCGACCGGGCGACGCGATCAGCGTCACAGCGGCGATTGACGCGACAATTGCAAAGCTCGTCGTCTGAGGCATCGACATCCTCCCCTCTGAGGCGGCAGATCGTCCCAATCGGGCGTTGCGCTTCCGCTCGCGCAATCACGCCTTTAATCCTACCGCTCGGAACCGCGAAATTCCACCCGGCCGACCCTCACCCGATCGCGCCGGCAAGGTATTCTTGGGAAAAAGCTCACCTCCGGCACTATTGTCGATGGGCTGAACCCGGCACAGCGGGGAGAAGTCCATGCCGTCTCGCCGCGGCACAACAGCACGGGCGTCGCTGTGCTCAGCCCTTCCTGCGGCGTTGCGGTGCGGGGTGGGTCCTATATCGAAAACGAATTGCCGCAGCCGCACGACGAGGCGGCGTTCGGATTGCGTATCTGGAACGAGGCGCCCATCAGATCCTCGACAAAATCGATCTCGGCGCCGTTCAACAGGTCGAGCGACACGTCGTCCACCACGACCGCGACCCCGCCGCGCTCGAAGACATGATCGTCCGCGTTCTGCGTTTCGTCGAAGCTGAGACCGTACTGAAACCCGGAACAGCCGCCGCCCGACACCGAGATGCGCAGAAAGGCGGTCGTCGCCTCTTCCTGTTCCCTTAGCGCCGCGATGCGCCGCGCCGCGCTCTCCGTCACGGCAATCCGGCGCTCTTCCGCCACGGTTTTGTCCGGCATTACGTCGCTCATCGGCTCGCCGCTCCTCTCGTCCCCGCCTCTCCAAAGGTGTATTTAAGCACGCGCGGCAACACCTGAAAGCCGGACAACGCCGAGCGACAGTTTCCCGGGGACAATGCCCCGGCAAAAGGAGCGGACCATGCTGCGAGCCTTGCCCGGAGGGCGCTACCGGGACCCCGAGGACGAGACGCGGCGGCCAAGCGCCGACAAGCTGGCCTGTCTGGCGGCGCTGGAAAAAAAGGTGCTGTGGCTCTCGACCTGGATGATCCACAACGCCAACCATCTGCGCCCGAGCCGCGACGGGCTGAAGGTCGGCGGTCATCAGGCGTCGAGCGCCTCGGTCGCGACCTTGATGACCGCGCTCTATCTCGACGTGCT
The DNA here is from genome assembly GCA_050246595.1 of Alphaproteobacteria bacterium. Taxonomy (GTDB): domain Bacteria; phylum Pseudomonadota; class Alphaproteobacteria; order ATCC43930; family CGMCC-115725; genus DATARH01. The sequence continues at coordinate 50,411 of JBFWVT010000015.1, forward strand.
GCGGCCGCCGGACCGGGTCGCGGTCAAACCGCACGCCGCGCCGGTGTTCCACGCGCTGCAATACCTCCTCGGACGGCAGAGCCGCGACAAGCTCGAACGGTTCCGCGGGTTCGGCGGGGCGCAGTCCTACCCGTCGCGCACCAAGGACGGCGCCGACATCGTCGATTTCTCGACCGGCTCGGTCGGTCTCGGGGTCGGCATCACGCTGTTCGCCTCGCTGGTGCAGGATTATCTGCGGCTGCACCGGATGGTCCCGACCGATGCCCCGCCGGGCCGCATGATCGCGCTGGCCGGCGATGCCGAACTCGACGAGGGCAATATCTTCGAGGCGCTGCTCGAAGGCTGGAAGCACGATGTCCGCAATCTCTGGTGGATCATCGATTACAACCGCCAGAGCCTCGACGCGGTCGTCTCCGACCGGCTGTTCGGCCGCATCGACGCGCTGTTCGAGATGTTCGGCTGGCGCGTCGTGACGCTGAAATACGGCCGCCTGCTGCAAGCCGCCTTTGCGCGGCCGGACGGTGAGCACCTGCGCGAATGGATCGACGCCTGCCCGAATTCTCTTTACTCGGCGCTGGTCTACAAGGGCGGCGAGGGCTGGCGCGAGCATCTCAAGCGCGACCTGAACCGCTATCCCGGCATCCGCGCGATCCTCGACGAGCACGACGACCCGGCGCTGGCGCGGCTGATGACCAACCTTGCCGGGCATGATCTGGGTTCGGTGCTAGACGCGTTTCACGCCGTCACCGACGACCGGCCTACCTGCTTTATCGCCTATACGATCAAGGGCTACGGTCTGCCGTTCGCCGGCCACAAGGACAACCATGCCGGGCTGATGAACTCGGACCAGATGAACGCATTCCAGCAGGCGATGCGGGTGCCGCAGGGCGCCGAATGGGAAAAATTCGCCGGTCTCGATGTCGGAGCCGACCGACTCGCCGAATTCCTCGCCAATATCCCGTTCGTCCGAGACGGGCTGCGCAGCCATGACCCGGCGCCGATCGCGGTTCCGGCCGAGTTGCCGGTGCCGCGCGGCGCCCGTCTCTCGACCCAGGAAGCCTTTGGCCGCATCCTCGGCGGGCTGGCCTCCGAGCGGAGCGATCTCGCCTCGCGCATCGTCACGACCTCGCCTGATGTCACGGTCTCGACCAATCTCGGGGCCTGGGTCAACCGCCGCGGCATCTTCGACCGGGCCGAGCGCGCCGACACGTTCCGCGAGGAAAACGTCGTCTCGGCGCAACGCTGGGCGATGGGGCCGCGCGGCCAGCATCTCGAACTCGGCATCGCCGAGAGCAATCTGTTTCTTCTGCTGTCGGCGCTGGGGCTGGCGGAAGAGCTGTTCGGCGCGCGGCTGCTGCCGATCGGCACGGTCTACGACCCGTTTATCAAGCGCGGTCTCGACGCGCTCAACTACGGTCTTTACCAGGACGCCCGGTTCATCCTGGTGGCGACCCCGTCGGGCATCACGCTGGCCCCCGAGGGCGGCGCGCACCAATCGCTGATCGAACCGTTGATCGGCATCGGCCAGCCGGGTCTGACCGCGTTCGAGCCGGCCTATGCCGACGAATTGGCCGTGCTGCTGCGCTGGGCGTTTTCCGAAATCCAGCGCGATGGCGGCAGCTCGGTCTATTTCCGGCTCTCGACCCGGCCGCTCGACCAGCCCGAGCGCCGGATCGACGACGCTCTCGCCGACTCCATCGTCGCCGGCGGCTATTGGCGTTGCGAACCGACCCCCGACGCCGATCTGGCGATCGTCTATTGCGGCGCGGTCGCGCCGGAGGCGGCGGTGGCGCACGAGGCGCTGCGCGAGGACGTGCCCGGCGCCGGGCTGCTCGCGGTCACCTCGCCCGGTTCGTTGTATCGCGATTGGCGGCATTCGTTGCGGACCGGCCGGTCCGGTATCGCCGAAACGCTGCTCGCGCGGCTGCGGCCCGGCGCGGCGCTGGTGACGGTCGCCGACAGCCACCCCGCGGCGCTGTCCTGGCTCGGTGCGGTGGCGCGGTACAGCGTCGTGCCGCTCGGCGTCGATCGCTTCGGCCAGTCCGGCGACATCCCGGACCTTTACCGCGAGTACGGGCTTGATCGCGACGCGATCATCGACGCCGCGGCGCGGGCTTGTCTGCGGGCCGACCGGGCGGCCGGGTTCTATTGATGTTTGAGCGCGTCGGGAGGGCGCAGCAATGGATATCCCGTTTCTGACGATCGCCGAATTGAACCGGCTTTACGACCGCCGCGAGCTGTCGCCGGTCGAGGTGACGACGGCGCTGCTCGACCGCATCGCCGCGCATGACGGCACATTGCACAGTTTTTTGTTCGTCACCGGGGAAGTCGCGCTCGATGAGGCGCGGAGGGCCGAACGCGAGCTTATGGCGGGCACGAGGCGCGGCCCGCTGCACGGCGTCCCCTATGCGCTGAAGGACATCATCGAGACCGCCGGTATTCGCACCACCGGCCATTCGAAATTGCGCGAGAACCATGTCCCCGCTGCCGACGCCGACATCGTCAGCAGGCTCAAATACGGCGGCGGTATTCTGACGGGCAAGCTCGCGACCTGGGAATTCGCTCTCGGCGGCCCGAGCTGGGACCTGCCGTGGCCGCCGGCGCTGAACCCGTGGGACCCGCGGCGGCTGCCGGGCGGCTCGTCGAGCGGCGCCGGGGCGGCGGTTGCGGCCGGGTTTGTGCCCGGCGCGGTCGGCACCGATACCGGCGGCTCGGTGCGCGGCCCGGCGGCGTTGTGCGGTCTCGCCGGGATCAAGCCGACCTACGGAAGGGTCAGCCGCCGCGGCGTCTTCCCGAACACGTTTTCGATGGACCATTGCGGCCCGCTGACCCGCAGCGCCGAGGACATCGCGCTGTTTCTCCAGGTCATCGCCGGCTACGACAAGCAAGACCCCGGCAGCGAGGACGTCCCGGTGCCGGACTATGCCGCCGGGCTGAACGGCGGCGTGCAGGGTCTGCGGATCGGCGTCGCCGAGGACTGGTATCGCAATGCCCCGCACCCCGATGTCGCACCTTCGGTCGATGCCGCGGCCGAAGTGCTGCGCGGTCTCGGCGCGACCGTCGAACCCGTAAGACTGTCGAGCCTGCGCGACTACACCGATTGCAAGACGACGATCTCCAGCGTCGAATTGTATTCGATCCACGAGCACGATCTGCGCAACCGCCCGCGCGATTTCGGCCGCATCCTGCGCAACCGCGTCCTGCCGGGGGCGCTGATCCGCGCCGAGGACTATATGGCCGCCCTACGCTGGCGGGCGGCGCTGGCGCGCGAGCAGGCCGAACTGTTCCGCCGGATCGATGCGATCGTCACGGCGGGGGCGCTCAGCGTCGCCGACCGCGCCGACCCGGACCAGCCCGACCGCCTCGTTCCCGCGCCGAGCATCACGATGCCGTTCAGCGTCGCCGGGGTGCCGGCGCTGGCGATCCCGTGCGGGTTCAGCCGCGAAGAAGGTCTGCCGCTGTCGTTGCAGATCGCCGCCGCACCGTTCGCCGAGGGGCTGATCCTGCGCATCGCGCACGCCTATCAGCAGGCCACCGACTGGCACCGCCGCCACCCGACTCTAGTTTGAGCTTGGCTCAAATGAATTCCACGCTTCCAACGGCCTGTCGAACGGGCCAACGTTGTGCAAACCCAAAAGTCGCATCCCCGGCGAAAGCCGGGGTCCACCGATCAACCGTTCGGAAAGCGGAAAAGTGGGTCCCGGCTTACGCCGGGACTGCGGATTCTTGCGTCCATGGCAATGCTCACTTTTGAGGACCCCCTAAAAGCGAAAATTCATTTCCGGCCAGCTTCTGAGGAGCAAGATCAATGGCAAGCGACGCACGCCCCGACCACACCCATCTACCGCCCGCAACACCGGAAGAAATCCGCCTCTTGCTCCGCCGCGCCGGCCTCGACCTCCCCGAGGACTTGCTTCAGCAGTTCCTCGCCGCATGGCCGGCCTACGAGGCGATGGTGCGCCGCATCCCGCGCAGCCGCCCCTATGAGGAGGAACCGGCGCACAGCTTCCGCCCGTCCCGCTTTGCCGCCCGCATGTCGCGCTGAGCGTCCGCAGCCCGATCAGGCGGGCCGGCCGCAATAGGCTTCGAGCCTGTAGCCGTCGGGATCGACGACAAAGGCGGCATAATAGGGCTGGGTGTATTCCGGGCGGATGCCCGGGGCGCCGTTGTCGTGTCCGCCGGCGCGCAGCGCCGCCGCGTGAAACGCGTCGACCGCGTCGCGACTCTCCGCCGCAAAGCAGAAATGCAGGTTGGATTTGTCGTCGGGCGGCACCGGATGTTCGGCCGCGCCGATCCACAGCGCCACCTTGCCGCCGCCGTATCCAAGCTCGTTTGCGCTCTCACTCAGGCACGAATAACCGAGCGGTGCCAGAGCCGTATCGTAAAACTGCTTGGCGCGCGCGATATCGGCGACCCCGATCGAGACATGGTCAAACATCTGCCTCTCCACAACTATCTATCAGGTTAGACAATGGCGATCTGCCGGATGTCTGTCAACCATATAGGGGGTTAGAAATCTCAAAAACTGCGAACACGCCGCTGTGGATCGTCGCTCCGAGCGAGGATCTCTGCGTCAATTTCGCGAACACGCTGTGGTGGCGCGGCAGCCCGGCTCCGACCGAGAAACTGTCCGGGTTCCGCGATCTGCTCGACTGGCTCGCGGCATCGCAGGCGGTTCCGACCGAACTGTTCGATTGCGCCGTTTTCTGGGCCGACGCCGACCCGGAAGCGGCTGACAGGCTCTTTCGCGACGCAATTTCGCTGCGCGAGGCGATCTATCAGAGTCTCACCGCCGCTGCTCTTGGCGACTCCGCCACGGCGGCCGATTTCGCGCGGCTGAACAACGCCGTGGCCGCGGCGCCGGCGCGCACGAGACTGGTCCGCCGCGGTCATGCCTATGCCTGGGATATCGTCTCAGCGGAGTTGACGATTCCGCTGCTGCTGACCCCGGTCTTGTGGTCGGCGGCCGATCTGTTGGCGCGCGGCGATTATAATCGGCTGCGTCGCTGCGCCAACGACCAATGTCTCTGGCTGTTTATCGATCGCAGCAAGGGCGGCACGCGGCGCTGGTGCGACATGAGTTCGTGCGGCAATCGCGCGAAATCGCGGCGCCATTACCAACGCAGCAAGCCCGGCGGGAGCGGCGAGCCGCGCTGACGCGGCGGGGTCATGCGCGCGACGCTGTTTTCATCGGCATGGCGGCTCGGCACAATGCCAAGCGGGCGGAGACGGCGGATGCCGTGCCGGCAAGGAGAATTTGTATGGACACATTGGAAGCGCGCGGCGACGCCAGGCTCGAACAGACCTATGTCGAGCGGGCGCGCGAATTGACGCCGATGCTGCGCGACGCCGGCGACGAGATCGAGCGCAACCGCGAGGTGACGCCTGAGGTCGTCGCGGCGATGAAGGATCGCGGCATTTTCCGCATGCTGCTGCCGCGCTCGCTGGGCGGCGCTGAACTTGACCCGCTGACCTATACCGAGGTCCTGTACACGCTGGCGCAGGCCGACGGCAGCACCGCGTGGTGTCTCGGGCAGAATTCCGGCTGTTCGATGATCGCGCCGTATCTGCCGGAGGAGACCGCGCGCGAGGTGTTTGGCGACCGCGACGGCATCCTCGCCTGGGGTCCCGATCTGCCGGGAGCCGGCCGCACGACCGTCGTCGATGGCGGCTACCGGGTCACTGGGCGCTGGGGTTTCGCGACCGGCAGCCGGCACGCCAGATGGCTTGGCTGTCACACGCCGCTATTCGACCCGGACGGCAGCCCGCGCAAACTGCCGAACGGCCGCCAGCAGGTGCGCACGATGATCTTCCGCAAATCCGAGGCGCAGATCATCGACAACTGGCAGGTCCTCGGGCTGCGCGGCACCGGCAGCGACAGCTACGCGTTGAACGACCATTTCGTGCCGCAATCCTTCACCGCCGGTCGCGACAACCCGGCCGAGCTGCGCGAAAAGGGGGCGCTCTACCAATTCACCTCGGGCATGATCTACGCGATGAGTTTTGCCCACGTTTCAATGGGGATCGCGAAAGGCGCGTTCGACGCCTTTATCGAGATCGCGCGGGACAAGGTGCCTCGCGGCGCCAAGGGAACCTTGCGCGAGAACAACGTGATCCAGGCGCAGGTCTCGCAATGCGAGGCGCGGCTCAAATCCTCACGCGCCTATCTGCGCGGCGTCATCGCCGAGATGTGGGACGAGGCGCGCAGCAACGGAGAAATCAGCGCCGACTACCACCCGCAGCTCCGTCTCGCGGCGACCTGGGCGATCCATCAGGCGCGCGACATCGTCGCGACCGTGTATCAGGCGGCCGGGTCGTCGGCGATTTTCGAGAACAACCCGCTGGAACGCCGGATGCGCGACATTCACGCCGGCACGCAGCAGGGCCAGGGTCGCGCGGTGCATTTCGAGACGGTCGGGCAGATCATGCTGGGTCTGCCGCCGGAAGGACGGATGTTCCGGTAGCGTAGTATCGTCAAAGCTGTTCCAAGACTATCGCAATCCCGTGGGCCTTTAGCCCACGGACTTGATCCGTGGGGAAAGCCGGGATCCACCCTTCAGCATCTCGGAAGCAGACAAGTGGGTCCCGGCTTTCGCCGGGACTGCGACGCGTGCCTGATCAGTAGCCTGTCTATGCGCTGCCCGCGCTGCTACTCCGGCAGCCCGACCACCACCTCGATCTCGACCAGCAGATCGGGGCGGACAAGGCGGCTGACCTCGACCAAGGTGCTGGCTGGCCGCGCCGCGCCGAAAAACTCCTGCCGCACCGGGTTGATCCGCGCCCGGTCCTCGATATTGGTCAGGTACACCGTCACCCTCAGCACATCGCCGAACCCGGCTCCCGCTGCATCCAGCACTTTCCGCATATTCTCGAAAATCTGCCGCGTCTGGCGCACCGCATCGCCTTCCCCGACCACCTTGCCCTCGGCATCTATCCCAACCAGTCCGGAGATGAACAACAGATCGCCAAACCGGACCGCGTCGCAGTAATGGCTGAACGGCGGCGCCAGCCCCGCCACGGTAAATTCCCGGCGTTTCGTCATGCTCATTCCTTCCGCAACCCGAGATCGGCGAGGCAGGCCTCCAACGGCTTGCCCTGCGCCGATCTTACCGCCCCTTGCTGGCAGGACGCGACAAGAGCGGTGTATTCCGCGCGGCTCGGCGGCTTGCCCGAGGCAAGGGTCCAGCCCTGCACGGTGTCCACGCCGGAACCAGACCCAGGCGAGGTGTCCGGCGGATCGCAACCGGCGAGGGCCAGCATCGCAACAAGGACCATTCTCCACATCGGCTGATCCGTCCTCGGGCCTCCCGGTAAGGAGAACGGCGGCAAATCTCTTGCGTCACCGGCGCGCGGCGGCGACCGGTCTTCCGGGTCCCGCCCGCGGCGTGCGGCCGACCACCGCGGCGCTGCCGATCGCGACCGCAAAGGCGAGCGCCGAGACGGCGAACACCATCCGCGGTCTGCCATGATCGAGCAGCAGCCCGAGAAGGGGCGGCGCGATCGCCGCGCCAAGATCGAGACCGGAATAGACAAACCCGAATACCTTGCCAGTCTCCCCGGCAGGCGCCGCGCCGCGCACGATCATGTCGCGGGCCGGCATTGTCGCCCCCATCGCGAACCCGGCGATACTGGCGCAAGCCGCGAGCACGGCGACCGGAAACGCCGCGACCGCGAAGACCAGGCTCAGCGCCGCGGCGATCGTCAGCCCGATCCCGACGACAAGCTCATGACGCGGAAAGCGGTCCGCGACAACACCGCCCGCCAGCACCCCGAGCGCCGCCGCAACAAGAAAGCCCGTCAGCATCGCGTTCGCGGCGCCGATCGACACCCCGAATGCCGCCACCGCGGCGGACGGAAAAAACGTCTGCAATCCGACCTGGGCGACCGACAGCAGCGTGAAATAGGCGAAGCACAGCAGCACCGGCGGCGCCAGCAGCACGCGCCCCGCCCCGCCCGTGCCCCCGCCGGAGACCGCGGGCCGCGGCACCGTATGCATCCTGATCTCGCCGCTGAGGATGCTGCGCTGCGAGATCAGATACAGCGTAAAGGCCAGCCCGATCCCGCCGAGGATCACCAGCGCCGCCCGCCATCCAAAGATCGCCGTCAGTCCGAGCACGCTGGCTGGCGCGGCGACCCATCCGAGATTGCCGGCGACGCCGTGCGCACCAAATGCCCGACCGAGACGCCGCGGATCGACCCGCGCATTCATGATCGCGTAATCGGCCGGATGAAACACCGCGTTGCCCAGACCGGCAACGAGCGCTAGCGGCGCCAGCCACCAGAACCCGGGGACAAACCCGGACAGCAGGATCGCCCCGGAAAACAGCCCGACCCCGGCAATCAGCACGCGGCTCGGGCCGAGCCGGTCAACCAGGATGCCGGCCGGGGTCTGCATCAGCCCGGAGGCGACATACATCAGCGAGGCGACCAGCCCCAGCTCGGCATAGCCAACGCCGAACACTGTCGTCAGCAACGGAAAGATCGGCGGCAGCACGAGCTGATAGAAATGGCTCAGCAGATGCGCCGCGCTGACCAGCCCGATCAGCTTGACGTCGCTGCCGGCCGCTTGCCGGTGCGGGGCTTGTGCGATGGTTTCGGTCATGCCGCTTCCACAGAACGTGCCGCCATACTTCGTGGCGACGCGAATTTGGGCAAGCCCGCCGTAGCGGATATCGCGCTGTATGCCGATCGGGCAACGCAACCCTGCCTAGGCTGCGTTTTCGCGCCTTTCGCTTCCGGTTTAGAGTGCCGGCGATCGTTTGCACGCCGCGGAGACGAGTGCCGCATGTTCAGAATGTCCGGGTTCGGGCGCGAGGCCCGCGTCAACGCGCTGATCGGCTGCGGCCATTTTCTGTCGCATTACTACCAGCTCTGTCTGCCGCCGCTGTTTATCGCCTGGCAGCGCGAGTTCGACGTATCGTTCGCCCAACTCGGTCTCGCGGTTGCGCTGATGGGCGGCGTCTCGGCGGTGGCGCAGGCTCCGGTCGGATTTCTTGTCGATCGTTACGGTGCACGCCGCTTTCTGATCGCTGGCACGGCGTTGATGACATTGTCGATCGCGGCGATGGGTCTGGCGACCTCGTTCTGGCAGATCGTCGCGTTGGCGATGCTGTCGGGGCTCGGCAATTCGGTCATTCACCCGGCCGATTACGCGATATTGAGCGGGTCGGTGGAGAAGTCGCGCCTCGGCAAATCGTTCGCATTGCACACCTTTGTCGGCAATATCGGGTTTGCCGCCGCGCCGCCGGTCACCGCCGCGCTGATGCTGCTGATCGGCTGGCGCGAGACGCTGCTGCTGGTCGGCGGGGTCGGCGCCCCGGTGGTGCTGGCGATCGTCTTGCAGAGTCGCATCTTGAACGAGCAGAAGCGCGAGCCGGGCGCCCGCTCGACCGGGTTTCTGGCCGATATGCGCCAGCTCCTGTCGAAGCCGATCCTGCTGTTCTTCGGGTTTTTCATGGTGTCGTCGATGGCCGGGGCCGGTATCCAGTCCTGGCTGATCACGGTGCTGCACAGCACGCACGGGCTGACGCTCGAAGCCGCCTCCTCCGGGCTGACCGGCTACACGGTCGGGGCGATGTGCGGCATCCTGCTCGGCGGCTGGGTGGCCGACCGCACCGATCGTCATCTCGGCTTTGTCGTCGCGCTAACCGTGGCCGGATCGGCGCTGCTGCTGTGGTTGAACCTGGTCTCGATGCCGCAGCTGGCGATGATCGCGGTGCTCTTTGCGACCGGTCTCTTGATCGGGGCGAGCCGGACGCCGCGCGACATCATGGTCAAGGACGCCGCGCCGCCCGGCCAGATCGGCAAGGTGTTCGGGTTTGTCAGCGCCGGGCTGGCTTTGGGCGGCGCGATCATGCCGGTCCCCTATGGAATGTTGATCGATGCCGGGCACGCCGATCTGCTGCTGGTCGTCGTCGCCGCGCTGTGGCTCGTCAGTCTGTTTTTCGCCGGCAGCGCCCGCAGCGTCCGCCGGAGAACGGAAGCCGTGCCGGTTCCGGCCGAATAATCCGCGCGGCTTGCGCTTCGCCGCCGGGGTGAATAGATCGGGAGGGCGGTCCGCGTCCGAGAGCAGCGCGGGCCGCGCTTTTGTTCGAACCACTCCTGTCGCCGATGCCTGACGATCTTTCCGTGCGTTTGCAAGCGGGAGCGGCCTTTGTCGCCGGGAGCGCCGGTCCGGTCGCGCTGTACTGGGAGCGCGCCGGCGGGGGCGCAATCCGTGCCGATGGAGCGCAGCAACGCGCGGTCGCCCGCCTACAACTTCTCCATGACGCGCTGCTGGAATACAGACCCGCCGGCACGGCGCGGCGCGGATTGCTGGCGCGTCTCGGGTTTGGCGAGAAGCCGCCGGAGCCGCCGCGCGGCGTCTATCTATGGGGGCCGGTCGGGCGCGGCAAATCGATGCTGATGGACCTGTTCTTCGCCTCGGCGCCGGTCGCGAACAAGCGGCGTGTGCATTTTCACGCCTTTATGCTCGATGTGCATGCCCGCATCGAACGCGAGCGCCGCGCCCGCACCCGCGAGCCGGTCGCAAAGGTCGCCGCCGATCTCGCCGCCGAGGCGGCGCTGCTCTGCTTTGACGAGTTCCAGGTCAACGACATCGCCGACGCGATGATCCTGGAACGGCTGTTCCGGGCGCTGTTCGCGGCCGGCACGGTCGTCGTCGCAACCTCGAACCGCCCGCCGGACCGGCTCTACGAGCACGGGTTGCAGCGCGACCGCTTTCTGCCCTTTATCGATCTTTTGAACGAACGGCTCGACCGGCTCGAACTGGACAGCGGTCGCGACTACCGGCTGTCGCGACTGACCGGCAAGCGGGTTTACCACACCCCGCTTGACGCGGCGGCCGAGCGCGCCCTGAGAGCGCATTTCGCCGAGCTGACCGACAACGCGACGATTGCGAGCGAGACCTTGACCGTGCTCGGGCGCGAGCTGGTCGTTTCCCGCGTTGCCGGCGATGTCGCCTGGTTCCGCTTTGAGGAATTATGTTCGCGGCCGCTCGCCGCCGCCGATTACCTGGCGATCGCCGAACGCTATGCCGCGGTTATCGTCGAAGGCATCCCGCGTCTCGACAAGCGGCGGCGCAACGAGGCGCAGCGTTTTCACATCCTGATCGACACGCTCTACGAGGCGCGCACCCTGCTGATTGCCTCGGCCGAGGTGCCGCCCGACGAGATCTACACGGAAGGCGACGGTTCCTGGGAATTCCAGCGCACCGTGTCCCGCCTGCACGAGATGCAGAGCGAGGATTACGTCGTCAATTCGATAACTGCCCCCTCTTAGAACGGGGAATGGCGCCCCGGCGCGGAGCCGCGCTCAAGCCTTTGCGGCGCCGCCGATCGAGGAGCTTTTCGCGATCCCCGGCACGGGGCGCCGCTTGGCGCCCTCGATCTCGATATTGATCTCGAGCAGCGAGGTATCGCCGGCCTTGCCGAGATTCGTCCCGAGATTGACGCGGATCATGTCGTCGCGAAGCTCGACGTAGCGGCCGACCACGTCGATGAGCTCTTTCTGCAGTTTCGGCAGGAAGTCGGGCGCATCCCGGCCGGCGCGCTCATGCGCCAGCACAATCTTGAGCCGCTCCTTGGCGACCGAGGCGCTGTTGCGGTGCGGCGAGAACAGGTTTTTGAACAGATTCATCACGCTCTGCCGAACAACACGCGGAGGAGATTGCGGCGCTCGGGTTTGACAAAGCGCATCTCCCGCGTTTCGCCAAGAAATCTCGCGACCGCGTCGTGATAGGCGCGCCCGGCCGGGCTTTCCATGTCGAACGTCACCGGAGTACCGGTATTCGAGGCGCGCAGCACCGATTCCGATTCGGGAATGACGCCCAGCAGCGGGATCGACAGGATCTCCTGGACGTCCTCGACGGTCATCATCTCGCCGCGCGTGACGCGCGCCGAATCGTAGCGGGTCAGCAGCAGGTTCAGTTCGACCGGCGGTTCGTTGCGCTCGGCGCGGCGCGACCGCGACGCCAGGATTCCGATGATGCGGTCGCTGTCGCGCACCGAGGAGACTTCCGGGTTGGTGACGATGACCGCCGAGTCCGCAAAGTAAAGCGCGGTGACCGCTCCGTGTTCGATGCCCGCCGGGCTGTCGCAGATGATATAGTCGAACTGCTGCTTCAGTTCCTCGAGCACGCGCTCGACGCCGTCGCGCTTCAGCGCCTCCTTGTCGCGCGTCTGCGAAGTCGGAAAGATGTAGAGATTGTCGTTGCGCTTGTCCTTGATCAGGGCCTGGTTGAGGTTGGCGTCGCCGTTGATGACGTTGATGAAGTCGAAGACGACGCGCCGCTCGCAGCCCATGATCAGATCGAGATTGCGCAGCCCGACATCAAAATCGATCACGACTGTTCGGTGTCCGCGCAGAGCCAGTCCCGCGGCAAAGGCGGCCGAACTTGTGGTTTTACCGACCCCGCCCTTGCCCGATGTAATTACCACGACTTTTGCCAAGATCCCTCTCCCCGCCCAAGCTCTCGCCCGGAGGGCGGCCGGCGCTGGCTCTCTATTTTCCAGCGCGATCGGAGCGGCGCGCAAGGCCTATTACGTATGAGGCACGATGCGCCTGCTAAATTCGGGTGATGGTCAAGACGTCGTCAACCAGCGCGATCTGCGCCGGTCCGCCCTGATGTTCCGCCGGCAGTTGCTCGCTGACCAGATAGCGCCCGGCGATGCTGATCAGCTCGGCTTCGAGGCGGGTGCAGAAGATCCGAGCGGCCGCGTCGCCCGCGGCGCCGGCCAGGGCCCGGCCGCGCAGCCGGCCATATACGTGTATGTTTCCATCCGCCACGATTTCGGCGCCGGGGCTGACCGCGGCCGTGACGATCAGGTCGCCACCGCGGGCGTAGACCTGGGTGCCGGAGCGGACCGGCTCGGTTACGATTCTGGTCGTGGCGCGTGCGGAGGGCGGTGCGGGCGCGGGTTCGGCGGCCGTTGCCGGCGAATCGGAAGATGGGCGGAGGGAGCGCCGAATCGGGGCCGTCGCGCTCGGCGCGAAGCTGGCCAGCCCGATTGCAGTCGCCGCCGCGAGCTGCGCCGGCTCGGCGTTCTGTACGCCGACCAGCATCAGCGTGTGCTCGTGCAACAGACGGCGTATATCGGCGAAATCGGCCGTCTCGACAAACCCGTCGGCGCCCTTCAGATCGAGGACAACCGGCGCGTTTCGAAAGAAACGCGGGCTGCGCTCGACCTGCACGGCAAGCTCGCGGCCGAATTCCGGAGCGCGCACCATGCCGGCGCGCACGACCATGACCGTAAAGAGAGCACCCTGAACAAGAGTTCCCGCCGCCATGCGCAACCCGGCGCCTCAATAAGTGCCTAACGGAAACCGGGTAGCCGCAAATCGCCGCCGCCGCAACAATCTTGCAACCGCGCTTCAGCGCGCAGCCTCCATCACCAGCCGCATAAAGCCGTTGCGCGCTGCCGGGTCGATCCAGCGCAATACCGCCACCAGGTCGTTTTCGGGGTCGATCCAGGTCAGGTTGCCGCCGGCGCCCGAGGCGCAATAGCTCGCTTCCGACGCGCTCGGAAACATCGCTCGGCCGGTGTTGAGCCACCACAAATACCCGTATTGCGGATAAAGCGGGCACGGGACGCGCATTCGCGCGATCCATGCCTCGGACAGGATGCGCTTTCCGTTCCAGACGCCGCCGCGCAGCAGCAACAGACCGATCCGCGCCTGGTCCTGCGCGTTGATGAACACGCCGCCGCCCCAATGCGAGCCGCCCGACACCGACTGCATGCGCTCTCCGTCGATCTCGACCCAGGAGTTGCGGTAGCCGTGCCATTCCCATGTCCGTGACGCGCCGATCGGGTCCATGACCAGCTCGCGGAACACCTCCGGCAGCGGACGGCGCCAGACGCGCAGCAGCGCCAGCGCCAGCCGGTTGACGCGCACGTCGTTGTACTCCCAGAACGTGCCCGGCTCCTGCAGGTCGCGGTGCGTGCCCTTTTTGCCGGTCGCCGGCCGTCCGCCGACGCTGCGGTGGCGATCGATCAGGTCCGGCTTGCCCCACAGCTCGCCTTCCCATTCCGAGGTCTGCTGCAACAGGTGGTGCCAGGTAATTTTGTCGTTGTGCGGCGGCGCGAACCCGCCGTCGTCGCCCCAATCGACATTCGGGGTGCGGCACACGGGCTCGTCCGGGTCGCGAATGAGGCCGCGGTCGAGGGCCAGCCCGGCCAGAATCGAGAGATAGCTTTTGGCGACGCTGAAGGTCAGATCGACCTGCGTGGTATCGCCCCACTCGGCGACGATCCGGCTGCCGCGCAGCAGCAGGCCGTTCGGGCCGCCGCGCGGACGCACCGGCCCCAACGTCTCGTTCCACGGCGGGGCTTCGCCGAAATCGGTTGCGACCATATGCGCGAGATCGCGGCTCCACTTCGTCTCGTGCTCGGCGGCATAGCGCGCCGCCGCGGCGGCGCCGGCCGGATCGAGACCGGCCTCCTCGGGGCTGCGGCGATGCCATTCGGGGTGCGGCGGCGGGAAATAAGTCATGGCTCGGGTCCAATGGTTTGACAGGAAGGGCGAAGAGAGCGGGGTTGATTTTCGGCGAATCGGTCACGACTTCCGAGGGCAGCACCGGGTCGAATGCGATAAGGGGCGAAATTCGGCGCGCGTTCTGTTAAAATCCAGAGGGTTTCAGCTTCCGGGGTCTCCACATGGGTTCGATGAGTTTGATGCATTGGCTGGTCGTTCTGGCCATCGTCCTGGTCCTGTTCGGCGCCGGCAAGCTGCCCCGGGTCATGGGTGATTTCGCGAAAGGCATCAAGGCCTTTAAGTCCGGCATGAAGGAGGAAGAGCAGGAGACGGCGCAGACGCCGCATCAGCAGGTTCCGCCGCCTTCCGGCACTGCCTCGGCCGCTGCCGCCGGGAATACGGGGGCTTATAGCAGCAACGGGCGCGATCAGCGCGTCTGAGCCGACGCGCCGAGGTGTTCGGGTGGCCGCAGCCGCGCCACGGCACGAGCGCGCGCGTAATACGCTGCGACCGATCCCGAACGATCGCCTCGAAATCCGCCATGACCCGCTGAAGGGGCGCGGTGTCTTTGCGCGCGCGATGATCGGCGCGGGTGCGCTGATCGAGGTGGCGCCCGTCATCATCGTGCCGGCCGCCCAGCGCAAGCTGCTCGATACCACGACCCTGCACGATTATTACTTCCTCTGGGACGACACGGGCGGCGAGAGCCGGGTCGCGATCGCGCTTGGTCTCGTATCGCTGTGCAATCATTCGCGCCGGCCCAGCGCCCGCGTCAGGCGGAACCGCATAGGCGAGACGCTCGATCTGCTGGCATTGACGCCGATCGCGGCGGAATGCGAGATCACCATCGACTACAACTGCCCGCTGTGGTTCGCGGTGCAGGATTAGCAATTCCCAATTCGAGCTGTCATTGCGAGGAAGCCCGCAGGGCCGACGAAGCAATCTCACTTTGACAGGGACGATCGCCGGGATTGCCTCGCTCCGCTCGCAATGACAGAACTCTCTGGATCAACCCGCAACGATACGGCACCGGCATGCAATTACGGTTCGAGGGCACCGATTCCTATGTGGCGACGCAGGATTTGCAGGTCGCCGTCAACGCCGCGATCGCGCTGGAGCGGCCATTGCTGGTCAAGGGCGAACCCGGCACCGGCAAAACCATCCTGGCGCACGAGGTTGCCAAGGCGCTCGGCAAGGAGCTGATCACCTGGCACATCAAATCGACCACCAAGGCATTGCAGGGGCTTTATGAATACGACGCGGTGTCGCGCCTGCGCGACGGCCAGCTCGGTGATGACCGGGTGCACGACATCGCCAACTACATCAAGCCCGGCAAATTGTGGGAGGCGTTCGAGGCCGACGACGCGCCGGTGTTGCTGATCGACGAGATCGACAAGGCCGATATCGAATTCCCGAACGACCTGCTGCTCGAACTCGACCGGATGGAGTTCTACGTCTACGAGTTGCGTCGGACGATCGTCGCGAAACAGCGCCCGATCGTGATGATCACGTCGAATAACGAAAAGGAACTGCCCGACGCGTTTCTGCGTCGCTGCTTCTTTCACTATATCCGCTTTCCCGACCGCGAGACGATGCAGCGCATCATCGATGTGCATTTTCCGGGTCTGAAACACGATCTCGTCCACGAAGCGCTGACGATCTTTTTCGATATCCGCGAGGTGCCGGGCCTCAAGAAGAAACCCTCGACCTCGGAGCTGCTGGACTGGATCAAATTGCTGCTGGTCGAGGACATTTCTCCGGAGCTGCTGCGCACCCGCGACCCCAAAAAGCTGATCCCGCCACTGCATGGCGCGCTGTTGAAAAACGAGCAGGATGTCCACCTGTTCGAGCGGCTCGCGTTTCTGAACCGGCGGGAGCGGGGCTAGGTCCGATGCGCGCGGGCCTCGCTACGCAACTTCCTCCGGACACGCCGTTGGCTGAAGAATTGGCCGCGGAAGAGCTGGTCGAAGTGGCGAACCTTACGACAGCCCAGACCGGGGTGCTCGGAACGATCTTCATCTCCACCGTGATGGGCGGTCATGGCCCGCGTGTTAAATACTTTGTCCAACCCGGCCGCAATCAGCCGAGCTTCTCGGTCCTGATCGCCGATCCGCCGCGTGTTGTCGCGAATAGCCTGCCCGACCGGGTTCTTCGGCAATGGGCGCCCGATGTCATTCGGTGGGTCGCGCTCAACAAGGATGCGCTGCTCGATTTCTGGAACAACGGCGACACCTGGACCGACCCGCAGGTCACCGCGTTCAAACAAGCGCTAAAGCGGATCTGACCGATGTTCATCTCCTTCTTCCTCGAACTGCGCGCCGCCAAGGTGCCGACTTCTCTCCGCGAGTACCTGACCTTGATGGAGGCAATGCGCGAGGGGGTGGCGCGGTTCGATATCGACGAATTCTATTTCCTGGCGCGCACCGCGCTGATCAAGGACGAGCGCCATCTCGACCGCTTCGACCTTGTGTTCGGCCATTGCTTCAAGGGCATCGAAACGCCGACTGATCCGCAGACCGAACTGCCCGAGGAGTGGCTGCGGAAACTCGCCGAGCGGCATCTGACCGAGGAGGAGAAAAAACTCGTCGAGGCGCTCGGCGGCTGGGACAAATTGATGGAAACGCTGCGCCAGCGGCTCGCCGAACAGAAGGGGCGGCACCAGGGTGGCGGTAAATGGATCGGCACCGCCGGCACCTCGCCGTTCGGCGCCTTCGGCTACAACCCCGAAGGGGTGCGAATCGGGCGCAAGGAGGGCGAGAAGGGCGGCAACCGCACCGCCGTCAAGGTGTGGGACCGGCGCGAATTCCGCAATCTCGACGACACGGTCGAACTCGGCACCCGCAATATCAAGCTGGCCTTGCGCCGGTTACGGCAGTTCGCCCGCGAGGGCGCCGAACTCGAACTCGACCTGCCCGGCACGATCCGCTCGACCGCGCACAATGCCGGCTGGCTCGATCTGAAGATGGTGCCGGAGCGGCACAACGCCGTAAAGCTCTTGCTGTTTCTCGATGTCGGCGGGTCGATGGACGACCATATCCGCATTTGCGAGGAGCTGTTCTCGGCGGCACGCGGCGAGTTCAAGCACCTCGTGCATTTCTATTTCCACAACTGCCTTTACGACACGGTGTGGAAGGATTCGCGCCGCCGCCATGTCGAGCAGACGCCGGTTATGGAAATCCTGCGCACCTACGATCCCGGCCACAAGATCGTGCTGGTCGGCGACGCCAGCATGAGCCCCTACGAGATCGACAGGGAAGGCGGCAGCGTCGAGCGCTGGAACGACGAACCCGGCCGAGTGTGGATGCAGCGTCTGCTGGACCACTACCCGAAGGCGGTCTGGCTCAACCCGACCCCGGAGAAATACTGGGACGGCACGATCAGCATCGGCATGCTCCGCGCGCTGATGGAAGGCCGCATGTTTCCGCTGACTCTCGACGGCATCGACCGTGCGATGCGCGAGCTGACTCACTGACTTGATCCGGACCGCAGCCATCCCGCCCGCCTGCGCCAACGTGTTGGGCGAGACGCCTGCCGTCCGATCTTTTGGTTACGCCGCCTCGGCCTTTTGCTCCCTCGGGCGGAGATAAGCCTTTGCGGTATGCGCTTCGCAGTATGGTTTCCCGGCGATGGGGTGCCCGCCGCAGAAATGGAAATCGTCGTCGGTCGGGTGACCGATAGGCCACATACAGGCCGGGCCGGCGAACTCGAAGACGTTGCGGCGCAGCGGTTGCACTTCCTTGATGATCCGCGGCACCAGCCCGATCCGGTGAACCTTGCCGACAACCGCGTTTTTGCTGACGCCGATCCGACGGCCGATCTCGGCCGTTGTTACCCCTTCATCCCAGAGCAGTTTCAGCAGCTCGATACGCTCCGGTGTCCAGGTCGGCTCAACGCGCGCCGGCGTGTTGATGCCGTCGAACGACTCCAGCGTCCACGATCCATCCATTTCTGACCCCCCTATCAAGCAACCGACATCACGCTACCCACAAGACACACACACAACACTTGCGGGTGGGCGCCGCTCTTCACCTATATGTTGTGGCTGACCGGGGGGAGGTCATCACAACGGTAACTTAAGACCTTGGAAAAGTAAGCGAGCGAGCGTTCCTTTGGGGTGAAGCCCGGACTGAACAGCCGGTCGAGATCCTCAGCGAGATAACCCGCATAGTATGGCTCATGAAACGCGATTGGGAAATAGTCGAGTACGGCGTCGTAAGCCGGTTCGTCGCCGGTCTGTAGCGAATCCATGAAAATCAGCGTACCGCCCGGTTTCAACACGCGTCGAATTTCGTCCACCACCGTTCGCCGCACGCGTGGAGGTAGCTCATGGAACAAGTATATACAACTCACGATTTCAAATTCGCTGTCCGGGAACGGCATCGCCTCCGCGGCGCCGGGAATCAGCATGACGCGCGACCAGTCGGCAAGCCGCCGCTCCGCCACTGCCAGATAGGGTTCCGACAGGTCGAGCCCGGTGACCGCGAGGCGCGGGAAGTTGCGTTTGACCTCGCGCAGAAAGCTGCCGGTGCCGCAGCCGATATCGAGCAGACGCGCCGTGGCCGGTCCGCCTGGATGATGGCGCAAGGCGGCTCGCAGCGGCACCAGCGCCTGCCGGCGCATCAGGGACGCGCCGCCGCCGAACAGGACCTCGACCTGATAATCATAGCGTTCGGCAGAGGCCTCGCTGAGATAGCCGTCGCTCTGGAAATGAAATCGACGGCGGTAGTAGCGCGGATAGCGCTCGGCCTTCTTGTCGCGCAGCAGCAAATCGGCGGCGGCGCCGTGGCGGCTTGCATCGACCTCGCTTAGATCGACAAAGAAGTCGGCGGCGCGGCGCAGCCCGTCGAGCGGATTGCCGCGCCCATCCTCGGGCGGGGCGTAGATGCCGGCCTCTATGTTGCGCCAGTCCCGCTCGACAAGACGCCACAGATCGGCGATCAGCTTTTGCCGGTCCGGGGTTGCCCGGCCGCGCAGATGCGGCGCCGGCGTCGGTTTGGTCAGCCGGGCGACCAGCGCCTTGTGTCCGAAATACCACCCGATCCGGGCCGCTTGCGTCGCCTCGAAGGCGAGTTTTTCCAAGGGACTGGCCATGATTGCCTTGAGGTATGGCCGCACCTTGCGTTTGCAATGGGGCAGGGCGCGGCGATAAAACGCCTCACCGATCCGGAGAGGAGCCTCGCCGATGCCGCGCTTCCGCACCCTCGATGACCTTGATGTCGCCGGCAAGCGCGTCCTGGTGCGCGCCGATCTGAACGTCCCGGTCAAGGACGGCGAGGTAACCGACGCGACCCGTATCGAACGGCTCGCGCCGACCCTCGCCGCCATTATCGAGCGCGGCGGCAAGCCGGTCGTGATGTCGCATTTCGGTCGGCCGAAAGGACCGGACCCGTCGCAATCGCTGCGCCCGCTGGTCGAACATTTGTCGCAAGCGGCCGGCGGCCACGCCGTGCGTTTCGCGCCCGATTGCGTCGGACCCGAGGCCGAGCGGGTGGTCGCCGCGCTGCAACCCGGCGAGATCGCGCTGCTGGAAAATCTGCGCTTCCACCCCGGCGAGGAGAAGAACGACCCGGACTTCGCCCGGCAACTGGCGGCGCTCGGCGATGTCTATGTTGATGACGCATTCTCGGCGGCGCACCGCGCGCACGCCTCGATCGCGGCGCTGGCGCATCTGTTGCCAGCCGCGGCCGGCAGGAACATGCAGGCCGAGTTGGATGCGCTCAGCGCCGCGCTCGAAAACCCGCTTCGTCCGGTGATCGCGCTGGTCGGCGGCGCCAAGGTCTCGACCAAGCTCGATTTGCTCAAATTCATCACCGGTAAGGTCGATCGGCTGGCGATCGGCGGCGCGATGGCGAACACCTTTCTTTATGCGCAGGGTCGTCCGGTCGGGCGGTCGTTGTGCGAGCAGGACCTCGCCGACACGGCGCGCGCGATCCTGGCGGAGGCCAAGGAGCGCGGCTGCGAGATCATCCTGCCCGAGGATGCGGTAACCGCCGAAAAGCTCGAACCGGGCGTCCTGACCCGCACGGTCGGGATCAATGCCGTGCCGGCGACCGCGATGATCCTCGATATCGGGCCGCAAAGCGTCGAACGGATCGGCCAGGCGCTCGAAGCCTCGAAGACGCTGGTGTGGAACGGCCCGGTCGGCGCCTTCGAGATGCCGCCTTTCGAGCGCGGCACGGTCGCGATCGCGAAAAAAATCGCCGAACTGACCCGCGCCGGCAAATTGATGAGTGTCGCCGGCGGCGGCGACACGGTCGCGGCGCTGGCGGCGGCCGGGGTCACCGACGATCTGACCTATGTCTCGACTGCCGGCGGCGCCTTTCTCGAATGGCTCGAAGGCCGCGAATTGCCGGGGGTGGCGGCGCTCTCCACGGAATAGGACGAACCGGGCTGTCGGCGTCTTTCCGGCACGGCGGCGGTCGTCGGCTCGGCAACGGTACGCGCAACGCGGCGTTTGCCAACGACCCTCCGCACGCTAGATTGCCGCCATGAACACCGCCGCCCCGCCGCTCCCCCCGCCCGCCGACCCGCGCCTGCGCCGCATGGCGAACGCGTTGCGCGCGCTCGCGATGGACGCCGTCGAACAGGCCAATTCCGGTCACCCCGGCATGCCGATGGGCATGGCCGACGCGGCCACCGTGCTGTTCACGCAGTTTCTCAAATTCGATCCGCAGGCGCCGGACTGGCCCGACCGCGACCGCTTCGTTCTGTCGGCCGGGCACGGCTCGATGCTGCTCTACGGCCTCTTGCACCTGACCGGCTACGCCGACATGACTTTGGACGAGCTGGAGCGCTTCCGCCAACTCGGCAGCCGCACCGCCGGCCACCCCGAATACGGTCTCGCCGCCGGTATCGAGACAACGACCGGGCCGCTCGGCCAAGGTCTCGGCAACGCGGTCGGCATGGCGCTGGCCGAGCGACATCTCGCGGCCGAATTCGGCGACGATCTCGTCAATCATTATACGTATGCGATCTGCGGCGACGGCGATTTGATGGAGGGGATCAGCCACGAGGCGATTTCCTTGGCCGGCCATTTGCGGCTCAACAAGCTGATCGTTCTGTGGGACGACAACTCGATCACGATCGATGGCGGCACCGAGCTTTCCGTCTCCGACAACCAGCTCGAACGCTTCCGCGCGCATGGCTGGGAAGTCGAGCGCATCGACGGTCTCAACCACGACGAGGTCGCCGCCGCACTCCGCCGCGCCCAGACCCACGATCGCCCGAGCCTGATCGCGTGCCGGACGGTGATCGCGTTTGGCGCGCCGCATAAAGCCGGCACCGCCGCGGCGCATGGCAGCCCGCTCGGCGCCGATGAGATCAAGGGCGCCAAGGAGCGGCTGCATTGGGAGTTCGGGCCGTTTATCATTCCCGATGATGTGCGCGCCGAATGGCGGCAGGCCGGGTCGCGCGGGACGGCCGAACGGCAGCAATGGGAACAGCGGCTGGCCGCGGCAGCCTCGGACAAGCGCGGCGAGTTCGAACGCCGCTTCAAGGGCGAACTGCCCTCCGGTCTCGACGCGGTGATCGCCAGGGTGTGCGACGATTTCCGCGCCAAAAATGCGAAGATCGCGACGCGTCAGGCTTCCGGCGAGGTGCTCAATGCGCTGGTGCCGGCGGTGCCCGAGCTGATCGGCGGCTCGGCCGATCTGACGCCGTCGAACAACACCAGGGCCAAGGATCAGGGCGACATCAAACCTGGCGATTTTGCCGGCCGCTATATCCGTTACGGGGTGCGCGAGCACGGGATGGCGGCGGCGATGAACGGCATCGCCGTGCATCGCGGTCTGATCCCGTATGGCGGCACCTTTCTGACCTTTACCGATTACGCGCGGCCGTCGATCCGCCTGTCGGCGCTGATGGAGGTCGGTGTCGTTTATGTGATGACGCATGATTCGATCGGTCTCGGTGAGGACGGTCCGACGCATCAGCCGGTTGAGCACCTAGCGGCCTTGCGTGCGATCCCGCATCTGCTGGTGTTTCGCCCCGCCGACCCCGTCGAGACCGCCGAGTGCTGGGCGCTGGCGCTGAAGAACCGGCACCGCCCGTCGATCCTGGCGCTGACAAGGCAGAGTGTGCCGTTGCTGCGTACCGCGTCCGGCGGACCACAAGCCGCCGCCGACGACAATCTCTGCGCTCGCGGCGCTTATGTCCTGGCGGAGACGTCGCGCGAGCGGCAGGTAACGCTGCTCGCCACCGGCTCGGAGGTGTCGATCGCGGTCGAGGCGAGCCGGCTGCTCGCCGCCGACGGGATCGGCGCCGCCGTCGTGTCGATGCCGTGCTGGGAATTGTTCGAGGCCGAGCCCGAAAATTACCGCAGCGCGGTGCTCGGCACGGCGCCGCGCGTCGCGGTCGAGGCGGCGGTGCGTCTGGGCTGGGACCGCTGGCTCGGCGAGCGCGGCGCGTTTGTCGGGATGCACGGTTTTGGCACCTCGGCCCCCGGCGCTGCCGCCTACGAGCATTTCGGGATCACGGCGGAAAAAGTCGCCGAGGCGGCGCGGGCGCTGCTGTGAACCTGGCGATGCCGAATCCCGTATCCGGCCGGAAAGCACCCTCCCGCCGCGAGGCGTCGCGGTAGACCGACCCGGCCGCGGCACGATCGGCCGCTCAGGGGTTTCCCCCCCTGCATCGAACGCTCTGTTTCGATGCGGCGCTTTTGTGTATAGCGCCGGGAATGACCCTGATTACCGACACCGACGCGCTGGCCGAATTCTGCGCGCGGCAGAAGAGCGCGCAATTCATCGCTGTCGATACCGAGTTCATGCGCGAGCGCACCTACTGGCCGATCCTGTGCCTCGCGCAGGTCGCGGGACCGGAGGAGGCTGTTGCGGTCGATTCGCTCGCTCCGGGTCTCGATCTGGCGCCGCTCCTCGAACTGATGGCCGATCCCGCCATTCTCAAGGTGTTTCACGCCGCGCGCCAGGACCTCGAAATTTTCCATCAGCTCTCCGGCAAGGTGCCGCACCCGGTCTTTGATACGCAGATCGCCGCGATGGTGTGCGGCTTTGGCGACGCGGTCAGCTACGAGACGCTGGTGCGGCGGCTGGCCGGCACCGGTCTCGACAAGGCCTCGCGCTTTACCGATTGGGCGCAGCGGCCCCTGACCGAGCGGCAGGTCAGATACGCGCTGGCCGATGTGATCCACCTGCGAACGGTCTATGACCGGATGCAGCAGATCCTCGGCAAGAACGGCCGCGCCGGCTGGTTCGCGGAGGAGATGGAGAACCTGGTCGATCCGGCGATCTACCGCACCGATCCGGAAGAGGCATGGCGGCGCTTCCGGTTGCGCGGCCCCGCCGAGCGGCGTTTTCTCGGCGTGCTGAAGGCGGTTGCAGCGTGGCGCGAGGCGGCGGCGCAGCAGCGCGACCTGCCGCGCGGCCGGATCATGAAGGACGAGGCCATCCTTGAAATTGCCGCGCATGCGCCAAAGACGATCGAGCAGCTGGCGCGCACCCGCAGTCTGTCGCGCGGTGTCGCCGAAGGAAAACTCGGCCAGGACATCCTCGACGCGGTGGCGCGGGGGCTGGCCGATCCGAACCCGCCGCCCGCGATTGCCGGCAAGACCGAGCCGCCGCCGGGCATCGGGCCGCTCATCGAATTGCTGCGCGTGCTGCTGAAGCAGCGCGTCGAGGATTCGCAGGTTGCGCAGAAGCTGATCGCCACTTCCGACGATCTCGAAGCGATCGCCGCCGACGACAACGCCCCGGTGCCGGCGCTGTCGGGATGGCGCCGCGAGGTGTTCGGCAACGATGCGCTCGCTTTGAAGCACGGGAGGCTGGCGCTGACCGCCGGCAAGAACCGCATCGAACTGGTGAAGCTGCCGGAGCGCGAGCGGGCGTAAAACCCTCTCCCGCAATGCGGGAGAGGGAAGCCTCGCTCCGATGGATTGAGACTCAGCGATATAACCCTCCCCCGCTTGCGGGGGAGGGCAGGGTGGGGGCATCGGTCAGAGTTTCGGGCCGCGGGTGTTAGCCACCGACGACAATTCTGCGGCGCCGATCGGGGAACGCATCGGGCGCGATGTTCCCCCCGTCAAGGTGTTTTGCCACCGCCGGGCGGGCGATGCCGGCATAGCGGAGGCGGCGGGATGGAGTGGATCGGCGCGCTGATCGGGGAAGGGGAGGACCTTCTCTGGTGGCAGATGAGCATCAGGGCGGTGCTGATCCTGGTCTTCGGCCTGGTGCTGATCCGGCTTTTCGGCCGCCGCGCCTTTGGCAAGCAGAACCCGCTCGACATCGTCGTTGCGATTGTCGTCGGTTCGAATTTGAGCCGCGCCCTGACCGGAAACGCCCCGTTCCTCCCGACCCTGATCGCGACCGCGGTGCTGCTCGGTGTCTTCTGCCTTCTCGAAGAAATTGCCGCGCGTTGGCATCTTCTTAGCCGTCTTCTCAAGGGCCAGCCGGTCGCCTTGATGCGGGACCGCACTATCGACCGGCGCGCAATGAAGCGCTGGGGCGTCACCGACGGGGACATCGAGGAAGCGGCGCGGCAATCCGGCAAACCGGGGCTCGACGCGATCGACGACGCCCTGCTCGAACGCAGCGGCAAGATCAGCACGATCAGCCGGGGCTGAACCTACGCGGCAAAACCTGAGTTAGCATAATAACGCCGGTCCGCCGCCTCATTGCTGTGGCCGATCGGCAACACCATATTGGATAGCGAAGGGTCGCGGAGGTCGCCTGCGGGGGCGCCGTGGCCGGTTCACGGGAGGGATTGTCATGGATATGGAGAAGTACACCGAGCGCTCGAAAGGCTTTGTCCAATCGGCGCAAGGGATGGCGCTGCGCAGCGGCCATCAGCGCCTGACCCCGGAGCACCTGGCCAAGGTGCTGCTGGAGGACAAGGAAGGGCTGTGCGCCAATCTGATAAAGGCGGCCGGCGGCGATCCGAAGATCGTGCTGGCGCAGGTCGAGGCCGAGCTGAACAAAATGCCGCGGGTCGAGGGCAGCGGCGCCGGGCAGGTCTATCTGTCGCCCGAACTGGCGCGGGTTTTCGATCAGGCCGAGAAGATCGCCGAAAAGGCCGGCGACAGCTATGTGACCGTCGAGCGGCTGCTCTTGGCGCTGGCGATGGCGAAGGACACGCCGTCGGGCAAGGCGCTGGCGGCGGGCGGGGTGACGCCGCAGAGCCTCAACGCCGCGATCGAGCAGTTGCGCAAGGGCCGCAAGGCCGAGAGCGCCTCGGCCGAGGAAGGCTATGACGCACTGAAGAAATACGCCCGCGACCTGACCGAGGCGGCGCGCGACGGCAAGCTCGACCCGGTCATCGGGCGCGACGAGGAAATCCGCCGCACGATCCAGGTGCTGTCGCGGCGCACCAAGAACAATCCCGTGCTGATCGGCGAACCCGGCGTGGGGAAAACCGCGATCGTCGAAGGGTTGGCGCTGCGCATCGTCAACGGCGATGTGCCGGAGAGCCTGAAGGACAAGCGTCTGATGGCGCTCGATCTCGGCGCGATGGTGGCCGGCGCGAAATATCGCGGCGAATTCGAGGAGCGTCTCAAGGCCGTCTTGCAGGAAATCACCGCCGCCGCCGGCGAGATCATCGTCTTTATCGACGAATTGCACACGCTGGTCGGCGCCGGCAAGGCCGAGGGCGCGATGGACGCCTCGAACATGCTGAAACCGGCCCTGGCGCGCGGCGAGCTGCACTGTGTCGGCGCGACGACCCTCGACGAGTACCGCAAGCACATCGAAAAGGACGCGGCATTGGCGCGGCGCTTTCAGCCGGTCTTTGTCAGCGAACCCAGTGTCGAGGACACGATCTCGATCCTGCGCGGCATCAAGGAAAAATACGAGGTGCATCACGGCGTGCGCATCACCGACGGCGCGATCGTCGCCGCCGCGACCTTGTCGCACCGCTACATCACCGACCGTTTTCTGCCGGACAAGGCGATCGACCTGATGGACGAGGCCGCCTCGCGGCTGCGCATGGAAGTCGATTCGAAACCGGAGGAGATCGACGAACTCGACCGCCGCATCGTGCAGTTGAAGATCGAGCGCGAGGCGCTGAAAAAGGAGCACGATCCGGCGTCGCAGGACCGGTTGCAGAAGCTGGTCAAGGAACTGGAAGACCTTGAACAGCGCTCGGCCGAGCTGACCGCCGAGTGGCAGGCCGAGAAGCAGAAGCTGGCGAGCGCGCAAGACCTTAAAAAGCATCTCGACGAGGCTCGCGCCGAACTCGACCAGGCGCAGCGCCGCGGCGATTGGGGCCGCGCCGGCGAATTGACCTACGGCGTGATCCCGCAGCTCGAACGGCAGCTCAAGGAGGCCGAGGGCGCCGAGAAGGCGCGCATGCTCGATGAGGCGGTAACGGCCGAGCACATCGCCGGGGTCGTGTCGCGCTGGACCGGCATTCCCGTGGATAAAATGCTCGAAGGCGAGCGTGACAAGCTGTTGCAGATGGAGCAGAACCTCGGCCGCCGCGTCATCGGACAGCACGAGGCCGTGGTCGCCGTGTCGAACGCGATCCGCCGCGCCCGCGCCGGGTTGCAGGACCCGAACCGGCCGATCGGCTCGTTCCTGTTCCTCGGTCCGACCGGCGTCGGCAAGACCGAATTGACCAAGGCGCTCGCTGAGTTCCTGTTCGACGACGAGAGCGCGATGGTGCGCATCGATATGTCGGAATACATGGAGAAGCACTCGGTCGCGCGGCTGATCGGCGCCCCGCCGGGCTATGTCGGATATGACGAGGGCGGCGCTTTGACCGAGGCGGTGCGGCGCCGGCCGTATCAGGTGATCCTGTTCGACGAGATCGAAAAGGCGCACCCCGACGTGTTCAACGTGCTGTTGCAGGTGCTCGACGACGGGCGCCTGACCGACGGGCAGGGGCGCACGGTCGATTTCCGCAACACGCTGATCGTGCTGACCTCGAACCTCGGCAGCGAGGCGCTCGCCAATTTGCCGGACGGCGCCGATATCGAGCAGGCGAGGCCGGCGGTGATGGAAGCGGTGCGCGCCGCGTTCCGTCCCGAGTTCCTGAACCGGCTCGACGAGATCCTGCTGTTCCGCCGCCTGTCGCGCGACGACATGACGGGCATCGTCGAAATCCAGCTGACGCGGCTGAAGAAGCTGCTGGCCGACCGCAAGATCGAACTCGATCTTGACGAGGCGGCGAAATCGTGGCTGGCCGACAGGGGTTACGACCCGGTCTACGGCGCGCGGCCGTTGAAGCGGGTGATCCAGCGCGAATTGCAGAACCCGCTGGCGCAGAAAATTCTCGAAGGCGGCATCCCGGACGGCTCGACCGTCCATGTCGGCGCCAGCCCGCTCGGGCTGGTGATCGGCGAGGCCGGGCCGGGAGCGATGGCGGCGCAGTAACGCTCCGCCGGTCTACGAACGGAAGGCGCGGGTTTCGGCTCGCGCTTTTTCTGCGCTTGTGCCGCCCGCAGGGTCCGCGCATATGGGTCGCCATACGATGCGGACCATACGAATAGACAAATGAGGACGACAATCGAAATTTCCGATGCGCTGCTGCATTAGAGCGTGATCGTTTCAGGTTGAAGCGTAGCCGGCATTGGCGAGGTAGTTTGCGCATTCCTGTGCGGAGAAATGATCGAGCAATGAGCCGATCTGGCGCCACGTGTCCTCGGTGGTGCGCGG